>QQUN01000019.1 GCA_008501585.1 Pseudomonadota bacterium | reverse complement strand
GCCCCCAGCCGGTGCTGCGCCGCGTCGGTCGCGAGGCCGTCATCGGGCGGGCCGCGCTGGGGCTGATCGCGCTCGGCGCCATCTGGCTGGGGAGCGACCCGCCCGCGCCGGCGCCCACCGAGGCACGGCCCTCACCTGCCCAAGCCGCCGCACCGCCGCCTACACCAACCGCTCCGGCCACACCGGCTGCCAGCCCACCGCCCACCCTCTCCGGCGTGGCGCCCGGCACCGGCGCGGCGTCCGCCCCGTGCCCGCGCACCCTGTCGATCAACCCGGCGCTACCCACACCGTTCTCCTGTGTGTGCGACGCCGGCGCGTCGGGCAAGGGCAGTGTCTGGGGCACGGATCGCTACACCGACGACTCGGCGCTGTGCACGGCGGCCATCCACGCCGGGGTCATCACCGACGCGGGCGGGCCCATCACGGTGCTGCGCGAGCCGGGGCATCCGGTCTATGCCGGCACCACGCGCAACGGCGTGCGCAGTTCGGACTACGGCAACTACGCACGCAGCATCCACTTTGCCGGCGCGGCACCGGCGGCCGAGCCGCCGCCCTGCCCGCGCACCCTGTCGATCAACCCGACACTGGCCACGCCCTATGCCTGCGCCTGCAGCGCCGAGGCCGTCGGCGAGGGCAGCGTGTGGGGCAGCAACCCGTACACCGATGACTCGGCGCTGTGCCGCGCCGCCGTGCACGCAGGGGCCGTGGGTGCTGCAGGCGGCGTGATCACGGTGTACCGCGAGGCCGGCCGCGAGCTGTATGTGGGTACGGCGCGCAACGGGGTGAGCACCCGCGACTACGGGCGCTACGCGCGCAGCATCCGCTTCCTAGTGTCCGCGCTCTAGGTCGGAAAGAAACACGGCCCGCACAGGGCGGGCCGTGTCAGGCAGCACGAGGGACGGATCAGAACCAGTCTTCTTCCATCGCCATCAGCGGCGCCACGCCGGCGCGCGCGGTGCGGATCAGGCTCGCGGTCTCGGGCAGCAGTTTGGCAAAGTAGAAACGCGCGGTGACCAGCTTGGCGGCGTAGAACGGATCGCCGCCCTCGGCCTTGTCGAGCGCCACGCGGGCCATGCGCGCCCACAGGTAGGCGAACACCAGGTGGCCGACCACGCGCAGGTAGTCCACCGCCGCGGAGCCGACCTCTTCGGGGTTGGCCATGGCCTTCATGCCGATCTCGCCGGTGAGCTTGGTCACCTTCTCGCCGAGGTCGGCGAGCGGGGCGAGGAATTCCTGCATGCGCGCGTCGCTCATGTTGGCCATGGCGAACTGCTGGATCTGGGCGCCGAACTTCTTCAGCTGCGCGCCCTGGTCACCGAGCACCTTGCGGCCGAGCAGGTCGAGCGACTGGATGGTGTTGGTGCCCTCGTAGATCATGTTGATGCGGTTGTCGCGCACATACTGCTCCATGCCCCACTCGCGGATGAAGCCATGGCCGCCGAAGACCTGCATGCAGTGTGAGGTGGCGAGCCAGCCGTTGTCGGTCAGGAAGGCCTTGACGATGGGGGTGAGCAGCGCCACGGCAGCTTCCGCATCCCGGCGGGCGGCCTCGTCCGGCGCGTTCTGGGCCTGGTCGATGAGCAGCGCCACCTGCATGGCCAGCGCGCGGCCGCCTTCGGCGTAGGCGCGGGCGGTGAGCAGCATCTTGCGCACATCGGGATGCACGATGATCGGGTCGGCGGCCTTGTCCTTGGCCTTGGCGCCCGAGAGCGCGCGGCTCTGCACGCGGTCTTTCGCATAGGCCACGGCGTTCTGATAAGCCACTTCGGTCAGGCCGAGCGACTGCATGCCCACGCCAAGGCGGGCGGCGTTCATCATCACGAACATGGCCGCGAGGCCCTTGTGCGGCTCGCCCACGAGGGTGCCGACGGCGTTGTTCAGCACCATCTGGCAGGTGGAGTTTCCGTGGATGCCCATCTTGTGCTCGATGGCGCCGCAGTAGATGCCGTTGCGCGCGCCGAGGCTACCGTCGCCGTTCACATTGAATTTGGGCACCACGAACAGCGAGATTCCGCGGCTGCCTGCCGGCGCATCGGGCAGGCGGGCCAGCACCAGGTGGATGATGTTCTCGGCCATGTCGTGCTCGCCCGAGGAGATGAAGATTTTCTCGCCGGTGATCGCGTAGCTGCCGTCGCCGCGCGGCTCGGCCTTGGTGCGCAGCAGACCCAGGTCGGTGCCGGCATGCGGCTCGGTCAGACACATGGTGCCGGTCCACTCGCCGCTGGTGAGCTTGGGCAGGTAGGTGGCCTTCTGCTCGGCGGTGCCATGCGCATGGAGGGCGTCGTAGGCGCCATGGGTCAGGCCCGGGTACATGGTCCACGCCTGGTTGGCGCTGTTGAGCATCTCGTAGAAGGCCTGGTTGAGCGTCACCGGCAGGCCCTGGCCGCCGTAGTCGGGGTCGCAGGACAGCGCGGCCCAGCCGCCGTCGACAAACTGGCGGTAGGCGTCGGCGAAGCCCTCGGGCGTTTTCACCTCGTGGGTCTCGGGGTCGAGCGTGCAGCCTTCCTCGTCACCGCTGCGGTTGAGCGGGAAGAGCACGCCGGCGGCGAATTTGCCGCCCTCTTCGAGTACCGCGTTGATGGTGTCCACATCCAGCTCGGCATGGGCCGGCATGGACTTGAAGGCGTCCTCGACCTTGAGCACTTCATGCAGGACGAACTGCATGTCACGGATCGGCGGGGTGTACTGGGCCATCGATGTCTCCTCGGGTGCGCGGGGTCTATGCCCCGCGCCGCAATAGAACGTTCGTACTATTAAAAGGCGAAAAAAGGGGCGCCGGTTCAGGGCCGGCGCCCGTCAGGTCGGTCAGACGCGCTCGAAGATGCCGGCCGCGCCCATGCCGGTGCCGATGCACATGGTGACCATGCCGTACTTGATCGACGCATCACGCTGCATGGCGCTCATCACGGTGGCGGTGCGGATCGCGCCGGTGGCGCCCAGCGGGTGGCCGAGGGCGATCGCGCCGCCCAGCGGGTTCACCCTGGCCGGGTCGAGCTCAAGCTGGCGCATGACGGCCAGCGACTGGGCCGCGAAGGCTTCGTTCAGCTCGATCCAGTCCAGCTGCGACTGCGTCAGGCCGCCGGCCTTGAGCGCCCGCGGGATGGCCTCGATGGGGCCGATACCCATGATGTGCGGCGGCACGCCGGCCACCGAGAAGCTCACGAAGCGGGCGATCGGGGTCACGCCGTAGCGCTTGACCGCCGCTTCGCTCATCAGCAGCACCGCACCGGCGCCGTCCGACATCTGCGAGCTGTTGCCGGCGGTGACCGAGCCGCGCGCGGCAAACACCGGGCGCAGCTTGGCCAGCTTCTCGATGGCGGCATCGGCACGCGGGCCTTCATCGGTATCGCACACGCTCTCGACCACGCGCACGGTGCCACCCTCGCCCGGCACATGGGTGCGCACGGTGTAGGGGGTGATCTCGTCCTTGAAGTGGCCGGCGGCAATCGCCGCGCAGGCGCGCTGGTTGGACTGCAGGGCGAAGGCGTCCTGGTCCTCGCGGCTGATCTTCCACTGCTCGGCCACCTTCTCGGCGGTCAGACCCATGCCGAAGGCGATGCCGTAGTTCTCTTCCTTCTCGAAGATGGCCGGGTTGAGGCTGACCTTGTTGCCCATGATCTGGGGCATGACGCTCATCGACTCGGTGCCGGCGGCGATCATCACATCGGCCTGGCCGAGGCGGATCTGGTTGGCCGCGTCGGCCACGGCCTGCACGCCCGAGGAGCAGAAGCGGTTGATGGTGAGGCCCGGCACGGTGTCGGGCAGGCCGGCGAGCAGCACGCCGATGCGCGCCACGTTCATGCCCTGCTCGGCTTCCGGCATGGCGCAACCGACGATCACGTCGCCGATCTCGCTGGCGTCGAGGCCGGGGACCTTGCCAACCACGCCGCGCAGCACATGCGCGAGCATGTCGTCGGGGCGCACATTGCGGAACATGCCGTTGCGCTTGGCCACCGGGGTGCGGGTGGCGGCAACGATGTAGGCTTCCTGAATCTGTTTCATCTGTGTCTCCAAATCGAATCGAGGGGTCGTAGGGCCGGTTTCAACCGGCCTGCTTTCCATGAAAGAGCGGCGGGTTGAAACCCGCCCTACGCCTCCTGTCAGTTCCTCAGCGGCTTGCCGGTCTCGAGCATGTGAACGATGCGCTGCTGGGTCTTCTCGTTCTTGAGCAGGGCCACGAACTGGGCACGCTCGACGTCGAGGATCCACTGCTCGCTCACCTTGGCGTTGGTTTCGACCTCGCCACCGCACAGGGCGGTCGCGGCGGCCTTGGCCACGGTGTAGTCATGCGGCGAGATGAAGCCGCCCTGCGCCATGTTCATGAGCATCATTTCGCAGGTGGCGATGCCGTTGCGGCCAGCCACCTTGATGGCCGGGTTCATCATCGGCGGGCGATAGCCGGCTTCGGCCATGGCGCGGGCGCGGCGGATGCCGGCGTAGAGCAGCTCGCTCGGGTTGAAGAGGATGTCGTCCGAGGCCCTGGCAAAGCCCAGGCCCACGGCTTCCTGCGCGCTCTTGGCAACGGTGGCCATGGCGATGGTCTGGAAGGCGTTCTGGATGTACAGGAACACGTCACCGCCCGCAGCACGCTGGGCCAGGGTGTGCGCCTGCAGGGCGAACTCCTTGCAGCCGCCGCCGGCCGGGATCAGGCCCACACCGGCCTCGACCAGGCCCACATAGCTCTCGAGCGCCATCACGCGGTGGGCCGAGTGCATGACGAACTCGCAGCCGCCGCCCAGGGCCATGCCCTGCACCGCAGCCACCACCGGCACCTGGGCGTGCTTGAGAGTCATCGAGGCCTGCTGGAACTTGGCCACGGTCTTTTCAAGCAGCTCGAACTGGCCGGCGCCGATGGCCTGGGCCACCTGCTGCAGGTTGGCGCCCACGGCGAAGGGGGCTTCATGCCACAGCACCACGCCGTCGAGCTCACGCTCGGCGCGCGCCACGGCTTCGATCACGCCGTCGAGCACTTCCTCGCCGATGGCATGCATCTTGGACTTGAAGGACAGGATGCCGATGCGGGCGTCCTGGTCGGCACGCACCCACAGGCGCACGCCGTCGTTCTCCCACAGGGTCTCGCCGCGGTCCTTGGGCGCCTCGCCCAGCACCTGCTCGGGGTAGAGCTGGCGGTCATAGACCTTGAGGCTGGAGCGCGCCTTGAGCGCACCGGCTTCGGCCGAAAAGGAACCAGCGGCTTCATGCACGCCCTGGCGCTCAAACACCCAGGCGGGGAGCGGCGCGTCGACCATGCCCTTGCCGGCGTCGATGTCGGCCTGGATGGCAGCGGCAATATCGGCCCAGCCGGCGGCCTGCCAGGTTTCGAAGGGGCCCATGGACCAGCCGAAGCCCCAGCGCATGGCGAAGTCCAGATCGCGGGCGTTGTCGGCGATGTCGGCCAGGTGATAGGCGCAGTAGTGGAACACGTCGCGGAAGATGGCCCATAGGAACTGCGCCTGCGGATGGCTGCTGGCGCGCAGCTGGGCGAACTTCTCGGCCGGGTTGCGGTTCTTGAGGATGGCGGCCACTTCGGGCGCCACCTCGCCTGCGCTCGGGCGGTAGTCCTGCTGGGCGAGGTCAAGCACCATGATCTGCTTGCCCTGCTTGCGGAAGATGCCGGCGCGGGTCTTCTGGCCCAGCGCGCCCTTCTCGATCAGGGCCGACAGCCACACCGGCGCCTTGAACAGGCCATGCCAGGGGTCGTTCGGCAGGGTGGCATCCATGGTGCCGATGACATGCGCCAGGGTGTCGAGGCCGACCACGTCGGCGGTGCGGTAGGTGGCGCTCTTGGGGCGGCCGATGTTCGGGCCGGTCAGCGCGTCGACCTCGTCAAAACCCAGGCCCATCTGCTGGGTGTGATGCATGACGGCGAGGATGGAGAACACGCCCACGCGGTTGGCCACGAAGTTGGGGGTGTCCTTGGCGCGCACGATGCTCTTGCCCAGGCGGGTGGTCAGCCAGGTTTCGAGGTCGTCCAGCATGGCCGGCTCGGAGGTGGCGGTGGCGATCAGCTCGACCAGGGCCATGTAGCGCGGCGGATTGAAGAAGTGGATGCCGCAGAAACGGCCGCGCAGGCCGGCGGGCATGCCTTCGGACAGGGCGTTGATCGACAGGCCGGAAGTGTTGGAAGCGAAGATGGCGTCTTCGCGGATGAAGGGCGCAACCTTCTGGTAGAGGTCGAGCTTCCACTCCATCTTTTCGGCGATGGCCTCGATGATGAGGTCGCAATCGCGCAGCTGCTCAAGGTCGGCGCCGTAGTTGGCGGCCTGGATGTAGGCCAGGCGGTCCTTGCTGCCCAGCGGGGCCGGGTCCAGCTTCTTGAGCGCGGCGAGCGCCTTGTCCACGATGGCGTTGGGCTTGCCGTCCTTGGCCGGCAGGTCGAACAGCACCACCGGCACGTCGGCGTTGGCGCAGTGGGCGGCGATCTGCGCGCCCATGACGCCGGCGCCCAGCACGGCGACCTTGCGAATGTTCAGTTTGCTCACATGCTCCTCCTGTTGCTTCCGTAGTTCGTTGGCCGGCGTCGGCCGGCTGCATCGCGTTCCAGCCCCCGCTTGGGGGGCCGTCTGCATGGGTACGGCCTGCGGTCACTATGGCCCGCTTCAACCGTGTTCGCTACCTGTGCTGCATGACGCCTTGTTCGACCGCCGGGGTCGGGCTGAAAATAAATCGAACGTTCGTTTGAATTTTAGTGAAAAAAATGGAAATGGCAAGCGCCGAGACGCTTCAGGCGCGCAAATCCGCCAGACGGCCGGCACCAGCCAACGCCGGATCGCCCGATGGCGCCTTGAACCCCGCCACGATGAACGGCAGCATCCGCCGCAGCATCGCCTCCGGATTGCCGGCCTCGTCGAGCGCGTAGGTCTCGGTCATGCGCATCACGTCCTTGCCGGCCATGGCATAGGCCACCATGCCGACGAAAAAGTACATCCGCCAGACCACGTCCGCCTCGGCCAGCGCCGGCAGCGCGCGCATGAAGGCGCGCTTGTAGCGCTCGACCGCCTCGGCGTATTCCGCCGGAAAGAAGTCCTCGACCCCGGCCCCCGGCTCGTAGAACGCGCGGCCGATCATCTGCTTGAACACCGCCCCCGAGATATTGCCCTTGCGGGTCAGGCGCAGCGCCGAGGTGATGAACGCCTCGACCAGCACTTCGACCGAAATCGGCGCCCCGCCGGCCTGCGCCTCGAGGCGGTCGAGATAGCCGACCCGGCTCGTGTCGCGCTGCCCGAGGGCACGCGCATACACCGCCTCGATCAGCCCCTTCTTGGAGCCAAAGTGGTAGCTCACCATCGCCAGCGGTACGCCGGCCTCCGCGGTGATGCGCCGGATCGACGTGGCGGCGAAACCGTGTTCGGTGAACAGGTGTTCGGCGGCATCGAGGATGCGGGTTTTGGTGTCGGTAACGTCGCTTTGGGTCATGGGCGCGGCGCCAGAAAAGAAAAACGGCGCGACTTTCGCCGCGCCGTCGATCCGGGAGGGATCAGAATGCCATGGAGTACTGGGCGCCGAGGATCCAGACGCTGGAATCGTAGGTGCCGGTCACACGGCCACGACCGAGGGCGCTCTGATCGTTGTCGATCTTCGTTTCCGGCACGATCAGGTAGGCCACGCCGAGGTCCAGCCTGGAGGTCGGCGACATGTTCCACTGTGCGCCGGTGCTGAGCCAGGTCCGGTTGCTGTCAGGCAGGGACACCAGTCGCAAGTGCGCATTGCGCACCGGCGTCTGATCGTAGGCCACACCGAACTTCAGCTTCCAGGCGTCGTTCAGCTTGTAGTTGGCACCGAGGGCAATCCGCCAGGTATCGCGGAACTCGGCATCCAGCGTCTGAACGGTCTGGCCGGAGAGTGAGCCCGACGTGCGGACGATGTCGATCTTCTTGATGCTGCTCCAGCCCGTCCAGGACAGGTCGCCGAGCATCTCCCAGCGATCGTTGAGTTGCTGATTCACGCTGAGGATGAAGGTGTCGGGCAGTTCCACATCGGCCTCTGCCTTGCCGGTCGTCAGTGCCGCGCTGGCCCCCGCCAGCGTCCCATCGACTTTCAGGTCGCCAGTCAGGGTGTGCTTGACCTTGGAACGGTAGGACACGCCCAGGCGGGTGGTGTCCGACAGCGTAAACAGCGCGCCGATGTTCCAGCCCCAGCTATCGTCCGAGGCGTCCAGCGTCACGTTGGTTGATGCGAGTGCCGCGCTGGCCACCGCTGCGGTGCGGATATATTCCGCCTCCATGCGCTGCCAGTTCAGGCCGAAGCCGACCGATACCTTGTCGTTGATGCGGTAGGCGATCGACGGGTTGATGTTCACCGTCTTGATGTCGAATTTCTGTGCCTGCGCTGCGCCAACCCAGGCTTCGTCATACTCGGTGACCAATCCGAACGGACCGCTCATGCCGACACCGACGTACAGGTCCTTGCTCAGGGCCCACGACAAATAGGCGTTCGGGATGAAGGCCCAGGAGCCCGCATCGTCACCCGTGCCGGTCCCCGCCAGCGCACCAACGCTCGACCCTTCATCCTTGAACTTGAAGGACGGGCGAACTGCGTTCAGACCGGCGGACACCTCGCGCTCCTTGAGCTGCGTCATGCCTGCCGGGTTGAAGAAAATCGTGCTGGCGTTGTCAGCCACCGATGCCGAGCCAGCATAGGCATTGCCCAACCCGCTGGCGTTCTGCTCCAGCAACTGGAAGCCCGCTGCGGCGGCGTGGCCGCTACCGAGGGCCAGCAGGGCCAGGGGAATCAGGCGTGCCATGTGTTTCATTTTCATAAGAGTCTCCTCACTGCGCTAAATGATGCCCTTGCGGGTCTATCCCCCGGCGTATACGACCGGGCGTTCAATACAGGCCGTCACCCCCCTGTGCCGACCTCATGATTCAACTGTCACTGGGCGGAAGGGGCCGCTTCTTACCCTCCGCGTCCAGGCAAACATACGTCAAGGTCGCCTCCGTGACCTTGACCACTACCGGGTTTTCCGGATGCCGTTCGGCATACACCTCGACCTCGATAGTGATTGAGGTCCTCCCCTCGCCCACGATGCGGGCGTAGAAGCTGACGATGTCGCCCACCGACACCGGCTGCTTGAACAGGAAGGAATTCACCGCGATGGTAGCCACCCGGCCGCGGGCACGACGGGTGGCGGGCACGGCGCCGGCAATGTCCACCTGCGAGGCGATCCAGCCACCGAAGACGTCGCCCTTCGGGTTGGTGTCGGCCGGCATGGGCATCACGCGCAGGGCCAGGTCGCTTTCGCGGCCGATCGGCAGGCTGCAGGCTTGGCTGTTATGGGTCATTTCTGGATTCTCCTGGGGCGTCAGACGCCCTCGGGGACCAGGGGCGCGACGGATTCATCGGCTGCCGGCAGCTCGCCGCGCTGGCGCAGGGTCTGGATCGGGCCGCCCGAGAACGGCGCGAAGCCGGTGCCGAAGATCACCCCGGCGTCGGCCAGATCGCCGTCGGCGACCACTCCAGCCTGCACACAGCGCTTGGCCGCCTGCAGAAGCGGTTCGATGATACGGTCTGCCAACCCTGACGGGACGCTGCCGGCCGTGGATTTTTGTGCCTTGCCGTCGCGCCATACGTAGAAACCTTCACCCGTCTTCTTGCCCAGCTTGCCCGCCTCGACCCGCTGCATCAGGCCGCGCGGTGCGGCAGCGGCATCACTGCCGGTGAGCGCCTGCCCCGCGGCCACGGCGATGTCGAGGCCGACGGTATCGACCAGTTCCACAGGCCCGATCGGCATGCCCCAGGCCACCAGCGCGGCGTCGATGGTCTCGGGGGCAATGCCCTCATCCACACAACGCAGCGCTTCGAGCATGTAGGGGCCGAGCACGGCATTGACCAGGAAGCCGGGCGCGCTCTTGACCGGTAGCGGCAGCTTGTCGATCTTGCGCACGAAGGTGGCGGCGCGCTTGACGACCTCGGCGTCGGACTGCTCGCCGGTGACCACCTCGACCAGCGGCAGCATGGCCACGGGGTTGAAGAAGTGGATGCCGACCAGGCGCTCGGGCGCGGCCAGCGCGGTGGCGATGTCTTCGAGCCGCAGGCTGGAGGTGTTGGTGGCGAGCACCGCCTCGGGCTTGGCGCGGCGCTCGATGTCGGCGAACAGCGTGCGCTTGGCCTCGAGGTTCTCAAAAATCGCCTCGATGATCACGTCGGCATGGGCCACGCCGTGGCCTTGCGGATCGGGGATCAGCCGGTCGAGGGCGAAGCGCGCCTGGCGCTTGTCGTTGCGGAATTTCTTGTCGTAGAGCCTGGCCGCACGCGCCACGGCGGGCGCGATGCGCTCGGCGGACTGGTCCTGCAGCGTGACGGTCATGCCGCGCAGCGCGCACCAGGCGGCGATGTCGCCGCCCATCACGCCGGCGCCGACCACATGCACGCGCTTGGGCGCGAAGTCGCTGTCCTTGCCGAAGCCCTTGAGGCGCTCCTGCAGGAAGAACACGCGCACGAGATTCTTGGCGGTCGGTGAGCGGAAAATGGCGTCGAGCGAGGCGGCGCTGCTGGCCGGCACATCGAGGGCGTTGCCGCCGTAGTTGGCCCAGATGTCGATGATGGCGTAGGGCGCCGGATAGTGCTCCGGGCGCGCCTTGGTGGCCACTTGCTTGCGCGCCTTGCCGGCGACGATCGACTTGAGCGGGCCGTTCATCAGGCGCTGCATGAAGGGCAGTTGGCGCGCCGGCTGGCCGGACAGCGCCAGCACGCGGGCGGCGTTGTCCATCACGCGCGGCGCGACGCAGGCGTCGACCAGGCCGAGCCGGTGCGCACGCCTGGCATCCAGGCCCTTGCCGGTGAGCATCAGGTCGAGCGCGGCGGCCGGGCCAACCAGTTCGGGCAGGCGCAGCATGCCGCCCCAGCCGGGCACGATGCCGAGCATCACCTCAGGCAAGGCCAGCCGGGTACCGGGCTCGTCCACCGCAATGCGATAGCGGCAGGCCAACGCCAGTTCCAGGCCACCACCCATGCAGTGGCCGCGAATCAGGGCCAGGGTCGGGAAACGCACTGCGGCGAGCTGGTTCATCAGATCCCAACCGCGCTGGACCAGCGCGCGCGCCGCCTCGGCGGAGTCGATCCGGGTGAACTCTTCGATGTTGGCGCCGGCGATGAAACCGGCCGGCTTGGCCGAGGCGATCACCAACGCCTTGGGCGGCGCGCTGGACAGCGCCGACAGCACGCGCGCCAGTTCGCTCATCGCCTCGGACGACAGGGTATTGGTGCTGCTGTCGGCAGCATCGAAGTCCAGCCACGCCAGCCCGTCGTCTTCGCGGCGCAACCGCCAGTGTTTGTATGTCATTCCGTTCGCTCGCGTTGTTCGTGCCCGGTACCCCCGGGTCGGCTCACAGCGGGTGTCCATGCGCGGCAAAGGCCACACACAGGGCACCCGCGCCCACATTGATGGCGGCGGTCTGGCTCATGTGCGACACCAGCACCTCGACCCCCGCCGCCCGGGCGGTGTGTTTCATGTCGGCAAAACCCGGCATCGTCTGCACACGATCGACCGGTCCGCCGTAGCTGACGCAGATGCAGGGCACATCCAGCCCTTGCCCGATCTGCCGCGCGGCCCGCGCAAACAGGGATTTAACGCCACTCTCAAAGCCGCGCACCTTGTCGATGGGGCCGGTGTCGTCGCGGTGGGCATGCAGCACCGGCTTGACGTTGAGCATCGAGCCGACCGCGTAGGCCGCCCAGTTCACGCTGTGGTCGCCCTTCTTGGCCGCCCGCCGCATGATGTAGTACAGATCGTCGGCCACCATGAAGGCGTGCAGCGTGTCGGCCACATGCGTCAGGCGGGCGCTCATCGCCTCGAGCGGCGTGGCCGCATCGCGCAGCCGTGCAGCCTCGTAGGCCAGCACGCCCTGGCCGGCGAACAATGTGCGCGTATTGATCACCGTGGCGCCCCAGCTCAGGTTCAGCCCGGCCGCCCGGCGCAGGTCGCGCGCGCCGCGACCGGCCGTGAGCGCGGCCTGGGTGGCATGGGCGTAGATCGCGCTGCGCCCGCTGGTGATGGTCATGCACACCAGGTGGTCGTACTCGGTGACCCAGCGGTCGAGAAACAAGGCCTCGATCTCGGCAGCCGACAGCGGGGCCGACTCGGCATGCAGCTCGGCCCGCTTGTCCTGCCGCTCGCGGTAGAAGGCCGTGGTGGCCGCCGGATCGCGGGTGTCGACCAGATGCCGCTCACCCACGCGCAGACCGATGGGCAGCACATGGATGGCCTTATCGGCCAGAAAGGCGCCCGGCAGGTCGCAGGCGGCATCGACCACCAGCCCGATCTTCATCGACGCACCTGCTTCATCAACATCTCCGCACATTCCATGGCGGTCGGGACGGGCCCGAAGGCTACGGCGGACGCGGGGCTTGGCAATATGCAGGGGGGCATTGCCGCCTCCCGCGCCCGACCGTAACCGGTTGCCCTCACAGGGCTTCAACCAACATCGCACCACCCTGCCCGCCGCCGATGCAGATGCTGGCGACCCCGCGCTTGCCGCCGTTGCGGCGAAGCACGTTGAGGAGGTGCAAGACGATGCGCGCGCCGCTGGCGCCGACCGGATGGCCTTGCGCGACGGCGCCGCCATCGACATTCAGACGGCCCTCTTCGAGCGCGCCCAGCGCGCCATCGAGGCCGAGTTCATTGCGGCAGTAGTCTTCGTCGTTCCAGGCGCGCAGGCAGGCGATCACCTGGGCGGCGAAGGCTTCGTTGATTTCCCAGGCGTCGAGGTCATTCAGCCCGAGGCCGTGGCGCTGCAGGATCGGCGTGGCGGCATGCACCGGGCCGAGCCCCATCTGGTCGGGCGCCAGGCCCGCCCACTGGCTGTCGACGATCTTGCCGATGGGCTCGAGGCCGTGTTTTTCGACCGCCGCTTCGGAGGCGAGGATCAGCCACGCCGCGCCGTCGGTGATCTGCGAGCTGTTGCCGGCCGTGACCTTGCCGTAGCGCTTGTCGAAGAAGGGCCGCAGCTTGGCCAGGTTGGCGGCGGTGGAGTCGGCACGCATGCCGTCGTCCTGCGCGTAGACCTTGCCGGTGCGATCGATCAGCGGGACGATCTCGTCAAAGTGGCCGGCCGCCTGGGCGGCGATCACCCGCTGGTGGCTGCGGGCGGCGAATTCGTCCATCTCTTCGCGGGTGATGCCGAACTTCCAGGCCAGGTTTTCGGCCGTCTGGCCCATCAGCTGGCCGACGATCGGGTCGGTCAGGCCTTTCATGATGCCGATCACCGGGGCCAGATAGCCGAGCTTGAACTGGCGCAGTGCGGCCACCTTCTGGCCGACGGTCTTGGTCGCATACCAGCCGGACAGCCAGCGCACCATGGCGTCGGAGAACAGCAGCGGCGCGCGCGACAGCGCGTCGGTGCCGCCGGCCAGCACCAGTTCGGAGCGGCCGGCCTGGATGTTGATGAAGGCCGAATCGAGCGCCTGCATGCCGCTGGCGCAGTTGCGCATCACCGTCCAGCCCGGCACCTTGAGCCCGCAGCCCATGCGCAGCGCCACCACGCGGCCGATGTTCACCTCGTCCGGCGAGGGGCTGGCGCAGCCGAGGATCACCTCGTCGAGTTGCTCGGGCGCAAAGCGCTGGCGCGACAGCAGCGCCGTGCCGGCTGCGGTGGCCAGGTCGGAGGCCGCGAAGGGCCCCGGCGTGTTGCGCGACTTGAGAAAGGGCGTGCGCGCCCCGTCGATGATGTACACCGGCTGGTTCATGGCGGGGGCCCTCACGCGGCCTTGCGGCGTGCGTTCTGGTCTTCAGGGGTGACGTCTTCGAGCGCCTCGCGCAGGCCGAAGTCGTATTCGAAGTCATCGACGCGGATCACCTTGTCGCGCAGCTCGCCGCGGCGGCGGATGGTGGCGTATTCGACATCGGTAATGACCCGCGCCTCTAGCGCCTTGGTGTAGAGCGCATCGACACCGCCGCCGATGAGCAGGCCGGGCGCGAACTGCCCCGACTTGATCGCACGGCGCACCTTTTGCTCGATCGGCTCGGCCTCGACCGTGGCCAGCAGCGCGGCTTCGAGCGCGGCGACCGGGTCTTCGAGGTCGGTACCCACGTAGGAGTCGGCCACCAGCCGGTCGCGCGTGGCCGACGGCTCGATCAGCAGCTTGGCCACGTCATGGCCGAGCTTGTCGGACGGCACCACGTAGGGGCGGCCGATCGGGAACACCACCACCCGGCGCAGGAAGGCCGCGAAGAGCTTGTTGGGGAAGTTGGCGATCACGCCCTCGAAGGCGTTCTGGATCTTGAACATCGCGTCCCACACCGCCCAGTGCATCAGCGGCGCATCCTCGGCCTGACGGCCTTCGGCCTCGTAGCGCTTGAGCGTGGCGGAGACCAGGTACATCAGCGACAGGATGTCGCCCAGGCGCGCCGACAGCTTCTCCTTGCGCTTGAGCGCGCCGCCCATGGTGCCCATCGAGATGTCGGACAGGAAGGCAAAGGCGGCCGAATAGCGCGTCAATTGCTGGTAGTAACGGCGGGTTTCCGGCGCGACGTTGTCGGGCACCTTGACGAAGTGCGAGCCGGTCAGGCCCATCACCAGCGCCCGCGCGATGTTGCTGACGGTGTAGCCGATGTGGCCCCAGAAGGCCTTGTCGAAGGTCTCCAGGTCGTTGGCCTGCGCCGCGTGCATTTCCTTGAGCACATACGGATGGCAGCGGATCGCGCCCTGGCCGAAGAGGATCAGGCTGCGCGTCAGGATGTTCGCGCCTTCCACCGTGATGCCGACCGGAATCTGCTGGTAGGCACGGCCGAGGAAGTTCTGCGGACCGAGGCAGATGCCCTTGCCGCCGATCACGTCCATGCCGTCATTCACCGTCTGGCGGGCGCGCTCGGTGACATGGTATTTGACGATCGCCGACACCACCGAGGGCTTCTCGCCCAAGTCGATCGCGCTGGCAGTGAGCGCCCGCGCAGCATCGGACAGGTAGGTGTTGGCGCCGATTCGGGTCAGCGCCTCTTCCACGCCCTCGAAACGGCCGATGGCGGTCTTGAACTGGTAGCGCACACGGGCATAGGCGCCGACGGCGCGCGCGGTGAGCTTCTGCATGCCGGTGTTGGAGCCTGGCAGCGAGATCGAGCGCCCGGCGGCGAGGCACTCCATCAGCATGCGCCAGCCCTGGCCAGCCATCTTCGGGCCGCCGATGATGAAGTCCAGCGGCATGAACACGTCCTGGCCGCGGATCGGGCCGTTCATCCACACCGCGTTGAGCGGGAAGTGGCGGCGGCCGATATCCACGCCCGGGTGGTTCCACGGCACCAGCGCGCAGGTGATGCCGACGTCTTCGGTCTCGCCGAGCAGATGGTCCGGGTCGAACATGCGGAAGGCCAGGCCGAACACGGTGCACACCGGGGCCAGCGTGATGTAGCGCTTGTCGAAGGACACGCGCACACCGAGCACTTCCTCGCCCTGCCACATGCCCTTGCAGACCACGCCGGCATCGGGAATCGAGGCCGCGTCGGAACCGGCCCACGGGCTGGTCAGCGCGAAGGCGGGGATCTCCTGCCCCTTGGCTAGGCGCGGCAGGTAGTGGTTTTTCTGCTCCGGCGTGCCGTAGTGCAGCAGCAGTTCGGCCGGGCCGAGCGAGTTGGGCACCATCACCGTCACCGCAGCGGCCGACGAGCGGGTGGACAGCTTGGTCACCACCTGCGAGTGAGCGTAGGCCGAGAAGCCCTTGCCGCCGTATTCCTTGGGGATGATCATGCCCAGGAAGCCCTCGGTCTTGATGTAGTCCCACACCCCCTGCGGCAGATCCTGCTTCTGGGTGCTTTCCCACTCATCGGTCAGGCGGCACAGTTCGGTGGTCTGCACATCGAGAAACTGCTGCTCCTCGCCGGAGAGCTTGGGCCACGGATAGGCCTGCAGCTTGCGCCAGTCCGGCGCGCCGGCAAACAGCTCACCTTCCCACCACACGGACCCGGCCTCGAGCGCGTCCTTCTCGGTCTGCGACATCGAGGGCAGCGCCTTGCGGAAGGCGCTGAGAATCGGCCCGCTGATCCACGACTTGCGCAGCGACGGGACGAGGAACACCCCCATGATCGCCACATAGAGCACCAGCATCAGCAGCGCCGCGCCAACCGGCCAGCCACCGACCCAGGCCAGCCCGGACAACCAGATCAGCCCTGCCACAAACCAGGCAAAAAATGGCGCTCGCCCGTAGGCGAGCGCACCTGCCAAGGGAGGGAGGGACAGAAAAAACCAGATCATGTGCTACGTCTCCTCGTGGGGTGCGTCGCGTTCTGCTGCGCGCTCACACCCGGGCCATCACGCCGCGTCGCGGCGGATCGTTCGTGACTCGATCACTTCTTCCGGCAGCGGGGCCCGCAGGCCCCCGAGCAGGAAGGACATCAGTCGCGGCATCAACCGCGTGGGGTCTTCGTCATCGAAGTCCCCGGCAAACAACTTGAGCGCATCGGTTCCCGCGATCGCGTAGGACATGGCGCCCATCATGAAATGGAAGCGCCACAGGATTTCCTCGCGCGGCACGTCGGGCAGCGCCCGGTACAGCGCATCCATGAAGCGCTGCACTACCTCGGCATACTCCTCGGCCAGAAACTGGCGCACGAACTCGTTCGGCTCGGTGTAGGTCCGGCCCAGCAAACGCATGAAGGTCGCCCCCCCATGCGTCGTGTCCGCCGTCATCTTCAGCGACACGCCGAAGAAGGCGGCCACGATCTTGCTCGGCTTGAGCGGCGCACCGCCCGCAACGGCCTCTTCCGCCTCCAGGGCCGCCAGGCGGTCACGGTTCAATTCCGTCAGCCGGCGGCGAAACACCTCCTGAATCAGCGCATCCTTGCTGCCGAAGTGGTAGTTCACCGCCGCCAGATTGACACCCGCCTGGCCGGTGATCATGCGCATCGAGGTGGCCTCGAAGCCATGCGTCATGAAGAGCACCTCCGCCGCATCCAGAATGCGCGCCCGGGTATCCGGACCCTGCTTTGCCGTTGCCTCGCTCATGGGGATCACGCTCCTTCGTTCTTGTTGTGTCATGGGGCAGATCATCGCTATCGCAAGGACGCAATCCTGTTCAAACGTTCGTTTGAATCATACGTTCTGCTAAAACGATGTCAACTGTTTTCTAGGTTCCCCCTCCGCAAATAGCAATGAGCGGTGCAGCACAAGTCGTTGATGCAGCGCAATATTCCAGCCGCCAGGCGCCGGCCCCGGCGACGGGTGGACGCAAAAAGGGGCGCCTGCGCGCCCCGTGGTTTCCCGTCGTCCGGATCGAACTCAGACGTCCGCGTCCGGCCCCCCGCGCATCATGCCGCGCCCCTCGCCCTTGCGCATGTCGCTGCGCGCATCCCGGCGCTTGCTCAGTGTTTCGCGCTGCTCGGGCGTCAACACCTGGAAGACCGCGTGTTCGTGCGCCAGGCGCATCTGCATCATGCTGGCCATCGCGTCGGCCTGCTGCTCGGTCAGCGCCTTGACCTTGGCGGCGTCGTAGGCGTCAGCCGTTGCGGCATCGCGCAACTGGTCGCGCAGGCCGCGCACGACTTTCATCTGTTCGCGCATCTTCGGCATCTGGGCATGCTTGAGTTCAAAGATCTGGTCACGCTGCGCTTCGCTGAGATCGAGCCCGCGCAATTGGCGCATCATGCCGTCACGGCCCGGCCCCTCCATGCCGCCGCCCTTGTGCATGGCCACCGGGCCACCGCAGCCGCCCATACCCCGCTCGGCCTGCGCCGTCAGCGGGACGGCGAGGGCCAGGCTGCTGGCCACCAGAAAAGCGCTCAGAATCTTGGTGCGAGTTTTCATCATCATCTCCTTGTGTCGTCCGGGATCCGGTGGGGCACATTGCCCGCCACCGACGACTGCAGTGTCGCGCCGCGGTCCGTAAAGCACGGTCAGGCCGGGGTAAAGACAGGTAAAGCACGGTAAAGGCCGCCGCCGAGCGCACGCACCGCCGTATCATGGCGACCATGAAACCCTGCCCCGCGGAGGCGCAATGACACGCGTGCTGCTGGTCGATGACGACCTCGAACTTTCCACCATGCTCAAGGAGTACCTCGGACAGGAGGGCTTCGAGGCGACCACCGTGAGCGACGGCGAAGCCGGCGTGGCCGAAGCCTTGACCGGCCAGTACGCCATCGCGGTGCTCGATGTCATGATGCCGCGCCTCAATGGTGTGGACGCGCTGCGCCGCATTCGCCAGGAGAGTCGCATACCGGTGCTGATGCTCACCGCCCGCGGCGACGATGTGGACCGTATCGTCGGCCTGGAGCTGGGGGCCGACGACTACGTCCCCAAACCGTGCAGCCCGCGCGAACTGGTCGCCCGCCTGCGCGCCATCCTGCGCCGGACCGATACGCCGGAGACCCCGGCCGCCCGCAGCGACGAGCTGTCGGTCGGCCCCTTGCGGATGTGGCCCGCCCGCCGCGAGGCGCAGTGGGCCGGCGAGCCGCTGGTGCTGACGAGCACCGAATTCACCCTGCTGGAGGTGCTGGTCAGCGCCGCCGGCCAGGTGGTGAGCAAGAACACCCTGTCGGAGAAAGCGCTCGGCCGCCCACTGGCGCGCTTCGACCGCAGCGTGGATGTCCACGTCAGCAGCCTGCGCCACAAGCTGGCGCCGCGCGACGACGGCCGCTCATGGATCCAGACCGTGCGCGGCCAGGGCTACCAGTTCGTGCGGGAGTGACGCGATGGGACGGCTGTTCTGGAAATCCTTTGTCGCACTGTGGCTGACGCTGGTGCTGTCGGTCGTCACCGTCGGCACCGCGGTCTGGCTCTACCGCAGCGCCGACGAGGCGGACGCGCGCAGCGAAGTCGCCGCCTACCGGGCGAACATCGCACTCGACACCGTCGAGTCGGTGCTGCTCCACGGTGGCGAACCTGCCGCGCGCCAGTTCCTGATGCGCCGCCCGCACCGCGGCGGGCCGGCCGTGCTGGTGGTCGGCCCCGATGGCCGCGAGCTGCTCGACCGCCCGCTGCCGCCGACCCCCGTCGAACACAGCCGGCAGGTTCGCTCAGGCGACGGCACCGCCTTTACGCTCAGCGCCCTGCCCCCACCGCCCACCCACGGTTTCGGCGGCAAGCGCAAGCCACCACCGCTGTGGGTGCCCATCTCCACCATCGTGCTGGCCAGCCTGATTTTCAGTGCCTTGCTGGCCTGGTATGTGGCCAAGCCCATCCGCCTGCTCAAGCGCGCCTTCGACGCCACCGCCGGCGGCGCCCTGGATACGCGGGTGGCACCGCTGATGGGCGGGCGGCGCGACGAGATCGCCGACCTCGGCCACGACTTCGACCACATGGCCGCCCGCCTGCAGGCCCAGATCGGCGCCCAGCGCCGCCTGCTGCATGACGTGTCACATGAACTGCGCTCCCCCCTGGCGCGCATGCAGGCCGCAATCGGCCTGGGGCGCCAGAACCCCGAACAACACGAGGTGATGCTCGAACGCATCGAGCGCGAATCTGCCCGGCTCGACACACTGGTGGGCGAGTTGCTGACCCTGTCGCGCCTCGAAGCCGGCGCGGCCGGGCGATCCGAGCGCCTCGAACTGGTCGAGCTGATCGCCGGCATCGCCGACGATGCACGCTTCGAGGCCGAGGCACAGGGACGGCAGCTGGCCTTCAGCGGCGAGGGCGAATGCTGGACCTGGGGCCAGTCGGAACTGATCCATCGCGCCTTCGAGAACGTGATTCGCAACGCGGTGAAATACACCGCCGCCGGCACCGAGGTCGAGGTCCACCTCACCCACACGGCCGACGCCCTCGAACTGCGCGTGGCCGACCGCGGGCCGGGCGTGCCGGCCGAGGACCTCGACGCCATCTTCGAACCCTTCCACCGCTGCGGCACCGATGGCAACGCGCCGGGCTTCGGCCTCGGCCTGGCCATCGCCCGTCGCGCCCTCGCCGCCCACGGCGGCCAGATCACCGCCCGGCAGCGCGCGGGCGGCGGCCTGGACATGCTTATCCGCCTGCCGCTGCGCGAACACCCGCCGACGGCAGGCGCCTGAGACAGCGGTCGTGCCAGCGGGCCAGCCCCAGTTGGGCCAGTGCGGCACCCAGCAAGGCCAGCGCCATGTCGGACTGGGTATCCCAGGGGTCGCCCTGGGTGCCCAGAAAATCCTCTGCCTCCCCACCCATGACCACCGCGGCCAGCCATTCAATCAGCTCGTAGGTGGCCGAGATGGCCAGGCAGATGCAACACACCAGGAAAAACAGCCAGCGCGGCCGGCGCAGCACCTGCAACCGGATCAGCAGCTCGCGCGCCACCAGGGCCGGCACGAAGCCCTGCACGAAATGGCCGATGCGGTCGTAGGGATTGCGCGCCAGGTCGAACACCTCCTGCAGCCAGAAACCGAGCGGCACGCGGGCATAGGTGTAGGCCGCGCCGAGGATCAGGATCAGCGCGTGGCCGGCGATCAGCGCCAGCACCAGGCGGGTGAGCGGAAAGCGGCGATGCGTCGCCAGCAGGATCGGCAGCGCGATCAGCACCGGCAGCACCTCCATCCACCAGGTCAGGCGGTCGTGCGGCGCGATGCCCGACGCCGTCAGCGCCAGCACCACCACGGCCACCAGGGCCCATTCGAAAGTCTCTGTCCGATGTCCCACCTGTCCGGCTCCCGTTGCTGCGCCCGATGGCACGGTAGCATGCATGACGCCGGCCCGCCTGCCCGGTACACTGGCCCATCCATGGCCACCACGAGCCCCGCACCATGCCCAGCCCCGACACCCTGATTGCCTTCCTCGGCATTGCCCTGATCATCACCTTCGCCCCCGGCCCCGACAACCTGATGGTGCTCGGCCAGAGCCTCGCCCGCGGACGCATGGCCGGCTTCGGCATCGCGGTAGGCTGTGCGCTGGGCTGTTTTACGCATGTGCTGTGGGCCACGCTGGGCGTCAGCGCGGTGCTGGCCGCCTCGCCGGCGGCGTTCACCGCCCTCAAGCTGGCGGGCGCGGCCTACCTGGCCTGGCTGGGCGTGCAGGCGCTGCGCAGCGGTGGCCAGCTGGCCGTCGATGCGCAGGCGGCAGCGCCCCGCCCGTGGCGCAAGGATGTCGGCCGCGGTTTCATCGCCAATGCCATCAACCCGAAAGTCGGGCTGTTCTTCCTGGCCTTCATGCCGCAGTTCGTCCATGCCGAGGCGGGCAGCACCACGCTGCAGATGCTGGTGCTCGGCCTGGTGTTCATGGCGCAGACGGTGGTGGTCTTCGGCACCGTGGCCTACCTGGCCGGCAGCATCGGCCGCCTGCTCAAGCGCCGCCCCGGCGTGGCGCCCTGGCTTGACCGCATCGCCGGCGTGATCTTCCTCGGCCTGGCGCTGCGCCTGGTGCTCGACGACACGCAAGGCTGAGCCGCATGCGACGACACCCCTCGGGCGCGTTGCCGGCGCCGGCCACCGGCGAGCGCCATGACCTGAAGACCATCAAGACGCTGATCCCCTACCTGTGGAGCTACAAGGGGCGGGTGTTCTTCGCGCTGGCCTGCCTGCTCGGCGCCAAGGTGGCCAACGTGGGCGTGCCGATCGTCTTCAAGCACATGGTCGACGCCATGACGATCACGCCGCAGCAGGCCATCATCGTGGTGCCGGCGGCGCTGGTGGTGGCCTACGGGGTGCTGCGTTTTTCCACCTCGATGCTGACCGAACTGCGCGAGCTGATCTTCGCCCGCGTCACCCAGCAGGCGGTACGCAACATCTCGCTGCAGGTGTTCCGCCACCTGCATGCGCTGTCGCTGCGCTTCCACCTCGAGCGTCAGACCGGCGGGCTGACCCGCGACATCGAGCGCGGCACCCGCTCGATCGGCTCGCTGATCAGCTACACGCTGTACAGCATCCTGCCGACGCTGGTCGAGGTGGGGCTGGTGATCGGCATCCTCTATGTGAACTACGACGCGATCTTCTCGGTCATCACCGCCATCGCGCTCACGCTGTACATCGTGTTTACAGTCAAGATCACCAACTGGCGCACGGCCCTGCGGCGCAAGGCGAATGAACTCGACTCGGCGGCCAACGCGCGCGCCATCGACAGCCTGCTCAACTTCGAGACCGTCAAGTACTTCAACAACGAGGAATTCGAGGCGCGCCGCTACGACGAGCAGCTGCACCAGTGGGCCGACGCGCAGATCAAGAACCAGCTGTCGCTGTCCGGGCTGAACATCGGCCAGGCAGCGATCATTGCCGTCGCCGTCACCACCATGCTGTGGCTGGCCTCGGCCCGCGTGGTCGAAGGCACCATGACGCTCGGCGACATCGTGCTGGTCAATGCCTACATGCTGCAGCTCTACATCCCGCTCAATTTCCTCGGCGTGATCTACCGCGAGATCCGCCAGGCGCTGACCGATATCGAGCGCATGTTCGGCCTGCTCGGGCAGCCGCGCGAGATCGCCGACAAGCCCGATGCCGGCAGCCTCGCGACCGACAACGCCACGGTGCGCTTCGAGCATGTGAGCTTCGCCTACGATCCGGCCCGACCGATCCTCTTCGACGTCGACTTCGAGATTCCGGCCGGCAAGACGGTGGCCGTGGTCGGCCACTCCGGCTCGGGCAAGTCGACCCTCGCCCGCCTGCTGTTCCGCTTCTACGACGTGACCGGCGGGCGCATCACGGTCAATGGCATCGACATCCGCGACCTGCAGCAGGACAGCCTGCGCGAGGCGATCGGCATCGTGCCGCAGGACACCGTGCTGTTCAACGACACCCTGCGCTACAACATCCAGTACGGCCGCCCCGAGGCCGCCGACGGCCTGATCGACAAGGCCGCCGCCGCGGCCCAACTCACCGACTTCATCAGCCGCCTGCCCGACGGCTACGAGGCGCGCGTCGGCGAGCGCGGCCTCAAGCTCTCCGGCGGCGAGAAACAGCGCGTGGCCATCGCCCGCGCCCTGCTCAAGGACCCGGCGATCCTGATCTTCGACGAGGCCACCTCGGCGCTCGACTCGCGCACCGAGAAGGCCATCCAGGCCCAGATCGACCTGGCCGCCCGCGGCCGCACCGCGCTGATCATCGCCCACCGCCTGTCGACCATCGCCCACGCCGACGAGATTCTGGTCCTCGACCAGGGCCACATCATCGAGCGTGGCCGGCATCAGACCCTGCTGGCCGCCAATGGCGCCTACGCGCAGATGTGGCGGCTGCAACAGCAGGAAGCCAACGCGCCGGATAGCGCGACATAACCCAGCATTTCTCCGCTGGCCTCAAGCAGGTTGAGGCGCGACTTGGTAGGGTGGTCAGCTTCGCTGCCCACCATCGTGTGACTCGACAAAACGGGTTTGGTGGGCAGCGAAGCTGACCACCCTACGGCCTGCCCCTCCGGCAGCGTGCCGGGCGGCGAATTGGCAAGTGCGCGGCCGCGCTTGGCGCCCCTCCGTCGCACCCGCCGTCGAACACAGCCGCAATCCGCCCACCGAAAACAAAGACGGCGCCCGAAGGCGCCGTTCAAAGGACGGAGTTGAATCGCCGGCTTACTTGCGACGGCGACGCAGTCCGATGACACCGAGCAGGCCAAGGCCGGCCAGTGCCAAAGAACCCGGTTCGGGGATGCCGGTGCCCGGCGTGCCACCGCACTTGCCACCACTGGCGCCTCCCGGTGCGGTGCAGATGTTGCCCTTGACGGCATACAGTTTGGCGTAGTCCTTGCCGTTCGCCCAGCCGGCATTGCCGCTGTCGAAGGTCGGATTAAAGGCGCCAATCAGCCAGTAGGACGAATACACTGACGATCCCGTCGAGGCCAGGCTGGTGCCCGGATTCGACAGACTGGCGATATTGACCCAGCCACCCGACACCATGTCGGCATAGGTGCCACCGGCGATGGTCGGCGTACCGGCGCCGAGGTAGGCCAGTACGGACAGGTCCGAATCATTGCTGTACCAGCCGTTCTGAACCGCGGTCAGATTCACCGCCTGGCTGAAGGACAGCAACACGGAATCGTAACGATCGTCGTTGTCGATGGCGTGCTCGGGGTTGGTGCCTTCACCGGGGTCGCCGTTGCCGGCGTCACGGTTACCCACCCCCAGACCACCGCTGTAAGAGCCCAGATAGGCGTTCTCGATCAGGGTGTTGGATGAACCGCCCGTATTCGCCCAGGCCGTTGCCTGAACTTGGACACCGCCGCTGCTGTAGGTACGGACGTTACCGTAGCTGCTGCCGCTGTTGCTGCCCCCGGTAAAGGTCCAGGCCGTTGCGGCCATGGCCGGCACCGAAGCCAGCAAGCCCGCCGCCATCAGCGCGTGCATCCAGATTGACTTTTTCATGAGCTTCTCCCGGCATATTCCTGAGTCGGTTTCAACAAAGCAAACGATGTGCCAGTAAAAAATATTCTTACAAAACATGGCGATACACCTTCGCTCTTGGCCACCGACAAAAAAGCGTCAGATTTTTCGACACTCGCAGCACTACTTGCCGAGTTGTTGGCGCAGCCGACGCGCCGCGTCGACACCGGCGAACACTTCGCCGTCCGCCAGCACGGCGTCCAGCTCCTTGATGGCCTCGGCGTCCCGCCCGCTGCGCGCCAGTGCTTCGGCCAGGTGATATCGAATTTCGGGGTTCCGGGGGGCCCGTAGCCGGGCATCACGCAGCAATCCGAGGGCACTGTCGACATCGCCATGACGCAGCTTGATCCATCCCAGCGTGTCGGTCACCAGCGGGTCCTGCGGCGCCAGGGCGCGGGCCTTTTCTGCCACGCCGGCGGCCGACGCATCGCCAAGCTCCAGCAGTACCAGCGCGTAGTTGTTGAGCAGGTCGATGTTCGCGGCATTGCTTGCCAGCAGCACCTCATAGTGCTGCCGTGCATCGGCCCACCGCCCGCGCTGCATCAGCAATTCGGCCAATGCGCGGCGAACATTCGTCGACGGCGTCCGCTTGAGTTCAACTTGCAGCGCCTCGATCGCACCGTCCACATTCCGGCCGGCAAACTGGGCGCGCGCCAGCGCCAGCGCGGCCTGCGGACCCGGCCAGCGCTGATAGACGCGACGCGACGCGTCGACCGCCCGCGACGTATCCCCCGCGGCCAGTGCGATGGCGGCCTCGTGGCTGGCCGCCGCGCTGCCGTCGGGCTGTACGCGTTGCAGCTCGGCCAGCGCCGTGCGCGCCGCGGCAAGATCGCCCCGGGCCAGCGCCACATCCACCGCGAGCGACAGCGCGGGCGGGTAGGCCTTGACCGCCGTCAGCGCCTTCTGGATGTTGTACTCCGCGTCATCTGGATAGCCCGCCCCCAACTGGAGCTGGCCGATTCGAACCTGCGCGTCGGGGTCGAATTCCGCCAGGCGGGTCATGTCGCGAAAGGTCTGCCGGGCCGCCGTGGCGTCACCGGCGGCCAGATACGCCTGGCCGAGCACCGACTGGACCTGCAGATTCCCCGGGTGGCGCAGCCCGACCTCTTTGGCGGCATTGAGCGCGGCCGACGGCTGGCGGGTGGCTGCCAGCAGCTCGACCAGCGACAACGCCGCGCGCGGATCGTCGGGCTGCTTGGCCGCCGCCTTGCGCAACCAGTCGATCCCTTCAACCATGTTGCCTTGGCGCTGCGCCAGCAAGCCCAGTTCGTACATCACCCGCGCATCATCCTTGCGCTTCTCGAACAACCGCATCAGGCGTTGCCGGGCAGCCTCGGGCTTGCCCTCTTCCGCATCCACGCGCGCCAGGTTGAGGAGTGAGGGCACGAAGTCGGGGTCGCGCTGCAACACCTGTTCGTAGGCCTGGCGCGCGCCGGCCACATCGCCGGAGGCGGCCCGAATGGCACCGAGCAGATTCAGAGCCGACAGGTTGTCCTCACGCCCCTTGACCAGCGCCTGCGCGACCGCCAGCGCTTTATCGATATCGCCCCGGCGCATGTACAGCGAGGTCAGCACCATGCCCACCGCGCCGTCGCGCGGATTGGCGGCAAAGGCCTTTTCGAGGCTGGCAATGCCGGCCTCGGGCTGCCCGCCGCCGAGCAGGCTGTAGCCGAGCGCGGCCTGCACTTGCGCATCGCCCTGCATGGCCTCGGCCGCGCGCTCCAGATAATGCGTGGCGCGCAGATAGCGTTTGCTGGCCAGATGGGCGCGCCCCATGAGCAACAAGGCCTGGGGATCGTCCGGCCGGACTCGCAGCACCGGCTCGATGGTGGTCAGGGTGCGTGCGCTGTCTCCCTCGTCAATATAGATGCTGGCCAGCAGCCTGCGTGCGCCGAGATTTCGGGGGTAGCGGGAGATCAGCCCGTCGAGGAAACCTTTTGCCTTCTCCCTGGCGTTGAGGCCGTGGTGCGCAAGCGCACCGAGCATCAGCAACTGCTCGCGCGCGTTCACATACTCCGGCGGCAGGGTGTCAACGAGCCGGGCCACCTCGGACAACGCGCTTTGCACTGCGGCGGCATCCCCCTTGCGACCAGCGAGCACCGCACGCAGATAGGCCGACCGCGGCTCCGACTTGGCGTGCTCGGCCAGATAGGCCAGATCCTTGGCGGCATCGGCATCCCGCTTGATGTCCGTGAGCAGCGACGCACGCGCCACCCGGGCGTCCACATGGGCCGGGTCGAGCTTGAGCGCCCGGTCATAGTCCGCCAGCGCGGCGTCCAGGTTGCCCTGGGTGTGCCGCAGGGATGCGCTCAGGTTCCATACCTGGGCATCGTTCGGCGCCATGGTGGCAGCGCGGTTCACCGCCTCCCGGGCCGCGGAGAACTCGCCCTGGGTCAGCAGGAAGGGCACCCAGGAAAGATAGGGGCGGACGGAGGTCGGGTCGGCATCGATCGCAGCCTGGTAGGTCCGCGCTGCCGCCTTGAAGTCGCCTTCGTCGGCGTGCGCCGTCGCCCGCAGCGTCAGCACCTCGACGAGCGCGGCCCCGCGCAACCCGTCGGGCTGGATCTCGCGCAGCAGATCCTTGGTGCGCCCGAGCGCCATCAGCAACTGGCCCCGCGGCACGGCGATCTCGGTGGGGCTGACGCCGAGCTTGAGCGCCTCGGCAAAGGCCGCCTCGGCCGCCGGCAGTTCGGTCTGCGCGAGCAGCGCCCGACCGAGCAGCACATGCGCCGAGAGCATTTTCTGGTTCTGCTGGATGGCATTCTTGAGCTGAATGACGGCGCCGGCGGTATCGCCTTTTTCAAAGCGGGCCAGACCGTCTTCGTAATAGGCCGCGGCCTTGCCGGCATCGGCCAGCACCGGCAAGGACACGGCGAAGGCGACGACGGCCAGGCCTTGGCGCAAGCGCGTCGCGCGAGAAGCGATTGGCATGGAGCCCTCCGGGGTGGAATCGGCAGGATGAGTCATCCGGCGAGTATAGAGCGCCCCCTCCGCATGGCACCGTGACATCTGTTGGAAACAGGCTGATCGAGGCCGCTGGCAACCGGTCTGGCACACGGCGGTGGGGCCGAATTCCGTTAAACTGGCGGGGCTTTTGCCCTGGAGCTTCCCCACCCATGTCCGCCCATGAAGGCTTGCCGCATCTTCGCGAGCTGATTCTTTTCCTGTGCCTGTCCGGCGTGCTCATTCCGCTGCTGCAGCGGCGCAGCATCAATCCGGTGCTGGGCTTCCTGGCGGTCGGCACCCTAGTGGGGCCCTACGGGCTGGGCCGGCTGGTGGAGCACTGGCCGTGGCTGGCGACGGTGACCTTTGCCCGCGTCGAGGACGTGGCGGTGTTTGCCGAGTTGGGCGTGATCTTCCTGATGTTCATGATCGGCCTCGAGATGTCGGTCGATCGCCTGTGGGCGCTGCGGCGCTGGGTGTTCGGTGTCGGTACGCTTCAGGTGGGCTTGTCGGCGGTCGCCATTGGCGGGCTGGCCTATGTGTTCGGCAACCCGGTCGAGGCCTCGGTGATCCTCGGGCTGGTGCTGGCGTTTTCGTCCACCGCGGTGGTCATGCAGTTGCTGACCCTGCGCCGCGAGCTGGGCACGCCGCTAGGGCAGGCGAGCTTTTCGCTGCTGCTGTTCCAGGATCTGGCCGTGGTGCCGCTGCTGGTGCTGGTCGGACTCCTCGGACAGCATGGCGACGGCAGCTTTGCGCTGCAAATGGGCCAGGCCGCCATGAAGGGCGTGGTCACCATCGGTGCCATCTACCTGATCGGCCGGCGTCTGGTGCAGCCGGTGTTTCACCATCTGGCGGCCAACCAGCAGTCGGACACCTTCATGGCATTGACGCTGCTGGTGTCGCTCGGCGTGGCGGCGCTGACCTGGGCGGCCGGACTGTCGATGGCGATGGGCGCACTGCTGGCCGGGCTGATCATCGCCGAGACGGAGTTCCGCCACGCGGTGGAGGTCACCATCGAGCCCTTCAAGGGCTTGCTGATGGGCCTGTTCTTCATGTCCGTGGGCATGGGGATCGACCTGACCGAACTGATCAACCGGCCCCTGTTGCTGCCCTTGTCGGTAATCGGCCTGGTGTTGATCAAGGGGGCGGTCATCGCCGGGCTGTTCCGGGGCTTTGGCCTGTCGACAGGCCGGGCCATCGAGGGCGGACTGCTGCTGGGCGCGGGCGGCGAGTTCGCCTTCATCGTGATCGGCATGGCGCTGACCTACCAGCTGCTGCCGCGCGATGTCGCCCAGTTCATGCTGCTGGTGGTCGGCCTGAGCATGCTGGCCACGCCGCTGATCGCCCGCGTCGGCCAGAGCATCGGCAACGCCATCGACCGGCGCACCGGCCAGCAGGCCGACGCCACGCAGGTCGGCGATGTCGCCGCGATGCGCAATCATGTCATCCTCGCCGGCTACGGCCGCGTCGGCCGCCTGGTCGGCGAACTGCTGTCAGACCTCGGCGTGGCCTACTGTGCGATCGAGAGCAACCCGACCATCGTTGCCCGATACCGGGCGCGGGGCCTGCCGGTGGTGTTCGGCGACGCGAGCAACCCGGAGATGCTGCGCCGGCTGCATCTGGACCAGGCCGGCGCGGTGATCCTGACCATGGACCAGACCGCCCCGGCCATCCATGCCGTGCATGGCTTGCGCGCCATGGCGCCGGACATCCATGTGCTGGCGCGTGCGCGCGACGAAAAGCACGCCCTGGCCCTGCGCAAGGCGGGCGCCGACATCGTCATCCCCGAAACCCTCGAATCGAGCCTGCAGCTGGCCGCCGGCGCCCTGGCGCGCCTGGGCGTGCCGGACGAGGCGGCGCGCCTGCTGCTCGACCGCGCCCGCGACGACCGCACCCACCCGCTGCGCAACACTTCATGACCTTTGCGCACCCCGGCAGCGGCGCACCGCGGTCGTCACCCGCGGCAAGTCAGGGCACAATACCGGCTTCGCCAGTTCGCGAGGGCTCCCCGTGATTCGTACGGGCCTGTTGATCCTGTCCGCATTTTTTTCATTCGCTGCCGCCACCCAGTCACCCGCGGTGGCCGAAGACACACTGTCGGCCATCCGCGAGCACGGCGCCATCCGCCTCGGCCACCGTCTGTCGTCGGTCCCGTTCTCCTACCTGGACGAAAACGGCAAGGTCGTCGGCTATTCGCACGACCTCGCGCTGAAGATCGTCGACGCCATCCGCCAGCGCCTCGGCAAGCCCGACCTGCCGGTCGAGCTGGTGCCGATCACCTCGGGCAACCGTTTCCGCCTGATCACCAAGGGCGAGATCGACTTCGAGTGCGGCTCCACCACCCACAACACCGCACGCGCCCGGATGGTGAGCTTCTCCAACACCATCTTCGTCATTGGCACCCGCCTGCTCACCCGGCGCGATTCGGGCATCGCCGACTTCAGCGACCTCGACGGCAAGCGGGTCGTCACCACGGCCGGCACCACCTCGGAGCGCCTGTTGCGGCAGATGAAGGAAGAACGCCAGATCGACCTCACCCTGATCACCGCCCGCGACCACGGCGAGAGCTTCCTCACCCTCGAAACGGCGCGGGCCGATGCGTTCATGCTCGACGACGCCCTGCTGTATGGCGAAATGGCCAAGTCGCTGCACCCGGCCGACTGGATCGTCACCGGCAGCCCGCGCTCCTTCGAAGCCTACGGCTGCATGATGCGCAAAGGCGACCCGGCCATGAAGCAGCTGGTCGATGAAACACTCTCGCGCCTCATGACCTCGGGCGAAGCCGAGCGCATCTACACCCGCTGGTTCCTGCAGCCCATCCCGCCCAAGCAGCTGAACCTCAACTTCCCGCTCTCGGACAGCATGCGCGCGCTGTTCCGCGAGCCGAACGACAAGCCCTTCCAGTGACCGCCATGGCACCCCGACTGACCCTGCTCACCACCGGCGGCACCATCGCCGGCCAGGCCGCCAGCGCCGCCGACACCGTCGGCTACACCGCCGGCACGCTCGATCCCGCAGCGCTCGTCGCCGCCGTGCCGGGGCTCGACGCCCTGGCCGAGTTGCGGTGCGAAGCGGTGTTCTCGATCGACAGCAAGGACATGACGCCCGCTCACTGGCTGCACCTGCGCGAGCGCGTGGAACACCACCTGGCCCAGGCCGACTGCAACGGCGTGGTCATCACCCATGGCACCGACACGCTGGAAGAAACCGCCTTCTTCCTGCACCTGACCTGCCCGCCCGGCAAACCGGTCGTGATGACCGCCGCCATGCGCCCGGCCACCGCGCTGTCGGCCGACGGGCCGATGAACCTCTACCAGGCCGTCGCCGTCGCCGCCCACCCCGGCAGCGCCGATCAAGGCGTGCTGGTGGTCGTCAACGGACAGATCTTTGCCGGCGCCGACATCGTCAAGACCGACACCGAGGCGCTCGACGCCATCGCGGCACCCGGCCGCGGCCCGCTCGGCGCGACCGGGCCGATCCGCTTCTTTCACCCCCCGGCCATCGACCACGCCGGCAGCGTCGCCGCCAGCGCCCTTGCCGGCCTGGGCGAGTTGCCCCGCGTGGACATCCTGTATGTCGCCGCCGGCAGCGCCCCCGACCTGCTGGCCGCCGCCGTGCGCGCCGGCGCCCGCGGCCTCGTCCTCGCCCTGCCCGGCAACGGCAGCCTGCCGCAAGCCTGGCAAGACGCCGTCGCGCAGGCCCGCACCGCCGGCGTGGCCGTGGTGCGCTCGACCCGCACCGGCCATGGCCGCGTCGCCCACGCGGCCGACCGTTCGCTGCCTCCGGCCAGCGGCGAACTCAACCCGGCCAAGGCGCGCATCGCGCTGATGCTGGCACTGGCCTGCGGCCAGCCCGAACTGGCCACCGCGCTGTTCGCCTGAGAACTTGCGAAGACATCATCGCGAGCAGGGCCGAGTGCAAGGCCGCATTTGGCAACTACGCGAGCAAACGACGAGACATCTCAAATCGCTAGGCGAGGCGTGCGCGAGTGAGCAACGCAGCCATCGGCACGCGCAGTCGATTCATTCACACGTTCTGACTCGGCTACAGCCCCGGATCGGTTCCACCGCCCTCGCGCGCCGCATCCACCACCCGCCGCGTCAGTGCCGGTGCGAACAGTTCGACAAAGGCGTACACATAGCCGCGCAGCCACACATTGCGCCGGATGCCGATGCGCGTGGTGCTCGACTCGAACAGGTGGCCGGCATCGCTCATGCCCAGCCCCTTGTCCATCAACGGGTCGAAGGCCATGCTGGCGACGATGCCGATGCCCAGGCCCATGCGCACATAGGTCTTGATCACGTCCGAGTCGATGGCGGTGAGCACCACGTTCGGCTTCAGGCCGCGCCCCAGAAAGGCCTTGTTCATCTGGCCGCGCCCGGTAAAGGCCGAGTCGTAGGTGATGATCGGCCAGCGCGCGATCTCCTCCAGAGTGAGCGGCCGCGCCTTGAGGATGGGGTGGTCCGAGGGCGCGACGACGCCGCGGTTCCACTGGTAACACGGCAGCATCACCAGGTCGGGGTATTCGGCGATCGCCTCGGTGGCGATCACCAGATCGGCGTCGCCCGACAGCACCATGTCGCACACCTGGCGCGGGCTGCCCTGGTGCAGTTCCAGCCGCACCTTGGGGTAGCGCCGGGTGAACTCGGCGATCACCTTGGGCAGCATGTAGCGCGCCTGGGTGTGGGTGGTGGCGATCGACAGGCGGCCCTGCCCCTCGTTGCGGAACTCCTCGCCGACCCGGTGAAGGTTGTCGGCATCGGCCAGCACCCGGCGGGCAATCGCCAGCACCTCGCGTCCGGGCTCGGTCACGTCGACAATGCGCTTGCCGTGGCGCACAAAGATGGCCACGCCCAGCTCCTCCTCGAGCGCGCGGATCTGTTTCGACACGCCGGGCTGCGAGGTGAACAGGGTGTCGGCCGCCTCGGACACGTTCAGGCCATTGCGATCGACTTCGACGATGTAACGCAGTTGCTGGAAGTTCACGATCAGCGCTCCACGGTATCGGCCTGCCGGCACGCGGCAGCGCCATCTAAATAACTTTTGATTATTAAAGTTTAACCCGGCAAGGCTGTTCCGATCTATCTGCAATCCGTACGATGCAATGCAACATCGACAGGTTGGATCACATGGACTTTGCCTACACCCTCGCCGGATTCGCGGTTGGCGCCATCGTCGGACTCACCGGCGTGGGCGGCGGCTCGCTGATGACGCCGTTGCTGGTGTTGATGTTCGGCATCCACCCGTCGGTCGCCGTCGGCACCGACCTGCTCTACGCCGCCATCACCAAGGCGGGCGGCACGCTGGCGCACAGCCTGAAAGGCTCGGTGGACTGGCAGATCACCCGGCGCCTGGCCTCCGGCAGCATCCCTGCGGCACTGGTCACCCTGTGGGCGGTGCACCGCTACGCGCCGGGCGGCATGGGCGGCGCCACGCATGTGATCACCTTCGCGCTCGGCGTGGCGCTGGTGCTGACCGCGGTGGCGATCCTGTTCCGCAGCCGCATTCAGGCTTTTTCGACCCGGATCATGGGCGCGACACCCAATCCGGTGCGCACCCGCAACCTGACCATCCTGACCGGCGCGATCCTCGGGGTGCTGGTGTCGATCTCGTCGGTCGGCGCCGGTGCACTCGGCGTCACGGCGCTGTTCTTTCTGTATCCTGCGCTGCCTGCGCTGCGCATCGTCGGTTCCGACATCGCCCATGCGGTGCCGCTGACGGCGGTGGCCGGCCTGGGCCACTGGGCGCTGGGCACGGTGGACTGGGCCCTGCTGGGCAGCCTGCTGGTGGGCTCCCTGCCGGGCATCTGGCTGGGAAGCCATGTTTCAGCGCGGGTCCCCGACCGCGTTCTGCGTCCGATCCTGGCCAGCACCCTGGTGCTGGTGGGCGCAAAAATGATTACTCACTGAGAGAAGAATATGTATCGCTACGACGCTTACGACCAGAAGCTGGTGGATGAACGGGTTGCCCAGTTCACCAACCAGACCGAGCGCTATCTTGCCGGCGAACTGAGCGAAGACGAGTACCGTCCGCTGCGCCTGCAGAACGGCGTCTACATCCAGAAGCACGCACCGATGCTGCGCATCGCCGTGCCCTACGGCAACCTGCGCGCCGACCAGGTGCGCAAGCTGGCGCACATCGCCCGCACCTACGACAAGGGCTACGGCCACTTCAGCACGCGCCAGAACATGCAGTTCAACTGGCCCAGGCTGGAAACCATCCCCACCATCCTGGGCGAGCTGGCCACGGTGCAGATGCACGCCATCCAGACCTCGGGCAACTGCATCCGCAACGTGACCTCCGACCCCTTCGCCGGCGTGGCCGCCGACGAGCGCGTCGACCCGCGTCCGTGGTGCGAGATCCTGCGCCAGTGGAGCACCTTCCACCCGGAATTCGCCTTCCTGCCGCGCAAGTTCAAGATCGCCGTCAATGGCGCGGCCGACGACCGCGCCGTGATCCGCGCCCACGACATCGGCCTGGAGCTGGTCACCAACGCAGCGGGCGAGCTGGGCTTCCGCGTGTTCGTCGGCGGCGGTCTGGGCCGCACGCCGATCATCGGCCAGGAGATCAGCACCTTCGTGGCCTGGCCGCACCTGCTCACCTATTGCGAAGCCATCCTGCGGGTCTACAACCGCTTCGGCCGTCGCGACAACATGTACAAGGCGCGCATCAAGATCCTCGTCAAGGCGCTCGGTGCCGAAGCCTTCCGCGACCAGGTCGAGGCCGAATGGGCCCACCTCAAGGACGGGCCGGCCACGCTGACCCAGGCCGAGGTCGACCGCATCGCAGCCTGTTTCGTTGATCCGGACTATGCCGCGCTGCCCGCCACCGATGCGGGCTACACCGCCGCACTGGCCGAAAACAAGCCCTTCGCCGCCTGGGCCAAGCGCAATGTGCGCGCCCACAAGCAGCCGGGCTTCGCCAGCGTCGTGCTGTCGCTGAAGAAGACCGGCATTGCCCCGGGCGACATCACCGACGGCCAGCTCGACACCGTGGCCGACTTTGCCGACCGCTTCAGCTTTGGCGAAGTGCGCGTCACCCACGAGCAGAACGTGGTGCTCGCCGACGTGCGCCAGTCCGATCTCTTCGCCCTGTGGCAAGCGGCGCGCGACGCGGGCCTCGCCACGCCGAACATCGGCCTGCTCACCGACATCGTGTGCTGCCCGGGCGGCGACTTCTGCAACCTGGCCAATGCCAAGTCGATCCCCATCGCCGAGTCGGTCCAGCGCCGCTTCGACGACCTCGACTACCTGCACGACATCGGCGAACTGGAGCTCAACATCTCCGGCTGCATGAACGCCTGTGGCCATCACCACGTCGGCCACATCGGCATCCTCGGCGTCGATAAGAACAACGAAGAGTGGTACCAGATCACCATCGGCGGGCGCCAGGGCAACGACGCCAGCCTCGGCAAGGTGATCGGCCCGTCCTTCGCCGCGGCCGACGTGCCCGACGTGATCGAGACCCTCATCAATACCTACATCGCCCACCGCCACGAGGACGAGCTGTTCATCGACACCGTCCATCGCATCGGGGTCGAACCGTTCAAGCAAGCGGTGTACGGCGACAAGACGCCGGCACAAAGGAAGGTGGCCAATGGCTAAGCTCATCAAGAACCAGCAGATCATCGACGACACCTGGCAGGTGCTGGCGCTGGACGCCGAGGCCGATGCGGCCGGCGTGACCGTGCCCGCCGGCCAGTGGCTCGTGCCGCTCGCCGTGTGGCAGGCGCAACCCGCACTGGCGGCGCGCGGCGACGTGGCCCCGCTGCTCGACGGTGCCGACGACCCGGCCGCACTCGCCGACCAGCTCGCCACGCTGCCGCTGGTGGCGGTGAACTTCCCCAAGTTTGTCGATGGCCGCGGCTACTCCATCGCCACCTTGCTGCGCAGCCGCTACGGCTACACCGGCGAGCTGCGCGCGGTGGGCGACGTGCTGCGCGACCAGTTCAACGCCTACTTCCGCTGCGGTTTTGACGCCCTGTCGCCAGCCGCCGGCAAGTACACCGACGCCCAGCTCGAAGCGGCGCTGGCCAGCCTGGCCGACTTCACCGAGCCCTACCAGGCCTCGATCGCGCACCGCGACCCGCTGTTCCGTCGCCATCACAGGAGCGCAGCATGAGGGAGAACGACCCCCACGCTCAGTCGCAAGCGACCTCGCTGCCCCCCGAGGGGGCGCAGTCCGGCTTGGGGCGGCCCGGCGCCGGACTGGCATCCGTATCTCCCCTGCGCCGCCCGGTCGAAAACCCGGCCACCCGCCCCGAACTGACCGATGCGCTGCGCGCCGAAGTCGCCGCCCGCGCCGAAGAGGCGCTGGCCTTTCTGAAGGCAGCGGTTGCCGAGTTCGGCGCCGAAGGCCAACTGACCTTCGCCAACAGCTTCGGCGCCGAAGACATGGTGCTGACCGACCTGATCCTGCGCCACAAGCTGCCGATCGAGATCTTCTCGCTCGACACCGGCCGCCTGCCGGCCGAGACCTATGCGCTGATGGGTGAGGTCGAATCGCACTACGACACCAAGCTCAAGGTGTTCTTCCCTGACACGGCGGCGGTCGAAGCCTATGTGCGCGGCGAAGGCATCAACGCCTTCTACCAGTCGATGGACCTGCGCAAGCGCTGCTGCCAGATCCGCAAGGTCGAGCCGCTGCAGCGTGCCCTGGCCGGCAAGAAAGCCTGGATCACCGGCCTGCGCGCCGCCCAGGCCGCCACCCGCACCAGCCTGCCGACGCGCGAATTCGACGCCGGCAACGGGCTGGAAAAACTCAACCCGCTGGTCGCCTGGTCGGAGGCCGACGTGTGGGCCTACATCCGCCTGCACGCGGTGCCCTACAACGCCCTGCACGACCAGTTCTACCCGAGCATCGGCTGCGCGCCCTGTACCCGCGCCGTCGCCATCGGCGAAGACGTCCGCGCCGGCCGCTGGTGGTGGGAAGACCCCACCGCCAAGGAATGCGGCCTGCACGTCAAGAAGTCCTGAGCCCGATCACAGGAGGATGACCCCATGCCCAAGGCCCACCACCTGAGCCCCTCGCTGAGCCAGTCCCTCATGCTGCGCCTGACCGCGCTGCGCGCCGGCCTGCGCGCCGCGATCCGCGCCCTGCTCGCCCGAAACACGCACCACTGAGACTCTTCATGACCACGCTCACCCAACAAACACTGACCCATCTCGACTGGCTCGAAGCCGAAGCCATCCACATCATGCGTGAGGTGGCCGGCCAGTGCAGCAACCCGGTGCTGCTGTTCTCCGGCGGCAAGGATTCGGTGTGCATGCTGCGCATCGCCGAGAAGGCCTTCCGCCCGGGGCGCTTCCCCTTCCCGCTGATGCATATCGACACCGGCCACAACTATCCGGAAGTCATCGCCTTCCGCGACAAGCGCGCCGAGGAGCTGGGTGAGCGCCTGATCGTGCGCTCGCTGGAAGACTCGATGGCGCGTGGCTCCATCGTGCTCAAGCACGAGAACGAATCGCGCAACAAGCACCAGTCGGTGACCCTGCTCGAAGCCATCGAGGAATTCGGCTTCGACTGCTGCATCGGCGGCGCCCGGCGCGACGAAGAAAAGGCGCGCGCCAAGGAGCGGATCATGAGTTTCCGCGACGAGTTCGGCCAGTGGGACCCGAAGAACCAGCGTCCCGAGCTGTGGAACCTCTACAACGCGCGCTCGCACAAGGGCGAGAACATCCGCGCCTTCCCGATCAGCAACTGGACCGAGCTGGACGTGTGGCAATACATCCAGCGCGAGCAGCTCGAGCTGCCGTCGATCTACTTTGCCCACACCCGCCCGGTGGTGCGCAAGGGCGAGCTGCTGATGCCGGTCACCGACCTGACCCCGGCCAAGCCGGGCGACACGATCGAAGAGGTGATGGTGCGCTTCCGCACCGTCGGCGACGTAAGCTGCACCGCGCCGGTGGCCTCCGACGCCGACACGGTCGACAAGATCCTCGCCGAGACGGCCACCACCACCATCACCGAACGCGGCGCCACGCGCATGGACGACCAGACCTCCGAAGCGTCCATGGAGCAGCGCAAGAAGGAAGGCTATTTCTGAGAGGCGGTGATTGGTGATGGGTCATTGGACCGATCGCCGACGCTGTCGCCCCCTTCGAATCACGAATTACCAATTCCGAATCACTCATCACGAATCACGAGAAAACCATGTCCGCACTCGAACACCTGCCCGGCATCGACAACGGCCTGCTGCGCTTTCTGACCTGCGGCAGCGTCGACGACGGCAAGAGCACCCTGATCGGCCGCCTGCTGTTCGACAGCAAGACCATCCTTGCCGACACGCTCAACGCCATGGAAAAGACCTCGGCCAAGCGCGGCATGACGGCCGTCGACCTGTCCTTGCTCACCGATGGCCTGCAGGCCGAGCGCGAACAAGGCATCACCATCGACGTGGCCTACCGCTACTTCTCCACCGGCACGCGCAAGTACATCATCGCCGACGCGCCGGGCCACGAGCAGTACACCCGTAACATGGTCACCGCCGCCTCCACCGCCAACCTGGCCATCATCCTGGTCGATGCGCGCAAGGGCATGCTCAACCAGACCCGCCGCCACTCAACCATCGCCCACCTGCTCGGCATCCCGCACCTGCTGGTCGCCATCAACAAGATGGACCTGGTCGACTACGACCAGGCCACCTACGAGAGCATCAAGGCCGAGTACACCAAGTTCGCCCACAAGATCGGCCTCAAGGACGTGCGCTTCATCCCGCTGTCGGCGCTGGCCGGCGACATGGTGGTCGAGCGCGGCGAGCGGATGCCGTGGTACGAAGGCCCGACGCTGATGCAGATCCTCGAAGCCGCCCCGGCGGCGCACACCGAGCGCCCCGAGAGTTTCCGCTTCCCGGTGCAGTTCGTGTGCCGCCCGCAGGACTCGGCCAACCCCGATCTGCACGACTACCGCGGCTTCATGGGCCGGGTCGAATCCGGCGAGATCGCCGTCGGCGACGCCGTCACCGTGCTGCCCAACGGGCTCACCAGCCGCGTCAAGGCCATCGAGATCGGCGGCCAGAAGATCGACCGCGCCATCCACGAACAGTCTGTCACCCTGCTGCTCGAGGACGAGATCGACACCTCGCGCGGCGACATGATCGTCAAAAGCGCCGAAGCGCCCGAGCCGGTCAAGCAGATCGACGCCAACGTCTGCTGGCTGTCCGAGACGCCGATGTCGCCGGCGCGTACCTATCTCGTGCGCCACACCTCGCGCGAGGTCAAGGCCAAGATCGCCAAAATCGACTACCGCCTCGACATCAACACCCTGGAGCACGAGCCGGTGACCACGCTGGTGATGAACGACATCGCCCGGCTGAGCCTCAAGCTGGCCCAGCCGATCTTTGCCGACGCCTATCGCAGCAACCGCGCGACGGGTGCCTTCATCATCATTGACGAGTCGACCAACAACACGGTCGGCGCCGGCATGATCGCCTGATCGCCGCCGCCCCCGAAAAAGCCATGCTTCGGCATGGCTTTTTTTCGTCCCGCCGACGCCTCCCAACGGTGCAGATGCCCTCCGGCGCACCGTCCTGGCGCGCATTTTCCGCCGGCAAAACATGTTGCAGAACAACCAGATAACGACACAAAACCTCCGGATCGACCGTAAATCGGACGTCGAGGAATTGCTGCCGCGCAGCAAACATCGACACCTCTTTCTGGCACGAAAGACGCTTCCATTGTCATTGCCCCGAGACACTCACAGGCGGTAGCGAAGACCGCGGGCAACACCCAAGACGCCCCAGGTCTTCCGCTTGACGAATCGATACCCGACCGACAAGGAGACTCACATGCCACAGCGTCCCATCCAATCCGTCATCCATTCCGGCAGTTTTCTGATCGTCTCACCCGGCACCCCCGTGCGCGAGGTTGTCTGCCAGATGGCCAAGGCGCGGCTCAGTGCGGCACTCATCGCTGAACACGGCGTGCTGACCGGCATCTTCACCGAATACGACGCCACCTTTCGCGTCCTCGGCGCGGGCCTGGACGCCGACACGGCCCCCGTCGCCGATGTCATGACGCACAACCCGGTCACCACCACCGCCCACCACCCCTTCGGCCACGCTCTGCACATGATGTACGAAGGTGGCTTTCGGCACCTGCCGGTGGTCGACCACAACCGCCGCCCGGTCGGCATGGTCACCAGCAAGGACGCACTGGCCATCGATGCCATCGAACTGGAGAAGGAACTGGTGCGACGGGAGGAGATCACGGTCATCCTTTGACCGCCACCGCAAAGAAAAACGCACCCCGCGGGGTGCGTTTTTCATGGCTGGCTGCGCGTGGCAGCCCGTGCTGACTCAGGCCAGCTTGCCCAGCGTACCGGTGGCTTCGGCCAGCAGGTAGTAGAAGGTCACGCGGCTTTTCTGATTCACGCCCTTCATCTTCTCGCAGACCTTGGCGATACCGGCGTCGGCCGCATCCGGCTCAAGTTCCAGCTTCTTCTTGGCAAAGCCGTCGCGCACGCGATCGAGCTCCGCCTTGTCGGACGCCGACACCAGCGACGAGTCCTTGTTGCGCAAGGCAATGCCACAGTACTTGACGATCTTGTCGACAACCGCCGCATCCGCCTTGGGGGCAAACTTTTGTACGTCAGCCAGATAATCGCTCATCGATTCAACCTCCTTGTCATGGACTGAATGCTTACCGGATCAAGTTAGCACGTTCCGCGCAGGAAATGCAGCCGCATCACCCTCCGCAGCACATTGTTGACACTTTGCATCACTTTACGCCGCCCGTCTCAGCGGAACAGGCCGCCGAGCCCCTTCTTCAGCTCCTCCTTGAGCTGATCCTTGGCCTTCTCGCGCGCAGCCTCCACCTTCTCCTTGACCACCGCCTTTTCCTGCTCCAGCCGGCCCTTGACCGCGCCGGCCAGCAACGCCTCGGTATCGAGCGCATAGGTCGGCTCGGAAAAACTGCCGCCAACCCGCACCGGCACCGTCACACCGCGGACCTGATCGAGCGACTTGCCACCCTGGCCCGTCAGCGTCCCGACCACCGCCGCGCTGATCCGGTAATCAATCGACTCCCGCACCAGATCCACCGCGCCTTCGCCACCCACCCGCAACAAGGGGGAGCGCATGGCCAGGTCGTCGTTGCGGGCCACCCCGCCGCCGAGCACGACCGTGGCGTTCAGATCCGAAAAGTCGGTCTGTGCCGGGCCGCTTGCGCTGTCGGCCTTCTGCCCGGTGAGTGCGGCCTGAGCCTCGCGCAGGAACTGGGCAATGTTGACGCCCTTGACCGCCCCGTCGCGCACGTTCAAGGCCACCGTGCCGGCCAGCGTCTGCTTGAGCGCAGGCGCCGCCAGGCCCGTGCCCTTGAGCTTGAAGTCGATCCGGGCACGGCCGGTCAAACGCTCCGGCTTGGCCGTGAGGTCGCGCAACATCGGGCCGATCTGGACATCGCTCAGACCGCCGGTGATCGCCACGGCCGGCGGATTGGGCCGCGCATCGAGCGCCAGTTCGCTGTCGAACTGGCCGCCATAGAGCCCGCCTTTGGGGCTGAGCACCAGCCGCCCGCCGGCGGCCTTGACGCCGATGTCGATCTCGCTCGCCTGCACGCCACCGGCCTTGAGCTTGCCGATGCGAAGCCGTCCGGCCGCATCGAGCGCGCGCAGACCATCGAGCGACGGCGCAGCCGCGGCCTTGCCGTCAGCCCCGGGCGCCGCCGGCGCCGACGCTGGCGGCGCACTGCCATTGGCCGGCGCCGGGGGCAGGTAGCTGTCGACATCCAGGGCATCGACCGCCAGTTCGAAGCGCAGCGCCTTGCGCGCCAGATCGGCCACCTCGACACGGCCGCCGAGCTTGCTGTCGTCCAGCGTGGCGGCCAGTTCATCGAGGGCAATACGCGTCGGCGACACCTGCAGCCGGGCCTTGAGTGCGGCGCGCTTGAGTCGCTCCGGGTTGGCGGTACGCGGCGCCTCGATCTTGAGCCGGTCAAGCAGCTGCCGCGGGTTGAGCCCCTCCAGCACCACCGGCCCCTGGAGCACCGGCGCATCGGGCAGGCCGGTGCCGTCGAGCGCGCCGGTCAGCGCCACCTCATAGGCTTTCAGGGACAGCCCCTTCACCGAGACGGTGCCCTGCGCCAGATCGACCGACAGATCGGCCATCAGCCCCGCATCGACGGCGCCACCGGGCACGCCCTCGCCACTGGCCTTGAGCGCGGCGCGCAAGCCGGCCAGCGCGTAACGCCTGGCGGCCAGATCGAGTGAGGCCTTGCCATTGACGGTAAAACGCCCCTGCACGGCCGGCGCGCTGGCCGCAAAGCTGGCCGCCAGATCCAGATCGAACGGCACGCCGGGCGCGATCTGCCCCGAGCGGATGTCGACATCGCTCAGGGTGTGGCGCACATTGCTCGACTCGTCTTCCCAGCGGATCACCGCATCCTGGATGTCGATGCCGCCGACCGCCAGCGCCGCGGGCGCCCCGCCGGCCGATCCGGCCTCCGTCCCGTCGGCGGCGCCGGCAGCGTCCGTGTCGCGCGGGCCGGTCAGGTCCGCCCAGTTGGTCTTGCCATCGGCGCGCCGCTCCAGGCTCAGTTGCAGCCCCTTGAGGACCACCCGGTCAACGGCGATCTCATTGCGCAACAGCGGCAGCAGCTTGAGCCGGGCTTCGGCCGCCGTGAGCGCCGCAAACGGGCGGTCGGAAAAGCCAGGCGCATTGCCGAGTTCAACGGCCCCCAGTTCAAAGCCCAGCCAGGGAAACACCGACAGCTTGAGTTCGCCCGACAGCGTCAGGCGGCGCCCCGTCTGCTCGGTCACCATCTCGCCGAGTCGCTCACGATAGTCATTGGCGTCAAACACAAAGGCCAGGTAGGCCGCCAGCGCCCCCAGCAACACCAGCACCAGCAACACCAGCCCGATCACGATGCGCACTACGGATTTCATTGAACGTCCACTTCCAGCGATATGCAGTCCGGCTCAGGCTAACAGCCCGTCCGTGGCGGAACAAGCGCACCGCCGCCGCTTTTACGGTTCCTTACCAAGCCGTGCCAGCCAGGTCGCCGCCCGGCGTCGCCCCGCGCGAACCAGCCTGCGCTGCAGTCGATTTGTTGCGCCGCAACATAAACTTCTTTACTTTCTTTCAGAGGCTGCTAAAGTTGAATTGTGCACTGCAACATCATTCGTTGCACGCAAGGACTATTCAACTGCAAGGAGAAGTCATCATGATGACCAAAGACGCCCTCATCGAGTCTCACAACGACGCCCTGAGCACCCTGTCCACCCTCGGTAGCGTCGGCTTTGACGCACTGGAACGCATCGGTGCGCTGAACATCGACCTGTGCCGCAGCACCGTGGCCGACAACGTCAAGCTGCTCGGCAGCCTCGGCACCGCGGCAGACCCCAAAACCGTGCTCGCCCTCACGCTGGGCAGCATCGAACCGGCGCTGGTGCGGACGGTGGGCTATCTGCGCGCCTGCTACGGCATCGCCTCGGAAGCCGGTGAATCGGTCAATGTGCTGCTGGCGCCGAAATACGCGGCCATCAACAAGGACCTCGACAAGGCCATCGACTCCCTGTCGGCCAGCGCGCCGGTCGGCGGCGACGTGATTGCCACGGCGTTGAAGTCGGCCGTGACGGCCACCCACTCGGCCATCGAGGATGCAGCCAAGACCACGCGCAAGGTGGTCGAGATGACCGAAAGCAACATCAACAAGGCCACGGATGCGGCGGTCAAAGCCACCGCCAAGGCAACCAAGAAAGTCGCCTGAGTCTCGTCCAGCCCTCTCCGCGCCCGGCCGGCATCTGCCCGCCGGGCGCGGGTCCTGTCATGCCCGAAAGACGCTCAGGCGCTCAGACCGTATCCGCCAACGCGACGTCCGGGGTCGACACCAGCGAGAACAGGTCGCGCGGATCCGCCAGCCGGGGCACCAGCGCCAGGTCACGGCCGACACCGCCGGGGACGGCCTGCTCGTACAGGAAACGCAGCGCAGCGAAATCCTCCAGCGCGAAGCCGACGGAGTCGAACACCGTGACCTCGTCCGCGCTGCCGCGCCCCGGCGCCTGGCCGGCCAGCACCTGCCACAACTCGGTCACCGGGAAATCCGCCGCCATCTGCTGGATCTCGCCCTCCGCCCGGGTCTGCGGCGCAAACTCAACCACCACCCGCGCGCGTGCCAGGATGGCTGCATCCAGCTCGGTCTTGCCCGGGCAGTCGCCGCCCACGGCATTCAGATGCACGCCGGGCGGCACCATGGCGTCGCTGAGAATGGTCGCCTGGCGCTTGTCGGCGGTCACGGTGGTGATGATGTCGGCGCCGGCCACGGCCGCCTCGACACTGGCCATGGCCTCGATGCGCAAGCCCGGCACCTGGGCCAGATTGCGCTGCAGACGCGCGGTGCCGGCCGGGTCGACGTCATAGGCCTGAATGCGGTCGATCCCCAGCAGGGCATGAAAGGCCAGGGACTGGAACTCGCTCTGCGCGCCGTTGCCGATCAGCGCCATGCAGCGCGAACCGGGGCGTGCCATGGCCTGCGCCGCCAGCGCCGAGGTGGCGGCGGTGCGCTGCGCCGTGGTCAGGGTCATTTCGGACAACAGCAACGGGTAGCCGGTGTCGACCTCGGCGAGCAGGCCAAAGGCCATCACCGTGAGCTTGCCCTCGCGGGCATTCTTGGGGTGGCCGTTCACATACTTGAAGCCATACAGCACGCCGTCGCAGGCGGGCATCAGCTCGATCACGCCGACCGGCGAGTGGCTGGCCACCCGCGGCGACTTTTCAAAGGCCTCCCAGCGCAGGAAATCCTGGCGGATGGCCGCCGCCAAGTCGACCAGCACCGCCGCCACGCCACGTTGACGCAGCCAGCGCTGGAGATCGGGGACGTCGATGAATCGGGTCATGATCCGCTCCTCAGGCCGTCACCGCGGCCATCGTTTCGGTGCGCGGCGCCGTGCTGCGACGGTCCAACCGCAGCGTCATGCAGAAGGCGCCGCCGCCCGACATCATGAAGGGCGCCAGATCGACCTCGCGTACCCGGTAGCCACGTTCGGTGAGCACGCCGCGCAGGCGGTCGGTGGTGCGACTCATCACCACCTCGCGGCCCACGCTCACCGCATTGACGCTGAAATGCGCCAGGTCGTCCTCGGTGGCCTCGATCCGCTGCGCCGCAGGCACGCGCTCGCGCAAGCGGGCCAGCGAATCCGCCGACAAGGCCGGCGGGTAGTACAGGATCTCGCCACCGGCGAGCGGGCAGAAACACACGTCGAGGTGATAGGAACGCGCCGTCACCAGTTCCAGCGGCACCACCGGCTGGCCGAAATAGTCGGCCACGGCCTGGACGGAAGCGCGGTTCGAGCGTTGCCCCCAGCCGACCCAGAACAGCCCCCGCGTCGCGTCCCACAGGCAGTCGCCCGCCCCCTCCTGGAACACGCCCTCGGGCAGGCTCGCCACCTCGCGCAGGACCCCGGCCTCACGCAGGACGTCAAAGGCGCGGGCAAAGGGCGCCTCCTCGCCCTGGCGCTCGGGGTAGCGAAAGCGGGCGAGCAGCAGGCGACCGTCGAGCACCACACCGGCGTTGGCCGGAAACACCATGTCGGGCAGGCCGGGCGCGCCCTCGATCACCGTCAGGCGGCAACCGGCCGCGCGCAGTGCCGTCACCAGGGCGTCGAAGCTGCGCCGCGCCTGCGCGCCGAAGCCGGCGGCATCACGCAGCCAGCGCTCGGGCTCCATCCACGGATTGATGGCGTAGCGCACTTCATAGTGCGTTGGCGCAACCAGCAGGATGTGTGCAGATTCGTTCATGTCGACACCTCGGCCAGGCGCCCCGGAACCGCCGGAGCTAACGTCAGTCTGGACGCGCGGGGCATCAACATAAAGCCCGTGGATTGATCACTTTTGCCACAATTCATGGCAAAGTGTCAGCCATGACTGACGTACTGCACGAGCTCGACGACACCGACCGCCAACTCATCGCCCTGCTGCGCGACGACGCTCGCCAACCCGTCGCCACCCTCGCCCGCCAGCTGCGCGTCGCGCGCGGCACGGTACTCAACCGCTTGCGCAAGCTCGAAACCAGTGGCGTGATCGACGGCTACACCGTGCGCCTCAAGCCGGGCGCCGAGGCGCACCGCATCCGAGCCTGGATGGGCATCGCCATCGAGGGCAACGCCAGCGCCGCGGTGCTCAAGGCCTTGCGCGGCGAGCCGGCCGTGCAGACCCTGCACTCGACCAACGGCCGCTGGGACTTCGTCGCCGAGATCCGCGCCGACACGCTGGAGGCCTTCGACCGTGCGCTCGGCCGCATTCGCAGCATCGACGGCATCGCCAGTACCGAAACCAGCATTTTGCTGTCGACCCATAAGGTGTAGCTTGGTGAGTCGTCATTCGTGATTGGTGATTGGACAACCGCCGCCACGCTCTCGCCCCTCACCCCACCCTCTCGTCAACCGCCCATGGACATCACCACCCCCGCCCTGCTGTTCCCGGCCATCTCGCTGCTGCTGCTGGCGTACACCAACCGGTTTCTGACGCTCGCGCAGGTGATCCGCCAACTCGCCGGCAGCGGCGATGGCGACATGGCCCTGGCCCGTGCGCAGATCCCCGGTCTCAAGCGGCGCATCAGCCTGATCCGCTTCATGCAGACCTTTGCGGTCATCAGCTTCCTGCTCTGCGCGCTGGCGATGCTGGCCATCTTCCTGGCCCATAGCTCGCTCGGCCACTGGCTGTTCGGCCTGTCGATCGTCACGCTGGCAGTCTCGCTGGTGCTCTCGCTGATCGAGGTCGTCATTTCCACCCAGGCCCTCTCGGTGGTGGTCGCCGACCTCGAGCAACGCATCGGCAATCGCCCCTGAGCCCGACTCAGATCAAAGCCAAGAGCCGCCGCAACGGCGATACTCCGTGCCGAACAAAAACGGAGACCCTCATGTTGCGCGCGATCATCCCCGCCACTGCGCTTGTCGCCGGCGCCCTGGCCACCCTGCCCGCCCACGCCATCGACTGGCAGGACAACTCGCTGACCTACACCGCCGGCAACCGCTTCACCGAGCCGGCCAACCGTTCGCCGGTACGCAAGGACATCCTCGAGTTCGTGCATGCCAGCGGCTATAGCCACGGCATGAATCTGGCCAGCGTGAAAATGCTGCGCTCGGACGATGTCGACCCCGCCCGCGACAGCAAGCACGGCGCCACCGAGTTCTACATCGTCTATCGCCACCTGCTTTCTCTGGGCAAGGTCTTCGACACCCCGCTCGCCGCCGGTCCGATTCGCGACGTGGCACTGACCGCCGGTTTCGACTGGAACAGCAAGGACAACCGCTTCGCCCCGCGCAAGCGCCTGCTGGTGCTCGGTCCCACGCTGCGCTTCAAGATCGCCCCACCGGGCTTTGTCGACGTGTCGCTGCTGATGGCCAAGGAGTGGAACCACTGCGGCCTGCCGCCATGCAAGGCGCCGGGCAACGAAGAAAACATCGGCTTCGACGCCTACCCCATGCTGCATGCCGCCTGGCGGGTGCCCTTCGCCCTCGGTGGCGTGCCGGTGCGCTTCGAAGGCTTCTTCGCCCACGCCTTTCGCCGCGGCGAGGACTACACCGGCCGCCCCGTTGGCGAGGAGTTCCTGATGCGCACCGCGCTGATGGCCGACGTCGGCGCCGCTGCCGGCAGCACGCCGAACCGCTTCTTCATGGGGGTGGGTTACGAGCTGTGGCGCAACAAGTTCGGCAACCAGAACATGCCGGGCGTCGACACCAACGCGCCGACGCTGCACGCCCGCTGGCATTTCTGAGCGGGCCCAGCCCGCGTCCTCGAGAGGCGCCTAGAAAACGCCCCTGAACTGCTCGATCGCGGTCGCAATGACGCGGTCGAGCATGCGGTTGAGTTCGGCGCCACCCAGCGCACGCACCAGCAGGTAGGCCACCGCCAGGGTGACGGCCAGGCCGAACAACCGGCCCAGCCGCCCCGCCACCCAGCGTCCGAACCCGCCGCCCGCGCCGTGCGCCTCGCCGTTGGCGGCCTGCCCGGCCTCGTGCATGCGCTCGCGCAGCAACTCGAACAAATCTCGCGGCCCGTGGCCGCCGTGGGTTTCAAGGCGACGGGCGAGTGCGGGCGAGATCCGCGCCAGTTGCGCAGCGAGCGCATCGATGTCGGCCGACCAGCGCTGGTCCGACACACTGAACGCCTGCCGCCCCGCCAGTTCCGCCAGGCTGTCGGGCAGCTGGTCCGGCCACGGCATGGCTGCGCCACCGACCAGCACCGGCACCACCGGCACCGCGCGCGCCAGCGCGCGCTCGATCTCCCGGCGCACCCAGTCGTCCGGCGACTCGAGCCGCAACCGCCCCTCGGCATCCCGCAGATCGAGCCAGCCACGGCCAATGACCACCAACACCACCTCAGCGGCATCCAGCCGCGCCTCGAGGTGGCGCGCGAAATCGCTGCCGGCCGGTATTTCGCGGTCACGAAAAACCCACGCATCGCCAAAACGCTCGGACAAATCGTCTTCGAGGCGCCCGGCGAAGCCCTGGCTGTCGTCCCGGCGATAGCTGATGAAGATGCTCGCCATAACGACAGCATAGCAAGCCCGCACCCGAACGGCAGGCCCGGTCGCGGCAGCGCGCCGACAACCGAAGCACCGTCGACAATCTTTACAAAACCACGCCGCCGACGATCGCCCCTACCACAAGTCCGTTTAAATTTCTATTAAATTTCATCAACTTGTTTTCATCGGGCACATTCTATGCTTGAAAACTACCAAGTTAGGGCAAAGTTTGACAGCTTGGGCAGCATGACTGCCGGAGACTCGCCAGCCACCCCGCTGGCGCCACAAAGCCTGTTGCCACCCTGCAGCCGGCGGGTATTCTGTCGCATACGCTGACCCACCGTTTTCCTCACGCATGCGCCCACGCGCCAGCGACGGGCCAACACGGGATGTGACAGACATGGGGCAACCTCTTCACCACCTGGCCGTACTGGCTTCGGCCGTCGTCGTCGCCGGCTGTTCATGGAGTCCGTTCCAGAGCTGGACCCAGCGTCCGCCCACGGCGCAACACGCCTCGGTGTTCGTCAATCCGGTCTCCGGCACCACTTACCGGTTGCCGCCCAGCCGCACGCTTGCGGCCCACGATACGCCGCGCATCGTCCTGGCCCGGACCAGCGACGAGAGCTGGGCACAGGCCGTGCGTGCCAGCGAGGCCGATGCGCCCGCCCGTATCGCCGCCCCGCCAAGCCTCGCCGCCTCGCCGGTCGCCCGTGAAGCACCAACGCTCGCTGCGGCCACTCCGGTGACGGTGTTGCAGCTCGACCGCGAGTTCGCCTCGATCACCCGGATGGTGCCGTTTGCCATCAACAGCGCCTCACTGGGTCCGCTGGGCAGCAAGGCGGTGGCCGAACTGGTGCCGATTGCCCAGGAGGCGCGCGAGGTCGCCATCCGCGGCCGTACCGACGCCACCGGCAGCACCCATGCCAACGAGGTGCTCGCCGGCGCCCGCGCGCACTCGGTGGCCGCGGCCTTTGTCGCCGCGGGGGTACCGCATGACAAGATTTCCACCAGCCAGTGCATCGACTGTTTCGTGGCCACCAACACCACGCAGCAGGGTCGCCGGCTCAACCGCCGGGTCGATGTCGAAATGCATCTGCCCAAGGCACGGATCGCGCAGCTTCCGCCGCCGGTGTACGCCCTCGAGGCACCACCGCTGATCCTGGCCCGCAGCCTGTCCGAAACCGAGCCGTACAAAAGCGGCCGGCGCTAACCCCTCAACACGAGAGCCCACGCGCTACAACAAAAACAACATCAGAGAACAACAAGAAAAAGCACCACCGCGCATCTGAGTGCAATGCCTGAATGGGAGACGGCGTGTGCAACGAGATGTACTGATCCTTGATCCGGAGGAGGCGCTTGTCACGCACCTGGCCGAAGACGGGGGAGCCAGGTGGCAGTTTCATCATGTCCGGGACCTCGAAGCCGCCCTGCAACGCCAGCAACGCCAGCCCTGCCGGGTCGGCATTGTGGTGCTGCGGGACACCCACTCGACACCGGCGAGCGGCCTGCCACGCCTGACGACGACGGCCGTGAGCGAATGGATCGCGGTCGTCGCCCCGCAGGCGCTGGACGACCCGCAACTGCGCCCCTGCATCGTCCAGCATTTTCATGATTTCCATACCCTGCCCGCCGACAGCACGCGGCTGCTGATGACCCTCGGGCATGCCTACGGCAAGGCGCTGGTCCATGCCCGCATGCACGAAGGCTCCGGCCATGAGACCCGCTTCGGCATGGTCGGCCAGAGCAAGGTCATGCAAGCCCTCTATGAACAGCTCGACAAGGTGATCAAAGTCGACGTGCCGGTCCTGCTCAGCGGCGAGTCGGGCACGGGCAAGGAGCTGGTGGCGCGAGCAATTCATCGCTACTCCGCCCGCGCCGGCGGCCCGTTCGTGGCGATGAACTGCGCCGCGGTGCCGGGCAACCTGATCCAGTCCGAACTGTTCGGTCATGAAAAGGGCGCATTCACCGGCGCCCAGCGGCGCAGCATCGGCAATATCGAGGCCTCGACCAAGGGGGTGCTCTTTCTCGACGAGATCGGCGACCTCTCACTCGACCTGCAGACCAACCTGCTGCGCTTTCTGCAAGACATGACGATCGTGCGCGTTGGCGGCACCGAGCCCATCGCCGTCGACACCCGCGTCGTCGCCGCCAGCCATGTCGACCTCTCCGCCGCCATCGCGGCCGGGCGTTTTCGCGCCGACCTGTTCTATCGGCTGGACGTCGTGCACCTGCATGTCCCGCCCCTGCGCGAGCGCCGCGACGACATCCGCGAACTGGCCAAGGCCGTGTTTTACAACAACATCGCCATGAAGAGTCCGCGCCTGGCCGGGTTCAGCGAGGCCGCCTTCCTGGCCATGGAGAGCTACCACTGGCCCGGCAATGTGCGCGACCTCATCAACCGGGTGCGGCGCGCCATGATCATGTGCGACGGCACCCACATCGCGCCGGCCGACCTCGGCCTGGGCACGCGCCAGTCCCCGATTCCCCGGGCGATGACGCTGGAGGGCGCACGCACCGAGTTCGACCGCGAAATGATCCTGCGCTGCCTGCGCCAGAACGACGCCAACGTATCGAGTTCGGCGCGTCAGCTGGGCGTCTCGCGCGGCACCTTGTACCGGCTGATGGCGCGCCTGGGCATCGACAGCAACGGCCATCCCGATCCGTCCGTCAATTGATCCGACAACCACGGAGGCAGACACCATGACCAAAACACCGGCGCGCCAGACCCCCTTACCCCTGCGAACCGCACTGGCCACACTGCTCGGCTGTGTGATCGCCTCGCCCGCCGCGGCCGAGGCGCCGCCCAAGGCCGAACCCACCCTTGCCGAACTCAAGCAGATGGTTGAAGAACAAAGCCGGCGGCTGGCCGCGCTGCGCGAGCAGATGCAGCACGAAGAAGCCCGCCTCGACGACATGCGCCGCGAGATCGGCATGGAGCGCCTCGGCGCCCTGCGCGCGGCCGGCCCCGGCGACGCCGCGGCCACCCCGCCACAGCCGGTGGGTCAGCGGCCGCAAACACCGCAGGGCACCGAGGCGGCACCGGTGGCCCAGATCTTCGACCAGCCCGGCATCCTGACGCCGCCGGGCACCATCATCCTGGAGCCCTCGCTGCAGTATTCCTACGCCTCCACCAACCGGGTGGCGCTGGTGGGCTACACGGTGATCCCGGCGCTGACCATCGGCCTGATCGACGTACGCGAGGTCAAGCGCAACACCTGGACCGCCGCGCTGACCGCCCGCACCGGCCTGACCAACCGGCTCGAACTCGAAGCCAAGATCCCCTGGGTCTATCGCTCGGACGAATCGATCAGCCGCCCGGTGGCCACCCCTGCCAGCAGCGACCAGGTTTTCAACACCACGGGCAGCGGCCTGGGCGACCTCGAATTCACCGCCCGCTACCAGCTCAACCAGGCCCAGCCCAACGAGCCGATCTATGTCGCCTCGCTGCGCTTCAAGACACGCACCGGCACCGACCAGTTCGACACCACGGTGATGCGCATTCCCGGCTTCAGCGGCCTCGGCCTGCTGCGCGACCTGCCGACCGGCTCGGGCTTCTACTCGCTCCAGCCGGGCGTGACCTTCCTGTTCCCGTCTGACCCCGTCGTGTTTTTCGGCGGCATCAACTACCAGTACAGCTTCAGCCGCTCCGGCCTCAAGCTGCGCGAAAACGACGGCGCAGGCAACATCACCGTCACCCGGCTCGACTCGGTCCAGCCCGGCGGCGTGTTCGGCTTCAACTTCGGCATGGGCCTGGCGCTCAACGACCGCTCGTCCTTCAGCATTGGCTACGACCACGCCTCGGTCGGCCGCACGCGCATCAACGGGCGCGAAGACCCGCTCGGCGTGCGTATCCAGCTCGGCACGCTGATGTTCGGCTATGCCTACCGCCTGTCGGCCGATCGCTCGGTCAACGTCTCGCTCGGGGTGGGCGTCACCCGCGACACGCCCGACCTCACCCTCACCCTGCGCATGCCGATCACGCTGTGAGCCCGCGCAACAAAGAAACCCCCGCCGGGCCTCTACCGGGCGGGGGTTTCTGCCACTGTGGCCCGGCAAGGGCACCGGGCCAGCAGCAACGCCTCAACGTCGCAGGGAATTGATCACGCCTTCGCGGATGGCGGCGCCCAGGTTCATCGCGCGCAGCACCTGCAGGCTGTTGGCCGAGGCGCTCACTTCGGTCAACACCTGGATGCGCTGGTTGTCGAGCGAGTTCTGAATGACCGTACTCAGCGCATCGTTGCCGACCACGCTGGCGCTGCTGACCACATTGCCGGCGCCGTTCTGCACCACCGTCACCGGCGGCGTCGCGGCCGTCGCCGCCGCCGGCGCGGGGCTCACCACCTGCACCGGCGACACCGCCGACTCGCTGGCCGACACCATCGGTTGCGACACCGCCGGCTGCGTCACCCCGCCAACATCCGCCGCGGATGCCGTCTCCGCCGCTGGTGCCGCCGTTGGCGGCGTGGCGGTGCCGGGTAGCGCCGCAAGCGCCTGTGCCGCCTCGGCCTGCGCCTGGCCCGTCGTGTTGATGGTGGTCGTGCGCAGGCCCACGGCCCGCAGTTGCTCGGCCACCTGCGCCTGGATCTGCGCGTTCATGCCGGCAGTGGTGTCCAGCACGGACACCCGGGTGGCGGCCATCTGGTTGGCGACGGCTTCGCGCAGCTGTTCCATGTTGAGGACGGTGCGCGCCACCAGTTCGCCGTTGACCAGCACCGACTGCTCCAGCCCGAAGGACAGCCGCAGTTTCAGGTCCGGCATGTCGAAGCCGCCACGCACCTGGTCGAGGCGCTCGGCGCTGACCAGCCGCCACTGCGCCGGCGCAGCAGACTCGGTCAGTCGTGCCGCTTGCGCGGCGACCGGCCCCATGGCGGCCAAGCAGGCCAGGAGCACCAGCCGGCGCACAGGCCTGTGCTGGCGTTGTCGATTGCGCTCCATGTTCCCTCTCCTTCCCCCGCGGCGGCGGCGTCGCCACCCGCGGGGGAATCCCGCTGTCTGTTAAAAATCGCCGACCGAGCGCGCGAAGCGCACCATGTCGAGCGGCGCGCGCAACCCGAAGTGGATCGGTGCGCGCGGCGCAAACCGCCAGTCTTCCGCCGCGTTGAAACGCGCGACGTCCTGATGGGAGCGGATCACGAACAGGATCTTCTCCCGCGCGATGCCGTCGAACGCCTCGCGCGACATCGCCCGCGTCCCGAAGGCCGGATCGCCCAGCAGCACCCGGCCATCGCGCAGCCCCTTGACCACCACGAAGTGGTTGTAGCCGTTCTCGTTGACCAGGGTGATCGCCGGCACACCGACCGAGGCCAGCGCCTCGAGCGGCGCCTCGAAACCATCGGCCTGGTAACCTAGGTCGGCCAGATAGCGTTTCATGTCGAGCAGTGAAAAGCCTTCGGCGCGGATCTTGGCCTGGTCGCCGCGGCGGAACATCGCCACGAACACCTCCTGCTCGCTGACCCGCTGCCCGTAGTGATGGGTCAGCAAGGTGGCCAGCGCGGCCGATCCGCAACTGAAATCGTATTGCTGGCGCAGCGTGGACAGGTGGCGCGCCTCCTTGAGGCTGGTCACCGGCACGGTGTACGGCCCCACCACATCGATGGGAAAGCGCATCTGCCCGGCGCTCGCCGCACCGGCCATCAGGCCCGGCAGCACCACGGCAATCAGCATGGCAGTCCAGCGCATGGCGGTCACTCCAGCCGGATGTTCACGATCGTGGCGTTCTGGATCAGCACGTTGTTGCCCGAGTTCTGCACCACGGTCGCCAGTCCGGCGTTGCCGCTCAGCGACCCGTCGGTCACGATGTTCTGGCCGGTCACCAGGTTCGCGGCATGATTGCCCGAGACCACGCCGTCCAGATCCATGTCATTGAGTGTTTCGGTTCCGCCCCGGCGCACATCCAGCGCCGTGTCGGAGACCGGCCCGGCCCCCAGCGTCATCATCGGCACCACCACAAGTGCCCGCGCAGGCGACGGGCTCAGGAAGCCCTCCGGTTCGTCCGGTTCGGCCTGTACGGGCGACAGCATCGCCAAGGCCGACAACACCACCGCCATCACGCGGGGTATCCGTTTGATCAATCGAGTCATGGCCGTCCCTCCTGTCCGTTCGCAGGCCGGCCAGCGGCGGTCCCCCGCCACTGGCCGGCTGCCCCGGTTAGCGGCCTACGTTGAGATTGGCCTGCACGTTCACACTCTGCTGCACCAGCGAGGACATCGCGGAGTTCTGGCTCGAGACCACGATCCCCGCCCCATTGGTGAAGCTGCTGGTGATGGCGTTGGACATGTCGAAGGTGCCGGCGGTCACGCTGACCATGCCGCCAGCCCCGCCGGCGCCACCGCTGCCGCCGATCGCGCCGTTGCCGACGCCGGCCACACCGTTGCCGCCCTGACCGCCTTCACCCGTGCCGCCCTGGCCACCGGCACCGCCGGTCGCGCCGACCGCACCGGTCGCACCGCTGCCGGCCGTCGCACTGCCATTGCTGGCGGTCGAGGTGGCACCACCGTTGGTCGCGCTGCCATTGGTGGCTGCGCCACCATTGCCGCCCGCACCACCGGTGTTGGACGCCATGCCGCCCGCACCACCGTCGCCGGAGGTGTTGTCGGCCATGCCGCCGGCCCCGCCATTGCCGTCGGCACCGTTGCCGACGCCGCCGTTGCCGACCGCCCCGGCACCGCCTTGTGCCATGGCGCCTGCGCTGGCGGCATCACCGCCCACGCCACCGGTCGCTGCTGCGCCGGCCCCGGCCATGCCACTGGTCCCGCCCGCACCATTACCCGCGGTGTTGGTCCCGGCGGCACCGGCGGCGCCTTGCGCGCCACCGGCCCCGGCACCTGCGGTGTTGGTCGCGGCGGCGCCAGCGCCGGCGTTGGCGCCGGCGGCACCATCGCCACCGGTCCCGGTGCCCGTGCCGCCCGTGGCGGAGGCCATGGCACCGTTGGCCGACCCACTGCTGGCAGACGATCCGCCACTGGTCCCGGCGCCGCCCGTGCCGTCGGCGTTGCCGCCGGCGTTGGCCGTGCTGGTGGCGGAGGAGTTGCCGGCGCCACCACCGTTACCGGTGGTGTTACCGGTGTTGCCACCGCCGCCGTTGCCGCCGGTGCTGCTGTCGCCGCTGGCCATGCCACCATTGCCCTGGTTGCCGGTCAGGCCGCCTTCGCCCGAGGATCCCCCCGTGCTCATGCCGGCACTGGCCGTACTCGGGCCGCCGGCGCCGCCATCGTTGTGGCTGCTGCCGCCGCTGGCCGAATCCGTCCCGGTCGCATTGCCACCATTGGCATGCGTGCCGGAACCGGCCCAGCCGCCGGAGCCGGAGCCTGAGGCGCCATAGCCGCCGTCGCCGCCATCACCGCCGTCGCCGCCGGAGGCATAGCCGGTGGAGCCGCCGTTGCCGCCAGCGCCGCCGTTGCCACCATTGCCGCCGCTGGCGTTGCCGGTGTTGCCACCGCTGCCGCCAGTGGCGCCGCCGGAGTTGCCGCCGTCACCGCCACCGCCTGCGCCGCCGTAGCCACCGTTCGCGGTGCCACCGTCGCCGCCCCAGGCCCAGCCGCCGTTGCCGCCGTAGCCGCCGCCGCCGGTGCCGTTGCCGCCGTTGCCGGTGCCGCCGGCACCGCCGTAGGCCGTGGCGTCACCCGAGTTGCCGCCATTGGCCCCCTGGGCGCCGCTTGCGCCACCGCCGTTGCCGCCGTCGCCGGCGGTCGCGCCGCCGTTGCTGGCGCTGCCATTGGTGGCGTTGCCGGCGGTGGCTGAGCCGTTGGTGGCTGAGCCGCCGTTGCCGCCATAACCACCATTGCCGCCGTTACCACCGTCACCGGCGTTGCCGCCGTTGCCGCCGTTGCCTGCGCCACCGTAGCCGGCGCCGCCGTAACCACTGCCACCGGCGCCGCCACGACCACCGGCCGCACCATCGGCGCTGCCGGCGTTGCTTACCACGTTACCGATGTTGTGGATCCGGTTGTCGGTGACGATGCCCGACAGCTTGCTGACGGCGATGGCCTTGGACGTGTTGAAGGCATTGGAGAAGTTGCTCGTCGCCATGCCGTTGTTGTTGGCGGCCGCGTTGCCGTAGTCCTGCGCGGTGGCCATGCCGTGGTTGTCGCGGTCGTTGCCGGTACTCTTGTCGTTGTCGGTATCGGTCCGCGTGCGGTTGAATGAATCCACCTTGGTGTGGGAGAACTCGTTGGCGTTGGGGCCGTCTCCCTGCGTGTTGGTGGCCGTGGCGGTCTGGGTCACGGTGTCGTTGCCGCCACCGCGGCCAGCGTTTTCACCATTGACGACCGGGTTGGCAAAGACGGGGGCTGACAGCCCGAACGCCAGTGCCAATGCTGAGGACATGATCGTGAGTTTCATCGCATTCGCTCCTGTCGATGGCTCAGCGGCCGACGTTCAGGTTGGCCTGAACATTGACGCTTTGCTGAACCAGTGAAGACATGCCGGAGTTCTGGCTCGACACCATGATCCCCGCCCCGTTGGTGAAGCTCCCGGTGATGGCGTTGGACATGTTGAACATGCCGCCGTCGACCATCAGCGTGCCGCCAGCGCCGCCTGCGCCGCCCTGGCCACCGGTGGCGCCGTTGCCGACCGCCCCGTTGCCCATGCCGCCCGTGCCACCCTGGCCGGTGCCGCCGTCGCCGCCTTGGCCGCCCTGCGCGCCTGCAGCTGCAACCGCACCGGCACCGCCGGTGGCGCTGCCATTGGTCGCCTGCGAGCTGGCGCTGCCGTTGGTGGCGCTGCCGTTACTGGCCATGCCACCGTCGCCACCGGCACCGCCCGTGTTCTGGGCCATGCCACCGGCACCACCGGCGCCACTGGCGTTGGTCGCCATGCCACCGGCACCGCCGTTGCCGACCGCGCCGTTGCCTTCACCACCATTGCCCACGGCACCATCACCGCCCGTACCGGTTGCGCCGGCACTGGACGCGATACCGCCGGCCGCGCCGGCTGCTGCGGCGCCACCACCACCGGCACCGCTACTGCCCATGGCGCCCGCACCGCCGGTGTTGCTGGCGGTCGCACCGGCGGCGCCGACCGCACCGGCTGCGCCGGCCGCTGCCGTGTTGGTCGCCGCGGCACCGTCCGCACCGGCAGCACCACCCGCGCCATTGCCGCCCGTGCCTGAGCCGGCACCGCCGTTGGCCATGGAGGTCGCGGTATCGGCCGAGCCTCCCGTCGCCGTGGCCAGGCCAGCGCTGCCGTTGCCACCGGTGCCGGTGCCACTGCCGCCGGCACCCGCGCCGCTCGAGGCGGTCACATCGCCGCTCGCACCACCCGCGCCGGTACCGTTGCCGGTATTGTTGCCACCGCCGTTACCGCCGGTACCGCCTTCAGCGCCGGCACCGCCGTTGCCCTGGTTGCCGGTGGTGCCGCCCATGCCGGACGCGCCGCCAGCGGTGTTGCCGGCATTGGCCATCGACTGGCCACCCATGCCGCCATCGTTGTGCGAGCTGCCGCCTGAGCCGGTGGACGCCGCGCTTGAGGTGCCGCCATCGGCGCCGGCGTGGGCATAGCCCTTGCCACCGTAGCCGGTGCCTGTGGCCCCATTGCCACCGTCGCCACCGTCGCCGCCACTGCCGGCCGAGGCATTGCCGGTGCTGCCACCGCTGCCGCCCGAGCCGCCACTGCCGCCGTCGCCACCGGTCGCGCTGGCGGTGTTGCCACCGCTGCCACCGTTGGCATAGCCGCTGTCGCCGCCATTGCCTGAGCCTCCGGCGCCGCCGGCGCCGCCCTGGGCCAGGCCGCCATCACCGCCGCTGCCTTTGCCGCCGTCGCCGCCCCAGCCCTTGCCGCCATAGCCGTCGCCACCGTTACCGGTGCCGCCATTGCCGCCGGTTGCACTCGCCATGCCGCTGCTGCCGCCGTTGGCGCCGGTGGCATCGCGGGCTGCGCCGCCATTGCCGCCGTTGCCTGCCGTGGCGCTGCCGTTGGTGGCGCTGCCGTTGTCGACGGCTCCGGCGCTGGCACTGCCATTGTTGGCGCTACCGCCCGAGCCACCACTGCCGCCGGCGCCGCCGTTGCCGGCGTTGCCGCCGTTACCGCCCGAGCCTCCGGTGGCATTGCCGCCGGTGCCGCTGCCGCCGGTGCCATTGCCACCGTCACCGGCTGAGCCGCCACGGGCGCCATTGGCGCTGCCGAGGTTGCTGACCGAGTTGCCGATGTTCCAGATGCGGTTGTTGGTCACCGTGCCTTCGAGCTTGCTGACCGCAACGGCCTTGTTGGTATTGAAGGCGTTGTCGAAGGTGGTGGTGGCGATGCCACCGTTGTTGGCTGCGGCGTTGCCGTAATCCTGCGCGGTGGCCATCCCCTGGTTGTCGCGGGAGTCGCCGCTGCTCTTGTCGTTGTGCAGGTCCGTCTCGGTGGTATTGCCCGAACCGACCGACACACTGGAGTACTCGTTGGCGTTGGGCCCGTTGCCTTGCGTGGATGTGGCGGTGGCGGTCTGCTCCACCGTGTCATTGCCTGCACCCCGTCCCGCGTGGTCGCCATTGACCACGGGGTTGGCCTGCACCGCGCCGGACATGCCGAACGCCAGTGCCAGGGCAGCTGAAATCAGCGTCAGTCTCATCACGTGTCTCCCTTGTCTGAATGACGCCGGCAACAGGCCGGCCTCCACCCAGCGGGAAAGCATTTTCCAGACCACCACCCAAAATACGATATAACGCCATGTTTTTATTTGATTTTTTCAAACCCGGCTGCGACCAGCCGATCCGCCGGCCCGCAGACTGTTCCGTTCATGAGACAGTCGAACGGCGGCCATCCGCCCGCCTGGATCGGTGCGCCACCAAAAAGCCAAACGTAATCAGACGCTTGGCGGCACTTGCAAACAATCGTGTCGCGGGTGTTCTACAGGCGGACACTCCGGCGGCGCGGGGTGGCGGCGCCGACAGGTCTTATGGCAGGGAACGGATCGCCATGCGCCTGTTTTGATGGACTTTTTTTGATCGCCGGTGAAAAAACCCCGGCCAAACGGCATAGGCGGCGAGATCGGAAACTATTCCGAATCGCCGCGCCGCCTCACAGGTTCTTCAGTACCAGACGCAGGGCGATCGCCAGCGTGGTGAGCACGATGACCGGCTTGACCAAGGCCGCGCCACGCGCGATCACCAGGTTGGAGCCCAGCCGCGCGCCGACAAACTGGGCGACCGACATGCCCAGGGCCAGGCCCCACACCACATGGCCGCCGGCGATGAAGATCACCAGCGAGCTGACATTGGCCACGAGGACCAGCGGTTTGGTTGCGGCCGTGGCCTTGCGCATGTTGAAGCCGCGCAGGCCGGCGAAGGCGGCGGCAGAGAACGACCCCATGCCGGGGCCGAAGGCGCCGCCATACAGCCCGAGGCCGCCGCCGACCAGGGGATCAAACACCGCCGCCGGCAGTCGCGGCGGCGTGTCGGCATCGGCGATGCGCGGCGAGAGCGCAAAATACACGGCGAGCAGGATCAATACATAGGGCAGCAGCGTCTCGAGGCGTGCGGCATCGATCTGCTGCACCCACAGCGTGCCGGCCACCGCGCCGACCAGCGCGTAGAGCAGCGCCCAGCGCAAGGCCCCCAGTTGCAGATGCCCCTTGCGCAGGTAGTTGAGCGCCGAGGACAGGGTGCCGAACACGCTCTGGCACTTGTTGGTGGCCAGCGCCTGCACCGGTGGCACGCCGGCCCACAGCAGGCAGGGCAGTACGATCATGCCGCCGGCGCCGGCGATGGAACTGATGAAGCCCGCCACAAACGCCGCTGCGGTCAGGCCGAGCATCCAGGCCAGGGACAGTTCAGGCACCTGCGGCCCCGGCGTCGAAGCAGGGGTCGACCGGCACTTGCAGTGCGGTCGCGAGGTGGTTGGTCTTCGCCGCCAGCGCGACGATCTTCAGCAACTCGGCGTACTGCCCCTCGCCCATGCCCTTGGCGCGCGCCGCCGCGGTATGCGAGTGCACACAGTAGCCGCAGTTGTTGGCGATCGAGACGGCGATGTAGAGCATCTCCTTGGTCAGCGGATCGATCTCGGAGGGGGTCGCCATCACGGCCTTCACCTCGGCCCAGGTCTGCGCCAGCAGCACCGGGTCGAACGCCAGATAGCGCCACATGTTGTTGATGAAATCGGTCTGGCGGGTGGCGCGGATATCGTCGAAAACAGCCTTGACGCGGGGGTCCGCCTCGAGGTCGGCGGCGGGGGCGAGCGTGGACATGGGCACCTCCTGAAAGCGGGAAACGCCGAAGCGTAAACGATCGCAACGCCGTTGGCATCTCTGCCGACAGGCCGGGCGCAGCCTGCTAGACTCGGGCCACCCGAATCGAACGAGCCTGCACGCCATGCTTCAGCGCGCCCTGCCTCTTGCGTTGCCCGCCCTCGCCACCGTCTTGCTGATCGGCTGCGCCACGCCACGTGTCGAAACGCGGCCGTCTCCCTCGCTCCCGCCGGCAGCCAGCCCGGCGCCGACGGCCAGCCCGACAACGGTCACGCCCGCGCCGGCACCGGCGGTCTCGGCAGCCCCCGCAGCAGACGCCATGCCGCCGGCCACCGACGCCGAGCTCGACCTCGATGGCACCATCCCTGAACTCATCGCCTTTCTGGAGCAGCAACCGCAGGGGGCCGAGGCCACGCTGGCGCAGAACCGGCTGCGCGAGCGCATCGCTGCCCGGCTGATCCGTCAGGCGGGGGGGCGCGGCAACATCCAGCCCGGCGAGGACTTCCCGCTCGACGCCTTCGACACCGACGACCTGGTCGCCGGCTTTGCCGACCTCGGCGTCGGCTTTCGCATCGTGGGCAACACCCGCGGCCAGCGCTCGGGCAAGTCCGGCTACACCTATGTCGACAGCCCCACCGCCTGGCAGCGCCTGCATGCCGGCCATGTGCTCAGCCAGGCCAGCACCTCCAGCGCCCGCCTGATCTACGACATCCGCATGCTGCGCATCCGGCGCGAGGTGAGCAGCAGCCGCGAAGCCGGCACCTCCGCCGTCTTCTACCGCGACCCGGCCTACACCACGCAGACCGTGCTGCGTCTGGGGCTGACCCGCTACTACAAGAATGGCAAGCCCAACGGCGAACGCCGCCGCCTGGGCGGCCTGGGCGCCGTGGCGCTGACCCGCCACGGCCGCACCACGGTGTATGCGCTCGACCTCGGCGAGCAGTCGCTGATCCCGCGCTGAGGCGGCGGCAAAAGCCCGATGCCGGCCGGGCTGCTACACTCCCCGACGACGTCTCAACGCACGAGGAGCAGCATGTCGGACTACGATTTTGACCTCATCACCATCGGCGCCGGCTCCGGCGGTGTCGCGGCCAGCCGGCGCGCCGCCGTCCATGGCGCGCGGGTGGCCATCTGCGAGGGCGATCGCGTCGGCGGCACCTGCGTGATCCGCGGCTGCGTGCCGAAGAAGCTGCTGATGTACGCCTCGCAGTTTGCCGACGCCTTTGCCGACGCGCCCGGCTATGGCTGGGAAGTGGTCCCGCCCAGCTTCGACCTCGGCGCCCTGACGGCCGCCAAGAACCGAGAAACCGCTCGGCTCGAAACCATCTACCGCAAGATGCTCGCCGACGCCAAGGTCACCCTGCTCGAAGGGCAGGCGCGCGTTGTCGATGCGCACACCGTCGAGGTCGGCGGCCGCCGTGTCAGCGCCGGGCATATCCTGATCGCCACCGGCGGCACGCCCAGCCATCCGCCCATCGAGGGGCTGGAGCTGGCGATCAGCTCCAACGAACTGCTCGATCTCACCGACTTGCCGCAGCGCCTGCTGGTGCTTGGCGCCGGCTACATCGCGGTCGAGTTTGCGGGCATCTTTGCCGGCTTTGGCAGCGAAACCACGCTGGCCTACCGGGCCGATCTGCCGCTGCGCGGCTTCGACGACGACATCCGCCGCCGGCTCGCTACCGCCATGGCCGAGCGCGGCGTGAACCTGCGCCCCGGCTTTGCACCGGTCAAGCTCGAACGCGGTGCCAACGGCATCCGTTGCACCGGCAAGGACGGCCAGGTGATCGAGGCCGACGTGGTGCTCTCCGCCCTCGGCCGCCGCCCCAACACCGACGGCCTCGGCCTGGCCGAAGTCGGCGTGGCGGTGGACGAGCGAAGCGGCGCGATCCGCGTCAGCGCCGATTCGTGCACCTCGATCGGCTCGATCTACGCCGTCGGCGACGTCACCGATCGCGCGGCACTCACCCCGGTGGCCATCGCCGAGGGGCGCGCCTTTGCCGACACCGTCTTCGGCGGCACGCCGCGCGTGGTCGACCACCGCCTGATCGCCACCGCGGTGTTCAGCCAGCCGTCGATCGGCACCATCGGCCTATCCGAAGCCGACGCCATCAACGCCGGCCACACGGTCACGGTGTATGAGGCCGACTTCCGCCCCATGAAGCACACCCTCGCCGGCCGCAACGAACGCGCCTACATGAAAGTGATCGTCGACACCCCCACCGACAAGGTGCTCGGCGCCCACCTGATCGGCGCCGACTCGGGCGAGATCATCCAGGCCCTCGCGGTGGCCATCACCATGGGCGCCACCAAGGCCGATCTCGACCGCACCATCGCGGTCCATCCGACCAGCGCCGAGGAGCTGGTGCTGCTGCGCACCGCGCGCAGCTGAGTTCGCGGTCAGTCCTCAGCGAAGGCGATCGTCACCCGCTTGTTGCGCTTGCCTTCGCTGCGGATGCGCGCCACCACCATGGCGCCGATCTCGCCGGTGCGGCGCACATGCGTGCCGCCACAGGGCTGCAGATCCACCCCCGGGATCTCGATGGTGCGCACACTGCCCTGGCCCCGCGGCGGCTGCACCGACATGGTCTTGACCAGGCCGGGGTTGGCATCGAGTTCGGCATCGGTGATGGCGCCACAGTGCACGGCGGTGTCGGCAGCAATCAGCGCATTGAGCTGCGCCTCGATCGCCTCCGCGACCAGCTGGTCCATCTCGATGTCGAAGTCCAGGTGCGCCTTGTCCTCGCTCATCTTGCCGCCGGTCACCGGCGCAGCCACCACCGCGCACAGCAGGTGCAAGGCGGTGTGGAAGCGCATCAGCCGATAGCGGCGGTCCCAGTCGATGCGCGCCGTCACATGCGTCCCCACCGCCGGCAGGGCGGCCGCCTCATCGATCAGGTGGACAATCGTCTCGCCCTCCCCCTTGACCGTGCCCAGCACGGAAATCACCGTGCCACCGGCCTGCAGCAGGCTGCCGGTATCGCCGGGCTGGCCACCGCCGGTGGGGTAGAACACGCTGCGATCAAGCACGATGCGACCCGGCGCGGCGGCGACCACCACCGCCTCGCACGCCTTGGCATAGGCATCATCACGAAAAACCAGTTCGGTCATTTGAAACTGCTCCATGGGTCAGGGAAGAACAAGCGCCAGGGCGATCGGCAGAAACACCACGGCGGCGAGGTTGCCGATGAGCACCATCGAGGCCACCGTATCGGGCTCCTGATGGTAGCGCTCGGCAAAGATGTAGTTCAGCACCGCCGGCGGCAGCGCACCGAAAATCAGCACCAGCGCCTGCTGTTGCGGCGGAAAGTCCATCACCGCCAGCAGGACGGCGGCAATCGCCATGCCGATCACCGGGCGCGCCACCGCGCCCAGCACACCGTGGCCAATCGCGGTAATGCGCGAATTGCTCAGGCGCACGCCCAGCGCGAACAGCATCAACGGGATCGAGATCTCGCCCAGCATGCGGATCGCCGTCAGCAAGGGCGGCCACACCGTCAGCCCACTCATCCCCACGGCCAGCCCGGCAAAGGTGGCCAGCACCGACGGCACTTTCCACAGCGTCACCAGCCGCACATTGTGGTCAAGCAGCCAGGCGCCGAACGAAAAATGCATCAGGTTCGACACCATGAACATCACCACCGCCGGCGCCAGCGCCGGCTCGCCAAAGGCCAGCACCGCCAGCGGCAGGCCCAGATTGCCGCAGTTGTTGAACATCACCGGCGGCACCAAGGTCTTCGGCGCCATCCCCAACACCCGCGCCAGCCCCCAGCCGGCCAGCCCCGAGCCCACCACCAGCACCAGCGTCGCCAGCAGCAGCGGGATGTCGTTTTCCGGCCGGAACGGCTTGCTGGCCAGCGCCGCAAACACCAGCGCCGGCACGAACACATCCATGTTCAGCGTGTTGGCCTGCGACAGGTCCGGCCGCATGCGGCGCCCAACGACAAAGCCGACGGCGACGATGGCAAACAGGGGGAAGAGGATGGCGATGATGCGAGGGAGCACCCGAGCAACTCCGGAAAAAGCTCACTAACGAGGAAGACCAAACCGGCAATCCGGCGCTTTATGCGCACACCACCGACCACCGACCACCGACCTGACCGTTCCGGCCAGGCTGTCACTGCTGCACGCAACCGCGATATTCGTCGAGCATTATGACAGCCTGCCGCAGGAGAAGGCCAATGCCGGAGGGCGCTCTTTGCCATCCTGTTGAGCGCGGTCTGAGTCTCGAAGACATGTGTGTGCTCGCCGCCGGCAAGGCCCCGCCGCAAATGACGCCGCCAGGCACGTTCCCCATGGTGTGGCACCAACGCCCCCCGCTCGGTGCAAGCCTCCCCGTCCTGAATACGCCCAATGCCGGGAAGAACGAGAAATATCCCATGGTTGTTACCCGTTTTTCATGGCATCATCTTGCTCGAAATTTTTCGCTCTCAGGATGTCAGCATGCTCTCGACGCGCTCACTGTTCCGCCCCCTTCTGGCTACCGCATTGCTCACCAGCGTCAGCGCCTCGGTTTTCGCTGTCACGCCGATCATCGGTTCAGTAACCGACCGCCTGGACAATCGCAGCAGCAATACCATAGGAATTGCAGAAGGTATCGTTCATTACATCGGCACAACGGTCACGCCCAACAGCAGCTTTGGCACTCAAGTCCAGATCGAACAAAACGGTATTGTTGCACCCATGACGTGGTGGAGTTCGCGCACATCCACCAACGAGTACTACAGCATCCTGCAGCCCAGCGTAGGCACAAGTGATCCGTGGATCATCACCGCCGAACACGATGGCGACACCAGCATGGCCTGGACACAAGGAAGCGCGGGCGCGCAGGTGCTCGATTTTGCTCAGAACGTCAAATTCGATCCGACGAGCTACCAGCTCAGCTGGGAGTTACCCAATGCCGGCCCTGCTATCGATGCCGTACGTGTCTATGTTTATGACCGGACACTCAGCGTGCTAAACGACCCGACAATGGCCGATATCGCGAGCTTTAGCGCTTATCTACCGTCTACAACAAGTTACCAGCTATCTTCTACGCTATTCGACAACGGGAAGAGCGCATCCGACTATACGATTGAACTACGTCTGATGGCCTTTCGAAATCCGACTGGGCCGATGAGTTGGGGCAACACGCTCAGCACGTCGCGCTATTTCTACGACCTCGCTGCGCCTGTGCCGGAACCCGAAACCTGGGCCATGCTGCTCGCCGGGCTCGGCCTGATCACGCAGATCGCCCGCCGCAAATCCCGTTGAGCCTTCACGGCGCCAGACAGCACACAGGCCTCGCTGCAGCGAGGCCTGTGTGCCTTTCAGCGCAACCGGCTTACAGCACGTAGCGCGCCAGGTCTTCACGCTCGGCCACGGCTTCCAGGCAGTCGTCCACGTAGGCGGCGTTGACCACCAGATCGCCCACACCGGCCTTCCCGGCGTTGAAGGAGATCTCCTCGAGCAGTTTTTCCATCACCGTGTACAGTCGGCGTGCGCCGATGTTCTCGGTCTTTTCGTTCACCTGGAAGGCGATCTCGGCCAGGCGGCGGATGCCTTCGGGCTGGAAGTCGATCTTCACGCCTTCGGTCTCGAGCAGCGCTGCGTACTGGCGGGTCAGGCAGGCGTCGGTGCTGGTGAGGATGCGCTCGAAGTCATCCACGCCGAGCGAGTCGAGTTCGACGCGGATCGGGAAGCGGCCCTGCAGTTCGGGAATGAGGTCGCTGGGCTTGGCCAGGTGGAAGGCGCCACTGGCGATGAACAGGATGTGATCGGTCTTGATCATGCCGTACTTGGTGCTCACCGTCGTGCCCTCGACCAGCGGCAGCAGGTCGCGCTGCACGCCCTGGCGCGAGACGTCCGCCCCTTGTGCTTCGCTGCGCGAGGCCACCTTGTCGAGCTCGTCGAGGAAGACGATGCCGTTCTGTTCGACCGCACGCACCGCCTCGGCCTTGATCTCCTCGTCGTTGATCAGGCGGGCGGCCTCTTCGTCGGCGAGCAGGCGCAGGGCTTCCTTGATCGGCAGCTTGCGGGTCTTCTTGCGGCCGCCGCCGAGGTTCTGGAACATGCCCTGCAATTGCTGGGTCATCTCTTCCATGCCCGGCGGGGCGAAGATCTCGGCGCTCATCGACGGCAGCGCCACGTCGACCTCGATTTCCTTGTCGTCGAGTTCGCCCTCGCGCAGCTTCTTGCGGAATTTCTGGCGCGTGCCCGAATCGGCCACCGGCGCTTCGTCATTGCTGAAACCGACGCCGCGGGCCGGCGGCAGCAGGATGTCGAGGACGCGGTCTTCGGCGGCATCGGAGGCGCGGTCGCGCACGGCAACCATGGCGCGCTCGCGGCCGTCCTTGACGGCGATTTCGACCAGATCACGGATGATGGTATCCACATCACGGCCGACATAGCCCACTTCGGTGAATTTGGTCGCCTCGATCTTGATGAAGGGCGCGTTCGCCAGGCGCGCCAGACGGCGGGCGATTTCGGTCTTGCCGACGCCGGTGGGGCCGATCATCAGGATGTTCTTGGGGGTGATTTCGCTGCGCAGCGGCTCGGCCACCTGGGCGCGACGCCAGCGATTGCGCAGGGCGATGGCCACCGCGCGCTTGGCACGGGCCTGGCCGACGATGTGCTTGTCCAGTTCGGAGACGATCTCCGGCGGGGTCATTTGCGTCATGATCTGCTTGCCTCAGGTGCCGGGCTCAGCCCAGCACCTCGATGGTGTGGTGTTGGTTGGTGTAGATGCACAGGTCGCCGGCGATGGCCAGCGACTTGCTGACGATCTCTTCGGGCACCAGGTCGGTGTTCTCCAGCAGCGCGCGGGCTGCCGACTGCGCGTAGGCGCCGCCGCTGCCGATGGCCACGATGCCCTGTTCGGGCTCGAGCACATCGCCATTGCCGGTGATCACCAGGGAGTTTTCCTCGTCGGCCACGGCCAGCATGGCCTCCAGCCGGCGCAGCATGCGGTCGGTGCGCCAGTCCTTGGCCAACTCGACAGCGCTGCGCACCAGATGCCCTTGATGTTTCTCCAGCTTGGCCTCGAAACGCTCGAACAGCGTGAAGGCGTCGGCCGTGCCGCCGGCAAAGCCGGCGAGGATGCGATCGTGGTGGATGCGGCGCACCTTGCGTGCGCTGCCCTTGATGACGATGTTGCCCAGCGTGACCTGCCCGTCACCGCCGAGGGCGACACGCCTGCCGCGCCGCACCGAGAGGATGGTGGTGCCGTGATACTGTTCCATGCCTGATCCGATTCGCCCGCCGGGGGGCGTGTTGAGAGCGCCACCGGCACACGACGGGATCGCGCGCCGACCATCCAGCGCACTTGGGGGCTAAGTGCGTAATTGCAAGCGGGCGACCTGGTCGACCCCCATCACCCGCAGCAGGGCGGCGACCATGGCGTTCACGTCCTTGAGGACGATCAGCTTGCCCTGGCCCTGCAACTGGGCCAGCACATTGAACAGTGCGCCAGCGCACACGAAGTCGATTCGCCGCAGTCGGCTACAGTCAACATCGACCCGCCCACGCTCCGCGGCAAATGCCGCCAGCCTGCGCACCGCCTCGGCATTGGCGCCGAGGATCTCGCCCTCGAGCACGAACCCGTCGTCCATCTGCACCGCCGACACCAGCTCGGCCGTGGTCGAGGCCAGCTCGGCCACCGCCTTCGGCTCCCATGACGGCGGCGATTCCTCGAAGGTAATGGCGTAGTCGAGCGCCACCTCTTCAAAGCGCTCGATATCGTCCGTCTGTTGCAGCATGTCGAGCAGCAGCAACCACATCTGCTGGTTTTCGCGCCGGCCCGCCATGACCTGGCCACGCAGCATGTTGGCCACCGTGCCGGCGCCGGCCAGCCGGATGGCCACCGACGCGCTCTTGAGGTCTGAAATCAGGGTGCGCAGCAGTGCACACCCCACCTCGTCGGCCGAACGCAGGCGCGACAGGTCGATCCGCACCGCGCCGCTCTTGCGTGCGGCTTCGCGCACCCGGTCGAACTGCTTGGCCACCTGGTCGGTCAGCGCCGTGCCCAGCGCCACGGCCGGCGCGGCCGGCGCCGTGCTGCCGGCGGCGGGCGCATCGGCCACGTCCCAGGGCGGCGGCGATTTCTCGAAACTGCGGGCGTACGCGATCACCCGCTCGTCGAACTCGGCCCGCTTGCCGGTCAGCTTGTACAGATCGATCAGCATCAGCCACAGCGGTTCGCCCTGGCCCGGCGTCAGCCCGGCCACGAACTCGCCCAGCACCTGCGCCGCCAGGTCGTTCTGACCATTGGCATAAAGCACCGCGGCATCTTCGGCCACGCCCGCAAAGGCATCGCCGCCTTCCTGCACCTCGATCTTGCCGGCACATTCGGCCAGCGCGCGCACGACGTCGCCGCCCGCCGCACCGAAGTCCAGCGTCGACAACTCCGAGCGCGGCCCCTTGCCGGTGCCGGCCGCCTTGTTCTTGTGTGATGGCCCAACCAAGATCCCGTCCCTCCGTCTCGGCGAAACGCCATCCCGCTGTATCGACCGTGTCGTCGGACGCCTCTGGCGGGCGTCAGCGGGGCTGCGCGCCTGGCGCGCCAGCCCCCGGGATGTTTCGCCCCGGTGCTTCACACACCGGGCAGTCAGAATAGCATTGCAGCATCTGCATGACAGCACTGCACTGTGAGGTATTGTGCGCCCGGCGCACGAAAAGTTTTGTAAAGGATTGCGCCAAGCTGCATCGCAACAAGCGCCGCGCTCTCAGCTAAAATGGCGCGATGCTCACACCCCAGGCAGTTGCCGCTATCGAATCCGACACCTTGATCGCCCGCGTCTATTACGAAGACACCGATGCCGCGGGCGTCGTCTACTACGCCAACTACTGGCGCTTTTGCGAGCGGGGCCGCACCGAGTGGCTGCGCCAGCGCGGTTTCGACCAGCAGGTGCTGATGGCCGACACCGGTATCGCCTTTGTCGTACGCCGGGTCGAAGGCAACTACCTGCGCCCCGCCCGCCTCGACGACACGCTCACCATCACCACCGCGGTCGACACGCTCAAACGCGCCAGCCTGAGCTTTAGCCAAAATATTTTCTGCGGCGCGGAACTCCTGTTCGAAGCGACGGTCACTGTCGCCTGTCTGGACACCCGCCGCAACCGGGCCGTCGCCATCCCCGATTCCATCCGACACACACTGAACTCCGGCCAACCGGGCTGACCATGCCAATCACTCAAGACCTGTCGATCCTCTCCCTCATCGCCGAGGCCAGCCTGCTGGTCAAACTGGTGATGGCCCTGCTGGCGGGCCTCTCCTTCATGTCCTGGTACTGGATCTTCCGCAAGTGGTTTTCCATCGGCAGCGCACGGCGCAAGTCGATGGACTTCGAGCGCAGCTTCTGGAGCGGCGGCGACCTCAACGCGCTCTACCAGAGCGCCGGCAACGATCGCCACAATACCGGCCCGATGGAGCGCATCTTCGAGTCCGGCTATCGCGAGTTCTCCAAGCTGCATGCCAAGAAGGCCGACCACGCCACCGTCGTGGACGGCGCCCGCCGCGCCATGCGCGCCACCTACCAGCGCGAGGTCGATGAGCTCGAAGCGCATCTGGCCTTTCTCGCCTCGGTCGGCTCGGTGTCGCCCTATGTCGGCCTGTTCGGCACGGTGTGGGGCATCATGAACGCCTTCCGCGGCCTGTCCAACGTCACCTCGGCCACGCTCGCCCATGTCGCCCCCGGCATTGCCGAAGCCCTGGTCGCCACCGCCATCGGCCTGTTTGCCGCCATCCCCGCCGTGGTGGCCTACAACCGCTTTGCCCACGACATCGACCGCCTGTCGATCCGCCTCGAGAGCTTCATGGAAGAGTTCTCCAACATCCTCCAGCGCCAGCTGCGCTGAGCGAGGGAGTCGCCATGCGTGAGCGCCGCCTGATGAACCAGATCAACGTCGTGCCGTACATCGACGTGATGCTGGTGCTGCTCGTCATCTTCATGGTCACCGCGCCGATGATCCAGACCGGCAGCGTCGAGTTGCCCAGTGTGGGCAAGGCCTCGCAGACACCGGCCACCCCCCTTTATGTCGTCGTGCAGCCGGACGGCAGTGTGGCCCTGCGTAACGCCGCCGAGGAACCGGTGCCGATGCCCCTCGAAGCCGTGGTGGCGCAACTGCGGCAGATGCAGCAGGAGAACCCGGCCCGCGCCGTGCTCATCGCCGGCGACGGCGACGCCCGCTACGAGGCGGTGCTCAAGGTCATGTCCGCGCTCCAGGAAAAGGGCATCGACAAGATCGGCCTGCTCGTGCAGCGCGGCGAACGCGAACCGACCACCAGACGATGAACCCGCTGCAGGACCGCCCGGAGCCGGGCAAACGCATTTCGTTCGTACTCGCCGCGCTGGTGCACCTAGCGCTGGCGGCGTTTCTGTTTCTGGGCGTGCGCTGGCAGAGCGAGCCGCCGGCCGCCGTGCAGGTGGCGCTGGTCGCCGCGCCGCCGGCGCCGGTGCGTGTCGCCCCGCCGTCCCCCAAACCCGAGCCCGTGCCGGAGCCCAAACCCGAACCGAAGCCCGAGCCCAAACCCGAGCCAAAGCCGGAACCCAAACCGGAACCCAAGCCCGAGCCGAAGCCCGAGCCCCAGCCGAAGCCGCCCGAGATCAAGATTCCGGAAAAGAAGCCTGAGCCGAAAAAGCCCGAGCCAAAAAAGCCGGAACCCAAGCCCGAGCCGAAAAAGCCTGAGCCCAAGAAACCCGAGCCCAAGCCCGAGCCGAAGAAGCCCGAGCCGAAAAAGCCGGAACCGAAGCCCGAGCCCAAACCAGCGCCAAAGCCTGAGCCCAAGGTCGACCGCTCGAAGCAGATCGAAGACAATCGCATGCAGGAACTGCTGGCGATGGACGCCCAGCGCGCCCGTGAATCCGAGCTGCTCAAGCAGGAGATGCAGTCGGCCGCGCGGGCCGGCGCACTCGATGCGTACCAGAATGCGATCCGCCAGCGCGTCCGGCAGAACATCGTGTTGCCGCCGGGCGTCAGCGGCAACCCGGAGGCCACCTTCATCGTCGACCAGCTGCCCGACGGTACGGTGATGGAATTGCGCCTGAAGAAGAGCACCGGCAGCACGGCGCTGGACGAAGCCATCGAGCGGGCCATCCGCAAGTCGAGTCCCTTGCCGCTGCCTACCGACAAAGCACTCTTTGCCCGTACACTAGAGCTCAAATTTCGCCCGCTCGAATAGTCGATGGGGTTCGGTATAATCCGCCCGGGAACCACAGATGATGAAACTGACTGATTTGCTTCGATTTTTGCTGATCGCCCTGCTCGCCACCGTCGCCCTGACGGCGCGTGCGCAGCTGTCGATCGAAATCACCGGCGCCGGCGCCAACCGCTTCCCGGTCGCCGTTGCGGTGATGGAGGGCGAATCGCAGCTTCCGCGCAGCGTCACCGAAGTCGTCCGGGGCGACCTCGAACGCAGCGGCCTGTTCTCGCTGGTCGAGATGGGCCCGCGGCCGATGAGCGAGGCCATGCCGCCCGATTTCGCCTACCTGCGCACCCGCGGCGCCGACGCCATTGCCGTCGGCACGGTGGTGCCAGCCCAGAGCGGCAAGTACGAAGTGCGCGTGCGCCTCTACGACACCCGCCAGGAAGCCCAGCTCGACGCCCTCACCCTGACCATGACGCCGGCGCAGTACCGCGCCACGGGCCACAAGATCGCCGACGTCATCTATGAGCGCATCACCGGCCTGAAGGGCGTGTTCTCGACCCAGATCGCCTACGTGGTCAAGAGCGGCGGCCAGTACAAGCTGCAGATCGCCGACTCCGACGGCGCCAACCCGCAGACCGCGCTGGCCTCGAACGAGCCGATCATCTCGCCGTCGTGGTCGCCCGATGGCGGCCGCCTGGCCTATGTCTCCTTCGAAGCCAAGAAGCCGGTGGTCTATGTCCACACCCTGGCCAGCGGCCTGCGCTCGGTGGCGGCCAACTTCAAGGGCTCCAACTCCGCGCCGGCCTGGTCGCCCGACGGCAGCCGCCTCGCCGTGGTGCTGACCAAGGACGGCCTGTCGCAGCTATACACCGTCAATCCCGATGGCTCCGGCGTCACCCGCCTGGCCACCTCGTCGAGCATCGATACCGAGCCGGCCTTCAGCCACGACGGGCAGTGGATCTATTTCACCTCCGACCGGGGCGGCAGTCCGCAGATCTACCGCATCGCCACCGCCGGCGGTCGTGCCGAGCGCGTCACCTTCGAGGGCAGCTACAACGTCACCCCGCGCCCCTCGCCCGATGGCCAGACCATGACCTACATCGCCCGGACCGGCAACGGCTTCCAGGTCGCGATCATGGACGTGGCGACCCGCCAGTTTGCTGTCCTGACCGATACCGGTCGGGACGAATCACCCAGTTTTGCGCCCAATAGCCGCATGATCCTCTACGCAACGGAGATCGGTGGCCGCGGGGTGCTTGCCGCTGTTTCGTCCGACGGGCGAATCAAGCAACGTCTCTCGGTCCAGGCCGCCGACGTGCGTGAACCCGCCTGGGGACCTCTGCCCCGCTAGCGGATCGCTAGTACTTTATGACTCAAGGAGTCTTTTCAATGCGTTACCCCCTCGCCGCCTCCATGCTCGCTCTTGCCTTGCTGGCAGGCTGCTCGAGCACCCCGATGAGCTCTGACCAGGGCGCCAGCGTCGAAGACCGTTCGGCCGGTGCCGGCACGATCCCGACCGTGCGCCCCGATCAGCCGCAAGGTGCCGGTCTGGCCGCCCTGCGCGACCCGAACAACATCCTGTCCAAGCGCGCCATCATGTTCGACTACGACAGCTTCACCATCCGCGGCCAGTACATGCCGCTGATCGAAGCCCACGGCCGTTTCCTGGCTGCCAACCCGCAGATGAAGATGCTCATCCAGGGTAGCGCCGACGAGCGCGGCAGCCGCGAGTACAACCTCGCCCTGGGCCAGAAGCGTTCGGACGCCGTCAAGAAGGCCCTGATGCTGCTCGGCGCCAAGGAAGGCCAGATCGAATCGGTCAGCCTGGGTGAAGAGAAGCCGCAGTGCACCGAGCGCACCGAAGCCTGCTACGCCGAAAACCGTCGCGGCGAAATGCTCTACGCCGGAGAGTTCTGATGATGCGGCCGGCCCCCTGGATTGCACTGCTTGCAGCGGTGCTCACGTGGCCGGCGCACGCTGGCCTGTTTGACGACGCCGAGGCGCGCAAGGAGATCATCCGCATTCGCGATGAACACACCGCGCGCATCGAGGCCCTCGAAGCAAGCTCACGTGCATCGCTGCAACTGGCCAACCAGATCGAGGCCATGAAAGCCGAGGTGGCCAAGTTGCGCGGGGATGTCGAGCTGATGATGCACGACATGGAGTCGGTGAAGAAGCGCCAGCAGGACTTCTATGTCGACCTCGATGCCCGTCTGCGCAAGCTGGAAACCGGGGGTGCCGGCCCGTCCGCCCAGATCGATCCTGCCGCCGAATCGCGCGACTACGAAAGCGCACTGAATCTGCTCAAGGGCGGCAAGTACGCCGAAGCGGCGACCGCCTTCGACGCCTTCATTGCCGCCTATGCCGGCAGCAGCTTCCTGCCCAGCGCCCATTTCTGGGCTGGCAGCGCCGCCCTGCAGGCCAAGGACATCGCCCGCGCCACGCAGCACTTCAACACCGTGGTCAACCAGTGGCCGCAAGACGCCCGCGCGCCCGACGCCCTGCTCGGCGTGGCCAACTGCCAGCGCGCCATGGGCGAACGCCGGCTGGAGCAGAACACGCTCAAGGCCGTGATCAGCCAGTACCCCGACAGCGCTGCCGCCAAATCGGCCAAGCAGCGTCTGGGCAACTGATCCGCGCATGAGCACCCCCGCGACCGTCACCCGGCTGCGGGTGACGGAAATCTTCGCCTCCGTCCAGGGCGAAGCCTCCCGCGCCGGCCTGCCCACCGTCTTCGTGCGCCTCACCGGCTGCCCGCTGCGCTGCGTGTGGTGTGACACCGAATACGCCTTCAATGGCGGCCAGACGCGTGACCTGCCGGCCATCCTCGACGAAATCGCCAGCCACGGCCTGCCGCATGTGTGCGTGACCGGTGGCGAGCCCCTCGCCCAGAAAGGCTGCCACGCCCTGCTCACCGCCCTGTGCGACGCCGGCTACGATGTCTCGCTGGAGACCAGCGGCGCGCTCGACATCGCCGCCGTCGACCCGCGCGTCAGCCGCATCATGGACCTCAAGGCCCCTGGCTCTGGCGAAGCGGACAAGAACCGCTGGGACAATCTCGCCCACCTGAACCGCCGCGACGAACTGAAAATCGTCATCGCCAACGCCAGCGACTACGCCTGGGCCTGCGCGCAGGTCCGCGAGCACGCCCTCGCCGCGCGCTGCCCGGTGCTGTTCTCCCCGGTGGCCGGTGAGCTGGCCCCGGCCGATCTCGCCGAGTGGATCGTGCGCGACCGCCTGCCGGTGCGCTTTCAAATGCAACTGCACAAAGTGCTGTGGGCGGACGCCCGCGGCAAATAAGCCCCATGAATGATCACACCGACCTGCCCCCGCCGCGCCGCGCCGTCGTCCTGCTCTCCGGCGGGCTCGACTCCGCCACCTGCCTGGCCATCGCGCGTGACCAGGGCTTCGACTGCTACGCCCTGTCCGTCGCCTACGGCCAGCGCCACGCGGCCGAGCTGACCGCCTCCAAGCGTGTCGCCGACAGCCTTGGCGCCGTCGAACACCGCCTCGCCCGCGTCGGCCTCGGCCAGTTCGGCGGCTCGGCCCTGACCGACCCGACCATCGATGTACCGACCGAAGCCCGCAGCGCCGGCGCCTCGCCCATCCCCGTCACCTATGTCCCCGCCCGCAACACGGTGATGTTGTCCATCGCCCTGGCCTGGGCCGAAGTGCTCGGCGCCCGCGACATCTTTGTCGGCGTCAATGCGGTCGATTTTTCCGGCTACCCCGATTGCCGGCCGGAATACATCGCCGCCTTCGAGACCATGGCCAACCTCGCCACCAAGGCCGGGGTCGAGGGCGAGCGCCTCACCATCCATGCGCCCCTCATCGCGCTCAGCAAGGCCGACATCATCCGTCAGGGCACCGCCCTCGGCGTCGACTACGCCCAGACGGTCACCTGCTACCTGGCGGACGATACCGGCCGCGCCTGCGGCCGCTGCGAAGCCTGCCGCCTGCGCCGTGCCGGCTTCCTCGAGGCCGGCGTCGAGGACCCGACCCGCTACATCAACGGCAAGCCCCCCGAAATTTCTTGAACATCGGCTTGACAGGTGCAGGATCGACTCCTATAATTCGCGCTTCCTTTCGGGTCGTTAGCTCAGTTGGTAGAGCAGCGGACTTTTAATCCGTTGGTCGCGTGTTCGAGCCACGCACGGCCTACCAGGACACCAAGGGCCCAGTCGCAAGACTGGGCCCTTTCCGTTTTTCCGCCCGCCATTCCCGCTTCGCTGCACCGCTACGCCATTGTGCGCATGCACCCCGCCCGTTCGGGCCGGTATGCTATGCCTCGTGCCCACGCCTGCCGCGCCCCTTCCGCCCGCCCCCGCCCGCGATGCTCGCGCAACGCCGGCGCAGCGCGTCATCAAGGTCCGGCGCGACTACAACAACTGGGTGGCTCGCGAGAGCCTGGAAGACTACGCGCTGCGCTTCACGCCGCACAGCTTCCGCAAGTGGTCGGAGTTGCGGGTGGCCAATACCGCCTTCGGCGCCTCCGCCTTCCTGGTGCTGGAGGCCGTCGGCGGCGCCCTGCTACTTGGCTACGGCTTCTGGAACGCCTTCTGGGCCATCCTCACCACCGGCCTGATCATCTTCATGGCCGGCATTCCGATCAGCCAGTACGCCGCGCGCTACGGGCTGGACATGGATCTGCTCACCCGCGGCGCCGGCTTCGGCTATCTCGGCTCGACCATCACCTCGCTGATCTACGCCAGCTTCACGTTCATCTTCTTCGCCCTCGAAGCGGCCATCATGGCCTACGCGCTGGAGCTGGCGCTGGACATCCCGCCGGCCTGGGGTTACCTGATCTGCGCGCTGGTGGTGATTCCGCTGGTCACGCACGGCGTCACCGTCATCAGCTGGCTGCAGGTGCTCACCCAGCCGCTGTGGATCGTGCTGCTGGTCGTCCCGTTCATTTACGTGCTGCGCGAGAATCCCGGCGTGCTGGCCGGGCTGGTGGCCTACCCCGGCACCGATGGCCAGCACGGCCAATTCGATCTGCTCGGCTTCGGCGCCGCACTGACCGTCGGCATCGCGCTGATCACGCAGATGGGCGAGCAGGTCGACTACCTGCGCTTCATGCCCGAGCGCACCGAACGCAACCGGCGGCGCTGGACGCTGGCGGTGCTCATCGGCGGCCCGGGCTGGGTGGTGCCGGGCGTCATCAAGATGCTCGGCGGGGCCATGCTGGCCTACCTGGCGATCAGCCACGCCGTGCCGCCGGAACGCGCACTCGACCCCAACCAGATGTATCTGGTGGCCTACGAGTACGTCTTCTCCGACCACCGCTGGGCCGTGTTCGCCACCTTGCTGCTGGTGGTGGTGTCGCAGCTCAAGATCAACGTCACCAACGCCTACGCCGGCTCGCTGGCGTGGTCCAACTTCTTCGCCCGGCTCACCCACAGCCATCCGGGCCGCGTGGTGTGGGTGGTGTTCAACACCGGTATCGCGCTGGCGCTGATGGAGCTGGACGTGTTCCAGGCGCTGGGGCGGGTGCTCGGGCTGTATTCCAACATCGCCATTTCGTGGCTGATGGTGGTGGTGGCCGACCTGGTCATCAACAAGCCGCTGGGGCTGTCGCCGCCGGGCATCGAGTTCAAGCGCGCCCACCTCTACGACATCAACCCGGTCGGCGTGGGCGCCATGCTGCTCGCCTCGGCGCTGTCGGTGGCTGCCTACTTCGGCCTCTTTGGCGCGGCGGCGCAGGCCTTCTCGGCCCTCATTGCGCTGGTCACCGCGCTGGTCGCCTCGCCGCTGATCGCCTGGGCCACCGGCGGACGCTACTACATCGCCCGCACCCCGGACACCTTCACCACACAGACCTGCCGCTGCGTCATCTGCGAGCGCGACTACGAGGCCGACGACATCTCGCACTGCCCGGCCTACGGCGGATCGATCTGCTCGCTGTGCTGCTCGCTCGACGCGCGCTGCCACGACCAGTGCAAGCCGCATGCGCGCCTGTCGGCACAGTGGACGGCCGCCATGCAGCGCCTGCTGCCCGAGCGCCTGTGGCCCTACCTCGACAGCGGCCTGGGCCACTACCTGATGCTGATGGCGGTGATCCTGCCCTTCCTCGCCCTGTTGCTGGGCATGCTCTATTACCAGGAGCTGCGCGCGCCCGGCGCGGCGGCGGCCGTCGGCCCCGCGCTGGGGTCGGCGCTGCTCAAGGTGTTTGCCGCGCTGGTGCTGGTCAGCGCCGTGGTGGCCTGGTGGCTGGTGCTCACCCACAAGAGCCGGCAGGTGGCGCAGGAGGAGTCCAACCGCCAGACCGCCTTGCTGATGCAGGAGATCGAAGACCACCGCCGCACCGACGACGCGCTGCAGCAGGCCAAGCAGCTGGCCGAGCTGGCCAACCAGGCCAAGAGCCGCTACATCACGGCCATCAGCCATGAGTTGCGCACCCCGCTCAACTCGATTCTCGGCTATGCGCAGATCCTCGACGGCGACGAGGCCATTCCGCCGCAGCGCCGGCAGGCGATCAGCGTCATCCGCAGGAGCGGCGACCACCTGCTGTCGCTGATCGAAGGCACGCTCGACATCGCCCGCATCGAGGGCGGCAAGCTCACGCTCGAGCCGCGCGCCATCGACTTTCCCGCCTTCCTGCACCAGATCGTGCGCATGTTCGAGTTGCAGGCCTCGCGCAAGGATCTGAGCTTCGACTACCAGCCGCAGGGCACACTGCCCGCCGTGGTACGGGCCGACGAAAAGCGCCTGCGCCAGATCCTCATCAATCTGCTCGGCAACGCGGTCAAGTTCACCGAACGCGGCGGCGTGCGCTTTGGCGTGCATTACGCCCGCGAGATGGGCACCTTCACCATCGAGGACACCGGCCCGGGCATCGCCGAGGCGGACATCGAGCGCGTGTTCGAGCCCTTTGGCCGCGGCAACACCGCCAGCAAGGCCGGCGGCGCCGGGCTGGGGCTGACCATCAGCCGCATGTTTGCCGACGTGATGGGCGGCGAGCTCAAGCTCGACCGCAGCGCACCGACCGGCACCCGTTTCGTGGTGCGCCTGTTCCTGCCGCAGATGCACGGCGCCGAGGCCGCCATGCCGCAGGCCCCGCGCCAGCGCATCGGCTACGAAGGCCCGCGCCGGCGCATCCTGATCGTCGACAACGAGCGCGACGACCGCGAGATGCTCGCCGGCATCCTCGAATTCCTCGGCTTCAAGGTCACCCAGGCCGCCTCCGGGCTGGAATGCCTCAAGCTGCTCGAGGCCTTCCAGCCCGACCTCATCTTCATGGACCTGGCCATGCCCGGCATCGACGGCTGGGAGACCATCCGCCGCATCCGCCAGGGCAAGGCGCACGACGTGAACATCGCCGTGCTCTCGGCCAACGCCTTCGACAAGGGGCTGGACAACGATGTCGGCCTGCCGCCCGAGGACTTCATCCTCAAACCTTTCAAGATGGACGCCCTGCTCGACTGGATCGGCCAGCGGCTCGACCTGACGTGGACCCACAAGACAGAGACGCCGCCGCCCGCGCCGGGCACCCTCGTCATGCCGCCCGACGACGCGCTCGACGCGCTGGCCGACGCGGTCGAGATGGGCTATGTGCGCGGCATCCTCGCCCAGCTCGACGCCATCGAAGCGCGCGATGCATGCTACGCACCGTTTGCCGAGCGCGTGCGCCAGATGGCCACCGCCTTCGCGTTCGATGCGATCATGCACCTTATTTCTCAGGACGCCGATGTCTGAATCCGCCGCACCCCGCGTCGTCCTGATCGTCGACGACATCCCCGACAACCTCGCCCTGCTGCACGACGCGCTCGACGAGGCCGGCTACGCCGTGCTGGTGGCCACCGACGGCCCCTCGGCGCTGGCCCGCGCGGCCCGCCAGCAGCCCGACGTGATCCTGCTCGACGCGCTGATGCCGGGCATGGACGGCTTCGAGGTCGCGCGCCGGCTCAAGGCCGATTTCGGCACTGCGCACATCCCCATCGTCTTCATGACCGGGCTGACCGAGACCGAACACGTGGTCGCCGCCTTCGACGCCGGCGGCATCGACTATGTCACCAAGCCCATCCGCCCGCCCGAGGTGCTGGCCCGCATTGCCGCCCACATGCACGGCGCGCGGCAGATGTCGCTGGCACGCAACGCGCTCGACGCCAGCGGCCAGGCCACCGTGGCAGTGCGCATGCCCGGCGGCGCAGTGGTCTGGCAGACCCCGCTCGCCCGTCGCCTGCTGACGGACTTCCTCGACGCCGACGGCGAGCGCGCCCCCCAGCCACTGCTGCACTGGCTCACCGCCGCCGCCGCGGCCCGTGCCGAAGGCCAGACGGCGCTGCCCCTGTCGCTGGCCGTCGGCGAGCGCCGGCTGGTCTTCAGCCTGCATGAACACACGCCCGACGGCGAATGGCTGCTCGGCCTGCGCGAAGAGTCCGACCGCGCCAGCATCGACGCCCTGATGCCCGCCTTCGGCCTCACCGCGCGCGAAGCCGAGGTGCTGTACTGGGTCAGCAAGGGCAAGACCAACCGCGACGTCGGCGACATCCTCGGCCTGTCGCCGCGCACCGTGCACAAGCACCTTGAACACGTCTTCGCCAAACTCGGCGTCGAAACCCGCACCGCGGCCGCCACCCTGGCCATGAACAAACTGCGCGCCAACGGCGACTGACGCCAGCGTCGTCGCCCCCGTAGGGTGGGCAGCTCGCCTGCCCACCGACCGAGCCCTGTCTGCCGCAACACCGCGCCCCCGCGTACGCCATCTTGCGTATAGGTGCGTACGCCCCCGCTCCCTAAGCTAGTCATCGTGCAATGCAACACCGCCGGCCGCGCTGGCGGCCCGATTTGACCTGACTGGGAGTGCTGTTCATGAAAACCCGCCGTTCCTTCATCAAGGCCCTCACCCTGTCCGCCTCGCTGGCGGCGATGGGCTCCGTATCGTCGTTCGCGCAGGCCGCCGACACCATCAAGGTGGGCATCCTGCACTCGCTGTCCGGCACCATGGCGATCTCCGAAACCGCGCTCAAGAACGTCGCGTTGATGGCCATCGACGAGATCAACGCGGCCGGCGGCGTGCTCGGCAAGAAGCTCGAGCCGGTGGTGGTCGATCCGGCCTCGAACTGGCCGCTGTTCGCCGAAAAGGCGCGCCAGCTGCTGAGCCAGGACAAGGTGGCCGTCACCTTCGGCTGCTGGACCTCGGTGTCGCGCAAGTCGGTCAACCCGGTGTTCAAGGAACTCAACGGCCTGCTCTTCTACCCCGTGCAGTACGAGGGCGAAGAGCTGGAGAAGAACGTCTTCTACACCGGCGCCGCGCCCAACCAGCAGGCGATCCCGGCCGTGGAATACCTGATGAGCAAGGATGGCGGCGAGGCCAAGCGCTTCGTGCTGCTGGGCACCGACTATGTGTACCCGCGCACCACCAACAAGATCCTGCGCGCCTTCCTGCACTCCAAGGGCGTGAAGGACGAAGACATCATGGAGGAGTACACCCCCTTCGGGCACGCCGACTACCAGACCATCATCGCCAACATCAAGAAGTTCGCCGCTGCCGGCAAGAAGACCGCCGTGGTGTCGACCATCAACGGCGACTCCAACGTGCCCTTCTACAAGGAACTGGGCAACGCCGGCCTGAAAGCCACCGACGTGCCGGTGGTGGCCTTCTCGGTGGGTGAAGAAGAGCTGCGCGGCGTCGATGCCAAGCCGCTGGTCGGCCACCTGGCCGCCTGGAACTACTTCATGAGCGTGAAGAACCCGACCAACGCGGCCTTCATCAAGAAGTATCAGGACTGGGCCAAGGCCAACAAGGTGCCCAACGCCGACACCGTGGTCACCAATGACCCGATGGAAGCGACCTATGTCGGCATCTACATGTGGAAGCAAGCGGTCGAGCAGGCCAAGACCACCGACGTGGATGCGGTCATCGCCGCGCTCGGCGGCCAGACCTTCAAGGCACCGAGCGGCTTCACGCTGACCATGGACAAGACCAACCACCACCTGCACAAGCCGGTGCTGATTGGCGAGGTGCGCGCCGACGGCCAGTTCTCCACCGTGTGGAAGACCAAGGAGCCGATCCGCGCCCAGCCGTGGAGCCCGTTCATCCCCGGCAACGAAGGCAAGCAGAACCTCTAAGCCCGCCCCCAGCCCCCGCCTCGGCGGGGGCCTGACCCGAGCCCATGCCCGGCGTGGGCTCGGGTCAGAAGTTGTGAAGAAATCGTCGCGAGCGCAGGCAGGTCGGGGGCGGTCGGCGCGCAGCAAGCGGAATGTATATCAATACATGAGCATTGCGAGCACCGCCCAACCCCGAGATGCCAAGCGCAGCAGATTTATTCACAACTTCTCAGGCACTCAACCGGTCATCCACCATGCCCCTTTCCGTCCCCCACCTGCTTCGCGTGTTCTTGCTTGCCGTGTGCTGCACCCTCGGCAGCGCCCACGCCGCGCCCTCGGCCGAGACGCTGGCCCGGCTGGCAGACGACGACTCCGACACCCGCATCGCTGCCATCGCCGAGCTTGGCGCCGAGGGCAGCGCACAGAGCGTGGCCCTGCTCGACGCCCTGGCCGGCGAAGCGCTGGCGCTGACCGGCGCGGGCCGGCTGGTGATCCTCACCGACACCGGTGCGCTGGACGCGGCCACCGGCGAGGCGATCGAGCCCTACCCGGACGACGCCGACCCGCTGATGGTGAACAACCGCATCCGCAACGCCCTGCACAGCGCCAAGGCCGCCACCAACATCCGCGCCACCGACCGCGCCACCCGGCTGGCCGCCGCCCAGCTGCTGCGCGACAGCGCCAGCGAGCTGCTGATGCCGATCCTCGAGCCGGCGCTGGCCGTCGAGCAGGACAAGGAGATCCGCGCCATCCTGGCGCTGGCCGTGGCCCGGGTGAACCTGGCCAGCAGCGAACCGGCCAAGCGCATCCTTGCCGCGCAGCGCCTCGGCGACTCGTCCGACGCCTCGGTCAAGGCCATGCTCGCCGCGCTGCTCGACACCAACGGCAACGGCCAGTTCGTCGAGCCCGATGCCGAGGTGCGCGCCGCCGCCAAGGCCTCGATGCAGGCCATCGAGCGCCGCCTGGCCATGGCCGACCTGGCCAGCACCGCCTTCACCGGCCTGTCGCTCGGCTCCATCCTGCTGCTGGCCGCGCTCGGCCTGGCCATCACTTACGGCGTGATGGGCGTCATCAACATGGCCCACGGCGAGCTGCTGATGGTCGGCGCCTACGCCACCTATGTGGTGCAGGGCCTGTTCCGCACGTATCTGCCCGAGCATGTCGACAGCTATGTGCTGGCCGCCGTGCCGGTCGCCTTCCTGACCGCGGCGGCGGTCGGCATGTTGATGGAGCGTACCGTCATCCGCTGGCTCTACGGCCGCCCGCTCGAAACCCTGCTCGCCACCTGGGGCCTGTCGCTGGTGCTGATCCAGACCGCGCGCGTGATCTTTGGCCCGCAAAACGTCGAGGTGGCCAACCCGGCCTGGATGAGTGGCGGGGTCAGCACCTATGCCGACATCGTGCTGCCGTGGAACCGGCTGGTGATCATCGGCTTCGCCATCTTCGTGCTGCTGCTGGTGTGGCTGATGATGCAGAAGACGCGCCTGGGCATGTTCGTGCGCGCCGTCACCCAGAACCGCGCCATGGCCGGCTGCGTGGGCGTGCCTACCGCGCGCATCGACACCCTGGCCTTCGGCATCGGCGCCGGCATTGCCGGTCTGGGCGGCTGCGCGCTGTCGCAAGTGGCCAACGTCGGCCCGGCCATGGGCCAGGGTTACATCGTCGATTCCTTCATGGTGGTGGTGCTCGGTGGCGTCGGCCAGCTCGCCGGTGCGGTCACCGCGGCGATGGGCCTGGGCCTGATGACCAAGATCCTCGAAGGCTGGGCCGGCGCAGTGGTGGCCAAGATCCTGGTGCTGGTGTTCATCATCATCTTCATCCAGAAACGCCCGCAGGGTCTGTTCGCCCTCAAGGGGCGGTTTGTGGAGGACTGAGCGATGCGCACCATGCCTGCTTCGACGTCCGCAGGGTGGGCAGCTTGCCTGCCCACCAAGAGCCGCTCGTACAAGCGATGGACGGTGGGCAGACAAGCTGCCCACCCTACGACGCTCCACCCGCGCCCAATCCACTCGATGAAAACCCACGGGGCCGCCCGATGAGAACACCCCTGTCCGTCCGCATCTTCCAGAGCCTGCCGCGCACCGCCTGGCTGGCGCTGGCGATCTTCGCCGCCATCGCCTGGATCGCCATCCCCGCCGCGCACCTGCTGCTGCCCGAGGGGCACGCGCTGCATGTGTCGGCCTACACCGTGACCCTGCTCGGCAAGATCCTGTGCTACGCCGTGGTGGCGGTGGCGATGGACCTGATCTGGGGCTACGCCGGCATCCTCTCGCTCGGCCACGGCGTGTTCTTCGCCCTCGGCGGCTACGCCTTCGGCATGTATCTGATGCGCCAGATCGGCACCGACGGCAGCTACGGCGTCGACCTGCCTGACTTCATGGTCTTCCTCGACTGGAAGGAGTTGCCGTGGTTCTGGATCGGCTCCGACTCCTTCCTGTGGGCGCTGTTCCTGGTCGTCGCGGTGCCGGGGCTGCTGGCCTTCGTGTTCGGCTGGTTCGCCTTCCGCTCGCGCATCAAGGGCGTGTATTTCTCGATCATCACCCAGGCCCTGGTGTACGCCACCATGCTGCTGTTCTTCCGCAACGAAACCGGCTTTGGCGGCAACAACGGCTTCACCGACTTCAAGCGGATTCTCGGCTACGACATCACCTCGCCGCAGATGCGCCTGGTGCTGTTCGGCCTGTCGGCGGCGCTGCTGATCGCGGTGCTGGTGCTCGGCCGCTACCTCGTCACCTCCAAGTTCGGCCGGGTGCTGGCGGCGATCCGCGACGCCGAGTCGCGGGTGCGCTTCATCGGCTACCAGCCGACGCAGTACAAGCTGGCGATCTGGACGCTGTCGGCCGTGCTCTGCGCGCTGGCCGGCGCGCTGTACGTGCCGCAGGTGGGCATCATCAACCCGTCCGAGATGAGCCCGGCCAACTCCATCGAGATCGCGGTGTGGGTGGCCGTGGGCGGGCGCGGTACGCTGATCGGCGGGGTCATCGGCGCCTTCATCGTCAATCTGGCCAAGAGCTTCTTCACCGTCAGTTTCCCCGACTACTGGCTGTTCTTCCTCGGCTTCCTGTTCATCGGCGTGACCCTGTTCCTGCCCGACGGCGTGGTCGGCCTGTGGCGCAAGCTGCGTGGCCGCCGCCCGGCCCCCGCCGAATCCGATGCCCCTGCGCCGAGCGTCGCCACCAAAGGAGCCAAGGCATGAGCACCGCCATGCACGACACCATCGCCGCCTCCGGCCGCGCCGGCGACAGCCATGTGCTGCGCCCCGGCGAGCTGGACCTGTCACACAAGGTCATCCTCTACCTGGAAGAGATCTCGGTCAGCTTCGACGGCTTCAAGGCGCTCAACAAGCTGTCGCTGACCATCGACGCCGGCGAACTGCGCGCCATCATCGGCCCCAACGGCGCCGGCAAGACCACCATGATGGACGTCATCACCGGCAAGACACGGCCCGACAGCGGCAAGGCCTTCTTCGGCCAGACGCTGGACCTGACGCGCATGAACGAGCCCGAGATCGCCCATGCCGGCATCGGCCGCAAGTTCCAGAAACCGACCATCTTCGAAAGCCACTCCGTGTTCGAGAACCTCGAACTGGCGATGAAGACCGACAAGCGGGTGTGGAAGAGCCTGTTCGCCCAGCTCACCAGCGAAGAACGCGACCGCGTGTCCGACACCCTCAAGCGCATCCGCCTGCAAACCGAGGCTGACCGCCCCGCCGGCCTGCTCTCGCATGGCCAGAAGCAGTGGCTGGAGATCGGCATGCTGCTGATGCAGGAACCCCGACTGCTGCTGCTCGACGAGCCGGTCGCCGGCATGACCGACGAGGAGACCGAGCGCACCGCCGAGCTCTTTGTGAGCCTCGCCGGCGAGCACTCGCTGGTGGTGGTCGAACACGACATGAGCTTTGTCGAGGCCCTCGGCGGCCAGGTCACCGTGCTGCACGAGGGCTCGGTACTGGCCGAAGGCAGCCTCGCCAAGGTGCAGGCCGACCCACGCGTGATCGAGGTGTATCTGGGCCGCTAGCGCGGCCCGGGCATTGGTCATTGGTGAGGGGTGATTGGTCAACACCCGCACCGCGCCACGCATCACGCATCACGCATCACGAATCACCCATAACCCGCATGGAGCGAAGCGCAATGCTCACCGTCGACAATCTCAACCAGTACTACGGCGGCAGCCACATCCTGCGCAACCTCGGCTTCGAGGTGCCGATGGGCAAGGTCACCTGCCTGCTCGGGCGCAACGGCGTGGGCAAGACGACCTTACTCAAGACGCTGATGGGCCTGGTGCCCAGCGCCACCGGCAGCATTCAGCTGACGGCCGACGGCCGGTCGCAGGACCTGACCCGCGCGCCCTCCTACGCCCGCGTCAAGGCCGGCATCGGCTATGTGCCGCAGGGGCGCGAGATCTTTCCGCGGCTCACCGTCGAAGAAAACCTGCACATGGGCCTGGCCACCTGCCCGGCACGCACCCCGCTGCCCGACCGCATCTTCGAGATGTTCCCGGTGCTGCTGCAGATGCTGCGCCGGCGCGGCGGCGACCTCTCCGGCGGCCAGCAGCAGCAACTGGCCATTGGCCGCGCGCTGGCGATGGGGCCGAAGCTGCTGATCCTCGACGAACCCACCGAAGGCATCCAGCCCTCGATCATCAAGGACATCGAGCGCGCCATCCGCACCCTCGCCGCCACCGGCGAGATGGCCATCCTGCTGGTCGAGCAGTACTACGACTTCGCCGAATCGCTGGCCGACCACTACCTGCTCATGGAGCGTGGCGAAATCATCATGCGCGGCCGCGGTGACGAGATGGTGGCCCACGGCGTGCGCGAGGCGCTGTCGGTGTGAGCACCAATGTGGACCGCACCACGATGGTGCGCACCCCATTTGTGCATTCGCCCGACCACCCCATCCGCAGCGCCGCCCGCGCCAAACACGCCCACCCCCGCGGTCCGCAAGCGCCCATCGTGTTTTCATGCCAGCGCGCCCAAGCTGGCCCGCATGTTGCAATGGCTCTGGCATGAACGCGCCGCTTCGCCGCCTCGCCCCGCCCGCCGACACCCCCGCCGCCGCCACCTGGCCGGCGCGCCTGTCGCTGGCCTTTGCCCAGCGCGGCGCGCGCACCGTGCTGACCCGGCGCGAACACAGCGGTCCGTTGCGCCTGCAGAAGGCGTTGTACCCTGAAGGCGAGGCCATCTGCCACGGCATCGTGCTGCATCCACCGGCCGGCATCGCCGGTGGCGACCAGTTGCACATCGCGGCCGAGGTCGGCCCCGGCGCCCACGCCCTGCTCACCACCCCCGGCGCCGGCAAGTGGTATCGCAGCGCGGGCGCCGAGGGCGTGCTGACCCAGCAGCTGAACGTGGCCGCCGGCGGCGTGCTCGAATGGCTGCCGCAGGAGAACATCGTCTTCGACCGCGCCCTGGCGCGCATGACGACGCACATCACGCTCGCGCCCGGCGCCACCTTGATCGCCAGCGACATGACGGCGCTCGGCCGCCACGGCGGCGGCGAGCGCTTCGACGCCGGCCATCTGGCCCAGACCCTGCGCATCGAACGCGACGGCCAGCCGCTGTGGCTCGAACAGGTCCGCCTGCACGGCAGCGATCCGCTGCTGCACGCCCCCTGCGGCCTGGCCGGGCGACCGGTGTTCGGCAGCCTGATCGCCATCGGCGACGGCCTCGACGACGCCCTGCTCGCCGCCTGCCGCGCGCTGCCCGTGGCCCACGGCGACGGCGCCATCACCCGCCTGCCCGAGCTGCTCATTGCCCGCTATGTCGGCGCGCGCTGCGAAGCCGGCCGCGCCTGGTTCAGCCAGCTGTGGCAGCTGCTGCGCCCCGCGCTGACCGGCCGCGACGCCCAAACCCCCCGCATCTGGAACACCTGAGGACGCCCATGGAACTGACGCCCCGCGAGAAGGACAAGCTGCTCATCTTCACCGCCGGCCTGCTCGCCGAGCGCCGCCTGGCGCGTGGTCTGAAGCTCAACTACCCGGAAGCGGTCGCCTATCTGTCGGCCGCCATCCTCGAGGGCGCGCGCGACGGCCGCACGGTGGCCGAGCTGATGAGCCACGGCACAACGCTGCTGGGCCGCGAGCAGGTGATGGACGGTGTGCCGGAGATGATTCCGGAGATCCAGGTCGAGGCGACCTTTCCCGACGGCACCAAGCTGGTGACCGTTCACAACCCGATTCTCTGAAAGGACGCGACCATGATTCCCGGCGAAATCGACACCCAGCCCGGCGAGATCGAGCTCAACGTCGGCCGCGCAACGCTGACGCTCGAAGTCACCAACACCGGCGATCGGCCGGTGCAGGTGGGCTCGCACTACCACTTCTTCGAGACCAATCCGGCGCTCAGTTTCGACCGCGCGGCGGCCCGCGGCTTCCGCCTCAACATCGCCGCCGGCACCGCGGTGCGCTTCGAGCCGGGGCAGTTGCGCACGGTCGAACTGGTGGCGCTGGCCGGCGACAGGAAAGTCTTTGGCTTCAACGCGCAGATCATGGGGGGCCTGTAATGCCTGCAAAAATTTCCCGCCATGCCTACGCCGAAATGTTCGGCCCCACCGTCGGCGACCGGGTGCGCCTGGCCGACACCGAGTTGTGGATCGAGGTCGAGAAGGACTACACCATCCATGGCGAAGAGGTGAAGTTCGGCGGCGGCAAGGTGATCCGCGACGGCATGGGCCAGAGCCAGCGGCTGTCGGCCGAGGTGGCCGACACGGTGATCACCAACGCGCTGATCCTCGACCACTGGGGCATCGTCAAGGCCGACATCGGCATCAAGGGCGGGCGCATCAGCGCCATCGGCAAGGCCGGCAACCCCGACATCCAGCCCGGCGTGACGATCCCCATCGGGCCGGGCACCGAGATCATCGCCGGCGAGGGCAACATCGTCACCGCCGGCGGCATCGATGCGCACATCCACTTCATCTGCCCGCAGCAGATCGAAGAAGCGCTGATGAGCGGCGTCACCACCATGCTCGGCGGCGGCACCGGCCCGGCGACGGGCACCTACGCCACCACCTGCACGCCGGGGCCGTGGCATATCCACAAGATGATGCAGGCCGCCGACGCCTTTCCGATGAACCTCGGCTTTCTCGGCAAGGGCAACGCCTCGCTGCCCGGCGCGTTGGAGGAGCAAGTGGCCGCCGGCGCCATCGGCCTCAAGCTGCATGAAGACTGGGGCACCACGCCGGCGGCCATCGACACCTGCCTCGCCGTGGCCGAGGCGATGGACGTGCAGGTGGCGATCCACACCGACACGCTGAACGAGTCCGGGTTTGTCGAGCACACCGCCGCCGCCTTCAAGGACCGCTGCATCCACACCTTCCACACCGAAGGCGCCGGCGGCGGCCACGCGCCGGACATCATCAAGCTGGCGGGGCTGGCCAACGTGCTGCCCAGCTCGACCAACCCGACCCGGCCATACACCGTGAATACCATCGACGAGCATCTCGACATGCTGATGGTGTGCCACCACCTCGACCCGTCCATCGCCGAGGACGTGGCCTTTGCCGAGTCGCGCATCCGCCGCGAGACCATCGCCGCCGAAGACATCCTGCACGACCTGGGCGCCTTCTCGATGATGAGCTCCGACTCGCAGGCCATGGGCCGCGTCGGCGAAGTGATCATCCGCACCTGGCAGACCGCCCACAAGATGAAGGTGCAGCGCGGCGCGCTCGCCGAGGACACCGCCCGGCACGACAACTTCCGCGCCAAGCGCTACATCGCCAAATACACCCTCAATCCAGCCATCAGCCACGGCATCAGCCACATCGTCGGCTCCATCGAGCCCGGCAAGCTGGCCGATCTGGTGGTGTGGAAACCGGCCTTCTTCGGCGTCAAGCCCAGCCTGATCATCAAGGGCGGCATGATCGCCGCCGCGGCGATGGGCGACCCCAACGCCTCGATCCCCACCCCGCAGCCGGTGCACTACCGGCCGATGTTCGGCAGCTACGGCGGCGCGCTGAAGACCGCGCTCACCTTCACCTCGCAGGCCGCCCTGGCCCAGGGCACGCTCGACGGCCTGGGCCTCACCCGCCCGCTCGAAGCGGTGCGCAACATCCGCGCCGTGCGCAAGACCGACATGGTGCACAACGCCTGGATGCCCAAACTCGAGGTCGATCCGGAAACCTACGAGGTGCGCGCCGACGGCCAGTTGCTGACCTGCGCACCGGCCGACATCCTGCCCATGGCGCAACGCTATTTCCTGTTCTGAGGGGTCTCCCATGCTGCTGATCGAACACCGCTACACCGGCACCGACGAGAGCACCAAGACGCTGACGCTGAACTTCGACCAGCGCACCAAGAGCCGCCTGCGCACCACGCTCGACAGCGGCGAGGACGCCGGCCTGTTCCTGCCGCGCGGCACCATCCTGCGCGGCGGCGACCGCCTGCTGGCCAGCGACGGCGACATCGTCGAGGTGTGCTCGTCGCCCGAATCGCTGATCGAGGCGCGCTGCGAGAACCTGCTCGACCTCGCCCGCGCCGCCTACCACCTGGGCAACCGCCATGTCCCGGTGCAGGTCGGCGGCGACATGCGCGGCGGCTGGCTGCGCCTGGCCAACGACCATGTGCTGGCCGACATGCTCAGCGGCCTGGGCTGCACGCTCACCCGCCTGGAGGCGCCGTTCGAGCCCGAGGCCGGCGCCTACGGCGGTGGCCACTCGCACGCGGGTGACGACGCGCCCGCCGAGCGCCGCGGCCCGCGCATCCACGAGTACCGCACCACGCCATGAGCCTCGCCCGCATCCGCCTCCTGCAACTGAGCTCACCGACCCTGCCGGTGGGTGCCTACACCTATTCGCAAGGCCTGGAATGGGCGGCCGAGGCCGGCACCGTCACCGACGAGGCCAGCGCCGGCGCGTGGATCGGCGGCCTCATGCACAGCGCGGTGGCACGCTTCGAAGCCCCCCTCGCCGCCCGCCTGCTGGCCGCCTGGACCGCCGGCGACGACACCACCGTGGCGCGGCTCAACGCCGATTTCCTGGCCAGCCGCGAGAGCGCCGAACTACGCGCCGAGACCGTGCAGATGGGCTACTCGCTGGTGCGCCTGCTGCGCGATCTGCCCGCCTTCCGCGCCGTGCCCGGCCGGGTCGAGCGGCTCGACGCCATCGACACCCCGGCCTTTCCCACCGCCTGGACGGCCGCCGCCAGCGCCTGGCGGATTCCCGCCCGCGAAGCGCTGCCCGCTTATCTGTGGGCCTGGCTGGAAAACCAGGTGATGGCGGCGATCAAGGTGGTACCGCTCGGCCAGTCGGCCGGCCAGCGCCTGCTCGCCACGCTCGGCGAAGACATCCCCGCCCTGGCCCACGCGGCGCTGAGCTGCTCCGAGGACGACTGGAGCAACTTCACCCCCGGGCTCGCGCTGGCCAGCTGCCGGCACGAGACCCAGTACTCCCGACTGTTCAGATCCTGAAGCGAGACCTCATGAACCCTGCGAAAAAGCCCCCCCTGCGCGTCGGCATCGGCGGCCCGGTCGGCTCCGGCAAGACCGCCCTCACCCTCGCCCTGTGCCGCGCCCTGCGCGAGCACTACAACATTGCCGTGGTCACCAACGACATCTACACCGCCGAGGACGCCCAGTTCCTGGTGCGCAACGAAGCGCTCGAACCGGAGCGCATCATCGGCGTCGAAACCGGCGGCTGCCCGCACACCGCGATCCGCGAAGACGCCTCGATCAACCTCGAAGCGGTCGATCGCCTCAACCAGCGCTTTCCGGGGCTGGACGTGATCTTCGTCGAGTCCGGCGGCGACAACCTGGCCGCCACCTTCTCGCCCGAGCTGTCCGACCTCACGCTGTACGTAATCGACGTGTCGGCCGGCGACAAGATCCCGCGCAAGGGCGGGCCGGGCATCACCAAGAGCGACCTGCTGGTGATCAACAAGATCGACCTCGCGCCGCTGGTCGGCGCCAGCCTCGAGGTGATGGACCGCGACGCGCGCAAGATGCGCGGCGCGCGCCCCTTCATTTTCAGTAACCTCAAGTCCGGCCAGGGCCTGAGCGACATCATCGACTTCATCAAGACCGAGGGCCTGCTGGAATCGCCAGCTGCCGCCTGACCCGACACCAGGAGACCGCCATGCTCAAGACGATGCTCACCACCGCCAGCCTGTTCATCCTCGGCTGCGCACCCGCGCTGGCCCACCCCGGCCACGCCGATCAATCGATCCACTGGTCCGAGTGGCTGGCCACCGCCGTGCTGCTCAGCGCGATCGGCGGCGTCGCGCTGGCTCGCCGTGCGGCCCGGCGCCGGCAGGACCGGCACTGAAGGCCACGCGCCGCCCCAAAACAAAACGCCCTGCACGGACAGGACGTTTTGCATTCATCGGGGTGGGCGGCAATTCACTCGCGATCAGCCGCCGCACCCTGGAACCACGACAACTTGTCGGCCAGGGTAATCACCGTGCCGACCAGCATCAGCGCCGGCGGCTTGATGTTCGCCGCAGCCGCCTTGTCGTCCAGGTCGGCCAGCGTGGCGGTGATCACCCGCTGCGCCGGCAGCGTGCCATGGCGCACCATGGCCGCGGGGGTGTCGGGCGACAGGCCGTGGCCGATCAGCTCGCGGCAGATCTCTCCAATGCGCGAGACGCCCATGTAGATCACCACCGTCTGGTTCGGTCGCGCCAGCGCCGGCCAGTCGAGATCGATCGCCCCCTCCTTGCCATAGCCGGTGGCAAACACCACGCTTTGCACATGTTCACGGTGGGTGAGCGGAATGCCGGTGTAGGCCGACACGCCGGAGGCGGCGGTGATGCCCGGAACCACCTCAAAGGGCACGCCGGCCTCGACCAGCGCCTCGGCCTCCTCGCCACCGCGGCCGAAGATGTACGGATCGCCGCCCTTGAGGCGAACCACCCGCTTGCCCTCGTGCGCCAGCGCCACCAGCAGGGCACAGATCTGCTCCTGCGGCAGGGCGTGGTCGGCCGCCTTCTTGCCGACATAGCGCTGCTCGGCGGTGTCGGGCAGCAGGGCCAGCACATCCGGGCCGACGAGATTGTCGTACACCACCACATCGGCCTCGGCCAGCAGCCGCGCCGCCTTGAGGGTCAGCAACTCGGCATCGCCGGGGCCGGCACCGACCAGATACACCCAGCCGGGCCGCGCCGGATTGTCGATCACTTTACGCATGTGTTTCCAGAATTCACCCAATGGGCGGAAGTATGCCGAGCCGGCGCCCCGGGCGCCAGTGTGCCGAACCGCCCCGCCGCGCTCAAAACTCCATGCCGGCCATGGCCTGTATGCCAGCGGCAAAGGCGTGCTTGGTGAGCCCCATCTCGGTCACCGTGTCGGCGGCAGCCACCAGCTCGGGCGGCGCGGCGCGGCCGGTGACCACCACATGCTGGTCGACCGGGCGGGCGAGCAGATCGGCCACCACGGTGTTGACGTCCAGATAGCCATACTTGAGCGCAATATTCAGCTCGTCGAGCACCACCAGGCCGACCGCCGGGTTCTCCAGCAGCTGCCGGGCCACCGCCCACGCCGCCTCGGCGCTGGCCACATCGCGGGCGCGATCCTGGGTCTCCCAGGTGAAGCCGTCGCCCATCACATGCCATTGCACCCGTGGCTGCTGGCGGAAGAAGGCCTCCTCGCCGGTGTCGGAACGCCCCTTGATGAACTGCACCACCCCCACCTGCATGCCGTGACCCAGCGCCCGGGCCACCAGGCCGAAACCGGCGCTGGACTTGCCCTTGCCGTTGCCGGTATTGACCAGCAGCACGCCGCGGGCGGTGTCGGCCGCGGCGATCTTTTCGTCGACGACGGCCTTCTTGCGGGCCATCCGGGCGTTGTGTCGCGCGTCGCGATCGGGGGTATCGGTCATTGGGTGCGTTGCGCCCGCATGATGCGGGTCACTTCATCGAGGCCGTCGATCATGCGATGGCCAGGGTTGAGAAAATTGTCGCCATCGAGCGCGATGAGCTTGAAGCCCTTCGCCTCGAGCACGACCTTGCATTCGGTCTCGGCCGCACGGTTGAAGGTGAACACGATGTCCGGCTGCGTCATGGCGATCAGCGCAGGCAGGTCGGCCACCGCCTCGCCGGCGCGTACCGCGCGCACCCGCACATCCGCGTCGACCACATTGAACCCGGCGGCGTGGAACAGGTCGCCCAGCACATGCTTGCGGCCGTAGGAATACGGCGTGCCCGAGCAGGCGGTGAGCAGCAACACCCGTTCGCCGCGCGCGCCGGAATTCTTGGCGCGGGTAAACCAGCCGCGGCGGAAGCCCGACACCTTGCCGCCCTCGGGCGACTGGATCACCCGCGCCAGCGTTTCGAGCATGTCCTCGACCTCGAACATCGTGCCAAAGCCGCCCAGCCGGACCCCGGTCGCGCCCTTGGGCACGGCCGCGGCAAAGGCGGCTTCGCTGGCCATGTCGGAACCGACCACCAGCTCGGGCTTGAGCGCAGCGATGGCCTTGGCGTCCGGATCCATCACCCCGCCGGTGCGCGGCAGCGCCGGCTTGAAGGTGTCGTAGCGCGACACGCCAACGATGCACTCCCCCTGCCCCAGCCATTCGATGGCCATGGTCAGGTACGGCGACTGGCTGACGATGCGCGGACACTCGGCGGCCTGCACGGCCGCCATGGCCAGCAGCCAGACGGCAATCATTCGCGACACAAAACGCATGAAAAACCTCATTCAATCAGGAAGGCCACCTGGCCTTCAATCACATGACGACGCAGCGGATGCCCGAACGCCGCGCTCAATACATCGGCCTGCAACACCGCGTCGGCCGTGCCGGAGACCATCCGGCCGCTGCCATCGAGCAGCACCACATGGTCGGCAAAGCGCGCCGCAAGGTTCAGGTCGTGCAACACCATCACCACCCCGGCACCGGCCCGCGCCAGCGCCGAAAAATGCGCCAGTACCGCCATCTGGTAGTGCAGGTCGAGGTGCGACAGCGGCTCGTCGAGCAGATACAACGCTGGCTGCTGCGCCAGCAGGCTGGCAATGGCCAGGCGCTGCCGCTCGCCCCCCGACAGGGTGAGGATATTACGCGTCCCCATGTGATCGAGACCCATGCAGATCAATGATTCATGCGCAATACGCACATCGTCGCCACTTTCCCAGGCCCAGCGACCGAGGTGCGGATGGCGGCCGACCAGTGCGGTCTCCATCACCGTGGCGGCAAACCAGTCCGGCTGCGACTGCGGCTGCACGCCGCGCACCTGCGCCAGCTCGCGCCCCGGCCAGTCGGCCAGCGGCCGCCCCTGCAGGCGCACCTCGCCGCGCTGCGCCTCGCGCAGGCCGGCCAGGGTGTGCAGCAAGGTGGTCTTGCCGGCACCGTTGGGGCCGAGCAGCACCAGTCGTTCGCCCGGCATCAGGCGCAGCGACAGGTCGCAGCAGATCCAGCGTTCGCCGATCTGCACCGCCAGGCTGTCGGCTTCGAGCAAGGGCTGGGCAGTGACGCTCATCGCGGGTGACGCACCAGCAGGAACAGGAACACCGGCACGCCGATCATCGCGGTGAGCACGCCGACCGGCAGCTGGATGGGCGCCACCAGCGTGCGCGCTGCGGTGTCGGCCAGCATCAGCAGGCCGCCGCCGGCCAGTGCTGCCGCCGGCAGCAGGATGCGCTGGTCGTTGCCGGTGGCCAGGCGCACCAGGTGCGGCACGATCAGCCCGACAAACCCCACCAGCCCGACCAGGGTCACGGCCGTGGCGGTCAGCAGCGAGGCCAGCAGATACACCAGCAGACGCAGGCGACGAGTGCGCACGCCGAGCGCCCGCGCGCCCAGCTCGCCCCGCGCCAGCACGTTCAGATCGCGCGCGAACGGCAGCGTCGCCAGCACGCCGACGACCAGCACCGCCAGCGCCGGCCACGGCCGCGACGCGCCGGAGACATCGCCGGTGAGCCAGAACAGCATCGACTGCACCCGCGTGTCGGTGGCCATCACCAGCATGAACACCACCACCGCGCCGCAGCCGGCAGCGACGATCACCCCGGTAAGCAAGAGGCGGCTCTGGGTCCACGACCCGTCGCCGCGCGACAGCCCGAACACCACCAGCATGGCCAGCGCCGCACCGGCAAAAGCCGCGCCGTCCACCAGCCAGGTGGCCGCGCCAAGCAAAATCGCCGACAACGCCCCGACCGCCGCCCCGCCGGAGATGCCCAGCACATAGGGATCGGCCAGCGGATTGCGCAACAGCACCTGCATCAGCGCACCGGCCAGCGCCAGCAAGGCGCCGCTGGTGAAGGCGGCCACCGCGCGCGGCAGGCGCAGTTCGCGGATGACGACGGCCAGCGTGCCGTCGACCTGCCCGCCCAGCACGGCGAACACATCGCCCCAGCCGGCATCCAGGCTGCCCGCGCGCAAGGCGAGCAGAAACGCGCCGACACTCCCGAGCAGGAGGCCGGCGAGGGTCAGGAAGGCGGATCGGCGGGCAAAGAACATTCCGGGGGGCAAGGCGCCGGCAGAGACGGTCCCCCTAGTGTCACCCGAAAACGACGCTGCCGCACGCGGAGGCGTTGCGGTGCCTGACGACATCGGCAGCGTCCGGGCGCGCATCAGCGCTTGGGTTGGTACTTGAGGGTCACAAACACGCTGCGCCCTTCCTGGTTGTAGAAGCGCGCGGTTTCGTATTCGTGGTCGAACACGTTGCCGATCGTGCCCTGCAGGCGCCAGTCGGCGGCAAGCTTGTATTCGGCCCGCAGATCGACTAGCCCGTAGCCGCCGAGGCGATTGGTGTTGGCCACCTCGTCATAACGGTGGCTGGCCGCCAGCACCGAGGCGCCGACACTGAAGCGTCCGTAGTCACGATCGGCATCGATACGCAAGGTCTGCTTGGCGCGACGCGGCAGCAGGTTGCCATCGTTGGCGCCGCCCGATGCGTCACGCGGGTCGAGCAGGGTCAGGCTGGTGCGCAGGTCCCACTGCGCCAGCTGCGTGCCGAGCACGCCCTCGATCCCGCGAATGCGCGCCTCGCTGATGTTGTTGGCCTTGAACAGGCTGGCGTCGTAGCCGATCAGGTCGTCCACATGCGTCTGGAACAGGTTGGCCGACCAGTATCCCCAACCGCCCCGCCCCGACAGGCCGAACTCCACGGTGCGCGAGCGCTCGGGCTCGAGATCGGTGTTGCCGTAAAACGGGAAGTACAGCTCGTTGAAAGTCGGCGCCTTGAAGGCCGTGCCGTAGCTGGCGGTCAGGCGCAAGGCCTCGGAGACGGTGTAGCCCCAGGCGATGGCGCCGGTGTTGTGGCGACCATAACGCTCGTCATCGTCGCTGCGCAGGCTCACCTGGTAGTCATGCTGGCCGGTCGCCCCCTGGTAGAGCGCGAACACGCCATCGTTGGTCCGTGACGTTTCCGGGTAGGCGGTGGTGCTGGTGATTTCGTCGTCCTGGTGGTCCAGGCCGAAGGTGAGCAGGTGGTTCTCGCCCAGCGTGATGTCGTTCTGCCAGGACAGCGTGGTGCGCTCGGTGTCGAAGCTGGTCTTGAAGACATCGTCCTTGTAGTTGTTGGCGTTGTCCGTGCTGACACCGGCGCCAAGCGTCATCTTCCAGGCCGCCAGCGGCGAGAACGAGAACCGCCCGCCAAACACTTCCTGCACCGAATCGCTCTCGTTCTGGGACGAACCGTCAAAGTCGGAGGTCGCCTGCGTGCGCATCCAGTTCACATTGACCTCGGCACCGCCGGTAAAGCGGTAGCCGGCGCGCACCGAGCCGGACAGATTCTGGTAGCCGTCGCGATCGGGTTCGTTGGTGAAACAGCCCCCCTTGCCCGCTGCCTCGGCACGGCAGGAGTTGAAGCCGTCGGTCGCATCATGTGACAGGTTCAGGCTCACCCAGCCCTGGTCGCCGCCGCCATCGAGGCCGAAGGTCGCCTTGCGTGCGCCCTTGCTGCCGAAGCCGACACTGCCGCTGGGGCGGAGCGCGCCGCCGCCGCGCTTGGTGAAGATCTGGATCACACCGCCGATGGCCTCGGAGCCGTACAGGCTCGAACGCGGCCCGCGGACGATCTCGATGCGCTCGATCATATCGACCGGCATGTCCTGGAAGGCGGCCGAACCCGAGGTGGCCGACCCCACCTTGACGCCGTCGATCAGCACCACCACGTGGTCGGACTCGGTGCCGCGCATGAACACCGAGGTCTGCTTGCCGCGACCGCCGTTGTTGGTCAGCGACAGACCCGCCTGACCGCGCAGCAGGTCCGGCACCGAGCGCGGTTGCAGGCGCTCGATATCCGCCTGAGTGATGACGGTCACGGCGGCGAGCGAATCATCGACCGTGCGCGCGGTACGCGTGGCGGTCACCACCACCGCATCACCGACCGCATCGGCCGCCATCGAAGACAAGGGAAAAACACACGACACCGCCAGCGCGGCGGCAGACAGACGAAGACCCACGAGAACACTCCCTGGCACGCCGGACGACCCCGCCCAGCCATGCAATTGCTTTGACGATGGAGTGCCGACAGAGAGTGAAACAGGCGTGATGCACCCGTGACCGCCCCCCGCGGCACTTCCGCTTGTGCAGTTCCGGGCCGGTATCCGGGCTCGTGGTTGGCGCCGATTGCGCCGGGGGCATCGCCTTCCCAGATCCGAAGATCCAGTGGCGGTGGATGCACCTTGTCACCACTTACCGTTGCGGGGGCAGCACAGGCCTTGCCAGACGCACTTGAAGCGCCTCGCGCACCTGTTTCCCGTTTATCCCGCGAATGGAGGCATCCGCAGGCACCTGAAACATGCGTTTGCCCGCAGTGGCGGGCAGTCGGCAATAATACACCGGTTAATCCCGCTTGTGCGATGCACCAACCATGCCCACTGAACTGATCCTCGGCGGCGCCCGCTCGGGCAAGAGCCGTCTGGCCGAGCAGCGCGCCATCGCCCACGGCGGCCCGGTCACCGTCATCGCCACCGCCGAGGCGGGCGACGAAGAGATGGCCGCGCGCATCGACCGCCACCGCGCCGACCGCCCCGGCCACTGGCACACCATCGAGGCCCCCACCGAACTGGCCGACACCCTGCGGCGCGCCGCCTCGGCCAACGGCTGCCTGATCGTCGACTGCCTCACCTTGTGGCTGTCGAACCTGCTGATGGCCGACGCCGCCGACCTGCGCGCCCCACACGACGCCAACGCCCTGCCAGGCTGGCAGCGCGAGCACGCCGCCCTGCTGGCGACCTTGCCCACCCTGCCCGGCACGACGCTGCTGGTGGCCAATGAGGTCGGCCTCGGCCTGGTGCCCGACTCGCCGCTGGGCCGGCTGTTCCGCGACGAAGCGGGCCGCCTCAACCAGTCCGTCGCCGCGGTGTGCGAGCGGGTCACTTTCGTCGCCGCCGGCCTGCCGCTGACGCTCAAGGCCCCGCCGGCCTGAGCCGGCCCGCGTGCTACCATCCGCCCGACTTTCGATGGACCCTGCCCATATGTCCTACGCCATCTCCCCGCTCGACGCGACGCTCGTCGACGCACTGCAAGCCAAGATCGACGGCAAGACCAAGCCGCCCGGCGCCCTCGGCCGCATCGAACTGCTGGCCCTGCAGATCGGCCGCATCCAGCAGACGCTCAGCCCCGCGCTGAGCCAGCCGCAGATCCTCGTCTTCGCCGGTGACCATGGCGCTGCCCGCGCCGGCGTGTCGGCCTATCCGCAGGATGTCACCTGGCAGATGGTCGAGAACTTCCTCGCCGGGGGCGCCGCCATCAACGTCTTCGCCCGCCAGATGCGCCTCGGCCTGCGCATCGTCGACGCCGGCGTGGCCCACGACTTTGGCCCGCGCGAAGGGCTGATCAACGGCAAGATCGCCCCCGGCACTGCCAACTACATCGAGCAAGCGGCGATGACGTCCGCCCAGTGCGACAAGGCGCTGCGCTTTGGCCGTGAGCTGACGCACCGCATCGCCGAGCGCGGCGGCAATGCGGTCGGCTTTGGCGAGATGGGCATCGGCAACACCGCCTCGGCCTCGCTCATCACCCACGCCATTACCGGCGTGCCGCTACCGCAGGTGGTCGGCCGTGGCACCGGGCTGGACGACGCCGGCCTGGACCGCAAACAGGCCCTGCTCGGCGCCGCGCTGGCCCGCGGCGGCCGACCCGCCGACCCGCTCGCCGTACTGGCCGAATACGGCGGCTTCGAGATCGCCATGATGGCCGGCGCCATGCTCGGCGCCGCCGAAAAGCGCATGCTGCTGGTGATCGACGGCTTCATCGTCACCGCCGCCCTGCTCGTGGCGCAGGCCATCGCCCCGGCCATCACCGACTACTGCGTGTTCGCCCACCGCTCCGAAGAGGCCGGGCATGCCGCCCAGTTGCGCCACCTCAACGCCTCACCGCTGCTCGACCTCGGCCTGCGCCTGGGCGAAGGCACCGGTGCCGCGCTGGCCTGGCCGCTGCTGCAGGCGGCCGTGGCCATGCTCAACGACATGGCCAGCTTCGAGTCAGCCGGCGTCAGCGGAAAAGCATGACGAGGGTGGAGCCCCCACGCTCACATTCGTTCGCTGCCCCCCGAGGGGGCCGCGCCCTCCTTGGGACGGCCCGGCGGAGGGCGGGGCGAGTCATGCGCAGCGTTGTTCACGGCCGGTTGCCGGGGCGTTCATCGCCATGGCGCCGTCCGGTGACCCGGAGACGCTGACCTCGTGCGCTACCAGCTCGAACTCTTCTTCACCGCGCTGGGCTTCTTCACCCGCATTCCGGTGCCGGGCTGGGTGCCGTATTCGCCCGAGCGGCTCAACCATGCCGCGCGCTATTTCCCGTGGGTCGGCCTCGTCGTCGGCGCGGCCGGCGCGGCGGTGTTCTGGTTTGCCCGCCAGTGGCTGCCGGCCAGCCTGTCGGTGATCCTGTCGATGGCGGCCACGATCCGCCTCACCGGCGCCTTCCATGAAGACGGCTGGGCCGATGCCTGCGACGGCCTCGGCGGCGGCTGGGAGAAGTCGCAGGTGCTCAGCATCATGAAAGACTCGCGCATCGGCAGCTATGGGGCGACCGGCCTGGTGCTGATGCTGCTGGCCAAGGCGGCCGCGCTGGTCGAGATCGCGGCGCACGGTATCCCGGCCGCCATCACCGCCATGATCGCCGCCCACGCCCTGTCGCGCCTGGCCTCGACCAGCCTGATCCACACGCTCAGCTATGTGCGCGAAGACGAAACGAGCAAATCCAAGCCGCTGGCCAAGCAGCTCAGCACCATGGAGCTGTGGATCGCCGGCGCCGGTGGCCTGCTGCCCCTGCTGTTGCTCGGCCCCGTCGAAGCGCTCGGCGCCGTGGTCTCGGTGCTCATCGTCACCGCCTGGGCGGCACGCATCTTCGTGCGCCGCATCGGCGGCTACACCGGCGACTGCCTCGGCGCGGCACAACAGGCCAGCGAACTGGCCACCTATCTCGGAATCCTGATCGCATGGAACTCTATCTGATCCGCCACCCGCGGCCCGACGTGGCGCCCGGCGTGTGCTATGGCCAGACCGACGTCGGCCTGGCCGAGTCGGCCACCGACGTCGCCACACGGCTCAAGCCCTTGCTGCCGGCCGACTACCGCCTGCACAGCAGCCCGCTGCAACGCGCCCACCGCCTGGCCGCCGAACTGGGCGAGCCGGCGGTCGACGCGCGCCTGCAGGAAATCAGCTTCGGGCAGTGGGAAGGGCAGACCTTCGAGGCCATCGGCAGCGCCATCGATGACTGGTCGAAAGACCCGCTCAACTTCCGCCCACCCGGCGGCGAAACGCCGCTGGAGATGGCCGCCCGCGTGCGCGCCTGGATGGAAGCGGCGCTCGACCCGGAGGCCGCAGCGCATGTCGTGGTCGGCCACGGCGGCCCGCTGCGCGTCATCGCCGGGCAGTTGCTCGGGCTGGCACCGGAACGCTGGCTGGCGCTCGACTTTGCCTGCGGCCAGGCCACCCGGCTGGACATCCATGCCTGGGGCGTGACGCTCAAGTGGTTCAACCGGTAGCCGCGGCGGGGCTCCGGTATACTCCGCCCCTGATCCGCGCCGTTGACCGGCGCCACGCGGCGAGCCCTGTCGCGTGCCAAACGCCTTTTGAGCACTGAGTGGCTAAAGACATTTCCACCCCGATGGGTCGCATCCTCGCCTGGCTCGACATGCATGTCGTCGACCACGGCTTCGTCCGCGCCTTCTACAACAACTTCCACGACCTGGGCGGCGGCATGTACCGCAGCAGCCAGCCCAGCCCGGCACAGATCCGTCGCTACCACCGCAAGTACGGCCTGCGCACCATCCTCAACCTGCGCGGCGAGAGCGAGTTCGGCTCCTACGCGCTGGAGCGCCAAGTCTGCGAGGAACTGGGCATCGCCTTCATCGACGCCAAGCTGTTCTCCCGCGGCGCGCCGAGCCGGGCGCGCATCCACATGCTCAAGGATCTGTTCGATTCGATCGACTACCCGGCGCTGATGCACTGCAAGTCCGGCGCCGACCGCGCCGGCATCGCCGCTGCGCTGTATCGCATCCTCCATCTCGGCCACCCGGTGGCCGACACGATGAACGAGCTGCACTGGCGCTACGGCCACTCCCGCAAGGCGCGCACCGGCGTGCTGGATTTCTTCCTCGCCAGCTATGTGGCCTACAACGAGAAAACCCCCATCGACTTCATGGCATGGGTGGATACAGTGTATGACGATGAAGCGCTCAAGCGCCAGTTCCGCTCGGATGGCTGGTCGAGCCTGATCGTCGACAAGGTCTTGCATAGAGAATGAAAGAAGGCCTCGCCCTCTACCGCCGCCTGCTCGGCAGCATCCTGCCCTACCGCAAGGTGGTGGCGCTGTCGGTGCTGGCGATGATCGCCGCCGCGTCGCTCGAGCCGGTGCTGCCGGCGCTGCTCAAGCCGCTGATCGACGAAAGCCTGATCGGCAAGAGCGAAACCGCGCAGTGGAAGGTGCCACTGCTGCTGATGCTGGCCTTCCTCGGCAAGGGCATTGCCGAATACCTGTCGAGCGTGTCGAGCCAGTGGGTGGCCAACAAGGCCATCACCGACCTGCGCCAGCAGGTGTTCCGCCACCAGATGCATTTGCCCATCTCGGCCCACCAGGCCGAGGCCCAGGGGCGCATGCTGTCGCGCATCCTCTACGACATCCCGCAGGTTGGCAGCGCGCTGTCGAACGCCTGGATCATCGTCGTGCGCGACACCCTGGTGGTCATCGGCCTGACCGGCTACCTGGTGTGGACCGCCTGGGAGCTGACGCTGCTGCTGCTCATCGTCGCGCCGGTGATGGCGATCATCATCCGCCAGGCCAGCCGCAAGCTGCGCGGCGGCAACCGCGCCATGCAGGCCACCACCGGGCGCATGACCGGCGCGGTCGAGGAGAGCCTGAACGGCGTGCGCGAGATCAAGATCTTCGGCGCCCATGACCATGAAAACAGCCGCTTCGCCGAGATCTCCGAGCGCCTGCGCAAGGAGACCATGCGCACCGTGCGCGTCTCGGCCGCCAACGTGCCGATCGTGCAGATCGTCGCCGCCACCGCCGTGTCGCTGGTGATCTGGGCCGCCTCCGCGCTGTCGGCCGACAACCGCCTCACCCCCGGCACCTTCGTCGCCTTTGTGGCGGCCATGGCCATGCTCTTCGAGCCGATCCGCCGGCTCACCAATGTGAACAACGTGATCCAGAAAGGTCTGGCCGGCGCGCAGAGCATCTTCGAATTGCTCGACAGCCCCCCCGAGGCGGACGCCGCCGGCGGCAGTGTCGAGCGCGGCCGCGGCGCCTTGCGCTTCGAGTCGGTCAGCTTCCGCTACGCAGGCCAACGCCAGCAGGCGGTGAGCGACTTCACGCTCGACATCCCGACCGGAAAAACGGTCGCCCTGGTCGGCGCCTCGGGCAGCGGCAAAACCACCATCATCCAGCTCATCGCCCGCTTCTTCGACCCCGCCAGCGGCCGTATCCTGCTCGACGGCACGCCGCTGCCCGAGCTGTCACTGGCCGCCCTGCGCGCGCAGATCGGCTGGGTCGGCCAGCAGGTGGTGCTGTTCGACGACACCATCGCCGCCAACATCGCCTACGGCCGGCCCGATGCCACGCCCGAGGCCATCGAGGCCGCTGCCCGCCATGCCCACGCCATGGAATTCATCGCCAAGCTGCCCGACGGCCTGGCCACCCGCGTCGGCGCCAACGGCAGCCAGCTCTCCGGCGGCCAGCGCCAGCGCGTCGCCATCGCCCGCGCCTTTCTCAAGGACGCACCGATCCTGCTGCTCGATGAGGCCACCTCGGCGCTCGACAACGAGTCCGAACGCGCGGTCAAGGATGCCCTCGTCGAGTTGCGCCAGAACCGCACCGTCTTGGTGGTGGCCCACCGCTTGTCGACGATTCGCGATGCCGATCTGATCGTGGTGATGGAGCATGGCCGCATCGTCGAACAAGGCACCCACACAGCGCTCGCCAACGCCGGCGGCGCCTATGCACGGCTGCTGGCCAGTGGCGAAGGCGTAGTGGTCGACGAAGACGCGCCGACGCCGTAGGGTGGGCGGCTCGCCGCCCACCATCGGTTGAGCTTTCTAGCGGTGTTGGTGGGTGGCGAGCCACCCACCCTACGACCTACATCGCGGCAAATCGCGAGATCACCATCGCGATGACGGCGACCTGAAACACGACCAAACACGCCAACAGGCATTGCGCCTCGCGTGCGCTGCGCAGATTCTGGCGAAGATAGGTAAAGACGCTTCCCGCCTCACGTATCGACGCGTTCAGCCGGGTGGCCAGAAAAGCTCCCGCCGCGCCAGCGGCCAGCAATATCAGATAAATCAATCCCGTATGCGTGTGCAGCCAGGCGACCACCCCGCTCACTCCGCCGGATCGAAGGTATACCCGAAAATCTCGATATCCCGCGCAAAGTGCTTGGCCACCGCCTCGGCGATCTCGTCGGTGTAATAGCTGCGGTAGTCCTTCTTGCGGTCCTTGGCCTGGCGCTTGTGCTGCAGCTCAGGCGCACGCACGCCGATGCGGCGGCAGGCTTCTTCGAAGTCCTCGTGCAGGTGCTCGTAGCGCCCCATGAAATCCACCAGCACCTTGCCGTGCAGGTCGACCACGTAGTCGCTCTGCAACTCGATGCTGGTGTCCACATGAAACTGGTAGGGGCGCTCGGGGTCGAGCTTCCAGCGGATGAAATCGTCGAAGGTCTCGATGTGGCTCATCAGGTGCGGGCGCTCGCGGCGGATGTGGTGGAAGGAGCTGACCTGCAGGTCCCACGGGTTGCGCACGAAGACGAACTTGAAGAGCTTGTCGAAGGTCTCGGCCGGCAGCATTTCCTTGGCGGCGATGATCTTGGAGTGGCGCGGGAACTTGATGCCCAGCCGATGCCCGGACAGCGACGACAGCCGCGAGCACAAGAACTGCGCGATGAACCACGGATCGCGCAGGCGCAGCGGGCGCAGCGAGTCGCGCACCGAGGTGCCGCCGGTCTTGGCGATGTGCACGAACAGGAAGTTGTATTTCAGCGACAACAGCATTCAAAGCTCTCCATGGCCCGCATCGGCCTCACGGGGCGCATTGTCGCCCGCCTCGGCGTCCAAGCCCAGTGCAACGAGATAGGCGCGGGCCGAGGCCTCGCGTGAATACTCGGCCACCGCCGACTTGAGCACCTCGGCCGGCAGCGGCGCGGCTAGCGTGTCGATCATCGCCTGCCCCAGCCCGGCGGCGTCGCCGACCGGCACCAGCGCACCAAACCGGCCCCCCGCCAGCACCTCGCGCGGCCCGCTCGGGCAGTCGGTGGCGACGCTCGGCACACCGAGCGCCAGCGCCTCGGTGAGCACATTGGGCGAGCCCTCCCAGGCGGAGCTGAGCACGAACAGGTCGGCCTTGGCCATCCAGGCCCAGGGGTTGGGGGTGAAGCCGGGCAGCGCGATATCGTCGGCCACACCCAGTTCCGCGGCCAGCGCCTCCAGCTTCTTGCGCTGGCGCCCCTCGCCGAGGATCACCAGCCGCGCCGGCCGGGCGCGGCGCAGCACGGCAAAGGCACGCACCAGGGTGGGGAAATCCTTTTGCTCGGTGAGCCGGCCGGCGGCCAGCACCAGCGGCACCGCGCGATCCACCACCCAGGGGTGCTCGACCGCCTCGGCCGCCATCTCGGCCAGGCGCGGCGTCACCACCGGGTTGCGGATCACGCCGAGTTGCGCCGCCGGCAGGCCGGTGAGCCGGGCGGTGTCTTCGCGCACGCCGTCGGACACGCAGATCACCTGGTCCACCGCCGGATAGAACCAGCGCATCGGCGCCACTCGCAGCCAGCGCGACAGGCCGCTACGCCCTTCCAGCGCGGCCGACAGATTGGTGCCGAGCCGGCCGACGATGCGCACCGGCACCCGCGCCAGCGCCCGCGCCAGCACGGCCGCGCGGATGGCGCGATCCTTGGCCACCAGCATGGCTTGCGGCCGGTGTTTGCGCAGGTAGCGCATCAGCGGAAACACCGCCAGGCCGCTGTGGCGCACGCCAAGATCGATCAGGCGCACGCCCTCGGGCAAGCGGCCGAGGTGTGCACTGTCGGCGCGAATCGCCAGCAAGTCGACCTGAAGCCCGCGCGCGGCGAAGCCCTCGACCAGATTGAGCACCATGCGCTCGACGCCGCCCTCGCCAGAGAATGAGATGAACACTGCGAGCCGGGTCATTGGAAGGCCTTGAATCCGAGCGCTGCCAGATAGGCGCGCGCGCTGGCTGAATCGGAATAACCCGCCACCGCGGCGCGCGATTGCGCTGCCGGCACGGGCTGATCAAGCTGGCGACACAGGCCGTCGGCCAATGCCGCCACATCGCCCACCGGCACCAGCGGGCCCACCGTGCCACCGGCCAGCACCTCGCGCGGGCCGCTCGGGCAGTCACAGGCCACCGACGGCGCGCCCAGCGCCAAGGCCTCGATCAACACCACCGGCATGCCCTCCCAGCGCGAACACAGGGCGAACACGGCGGCGCGCGCCATGTACGGATACGGATTGGCCACGAAACCAGGCAAGGCCACATCCTCGGCCACGCCCAGCTCGGCCGCGAAGCGTTCCAGCTCGCCACGGCGGCGCCCCTCGCCAAGGATCATCAAACGACACGGCCGCGCCGCGCGCACCAGGGCGAAGGCGCGCAGCAGCGTGGCGAAATCCTTGCGCTCGGACAACTCACCCACGCCGAGAATCACCGGCGGCGCGCCCTCGGCGAACCAGGGGTGATCCAGCAGCTCGGCCGCGCGCGCCTGCAATGCATCGGTGAGGATCGGGCTGGGCACCACATGGATCCGCTCTCGCGGCAAGCGGGCGAAGGCGGCCAGGTCGTCGGCCGCACCGGCCGACGGGACCAGCAGCGCGTCGGCCGCCGGATAGAACCACCGCATCGACCGCGTCTGCACCCACCGGTCCATCGCCCCCCGGCTCGCCAGATTGATCGACACCGTGGTGCCCTGCCGCAGCCCGACGCGGGTCGGCACGCGCGCCAGGGCACGCGCCAGCAAGGCGGCGCGATTGACCCGGTCCTTGTCCGAGAGCATGGCCTGCGGCCGTTCGCGGCGCAGGTAGCGGACCAGCGCGGGAATGGCGGAATTGACATGATGCGCGCCCAGCGGCAGATGCCGCGCGCCCTCGGGCAGTTGTTCGAAGCGCGGCCCGTGCCCTTCGATGCCGAGCACATCCACCGTCACGCCAAGCCGCGCAATCGCCGGCACCAGATTGCGCAGCACGCGGTCGACGCCACTGTGGCCAGAGGTGGCGGCGAAAATGGCCAGATCAGTGCTCATCCGCGCGCCTCGGCGAGCAGGGTGTCGAACAACGCGTGATAGCGCTCGGCGCAGGTGGCGGCGGAATACTCGCGCACCGCCTCACGCCGGCGATCGGCATCGCCCGGTGCGTCGAGCGTCGCCAGCATCGCCGCCGCCATCGCCGCGGCATCGTCCACCGGCACCAGCGGCGCGACCTCGCCACCGCGCAGCACCTCACGCGGCCCCGCCGGGCAGTCGGTCGACACCACCGGCACCCCGAGCGCCAGCGCTTCAGTGAGTGCATTGGGCGAGCCCTCGCGCCGCGACGACAGCACGAAGAGCGCGGCGCGGGCCAGGAAGCGATAGGGGTTGGCATCGAAGCCCGGCAGGGCAACGTCCTCGGCCACGCCCAGGCGCGCTGCCTGGGCTTCAAGCTCGGCCCGCAGCCGGCCCTCGCCGAGAATCATCAGTCGCGCCGGGCGCGCAGCACGTACGCGGGCAAAGGCATCAAGCAATACATCGAAGCCCTTGACCTGCCCCAGCCGCCCCACCCCCAGAACAACCGGCGGCTGCGCCGGCGCAAACCACGGATGCGCCAGCGGCGCCTCAGCCTGCAGCAGCAGCTGCGGCGTCACCACCGGATTGCGGATCAGATGCATGCGAGCCGCCGGCAAGCCGGCTGCCTTGGCGACATCGGCCACCACCTCGGCGGAGTTGCCCACGACCGCATCCGCCCCCTGGTACACCCGGCGCACCCGCGCCCGCGCCCGCCAGCGGCTGAAGGGGCGCAGCTCGGCAAAGCGTGCGCTGTAGCTGGTCCCCGGCCGCATGACGATGCGCACGGGCACCCCGCAGAGCCGTCGGGCGAGCTGCATCGCCAGCCCCGCCCGATCCTTGCCGCACAGCACGACATCGGGCCGCTCGGTGCGCAGGTAGCGCCACAACTGGCGCTGCTCGGCGAGCATGCCGCCGCGGGCCGTCTGGACCAGGCGCACGGCGGGATCGAGCCCATCCAGGTAGGGCGCCTCACGGCTGCGGGTCAGGAAATCCACCGCCACCCCACGCGCACTCAGCGCACTGGCCAGGTTCACGAGCATCCGCTCGGCACCGCCGTCACCGAACGAAGGAATGAAGATGGCAACACGCATGCAGGGCTCCGGAACAAGGCTGCGAGTATAGCCGAGGCCGGCGCCAGCCCCGAAGCATGGCAGGCCGGCAGATGGCGCCGGTAGAGCGCGATATACTTCCCGCTTTCATTGCACACCGGGCGTGATGCCGGACTTCATCTACCTTGCCCGCGGCCGCCCCCAGCGCCCCCGCGCCAACCTGATCCAGACCCTGCATACCGTCGAGGCCATTGCCAGGGCGGGCGTCGACGCACGTCTGTATGTGCCGCCCCTGCCGCGCGGTTTCGACACCGCCGGCTTCCTCGCCAGCATGGGCATCCGCCACCCCATCGACCTGCGCGGCGCGCTGACCCTGCACAGCAAATGGAAGGGCTGGCCCTTCGTGCTCACCCATCGTCGCGAGTTGCGCGATGCGCGGACGGTCTACACCCGCGTACCCGACTTTTCGGTGCTGCTCGCACGCATCGGTCTGCCGCATTTTCTGGAAGTGCATGACACCGAGTCGCTGATCGCCGACGGCCTGATGGCGCCACTGCTGCAGGCACACCAGCGCGGCCTGCTGCGCGGCCTGGCCGCCATCACCGCCGCCGGACGCGAGGCGCTGGTCGCGGCCGGTTTCGACCCGGCGCGTATCGTCGTCCTGCCCAGCGGGGTCGACCTGCCGGCCTTTACCGCCGTACCAACGGCCACCGAGGCCGACTTCGCCAAGCCGCACGCGCTCTACGTCGGACGCATCAGCCGCGACCGCGGCCTGCCGCTGTTCGAGGCCATCGCCAGCGCCGGCTTCGCGGTCACGCTGATCGGCCCGCGCGATCACGACCCGGCACAGCCGCACGCGACCCTTCGGGTCGAAAGCGCGGTGGCCCATGCCGAGGTGCCGACCGCACTCGCCCGCGGCGCCGTGGCGCTGATGCCCTACCAGGCCGACCTGCGCCACGCGGCGACGATCAGCCCCATCAAGTTGTTCGAAGCCATGGCTGCGGGCCGGCTGGTCATTGCCTCCGACCTCGCGCCCATCCGCGAAGTGGTGCGCCACGGCGAAAACGGACTGCTCGTGCCCGCCGGCGACCCGGCCGCCTGGATCGCCGCCATGCGCCAGGTGCAAGACGCACCCGCCGCCGCCCTGGCCATGGCCGAGGCCGGCCGGATCACCGCACGCGACTATGGCTGGGACGCCCGCGCCGCCAGGCTGCTCGCCTTCGCCCACAACACGGATGCCCACGCATGAATGGGATTCACCGAATCGGCGTCTTCGGCCTCGGCCTGTTCGCCCTCACCAGCGTGTGGAAAACCGCACCGGGCCATATCGGCATTGCGTTGTGCCTGCCCGCCATCGCGCTCGCCCTGTGGCAGCGCCGCCGCGTCCCCTGGGATACGGCGAGCGCACTGGCCGCCATCCTCGCCCTGTGGTTGTGCCTCCGTTACGCGCTGCAGACCTGGGGCGGCCTGGCCGAACCCGGTCTGCTGACACCGAAAGACGTTTTCATCGACTGGCTGTTCGTGCCGGTCTTCGCCCTGCTGGCGATCCTGCCTTGCGATGACCCGGTGCGCCGGCTACGCCGGCTGTGGATGCTGGCCATGCTCGGCTTCGCGATCGGAGTCGCCAGCTTTCTGTGGCAGCGCGGCCTGCCGGTACTGTGGTCGGGCGAGCGCCTGGGCTTTCACCTGAACCGTGCGCTGGGCGTTGGCCTCTACGCCGGCGCCTTCGCGGTGGCGCTGATCGCCACGGCGCGCCTGTGGTGGTCGGTCAGCGGCAAGCTGCGCTGGCCGGCACGCATCACCGGCATCGCGCTGATCGCGTTGAATCTTGAAGTGTTGCTGACCGCGCAGAACCGCAGCACCTATCTGGCGCTGGCCATTGTCGCTGCCGGCGCGGTCGCCATCGCGGTGTGGCGCACCCTGCGCAATCGCAATGCGCGGCCGGGGCAACGGCGCCTGGCGCTGGGCCTGATCGGCGCACTGGTCGCCGGCGTGCTGCTGGCGGGCAAGCTCGATGCCGTGCAGCAACGCATCGAGGCTGAGCGCGCCACCATCGAAACCGTACTCACCGAGGGGCTGGACGCCGCCCCTGCCGCCTCCGTCACCGTCCGCCTGCGGCTGTGGCGCTACGTGTTGCAGCGCGTTCCCGACGCCCCGCTGATTGGCCATGGCTTTGGCGACGTCAAGGACATCATCGACCGCGATGTCCGCCCGCATGCCGCGCTGCTCGAGGGCGAACGCTATGATCAGGTGCACAACAGCTACCTGCAGACCTTGTGGGGGCAGGGCCTGATCGGCACCGCGCTGTGGATCGCGCTGTCTCTGGTGCTGATCCGCGACGCGGTGCGCGCCGCTCGCACGGACCGCCAGCGTCAGGCCTTGTTGCCGGCGATGTGGGCGGTGCTGGCCTTCACCGCGGTGTGGGCGATGTTCGACTACCGGCTGTCGCATCCGGACATGCGCTTCTTCTCGATCCTGCTGCTGCTGTCGCTACGCCTGCTCGGGCAAGGGCAGCCCCCCAGGGAGCGCACATGAAACGCATCCTCATCGTCCGCGCCTCGGCCATCGGCGACGTGGTCTTCGCCTCGCCCTTCGCCGCCGCGCTCAAACGCACCTATCCGGACGCGCATGTGGCGTGGCTGGTGGAGCCGGGCATTCACACCCTGCTCGAAGCCGACCCCTGCATCGACGAGTTGATCCTGTGGCCCAAGGGCGAGTGGAAGGCGCTGCTGCAGGCCAAGCGCTTCGGCGCCTTCGTCAGCACGGTGCGGCGCTTCGCGCGCGAGCTGAAATCGCGCCGCTTCGATACCGCCATCGATCTGCAGAGCCTGCTCAAGAGCGGACTGCTGACCTGGCTGTCGGGCGCGCCGCGGCGCATCGGCCTGGGCTCGCGCGAGGGCAGCCAGCATCTGATGACCGAGGTGGTGCCCAAAGGCGGTGACGGCGGGCGGATCAGCTCCGAATACCTGTACCTGGCGCAGCAACTCGGCCTCGACACCGGCGCGTTCCTGCCACGCTTGTGCGTGGCCGAGTCCACGGCGGCGCGGGCCGACGCCGTGCTTGCCGCGCACGCGCTGGCACGCGGCGGCTATGCCGTGTTCGCCCCCTTTACCACCCGGCCGCAAAAGCACTGGTTCGAAGACGCCTGGGTGGCGCTCGGCCCGCAGGTGCAGGGCGAGCTGGGCCTGACGCCGGTAATCCTCGGCGGCCCGGCCGAGCGGGAGGCGGCCGAGCGCATGGCCGCGGCCATCCCCGGCGCCGTGTCGCTGGCCGGGCAGACCGGCCTGGCCGAGGCGGCCGCCCTGATCGAGCGCGCCGGCCTGCTCATCGGTGTCGACACCGGCCTGACCCACATGGGCATCGCCTTCAACACCCCCACGGTCGCGCTGTTCGGCTCGACCCGCCCCTACCTGAACACCTGTCGTGCCAACGCCCGGGTGATCTGGCTCCAGCTCGACTGCTCACCCTGCCGCCGCCGCCCGACCTGCCACGGCGCCTTCACCTGCCTGCGCGACATCCGTCCCGAGCGCGTACTGGCCGAGGCCCGCGAGGTGCTGACCGCATGAAAGTGCTGCATATCGAAGCCGGCCGCCACCTCTACGGCGGCGCCAAGCAGGTGCTCTACATCCTGCAGGGGCTGGCCGCGCGTGGCGTGAGCAATGTGCTGGCCTGCCCGAGCGGGGCGCATATCGCGGCCGAGGCGCGCGCCTTTGCCGAAGTGGTCGAGATGCCGATGGGCGGCGACGCCGACCTCGGCATGGTGCTACGCCTCAAGCAGGCGATCCGCACGCACCGGCCCGATCTCGTGCACATCCACAGCCGCCGCGGCGCCGATCTGTGGGGCGGCCTCGCGGCCCGGCTGGCCGGCGTGCCCTGCGTGCTCTCGCGCCGGGTGGACAACCCCGAGGCGCGCTGGGCCGTGGCGCTCAAGTACCGCCTCTTCGACCATGTGATCACCATCTCCGAGGGCATCCGCCAGGTGCTGCTGGCCGAAGGGTTGGCGCCAGAAAAGGTCAGCTGCGTGCGCAGCGCGGTCGACCCGGCCCCGTATCTGCACGACTATGACAAGGCCGCCTTCCGCGCCGATCTCGGCTTCGCCGCCGACACGCCGGTGGCCGGCATGGTCGCCCAGCTCATCCCGCGCAAGGGCCACCGCTACCTGCTGGCGGCGCTGCCGGCGGTGCTGGCCGAACACCCGGCGCTGCAGGTGCTGATCTATGGCCGTGGTCCGCTGGAGGCCGAGCTGCGCCAGGCCATCGCCGACCAGGGCCTGGCCGGCCATGTGCCCCTGATGGGCTTCGTCGACGATCTGCCGGCCCAGCTCGGCGGCCTCGACCTGCTGGTGCACCCCGCCGACATGGAAGGCCTGGGCGTGTCGCTGTTGCAGGCCTCGGCCGCGCGCGTGCCGATCATCGCCAGCCGCGCCGGTGGCATGCCCGAGGCGGTGGTCGATGGCGAAAACGGCCTGCTCATCACCGTCGGTGATGTCTCCGGTCTGGCCTCCGCCATGAACCGCCTGCTCGGCGACGCGGCCTTGCGCGCACACATGGGCGAGGCCGGCCGGGCTCGCGTGCTGCGCGAGTTCTCGGTCGACGCCATGTGCGAAGGCAACCTGGCCATCTACAACAAGGTGCTGGCGCCATGACATCCCTGCACATCCTCGGCAGCAAGGAAATGGGCGGCGCCGAGCGCTGGCTGGTGCGCTTCGTGCGCGCCATGCTCCGCCATGGCGAATCGGTGGAAGTGATCGTGCGGCGCGACTCCGACCTCGCCCGCCATCACCTCGACGGCGTCGACATGCGCGAGTCGCCCATGCGCACGGTGTGGGACCCGCTCTCGCGCTGGCAGCTGTCGCGCCTCATCGCCAAGAGCGAAGCGCCCATCGTGCAGACCTACATGGGCCGCGCCACGCGCCTCACCCACCTCGAACGCGGTCGCGGCAAGGTGCATCTGTCGCGTCTGGGCGGCTACTACAAGCTCACCCCCTTCCGCCACGCCCATGCCTGGATCGGCAACACCAAGGGCCTGTGCGACTGGATGATCCAGGGCGGCCTGCCGGCCGAGCGTGTGTTCCACATCACCAATTTCGCCGACCCGGCCAAAGCGCTCGATCCCGACGCCCAGCATGCGCTGCGCCAGCAACTCGCGCTGCAACCCGAAGACTGGCTGATCGTCACCGCCGGCCGCCTCATTGACGTCAAGGGCCAGGCCACGCTGATCGACGCCTTCAGCCAGCTGCCCGCCGAGCTGGGCGGCAAGCGCCTGCGCCTGGTCCTGCTCGGCGACGGGCCGCTGCGCGAGGCGCTCGAGACCCAGGCGCGCCAGCTCGGCGTGGCCGAGCGGGTGCACTTCGCCGGCTGGCAGCACGATCCGTCGCAGTGGTTCCACCTGGCCGACATGGTGGCCTTCCCCTCGCGCGACGCCGAAACCCTGGGCAACGTGATCCTCGAAGCCTGGGCCTACGGCAAACCGCTGGCCTGCACCGCCTTCCGCGGCGCGCGCGAGATCGCCCGGCATGGGCAGGACGCCTGGATCTCGCCCTGCGACGACGCCGCCGCGCTGGCCGCGGGCATGCGCGAAGTGATCGCCAACGAAGCGCTGCAGCGCGATCTGGTGCGTGCCGGCGCCCGGCGGATCGAGGCCGAATTCAGCGAAGCGGCGGTCATCGATCAATATCGTGCGCTCTACGCCCAATTGCTGGACAATCGCTGACATGACGACCGGCATCAACATCCTCATGTACCACCAGGTCGGCGACTTCGCGCCCATGAAGGGGCATCGCTCGACCTACTGTCACCACAAACGCTTTGCCAGCCAGATGGCCTACCTCGCGCGCTTCGGCTACACCGTGCTGTCGATGGACCAGGTGCTGGCCTGCCTGCGCGGAGAGCAGCCGATTCCGCCCAAGGCGGTGGCGCTAACCTTCGACGACGGCTACGAGAATTTCTACGAATACGCCTGGCCGGTGCTGCAAAAGCACGGCTTCCCGGCACTGGTGTACCTGATCTCCGACCTGCTCGGCCAACCGTCCCGCTGGTTTGCGGCCGACGGCCGCGACACGCCACCGCTGATGAGCGCCGCGCGGGTGCGCCAGCTGCGTGGCGAGGGGGTCGATTTCGGCTCGCACACGGCCACGCACATCAAGCTGTCGGAGCAGGACACCCCGCGCGTGCGCGAGGAAGTCACCCGCTCCAAGGCGGCGCTCGAAGACGTGCTCGGCGAGCCGGTCAAGCACTTCTGCTACCCCTTCGGCAGCCACGACCGCCGGGCGGTCGACGCGGTGGCCGATGCCGGCTACCTGAGCGGCACCACCTGCATCCGCGCGCCGGCCTCGGTGGCCGACGACCCGCTGACCCTGCCGCGCAAGGCGATTTCCTACGGCGACAACCTGCTGGGCTACTTCTGGCGCCTGCATGTCAAGAACGCGCCCAAGCGCCCCTCCATCCGCCGGCCGGGCGAAACCTTCGACGCACTCACCGCCTGAGAACGCGTGAAGAAAGCGTAGCGAGCCGGGCCGCGTGAGCAACGCAGCCATCGGCACGCGCCGTCAATCTATTCACACGTTCTGAGACGGCGGGCGTGCCGTTCTCAGCGCGCCGCCTTCAAGGCCTCCAGAATCTTGCGCCCGGCGCGGCCGTTGGCCTCGAAGCCCAGCCGCGTCTGCTCCTCGGCAATCGCCGCGCGCGTGCGGCTGCCGATCATGCCGTCCACCTCGCCGATGTCGTGCCCGCGATCGAGCAGCAGCTGCTGCAGTTCGCGCCGCTCGTTGCGGCCGATGCCCGGGTCGTCGGTCGGCCAGGCGATGACGAAGGGGGCGCCACCGCGCAGGCGGTCCGACAGGTGCGCAATGGCCAGCGCGTAGCTCTCGGCCGCGTTGTAGCTGTAGATGGCATTGAAGTTGCGGAAGACGAGGAAGGCCGGCCCCGCCACGCCGGCCGGCAAGAGCACCGCGGCTGAGGTGTCGTCCGGCGCGATCGGGCTGCCGTCGATGCGCCTCACGCCCATGCGTACCCAGTCGCTCACGGGGCGGCGCGCTTTGCGCCCGGCGATGCTCTCGTCGAAGCCGGCCGGCAGGCGGATCTCGTAGCCCCAGGTCTCGCCCGTGCGCCAGCCCGCGCGCTTGAGATAGTTCGCGGTCGAGGCCAGGGCATCGGGCACGCTGTCGATCAGGTCACGACGGCCATCACCGTCGAAGTCCACCGCCACGCGCATGAAGGTCGAGGGCATGAACTGGGTGTGGCCGAAGGCGCCGGCCCAGGAGCCGGTGAGCCGCTCGGCGGCGATATGCCCTTCCTGCACGATGCGCAGGGTGGTGAAGAACTCACCCCGGAAGAAGCTCTGGCGCCGCCCCTCGCAGGACAGCGTGGCCAGCGAGGTGATCAGCGGCCGGCTGCCGAAGTTGCGCCCGAAGTTGCTCTCCACGCCCCACACCGCCACCACCGTGGCCGGATCGACGCCGTATTCGGCCGCTACCTTGTCCAGCACCGCACCCCATTCCTTGAGCGCCGCCGCGCCATCGTCGATACGCTCCTGGTCGACCAGGGCGGCGAGATAGTCCCAGATCGGCGTGACGAACTCGGGCTGGCGGTCGAGCGCCTCGAGCACCGTCGGGTCGGGCGCCAGGCCGGCGGTGAGGCGGTCGAAGGTGTCGGGGTGGACCTGGTTCGACGGCGCCTCGGCGCGCAGGCGCGACAGGCAGGCCGCGAAATCGGCGTTGGCATGGGCGGCCGGCGCGACGGCCAGCAGGAGCAGGGGCAGGAGCAGTGTTTTCATGGCGCATATTCTATTCACTGCCGCAACGCAGCGCTGTAAGGATTCGTCGCCATCCCGCCCGGCGCTACAGCGGCTCGCGCACCCGCCAGAAGCTGGCGAAACGCGGCAGGCCGGAGGCGGTCAGGCCGCGATAGCGGAAGCTGATCTGCGTGCCGACCGGCGGCGGCGATGCGCGCTCGGCATCGGAGAACCCGGTGCCGATACGGAACTGCCGGCCATCGGCCATGCGCACCTCGAGCGCCCCGAGCCGGCCGGCGAGGCGCCCCTGCCCCGGCCGATGCGCGACGACGATCGCCTCCGCGTCTTGCCACGGCTTGAGTTTGAGCAGCGCATCGTGCCGTCCGGTGAGATACGGCGCGTCGGCCCGGTGCAGCATCAGCCCCTCGCCGCCCGCCGCCAGCACCTCGGCCAGCCGTGATGCCAGCGCTGCACGGTCGGGGAGTCGCGCCTGTGCCACCGCGCCGAGCCACGGCACACCGGCCGATGCCACCAGCGCACGCATGGCCACCACGCGTGCGCTGAAATCCCCCGGCGCGCCAGGCAATTCAAAGATGAGATAGCGCACGGCCCGCCACTCGGCATCCACCGGCTCGGCCTTGCGAACGCGCGCCGACACCTCGGCAAACCGCCCGCGCCCCAGCCACAGCTCGCCGTCGAGCACCTGCGCAGGCAGCGCCGCCACGAACCAGGCCGGTGCAGCAATGCGGCGCCCGCTGCGAAACCGCAGCACCTTTCCGTCCCACACCGCCCGCACGCCATCGAGCTTTTCGCTCACCCAATAGGGCGCGGGGTCGATGCCCGCGCTTGCCTCGCGCGCCAACAGCACGGGCGGAGGCGACGAGCTAGCGATAGGCGCCGCAGCGCATAGACCAAAACGCACCAGCCACACCGCCAAGAACAATGTCATTCGCATGGCTGCCAGTATATGCGACGGCCGGCACTTTGGGATGCGTAGCCCGGATGCAGCGCAGCGGAATCCGGGATCATCGCTTGAACCACCACCAACCCCGGATTCCGCTGCGCTGCATCCGGGCTACACTGGCTGTCGACTCCTATTCCGCGCCTTGAGCCCCCCATGCCCGAGCACCTCACCGACCTCTCTCACGCCATCCAGCTCGCCGTCGCGCCGGTGTTCCTGCTCACCGCGCTGGCCACCCTGATCAATGCCATGAATGGCCGCCTGGCGCGGGTGGTGGACCGCCGCCGCGTGGTGCGCCGCCGGCTGCAGGAGCAGACCGCCCCCGAGCACAACGCCTCGCTCGACAAGGAGCTCGATCTGCTCGCCCGCCGCGGCACGCTGATCTACCAGGCCATTTTCTGCCAGGTGCTCAGTGCCCTGCTGGTCTGCCTGGTGGTGGCCGGCGCCTTTGTCGGCACGCTGGTGCGAATCGACCTCACCACGACGATCGCCACACTGTTCATTCTCGCCATGCTGGCGATGATCAGCGGGCTGGGGCTGTTCCTGCGCGAGGTGTATATCGCAGTGCGCCGGCCGACGCACTGGGAGCCCTAGCTGTTGAGTTGCAATAGGTTGTTCCCGGGGATTCGGGAAGCTGGAGGCTGGTATCCAAGAGCGGAGTGAGGCCGTCGGGCATTGTAGTAGGCCAGGAACGCTGGCAACCATGCAGTGCGCTGGTCGCT
>QQUN01000023.1 GCA_008501585.1 Pseudomonadota bacterium | reverse complement strand
AGGTCGTCATGCCGCCGAGGGTGTTGCCCACGGTGGCCAGCGCCAGCGCCGGCCCGGCCTGGCCGGGGTGGAGCTGGAGGAAGCCGGCAAAGACCAGCTCCGAGCCGCCGGGCAGCAGCGTGGCGGCCAGGAAGCTGGCGACGAACACCGCGCCGAGGCCGGCGTCGGGGCCGGGGTCCAGCCAGGTCAGCAATTCCATGAGGGCTCGCACGGGGAGGGTGGGGGATTGTCTCGCATCTGCCACCGGATTGTGCCTTGCCGCGCTGCGGCATGCCCTGCTACCGTGCACGTTTCCCTTGAATCCACAGGCTTTTCCGATGAGCGCCGCGCACCCTGACTATCTTGAACGCATCCTCAACGCGCAGGTGTACGACGTCGCCATTGAAACGCCGCTCGATTTCGCGGCCAGCCTGTCGGCGCGCACCGGCAACCGCATCCACTTCAAGCGCGAAGACCTGCAGCCGGTGTTCAGCTTCAAGCTGCGCGGCGCCTACAACAAGCTCGCCAAGCTGCCGCCCGAGGCGCTGGCGCGCGGTCTGGTGTGCGCCTCGGCCGGCAACCATGCGCAGGGCGTGGCGCTGTCGGCGCAGAAGATGGGGGTGCGCGCGGTGATCGTGATGCCCACCACCACGCCGCTGATCAAGGTCGATGCGGTGCGTCGCCGTGGCGGCGAGGTGGTGCTGGCCGGCGAGAGCTTCTCCGACGCCTACACCCATGCCAAGGCACTCGAAGCGGCCGAGGGGCTGACCTTCGTTCATCCCTTTGATGATCCGGAAGTGATCGCCGGCCAGGGCACCATCGGCATGGAGATCCTGCGCCAGCATCCCAAGCCGATCGAGGCCATCTTCTGCTGTGTTGGCGGCGGCGGGCTGATCGCCGGCATTGCCGCCTATGTGAAGCGGGTGCGCCCGGAGATCAAGATCATCGGTGTCGAGGCGGTGGATGCCGACGCCATGACCCAGTCGCTCGAGCGTGGCGAGCGGGTCGAACTCGAGCAGGTCGGGCTGTTCGCCGACGGTGCGGCGGTCAAGCTGGTGGGCGAGGAGACCTTCCGCCTGTGCCAGCTGTATGTGGACGAGATGATCCGCGTCGACAACGACGCCATCTGCGCCGCCATCAAGGATGTGTTCGAGGACACCCGCTCGATCCTCGAGCCGGCCGGCGCGCTGGCGGTGGCCGGCGCCAAGGCCTATGCCGAGCGCGAGGGCCTGCGCGATGCCGCGCTGGTGGCAGTGGCCTCGGGCGCCAACATGAACTTCGACCGCCTGCGCTTCGTCGCCGAGCGTGCCGAGGTCGGCGAGCAGCGCGAGGCCGTGCTGGCGGTCAGCATCCCCGAGCAGCCCGGTTCCTTCAAGCGCTTCTGCAGCCTGCTGGGCAACCGCAACATCACCGAGTTCAACTACCGCTACGCCGACAGCCGCGAGGCGCACATCTTTGTCGGCGTATCGGTGCACAACCGCGAGGAGTCGCGCGCGCTGGTCACCAGTCTGGTGGCCGAAGGCCTGCCCTGCATGGACCTGACCGACGACGAGATGGCCAAGAGCCACGTGCGCTACATGGTCGGCGGCCACGCCCCGCAGGCGGAGGACGAAGTCATCTACCGCTTCATCTTCCCCGAGCGCCCGGGCGCGCTGATGAATTTCCTCACCAATCTGCGTTCGGACTGGAACATCTCGATGTTCCACTACCGCAACCACGGCTCCGATTCCGGCCGCGTGCTGGTCGGCATGCAGGTGCCGCCCAAGGACAAGGCGGCCTTCCAGGCCTTCCTCGACCGGCTCGGCTACGAGTATGTGGACGAGACCGCCAACCCGGCCTACCGCATGTTCCTTGGCTGAACCGCCGGCGCGCCAAGGGCGCGCCGCATCGCCGCGGCCACGATGATTGACGCCGTCGCACCCCGCCTCTACGCTCTGCGCTCCAACCCCCTGAAGAGTTCGCGCCATGAGAGCAAGTCAATTGCCGGCGGTCGCGGATGCGCTGCGCCATGGTCTGGCGCTGGCGGTATTCGCCCTTGCCGCACCTGCGTGGGCCGAGGCCCCGCATCCGTGGGTGACCGAATCGCCCCGGCTTGAGAAGCACGCCTATTTCTCCAACCTCAAATCCGGCGACGTGGTCGAGAGCCCCTTTGTCGTCAAGTTCGGCCTGTCGGGCATCGGCATCGCCGCGGTCAGCCGGCCCGTGTCGCACACCGGTCATCATCACCTGATGATCGACCGAGAGCTGCCGCTCGACTTCACCCAGCCGCTGCCCTTCAACGACCAGTATGTGCACTTCGGCAAGGGCCAGATGGAAGCGGTGGTCGAGCTGCCCGCCGGCCCGCATGAACTGCGGCTGGTGTTTGCCGACGACAAGCACATTCCCAATTTCGTTTACAGCGAGGTCTTGCACATCGAGGTGCGCGGCCCCAGTGGCCGGGACAAGGCCGAGCTGACCCGGCGCTCGGTCGACATCCTGACGCCCGCTGACGGGGCACGTCTCGTGCCGCCTTTCCTGCTCGGTCTGCATGCGTCGGGCTTCAACGTCTCGCACACCGACATCAAGGACGACAACACCGGCCACTTCCGCATCAAGCTGCAGACCGCCGAAGGCAAGACCGAACTCATCGCGCTGGCCGACGGCCGCACGCAGGTGTGGCTCAACCCGCCCCCTGGGACTTACTCGGTGGGAGTCGAACTGGTCAGCAACGCGCAGCCCGCCCGAAGCTTGGGCGCTGCGCCCGGGCGGCGCCTGACCGTCATGGCGCGCTGAGCGCTGGTGAGCCAATCGTAGCGAGCAGGGCCGAGTGAGCAGCGCTGCAATCGGCGCGCGCAGTCGATTTATTCCCCTCTGAGCCGTCCGGGGCTACGGCGCGGGTCCCGTTTTCATCTCGACCAGGATCACGTGGGTCGGGGTCGTGCCGATGTTTTCCCCGACATGCGTCTGGGCCGGCGAGTACAGCACGTCGCCGGCCTTGAATGTGCGCAGGATCACCGTGCCGTCGGGCAGCGTGATCTTGCGCGAGAAGGGCGCGAGGGCATAGAGGACGAAGGCGGGGTGGTGGTGCGGGTGGGTCTTGTCGCCGGGGGCGTCGCGGTGTTCGAGCACCCGGACCTGCGCGTTCTCCAGCAAAACCGTGTAGAAGTTGCCGTCGGTCACGACGGGGTCTTGTGCCATGGCGGCAGACCCCGTGGCAACGAGGCTCATGAGTGCGATGGTGCGCAGCATGTGATGGCTCTCCCATCCTGCGAGCTTGCGCGCGAGGCCCATCCCCGGCGGCCGGCGCGCCGCGGCCACCGGGCAGGCGGCGTACGCCTGATGGTTCCGGAGATTCCAGCATAGACCGCGCTGGCGGCGCGACAAGCGGCGTGTGGGCCCGGCGCCGGCGAATCCCGTGCATCCGCGTCGATGTGCGCGGGTTGTGCGGCATTTGAGTGGCAAACCATTACACTCTCGGTCTTGTGAGGCAGGTGTGTGGTCGGGCGATCGGTTGGGCGCTGCGGCGGCGTGCCGGGCCTCGGGATTGCCGACGCGGTTTTTGCACGTACTCAAAGGTTTTTCAATGCACGTTTTTCGTGATATCGACGCCCCGCTCCTGCTCGCCACGCTGATGGCCTCCAAGCGCCGCGCGGCCGATCTGGTCGGCCTGGTCGCGGCGCTGGACCTGATCCTCGAAGGCGCGATCCCGCCGCCGCTCAAGCTGATCGATGCCTTCAAGCGCCTGTCCACCCATGGCCTGATTGCCGAGGCCGACGGTGGTTTCGTGCTGACCGCCGAGGGCCAGAAAATGGTCGTGGGCCTGCCGAAGAAAGCCAGCGCCGACGAGAAGGTGGAGAGCATCCGCGAAGACCTCGGCGGCTATCCGCAGGCGGACGACCATCCGGCGGTGGTGGTGGACGCCGACGCGATCCTCGCGGCCATCCATGCCCACAAGGCCTCGAAGACCGGCACCGGGCGCAACCTGTTGATGCCCCGGACCAAGGCCGCCGAGGCCGCTGCCAAGCGTGCGGCGGGCTGGCGCCATGCTGCAGCGGCGCGTCGTCGCAAGGCACAGCGCGACGGCTGAGCGCCTGAGCGTCGTTCGCTCGTGTCCGCTCGTCCCCCGAAGACGCCCTGCTCGCCATCGCCTGAGTGATGGCGGTGCTTTGCGCCGCGATCAGACCGTCTTCGGGGCACCGCTCGGCCACGCCTGAAAAAAGCGCTCAGGCGCTGAGGCCTGCCGTCTGGCGCGACGGGCAAGATTTTTTCGGCGCCGGGCGCGCAAGACGGGATAATTCGGCATGACCAATATTGCCCCGACCTCCGATTCCGCCACGGCGCCCTTCGCCGACACCGCGCCGTTTTCCACCCTGCCGCTGTCACCGGCCCTGCAGGCCACGCTGGCCCAGCTCGGCTACCTGAGCATGACCCCGATCCAGGCGGCCAGCCTGCCGGTGGCGCTGGCCGGCCACGACCTCATCGCCCAGGCCAAGACCGGCAGCGGCAAGACCGCCGCCTTCGCGCTGCCGCTGCTCACCAACCTGAACCCGCGCCGTTTCGCCGTGCAGGCCATGGTGCTGTGCCCCACGCGCGAGCTGGCCGACCAGGTGGCGCAGGAGATCCGCCGCCTCGCCCGCGCCGAAGACAACATCAAGGTGCTGACCCTGTGTGGCGGTACCACCATGCGGCCGCAGCGCGAATCGCTGGCACACGGCGCGCATATCGTGGTGGGCACGCCGGGCCGGATCATGGACCACCTCGAGCGCGGCAGCCTCTCGCTCGATGCGCTCAACACCCTGGTGCTCGACGAAGCCGACCGCATGCTCGACATGGGCTTCAACGACGACATCGTCTATGTCGCCAGCCACTGCCCGGCCGAGCGCCAGACGCTGCTGTTCTCCGCCACCTATCCGCCGGGTATCGCCGCGCTGGCCAGCCGCTTCCTGCGCGCGCCGCGCGAGATCAAGCTGCGCGAGTTGCATGCCGAGAACAAGATCCGCCAGCGTTTCTACGAGATCAAGCATGACGAACGCCGCGAGGCGGTGGGCGTGCTGCTCAAGCACTACCGCCCGGTCAGCACGCTGGCCTTCTGCAATACCAAGCAGCAGTGTCGCGACCTGGTCGCGGTGCTGCAGGGGCAGGGCTTTCATGCGCTGACGCTCAATGGCGACATGGACCAGCGCGAGCGCGACCAGGTGCTGATCCAGTTCGCCAACCGCAGCTGCTCGGTGCTGGTGGCCACCGATGTGGCCGCGCGCGGGCTGGATATCCCGCAGCTCGAGGCGGTCATCAATGTGGACGTGACGCCCGACCCCGAAGTACACATCCACCGCATCGGCCGCACCGGCCGCGGCGACGAGGACGGCTGGGCGCTGAGCCTGTGCAGCCCGGCCGACAAGCGCCGGGTGGCCGCGCTGGCGCAGATGATGGATACCGAGCCCGAGTGGCATACCCTCGGTTCGCTGCAAAGCGGCAATGACACGCCGCTGGTGCCGCCGATGGTGACCTTGCAGCTCCTCGGCGGGCGCAAGGACAAGATCCGCCCCGGCGACGTGCTTGGCGCCCTCACTGGCGAGGCCGGCTTCACCCGCGAGCAGGTCGGCAAGATCACCGTCACCGACCAGAGCACCTATGTGGCCGTGGTGCGCGAGATCGCCGACGAGGCTGTGCGGCGCCTGGGGCGCGGCAAGGTCAAGGGCAAGACGGTGAAGGTGCGCGCGCTGGCCGACTGAGGCCGCGGGAAATGCGCCTTGCCCGGGCGCTGGCGGCCATCTAGGCTGGGATCGAAGCCCGGCCGGATGCCGGGGGGAGACCGCCATGCGCCACCTTGCTCCGTGTCTGATCCTGTGCTCGTCGCTGGCGGCACTGCCGGTCCTTGGCGCGCCGACGACGCTCTCCGCCGCCGACCAGGCCGCCGCCTTCAAGGCTGCCGGCTTTACCCAGCGCGGCGGGCAGTGGCGCAGTGGCTGTGATGACCCCGGCACACCGAGCTACACCCCCGGCCAGATCGAGCAGGTGCGCGACCTCAACGGCGACGGCCGGCCCGAAGCGCTGATTACCGAAGGCGGCACCTACTGCTATGGCATGAGCGGCAGCGGCTTCTCGCTGGTCAGCCAGCAGGCCGACGGCCAGTGGCGGCTGATGACCACGGCCACCGGGCTGGCCGGCTTCCTGCCGACCCGTGGCGCCGGCGGCTGGCCGGACATCGAGGTCGGCGGGCCGGGCTTCTGCTTTCCGGTGATGCGCTGGAACGGCAAGGCCTACGCCCTGCACCGGCACGAGTACGAGGGCCAGCGCTGCAAGATGCGGCGCTAAGGCGGGGAGGCCACACGTTTGTCATCTCCGGAACTTCTCGCGCCGGGTATTATCTCAGTCGTCCCCTGACTGGAGATGTGCTCGATGAGTTCTGACAGTTTCGCGCGTGATGTGGCCCGTGATCCTCACCTTCACGACGAGTTGCTCGACAGCTTTGATGAAGAGCTGGAGATGGAACTCGACGATTATCGTCTCGAGGCCCTGGCCGACTACGATACCCGGGGGCAGGACGGCGCCGAGCGCGACATGGACCGGCGCCAGTATTTTCAGGAGTTGCTCCGGCTGCAGGGCGAACTGGTCAAGCTGCAGGACTGGGTGGTGCACCACAAGCTCAAGCTGGTGGTGCTGTTCGAGGGGCGCGACGCGGCCGGCAAGGGGGGCGCCATCAAGCGCATCACCCAGCGCCTCAACCCGCGGGTGTGCCGCGTGGCGGCCTTGCCGGCGCCGAGCGAGCGCGAGATGTCGCAATGGTACTTCCAGCGCTATGTCTCGCACCTGCCGGCCGGCGGCGAGATCGTGCTGTTCGACCGCAGCTGGTACAACCGCGCCGGGGTCGAGCGGGTGATGGGTTTTTGCTCCGACGCCGAGTACGAGGAGTTTTTCCGTTCGGTGCCCGAGTTCGAGAAGATGCTCACCCGCTCGGGCATCATCCTGGTCAAGTACTGGTTCTCGGTCACCGACGACGAGCAGAACCGCCGCTTCCAGATGCGCATCCACGACCCGCTCAAGCAGTGGAAGCTCAGCCCCATGGACATGGAGTCACGCCGGCGTTGGGAGCAATACACCATCGCCAAGGAGGTGATGCTCGAGCGCACCCACATTCCCGAGGCGCCGTGGTGGGTGATCCAGCCCGGTGGCAAGAAGCGCGCACGGCTCAACTGCATCCACCACCTGCTCAGCCAGATCCCCTACGGCGACATTCCGCACGCGCCGGTCGAGCTGCCAGCCCGGGTGTACAACGCCAACTACATCCGCCATCCGGTGCCGGACGACATGTTCGTGCCGGCGGTGTACTGATCGGGCTCAGGCCGGCGCCGCACCGTCGGCCGCTGACCACAGCGGCACACCGCCTGCCGCCAGGTAGGCCAGGTAAGCCCGCGTATCGAATTCCCACTGGTGGTAGGCCGGCGCCATGTGCTGGCACAGCTGGTAAAAGGCCTTGTCGTGCTCGCGCACCTTCAGGTGCGCCAGCTCGTGCACCACGATCATCTGCAGGAACTCCGGCGGCATGTCGCGGAACACCGTCGCCACGCGGATCTCCCGCTTCGCCTTGAGTTTGCCGCCCTGCACCCGCGAGATCGCGGTGTGCGTCCCCAGCGCCTGGGCGATCACCTTCAGCTTGCTGTCGTAGGCCACCTTGCTCAGCGGCGGGGCGTTGCGCAGACAGGCGTTCTTGAGATCGAGCACATAGTCGTACAGCGCCTTGTCGGTGCGAATCTCATGGGCCCGCGGGTACTTGCGGCGCAAGGCCGGCCCAAGCTGCACCGAGGCGATCAGGTCGGTGACTTGCGCGACCAGCGCGCTGGGGTAGCCGGCGAGATAGTTGGGCGGAGGCTTCGGTCGCATGGCGGGGGCGGATGGGACTGAGGCTGCGATTCTAGCGGGGTCGGCACGGCCGGGCGAGGCGTGCGCGTCGCGCGGCGCCGGCCGGCCGTTGATCGCCATCAATGCACGAAATCCGAATACCGTAGTAAATTACTCAACCTTTGGGCCGTGGGGCCGGTGGGGAGTCAGCATGTTCGGGTTCAAGGCAAAACAGGCACTGGCCGCGGCGCAGGCCGAAAACACCGCATTGAAGACGCAGGCGGCAGCGCTGGAAGCTGCGCTGGCCGACGCCCGGGCACGCCTGGCCGAGACGCAGGCGCAGCAGCAGACGCTCGCCGCCCGGCAGGCGCTGCTCGACGGGGTGACCGGCAACATCCCGCGCTTCGGCGAATCGCTGGCCGGCATCCGTCAATCCTTTTACGGCCTGTCGGCGCAGCTGAACGAGGATGCAGCGACGGCGCTGACCGCGGCCGCCGAGTCCGACGCCAACCGCGCCGCCTTCGAGCAGATCGCCGCCAACCTGCATGCCATGTTCGAACGCATCAGCGTGGCCGGCGCGAGCGTCGAGGATCTGTCGCGCCGCGCCGGCGAGATCGGCGGCATCGTCCAGCTGATCAAGGAAATCGCCGAGCAGACCAACCTGCTGGCGCTCAACGCGGCGATCGAGGCGGCGCGCGCCGGCGAGGCCGGGCGCGGCTTTGCGGTGGTGGCCGACGAGGTGCGCAAGCTGGCCGAGCGTACCGCCAAGGCGACTACCGAGATCGGCACCCTGGTGACCGGCATCCAGCAGGAGACCGGCAACGCCCGCGCGATCATGGAAGTGGGCGCCGGCAACGCCGCCAGCCACAGCGCCGAGAGCGAGGCGGCGATGCGCAGCATGCAGCACCTGCTGGGGCTGTCGCAGATGATGCAGGGCACCATCGCCAGCTCCTCGCGCATCGCCAATGCCGAGCTGGCCAATGTCGAGGAGCTGACGCTCAAGCTCGAGGTGTACAAGGTGCTGCTCGGCCTGTCGGACCTCAAGCCCGGCGATGTGCCGGACGAGACGCAATGCCGGCTCGGCCAGTGGTATTACGAGGGTGACGGCCGCGAGACCTTCTCGACAATGCCCGGCTACCGCGAGATGGAGGCGCCGCACAAGGCGGTGCACGACTACGCCCGCCGGGCGGTCGAGCGCTACCTGGCCGGCGATGCGCCGGGCGCGCTGGAGGCACTGACACGCATGGAGGAAGCCAACCTGACGGTGATGGCCGGCATGGAGCGGATCCTCGCCCAGGGACCGGGCCGGGCGGCGTAATGGGCTGCCATGGTGACACGGCGGCGCTGGCACCGGTCGAGGTCGACAGCATCGCCGCCGAGATGCACATCGACGCGGCCGAGATCGCCGCGCGCAAGGCCTTTCTCGAACTGACGGAGGCCGATGCCGACTGCCTGCGTGCCATCCGCGACCGCCTCGCCGGCGCCCAGCACGGCTTTGCCGACGGCTTCTACGCCTACCTGCGCCAGCTGCCCGAGCTGGCCGCGCTGCTGCCCGATGCGGCCACCGTGGCCCGCCTCAAGCAGGCGCACGGCCGCTATTTCGACAGCCTGATCGAGGGCGACTACGGCGAAGCCTATGTGGCCGGCCGGCTGCGTGTCGGCATGACCCACGCGCGCATCGGGCTGACGCCGAAATGGTATGTCGGCGCCTTCCGCAAATACCTCTCCGACATGCTGCGCGCCACCTGGCGGGCCACCGGCGGCGAGGCCGAGGCCTTCCTGCCGGCCTTCGACGCGCTGCTCAAGGTGGTCATGCTCGACCTCGGGCTCACGCTCGACACCTACATCCATGCCGACAAGCGCGCCATCGCGCTGCGCGACCGGGCTATCGAGTCGAGCGTCAACGGCGTCTTCATCGCCGCCGCCACGCCACCGGATTACCGGCTCATCTACGCCAACGCCGCCGTGGCGACCACGCTGGGCATCCCGCCCGGCTCGATGCTTGGCCGGCCCTGCCTGTGCACCGGCAACGACGACGGCTTTGCCGTCATCCGCGCGGCGATCGCCGAAGGGCGCAACGGCTACACCACCTTGTCGCGCCTGCGCGCTGACGGCTCGCAGCAGTGGATCGAGCTGTTTCTCGCCCCGGTGCGCAGCGACGCCGGCAGCGTCTCGCACTATGTCGGCGTGCTCAACGATGTCACCGCGCGCAAGGACGCCGAGGCCCAGCTGGCCTTCCTGGCTCACCACGACGTGCTCACCGGCCTGCCCAACCGCAGCCTGTTCGACGACCGCCTCGGCCAGGCGCTGGCCCGTGCCGTGCGGGGCGAGGGCTTTGCGCTGTGCTTCGTCGACCTCGACCGCTTCAAGCTGATCAACGACAGCCTCGGCCATGGCGCCGGCGATGCGGTGCTGGTCGAGGTGGCGCGGCGCATGGCGGCGGTGTGCCGCAGCGCCGACACCCTGGCGCGGCTGGCCGGCGATGAGTTCGTGATCCTCGTCGAAGGGGCCGGCTGTGCCGAGCGCGCCGCCGGCATCGCGCGCCGCGTGCTGGCCGCGCTGGCGCCGCCGGTCGCCTTCCAGGGGCGCGACATCGACGTGGCGGCCAGCCTCGGCATCGCCCTGTGCCCCGACGACGGCGCCGACGCCGACACCCTGCTGCGCAATGCCGACGCCGCCATGTATGCGGCCAAGGCAGCCGGTCGCAACACCTGGCGCTTCTACGACGAGGCCATGAACCGCCGTGCCAGCCAGCGCCTGGCGCTGGAGACCGACCTGCGCCGCGCCGTGGCGCGCGGGCAACTGGCGCTGGTCTATCAACCCCAGCTGTACGCTGCCGACGGCCGCCTGGCCGGTGTCGAGGCGCTGCTGCGCTGGCAGCATCCCGAGCGCGGCACGGTCTCGCCGCTGGATTTCATCCCCATCGCCGAAGAGGTCGGCATCATCGCCGAGCTGGGCGAATGGGCGCTGGCCGAGGCGGCCCGGCAGATGGTCGACTGGCGCCGGCGCGGCATTGCCGTGCCGCGGGTGGCGGTCAACCTGTCGGCGCGCCAGTTCCACGACGCCGGCCTGGCCGGTCGGATCGAGGCTATCCTCGCCGCCGCGGGCGCGCCGGCCGGGTGGATCGAGCTGGAGATCACCGAAAGCGCCGCCATGGAACACCCCGCCGATGCCGCCGAGGCCTTGCAGCGCCTGCGCAACAAGGGGCTGCAGATCGCCATGGACGACTTCGGCACCGGCCACTCCTCGCTCGCCACGCTGTGCAAGCTGCCGCTCAACGCCCTCAAGCTCGACCGCAGCTTCGTCCACCGCCTGCCCGAAGCGGCGACCGAGGCTGCGGTGGCCGAGGCAGTGGTGACGCTGGCGCGCCGGCTCGGTCTGTCGGTGGTCGCCGAGGGTATCGAAACCGAAGCCCAGCGCCGCTTTCTGGCCGACACCGGCTGCGACGTGCTGCAGGGTTTCCTGTTCGCGCGGCCGCTGCCGGCGGCGGCCTTCGAAGCGTGGCTCGCCGCGCGGGGCGGCCTATCATGATGCCTGCCGCCGCGCCGCGCATCTGCTGATGGACAAGACATGGCCAAGAAATTTCCACTCCATCCCAAGCGTCCCGAACGCATCTGCTGGGGCTGCGACAAGTACTGTGCGGCCGACGCCCTGATGTGCGGCAATGGCGCCGGGCGGACGCTCCATCCGGCCGAAATGCTGGGCGATGACTGGTACCTGCATGGCGACTGGGGACTGGATGTCGACACGCCGGTGAAGGACCCCTCCGACGACAGCGCCTGAGGCAAGACGGCGCCGGGCGCAGGCTGATGGAATAAGCGCGTGTCGTACGGTGTTTGATCGGGTGTGGCGTTGGCCGATAGCGCACGCCACCTTCCGGCCCTGCCCACGGCGTTGGCGGCAGGGCGCCCCCTTGGATCGATCAGGACACTTGCATGCGACCCCCGACTTCTTGCGTTATTGCCTTTGCCGGCCTGATGGCCGCCGCGCCGACACCGGCCCTGGCGGCCGACCATGCCGTGGCCGCCGATGAGGTGGTCTCGGCCATCGAAGCGGCCTTTGGTGTGGTGCCGGGCCAACGGCGCAACCACACGAAAGGCAGCTGTGCGACCGGCGAATTCGTCGGCAACCCGGCCGCCTCGCGCTACACGCGCTCGGCCTTGTTCTCCGGCGCGGCGGTGCCGGTGATTGCCCGCTTCTCGTTGTCCGGCGGGAATCCGATGGCGCCCGACACCGCGCGCAGCGGGCGCGGCATGGCGCTGGAATTCACCCTGCCGGACGGCGCACGGCATCACATGACGATGCTCAATGTGCCGGTGTTCGGCGCCGCCCATCCGCAGACCTTTCTGGACCTGATGCGTGCCATGGCGCCGGACCCCGCCACCGGCCGGCCCGACCCCGACCGGCTGCGCGAATTCAAGGCCAGCCACCCCGACGCGCGTCCGCTGGGCGAATACATGGCCAGCCACAACCCGCCGAGCAGCTATGCCAACGCCGCGTTCTGGGGCATTCACAGCTTCAAGTTCATCAATGCGCGGGATGAAACCACGCTCGTGCGCTGGCGCTTTGTCCCGCAGGACGGTGAAAAGGCGCTCTCGGCGGACGAACTCGAACGCGCCGGGGCCCATTTCCTCGAGAAGGCCTTGATCGAGCGGGTCCGGCGCGGTCCGGTGCGCTGGGACATGCTGCTGACGATCGGCACCGCGGATGATCCGCAAGACGACCCCACGCAGGCGTGGCCCGCAGGGCGTCCGGAGCTGAAGGTGGGCACCTTGAGCCTCCACGCCGCGAGCCCGCAGCAAGGCGCGGCGTGCGAAGGGATCAACTTCGACCCGCTGGTGATGTCCGATGGCATCGCCCCGACAAACGATCCGGTGCTGCTGTTCCGTTCGCCGGCCTATGCCATTTCGTTTGGCAAGCGCTTGAGCGGGAACTAGATGTTGAGTTGCAATAGGTTGTTCCCGGGGATTCGGGAAGCTGGAGGCTGGTATCCAAGAGCGGAGTGAGGCCGTCGGGCATTGTAGTAGGCCAGGAACGCTGGCAACCATGCAGTGCGCTGGTCGCT
>QQUN01000057.1 GCA_008501585.1 Pseudomonadota bacterium | reverse complement strand
GGTACCTCGGTGGGTTTCGATGCCGGCGGCGTCGAGCCGGTCGGCCACCAGTGCCGGCGTGCGGTGTTCGTCGAAAGCCAGTTCGGGGTGGGCGTGGATGTCGCGGCGAAAGGCCGTGAGTGCAGCGTGTTGTTGTTTGACGGCGTCTAGGATCTTCATGCGCCCTCCTGTGGGGTGGTTCAGTCGGTCAGTGTAACGTCACCGGCCGCATCCTCGCTCGGCAGTGCCTCGGCGCTCGCCCCCCGCGGTGGCGGCAGCGTGGCGAGAAAGGCCTCGACCTCTTCGGGCACCCGGGTGCGCCGCATCGGCGGCAGGCTGCGCCAGACCCGCTTGCCGTAGGGTTTGTCGATCATGCGCGGGTCACACACCGCAAGCACACCACGGTCCTGCTCGGTGCGGATCAAGCGCCCGGCCCCCTGCTTGACGTTGATGACGGCGCGCGGCAACTGGTAGGTCATGAACGGATTGACCCCGGCCTCGCGCAGATGTTCGATACGCGCGGCCAGCACCGGATCGTCCGGCGGCGCGAAGGGCAGCTTGTCGATGACCACCACCGACAAGGCGTCGCCAGGGACATCCACGCCTTCCCAGAAGCTCTGGCTGGCGACCAGCACCGCGTTGCCCAGTTCGCGAAAGCGCGCCAGCAGCTGGCTGCGCGAGCCCTCGCCCTGCAGCAGCAAGGGCAGCTTGAGGCCGGCACGCTCGAGCTTGTCGCCGAGGCGCTCGTGAATGCGCCGCATGGCGCGCAGCGAGGTGCACAGCACAAAGGTACGCCCCTGTGCGGCACGGATCAGCGGAAAGGCGATGTCGGCGACCACGTCCGGGTATTCCGGCGCGTTCGGGTTGGGCATGCCGGCCGGTGCGTACAACACCGCCTGCTCGGGGTAGTTGAACGGACTGCCCCACACCGCGGTGTGGGCCGGCGGCTCCAGCCAGTTGAGACCCAGGTCGCGGCAGTAGTGCGAAAAATCGGTGCCGACAGCGAGCGTGGCAGAGGTGAAGATCCAGGCGCTTGGGTAGCGCTGCATCTGTCGCGCAAACACGTTGCCGATCTCCAGCGGCGTGCTGTGCACGGCCAGCGACTGGGTGAACACCTCGACCCAGCGCACCACCTTGGGCTCGGGCGGATGCTGCCAGTGGTCGAGCCGCTCGGCGAGTTCTTCGAGCCGGCGCAGGCAGTTGGCGAGGCCTTCGGAGCGCTCGGCCTGGGTCTTGAGGATGGTGCCAATCTCGGCCAGCGTCCTGGCCAGCGTCTCAATGGCGGGCATGAAACCGGTGTGCTGAGCCAATTGCTCCAGGCTGATGCGCGCGCTCTCGCCACTGACTGCCAGGCGCCAGTCGCGCGCCGCCTTTTCGAGCGTACGCGTGCCTTCGATCAGCACCCGGCAGTCGGACGCCGCTGCGAGGGCTTCGGCCCGCATGTCGCGCGCCAGATCGATGACCTGCGCCGAACTGACCGACTCGCCGAAGAACAGGCTGGCGGTCTCGGGCAGTTGGTGGGCCTCGTCGAACACCAGCGTGTTGCAGGCCGGCAGCAGCTCGCCCATGCCCTCGTCACGCAGCATCACGTCGGCAAAGAACAGATGGTGATTGACCACCACCACGTCGGCGTCCATGGCCTCACGCCGCGCCTGCAACACGAAGCATTCCTTGACGTTGGGGCAGTCCTGGCCGAGGCAGTTGTCGCGCGTGGAGGTGGCGGAGATCCAGGCGGCGCTGTCTTCGGGCACGTCCTGGCATTCAGCCTTGTCGCCGGTGCGGGTGATTTCAGCGAAACGGGTGATCTTGCGCAGGTTGGCCGCGTCCTGGGGCGTGGCAAAGCGTCCGTCGTTGGCATGGCGGGCCAGGTGGTAGTGGCAGACGTAGTTGGCGCGCCCCTTGAGCAGCGCGATACGCAGGGGCAGCTTGAGCGCCTTGCGCACGGTCGGCAGATCGCGGCGGAAGAGCTGATCCTGCAAGGTCTTGGTGCCGGTGGACACCAACACCTTGCCACCGGACATCAAGGCCGGCACCAGATAGGCAAAGGTCTTGCCCGTGCCGGTGCCGGCCTCGGCCACCAGCACACCCTGCTCGCGGATGGTCTGGCTGATCTTGACGGCCATTTCGATTTGCTGGCTACGCGCGGCAAAGCCGGGCACCACCTGGGCCAGCGCGCCTTCCGGGGCGAAGGCCGCTTCGACATCGCGCTGAACCGTGTCGTGCTCGGTCACGTCAATCTCCCACCGGGTCGACCCGCACCCAGAACGCGGCGCGGGTGTCGCTGTCGGCCGACGAGACGCTGCCAATGGCGACGCCACGCGATTCGCTCACCGTCTCGGCACGATTCGCGCCGCCGACGGCGATCCATTCGCCGAGCCGGCCTTCGACCTCGGTCTCGAGCCGCATCACCGACACGCGTCCGCCGTCGGCCTCGTCGCTGGCCTCGGGGCTGAGCAGCAGGCGCACCCGCTGGCCGATCACCGTCGGCCGCACGGACACCCCCTGCCCCACCCCCCGGTACGTGGTGCCGCGAACGACCCGCGCCCCGTCGGGCTGGATGAACACCTGGCGGAACGCCAATGGCACCGCGGTGCCGACAAACAGCGTCGCCTCGCCGCCGTCGCGGGTCTCCACGAACTGGGCGCCGCCGCGGCGCACGCTGCGGGTGGTTTCGCCGAGCCCGGCGCGGATGCCGCCGAGTTCAATGCGCGTGTCGCCGGGCACCCGCCCCGGCAAGCGGGCCGCGACATCTCCACTGCGCACCTCGCCGCCGACGCCGACATCGAACCGGTGCCCGCTGTCGGTGCGATCGCTGCGCACCGACACGCGCAGGCGCATGGGTGGTGTGTCGATGGCGGCCAGGGCGTCGCGCAGCATGCGCAGGTTGTCCGCGTCGGTGCGGATCAGCAGCTTGTCGTTGATGCCGCTGAGCTGCCCCTCGGGTGCCAGGTGCGGGCGCAGCGCCGGCAACACCTCGTCGACCGTACGGTGCTGCAAGGTGATGATGGTCAGCGGCAAGGCGCTCTGGGCCGGCACCGCCAGGCTCCACAGCAGGAGCGCGGCCAGCCCCGCGAGGCGGATGGCGACCGCGCCCGGCCGCTTACTCGGTGCGGTGCGCTTCCGCAAGGTAGTCCCGGGTGCGCATTTCGATGAGCCGGCTGACCGTGCGCACGAACTCGTTGGCATTGTGGCCCTCACGATACAGATCATGGGCCTCGACCTCCGCGCTCATGATGAGCTTGACCCGGTGATCGTAAAGCACATCGATCAGCCAGGTGAAACGGCGGGCTTCGTTGCTCTGGCCGGCCGCCATTCTGGGCACGCCGGAGAGCAGGATGGTGTGGTACTCGCGCGCCAGTTCGAGGTAGTCGTTCTGCGAACGCGGCCCCTTGCACAAGGTGGCAAAGTCGAACCAGACCACCCCGGGGGCCAGGCGCTCGGCCAGGAAGCTGCGACCGAGCACATCAATGGCGCCGGGCGCGCCTTCGACCGCGGCGATGCGGTAGAAGTCGTCCGCCATGCGCGCACGGGCGTCGGCGTTGTCCGGCACGAGATAGATCTCGAGCTGCTCGAGCGTGCGCAGACGGTAATCGGTACCGTAATCGACCTCAACCACGTCGAAGCGCTTCTTCATGAGATCGATGGTGGGCAGGAAGTTGATGCGCTGCAGGCCGTTCGGATAGAGCCCGTCGGGCGGATAGTTGGAGGTCATCACGAAGATGACGCCGCGCGCCAGCAGCGCCTCGAGCAGGCGCCCGAGGATCATCGCGTCGGCGATGTCGGAGACATGGAATTCGTCGAAGCACAGCAGGCGCGTCTGCTCGCTGACCCGGTCGGCGATGATCTGCAACGGATCGGGCAGATGATTGAGCGACTTGAGGTCGTTCTGCACTTCCTGCATGAAGGCATGGAAATGCACCCGGCGCTTGCGCTTGTACGGGACCGCCTCGTAGAAGCAGTCCATGAGGAAACTCTTGCCGCGCCCCACGCCGCCCCAGAAATACACGCTGCGCGGCTCCACCGGCTTGGCGAACCATTTCTTCAGCAGGCTGCGCCGGGCCACCTTGTAGCCGAGCAGATCGGAGTACAGCGCCTGCAAGCGCTTGACCGCGGACTGCTGGGCGGGATCGGCCTGATAGCCGCGCTCGGTGAGCGCCGCGTTGTAGGCATCGATCATGCCGAATTCAGGAACCGCAAGGACACGATGAGGCATGGTCGGACTGGCTAATGAAGTGGATACAGAATGCACAAGGGTGAGCCCTGGGTAGCAACGCTACCCTGAACCCACCCTTGATCTTACGGCAGCGTCGCTCAGAAGTGCAGCGGACGCTTGTCGACAGCCAGCGCGGCCTCGTGCACCGCTTCCGACATGGTCGGGTGTGCGTGGCAGATGCGCGCCAGATCTTCGGCCGCGCCATGGAACTCCATGGCCACCACCGCTTCGGAGATCAGCTCCGAAGCATTGGCACCGATGATGTGCACACCGAGGATGCGGTCGGTTTCAGCGCAGGCGAGCATCTTGACGAAGCCGGTCGGCGCGCCCATGCCCAGCGCACGGCCGTTGGCCATGAACGGGATCTTGCCGGCACGGTAGGCCACGCCATCGGCCTTGAGCTGTTGCTCGGTCTTGCCGACCCAGGCGATTTCCGGCGAGGTGTAGATCACCCACGGGATGGTGTCGAAGTTGCAATGCCCCGCCTGGCCGGCCATCAGCTCGGCGACCATCACCGCCTCTTCCATGGCCTTGTGCGCCAGCATCGGGCCACGCACCACGTCGCCCACCGCCCACACGCCCGGCAGATTGGTCTGGCAGTGGTCATTGACATCGACCATGCCGCGGTCGGTCAGCTTGAGGCCGACGGCCTCGGCGTTCAGCCCGGCGGTGTTCGGCACACGGCCGACCGAGATGATCAGCTTGTCGAACACGGCCTTCTGCGCGCCGTCCTTGTCTTCGAACTCGACGGTGACCGACTTCTTGTTCTTCGCCGGCGTAACCTTGCCCACCTTGACGCCCAGCTTGATCGCCAGGCCTTGCTTGGTGAACACCTTCTGCGCCTCTTTGGCCACGTCCTGGTCGGCTGCGCCGAGGAAGCTGTCCATGGCTTCGAGGATGGTGACTTCGGCACCGAGACGGCGCCACACCGACCCCATTTCCAGGCCGATGACGCCCGAGCCGATCAGGCCGAGGCGCTTGGGCACGGCGTCCAGATCCAGCGCACCGATGTTGTCGCAGATCAGGGTGTTGTCGACCGCGATGCCCGGCAGGTGGCGGGCGGTCGAGCCGGTGGCCACGATCACCTGCTTGGCCTCGACGACCTCGTCACCGACCTTCACGTCCCAGCCTTCGGTAGTCTGGCCGACGAAGCTGCCGTGACCGGCGAGCATGGTGACCTTGTTCTTCTTGAACAGGCCCTTGATACCGCCGGTGAGTTGGTCGACGATCTTGGCCTTGCGCGCGATCATGGTCGGTACGTCGATGCTCGGCGTTCCGACCTTGATGCCCTGGTCAGCGAAGTCGTGGCTGGCTTCCTCGAACATGTGCGAGGTGTGCAGCAGCGCTTTCGACGGGATGCAGCCCACGTTCAGGCAGGTGCCCCCCAGACGCGGCTCGCCCTTCGGGTCGGCGTACGGGTTGGACTCGGCGCAGGCGGTCTTGAAGCCCAGCTGCGCGGCGCGGATGGCGGCCACGTAGCCACCGGGGCCACCACCGATCACCAGCACGTCAAATTGTTGCTTCGACATTGTTCTCTCCCTCGATGTCGGGCGCGGGCGCCGAAGCGCCCGCGATGGTCCTTCTTAGACGTCCAGCAGCAGGCGTGCCGGATCTTCCAGCGCTTCCTTCATGGTCACCAGACCGAGCACGGCTTCGCGGCCGTCGATGATGCGGTGGTCGTAGGACATGGCCAGGTAGTTGATCGGGCGGATGACGATCTGGCCGTTCTCCACCACCGGGCGGTCCTTGGTGGCGTGGATGCCGAGGATGGCCGACTGCGGCGGGTTGATGATCGGGGTCGACAGCATCGAGCCGAACACACCACCGTTGGAGATGGAGAAGGTGCCACCGGTCAGCTCTTCGAGCGAGATCTTGCCGTCCTTGGCCTTCTGGCCGTACTCGGCGATCTTCTTCTCGATGTCGGCGATCGACATCTGGTCGGCGTCACGCAGGATCGGCACCACCAGGCCACGCGGGCCACCGACAGCGATACCGATGTCGAAGTAGCCGTGATAGACGATGTCGTTGCCATCGACCGAGGCGTTCAGGATCGGGAACTTCTTGAGCGCGGCCACGGCGGCCTTGACGAAGAAGCCCATGAAGCCCAGGCGCACACCGTGCACCTTCTCGAACTTGTCCTTGTACTCGGCGCGCAGGGCCATCACCGGGCCCATGTTCACTTCGTTGAAGGTGGTCAGGATGGCGTTTTCGTTCTTCGACTGCAGCAGACGCTCGGCGATGCGGGCGCGCAGGCGGGTCATCGGCACACGCTCTTCCGGACGGTCGCCCGACACCGCGACGGCCGGTGCGGCGGCCGGGGCCGACTTGCCGGCGGCGACGGCGTCGCCCTTGGTGACGCGGCCGCCACGGCCCGTACCTTGCACGTCATCGGCGGAGACGCCCTTCTCGTCGAGGATCTTGCGGGCAGCCGGGCTGGCCGCTGCGCCAGCGGCCTTGGCGGCCGGCGGCGGTGTGACTTCGGGCGCCGGCTCGACGGCCTTGGTCGAACCGGCAGCCGCCTTGGCTTCGGTATCGATCTGGGCGATCAGGTCACCACTGGCCACGGTCGAACCGTCGCCCATGATGATCTTGACCAGCACGCCATCGGCCGGTGCGGGCGTTTCGAGCACGACCTTGTCGGTCTCGATGTCGATCAGGTTTTCATCGCGCGATACCGACTGGCCTTCCTTCTTGTGCCAGGTGACGAGCGTGGCTTCGGAAACGGACTCCGACAGCTGGGGAACTTTGACTTCGATCAGCATGAATTGACTCCCTCTAATGCGTGGTTTTTTCGTTGTTCGATCAATCGTTGATGGGACCGAAAGCGTTCTCTAGCACCGCTTTCTGCTGGGCGTTGTGTTTCGCGTAGTAGCCAACCGCCGGCGACGCCGCGGCCGGACGGCTGACAAGCAGCAGCTTCTGCTTCGGGCCGAGCACGTTGACCAGATGCTGGCGCGAGGCAAACCAGTACCAGGCGCCCTGGTTGCGCGGCTCTTCCTGGCACCACACCACTTCCTTGGCGTTCGGGTACTTGGCCAGTTCGGCACGGAAGGCATCGCGCGGGAACGGGTACAGCTGCTCGATGCGCACCACGGCCGTGTCCTTGATGCCTTGTTCGCGGCGATAGGCCATCAGCTCGTAGTAGATCTTTCCCGAGCACAGCACGACGCGCTTGACCTTTTTGGGCTCGAGCGCCTCGACTTCGCCGATGACGGTACGGAACGTGCCCTTGGCCAGTTCCTCCATCGACGACACTGCCTCCTTGTGGCGCAGCAGCGACTTGGGCGTGATGACGATGGCCGGCTTGCGCAGCGGGCGCACCATCTGGCGACGCAGCAGGTGGAAGATCTGCGCCGGCGTGCTGGGCACCAGCACCTGCATGTTCTGCTCGGCACACAGCTGCATGTAACGCTCGAGACGCGCCGAGGAGTGCTCGGGGCCCTGGCCTTCGTAGCCGTGCGGCAGCAGCACCGTCAGGCCGACCTTGCGCCCCCACTTGGCTTCGCCGGAGGAGATGAACTGGTCGAACACGACCTGCGCGCCGTTGGCGAAGTCGCCGAACTGCGCTTCCCACACCACGAGGTGATCCGGCTCGGCCGTGGCATAGCCGTATTCGAAGGCCAGCACGGCTTCCTCGGACAGCACCGAGTCGAACACCTGGACTTCGGCCTGGCCTTCCTGAATGTGCTGCAGCGGAATGTAGGCGCCCTCGTCCCAGCGCTCGCGCTTCTGGTCGTGGAACACGGCATGGCGGTGGAAGAAGGTGCCGCGGCCGATGTCCTCGCCCGACAGACGCACGCCGTAGCCTTGCACCAGCAGGCTGGCGTAGGCGAGGTTTTCGCCCATGCCCCAGTCGATCAGCGCTTCGCCACGTGCCATGGCGGCACGGTCGTCGACGATCTTCTTCACGCGCGAATGCAGGGTGAAGCCTTCGGGCACCGTGCTGATCCGCTCGGCCAGGCGCTTGAGCTCGACCATCGGCACCGCGGTGTCGGCTTCGTCGGTGTACGCGGTCTTGAGGTAAGGCGTCCAGTCCACCGCGAACTGACGGTTGTGACCGGAGAGCACCGGGTTGGCGAGCAGTTCGCCGCGGTCGAGGTGCTCACGGTAGTCCTGGATGATCGCTTCGGGCTCGTCGGCCGTGCACACGCCTTCGCGCACCAGGCGGTCGGCGTACAGCTTGCGGGTCCCCGGATGCTGGGACACTTTGCGGTACATCAGCGGCTGGGTCACCATCGGCTCGTCCTGCTCGTTGTGGCCGAGCTTGCGGAAGCAGATGATGTCGATGACCACGTCCTTCTTGAATTCGTTGCGGAATTCAACGGCCAATGCGGTCACCAGCGCGACGGCTTCGGGGTCGTCGCCGTTCACATGGAAGATCGGCGCCTCGACCATCTTGAAGATGTCGGTGCAGTACAGCGAGGAACGGTAATCGCGCGGGTCGGAGGTGGTGAAACCGATCTGGTTGTTCACCACGATGTGCACCGTGCCGCCCGTGCCGTAGCCGCGGGTCAGCGAGAAGTTCAGCATCTCCTGGTTCACGCCCTGGCCGGCCACGGCGGAGTCGCCATGGATCAGCACCGGCAGCACCTGGTTCTTGACCTTGTCCTTGCGGCGCACCTGGCGCGCATAGACCGAGCCCTCGACCACCGGGTTGATGATCTCGAGGTGCGACGGGTTGAACGCCAGCGTCAGGTGCACCGGCCCGCCGGCCGTCATCACGTCGCTGGAGAAGCCGTTGTGGTACTTCACGTCGCCGGCCGACAGGTCGACTTCGGCCTTGCCTTCGAATTCGGCAAACAGCGTCGAGGGCGATTTGCCCAGGGTATTGACCAGTACGTTGAGGCGGCCGCGGTGGGCCATGCCGATCACGATTTCCTGCGCGCCGAGCGTACCGCCGACGTTGATGACCTCGTCCATGGCGACGATCATCGACTCACCGCCCTCGAGCGAGAAGCGCTTCTGGCCAACGTACTTGGTGTGCAGGTATTTCTCGAGCGTCTCGGCGGCGGTCACACGGCCCAGCACGTGCTTCTTCTGTTCGACCGAGAATTTCGGCGTACCGCGAATGCTTTCGAGACGGGCCTGGATCCAGCGCTTCTGGCTGATATCCGAAATGTACATGTACTCGGAACCGATCGAACCGCAGTACGTCTGGCGCACGGCCTCCAGGATCTCGCGCAGGCTGGCCTGTTCGGTCGAGAATGCGTGGAAGGAGCCGACGTTGAACTGCTCGTTCAGATCCGCTTCGGTGAAGCCGTAGTACGACGGCTCCAGCTCGGGCACTTGCGGGCGCTCGTTGCGCTTGAGCGGGTCGAGATTGGCCCAGCGGTTGCCGAGGAAGCGATAGGCGTTGATCAACTGCAGCGTGCTGACCTGCCGCTTGTTGCCGTCGCCAGTGGTGACGGTGCGCACCGGGCCGCGCTTGGCCAGCTGCTCGAAGGCGTGAATGATCGGCGTATGCGCGACATCCCGCACCGCGGCAGCGGCGCCGGCCTTGAGACCGTCGAAATAGGTTTGCCATTCCTCCGGTACGCTTTCCGGATCGGCAAGGTAGGACTCGTACAGCTCTTCGACGAACGGTGCATTGCTGCCGAACAGCATCGAGGTGCTATGCAGTTGCTTCATCATGGTTGAATTCACCCGAATTCTGTTGCCTTGTCAGGTCATCGCCACCCGGCGAGAACGTCCGGTTGGGCATAAGGAAACGGGATGATCACGACAGGCGGTGATCATCCCGTGGCGGGCTGACTCAGTTGTGCTTGTTTCCAGCCCGCATGGGTGTTACGCCCGCTGGTCGATCGCTACGACGTCGCGACGGGCTGCGCCCACATACAGCTGGCGCGGACGGCCGATCTTGTATTCCGGATCGGTCATCATCTCTTCCCACTGCGTCATCCAGCCCACGGTACGGGCCAGCGCGAAGATGCAGGTGAACATCGAGGTCGGGATGCCCAGCGCCTTCTGCACGATGCCGGAGTAGAAGTCCACGTTCGGGTAGAGCTTCTTCTCGACGAAGTACTGGTCTTCCAGGGCGATCTTCTCGAGTTCCATGGCCAGCTTGAACAGGCGGTCGTTCTCGAGGCCCAGCTCGGTCAGCACGTCGTAGCAGACCTTGCGCATCAGCTTGGCGCGCGGGTCGAAGTTCTTGTAGACGCGGTGGCCGAAGCCCATCAGCTTGAACGAATCGCTCTTGTCCTTGGCGCGGGTGATGTACTCGCCCACCTTGGACACATCGCCGATTTCCTCGAGCATCTGCAGGCAGGCCTCGTTGGCGCCGCCGTGCGACGGACCCCACAGGCAGGCGATACCGGCCGAGATGCAGGCAAACGGGTTGGCGCCCGACGAACCGGCCAGGCGGACGGTCGAGGTCGAAGCGTTCTGCTCGTGGTCGGCGTGCAGCGTGAAGATGGTGTCGAGCGCGTGCACCAGCACCGGGTTCGGCTTGTACTCCTCGCACGGGGTGCCGAACATCATGTGCATGAAGTTGGCGGTGTAGCTCAGGTCATTGCGCGGGTACATGAACGGCTGGCCGGTGTTGTACTTGTAGGCCATGGCCACGATGGTCGGCAGCTTGGCGACCAGGCGGTTGAAGGACACGTTGCGGTGCTCGGCGTCCTGCAGGTCCAGCGCGTCGTGGTAGAAGGCCGACAGCGCGCCGACCACACCGACCATGACCGCCATCGGGTGCGCATCACGACGGAAACCAGAATAGAACTTCGTCATCTGGTCGTGCAGCATCGTGTGGTTCTTGATGGTGGTCTCGAAGTCGAGCTTCTGGGTCGCGTTCGGCAGTTCGCCGTTCTTGAGCAGGTAGGCAACCTCGAGGAAGTTGCAGTGCTCGGCCAGTTGCTCGATCGGGTAGCCACGGTACAGCAGCTCGCCCTTGTCGCCGTCGATGAAGGTGACGGTCGACTTGCAGCTCGCGGTCGAGAGAAAACCGGAATCGTAGGTGAACAGGCCGGTCTTGGCACCCAGCGTACGGATGTCGATGACGTCGTTGCCATGCGTGCCGGTCATCACCGGGAAATCGACGGTCTGGCCGTCAACGGTGAGGGTGGCGTTACGTTCAGTACTCATAACTTGTCCTTTGGCTTACCCGTAGTTATCAATCTGCAGAAGCAGTGTCTTCCCGCGTTCCATCGCTGCGCAACATGCCGAGGAGAGGCACCCAGCGCGGCTCCGGACACGGTGCGCTACCGTTGACCATGGCCCAGAGGGCATGGTCTTCAAGGTTGAGCATGTCCTGGAGGTCGACCAGCTGCGCCTCGCTCAGCTGGTCGAACCCATCCTCAAGAAAGCGTGCAAAGACCAGATCGAGCTCCAGGAGGGCTCGACGACAATGCCAGCGCACGCGTCCCCGATTAAGCGTCATACCGCGCGACGCACCATCATGTCCTTGATCTTGCCAATCGCCCGGGTCGGGTTCAGGCTCTTCGGACACACATCCACACAGTTCATGATGGTGTGGCAGCGGAACAGGCGATACGGATCCTCGAGGTTGTCGAGACGTTCGCTGGTCGCCTCATCCCGGGTATCGGCGATGAAGCGGTAGGCGGCAAGCAGGCCGGCCGGACCGACGAACTTGTCCGGGTTCCACCAGAACGACGGGCACGAGGTCGAGCAGCAGGCGCACAGAATGCACTCATACAGGCCGTTGAGCTCTTCACGCTCTTCAGGCGACTGCAGGCGCTCGCGCTCCGGCGCCGGGTTGTCGTTGACCAGGTACGGCTTGATGGAGTTGTACTGCTTGAAAAACTGCGTCATGTCGACGATCAGGTCGCGGATGACCGGCAGGCCGGGCAACGGGCGAAGCACGATCGGCTGGGCCAGGCTGTCGACATCGGTCAGGCAGGCCAGGCCGTTCTTGCCGTTGATGTTCATGGCATCGGAGCCACAGACACCTTCGCGGCAGGAACGACGGAAGGAGGTGGAATCGTCCTTCACTTTCAGGCGCACCAGCGCGTCGAGCAGTTTCTTGTCGGACGCCTCGAGTTCGACCGAGATGTCCTGCATGTACGGCTTTTCGTCGCGGTCCGGATCGTAACGGTAGATCTTGAATTGAACGGTACGTTTGCTCATCTGTTCGACTCCCGGCCTCTCAGTAAGTCCGCGTCGCCAGGGCGATCGGTTCGACGTTATCGGACATCGGCTTCAAATTCACCGGCTTGTAATCCAGGCGATTGCCCTCGCTGTACCACAGGGTGTGCTTGAGCCACTCGTCATCGCGGCGGCCGTTCGGATGCTCGGGGGTATCCGGCGCATCGTCGCGCACGTGGGCACCGCGGGATTCCTTGCGGGCCTCGGCGGAGATCATCGTGGCCTTGGCCACTTCGATCAGGTTGTCCAGTTCCAGCGCTTCCATGCGCGCGGTGTTCCAGACCATGGACTTGTCCTTGATCTCGGTGGTCTTGGCTTGCTCGGCCACCTCGAGGATGCGGGTCACGCCTTCCTTGAGCAGGTCGGCAAAACGGAACACACCGGCGTGCTTCTGCATGGTGCGCTGCATTTCCAGGCGGACTTCGTGCACGTTGGTGCCGTCCTTCTGGTTCTCGAGACGCGCCATGCGCGCCAGCGCGAAGTCGGCAGCATCTTCCGGCAGCGGCTTGAGGCGCAGGTTGCCAGACTGGATGTCCTCGACCACGGTTTCGCCCGCCGACTTGCCGAACACCAGCAGATCGAGCAGCGAGTTGGTGCCGAGCCGGTTGGCGCCGTGCACCGAGGCGCCGGCACATTCGCCGGCGGCGTAGAAACCGGTCACCGGGCTGTTCGGCTTTTCGCCTTTCGGCGCCACCACCTGGCCCT
>QQUN01000047.1 GCA_008501585.1 Pseudomonadota bacterium | reverse complement strand
GGGCGGGCGGGTGGCGCCGAGCAGGGTGAGCGCGTGATCCAGCGTGGCGGCGTCGGCCGTCTCGCGCAGCGCCAGCGCCACCCCGCAGGCCGCGGTGGCGCCAATCAGCGGCGCGCCGCGCACCTGCATGGCGCGGATCGCATGGGCGACGGCCTCGAGGCTGTCGAGCGCCAGCGTGACGCGGTGATGGGGCAGTGCGGTCTGGTCGAGGATGCGCACGCGGGCGCCATCGCGGATCAGGGTGGGGGCGGGGATCGGGACACTCATGGCCGCCATTGTATCGCTGCGGCGCCTCGGCTTGGCGTGCCCGGAGCGCTCTGCGAGAATCGGTGTTTTGCTCCGTCGCCAGGATTGCCATGCCCGCTTGCGCCGTTTCCGTGTCGTCCCGCCTGCCGAAGGTCGGCACCACCATCTTCACCGTCATGTCACGGATGGCCACCGAGGCCGGCGCGATCAACCTGTCGCAGGGCTTTCCGGACTTCAACGCCGAGCCGGTGCTGTTCGAGCGGGTCTCGCACTGGATGCGCGAGGGCTACAACCAGTACCCGCCGATGGCCGGGGTGGCGGTGCTGCGCGAAGCCATCGCCGCCAAGGTGGCCGACCTGTACGGCACGGCCTACGACCCCGACACCGAGGTGACGGTCACCGCCGGCGCCACCCAGGCGCTGTTCACCGCCGTGGCGGCGCTGGTGCACCCGGGCGACGAGGTGATCATCTTCGAGCCGGGTTATGACTCCTACGCCCCGGCCATCGAGCTGCAGGGCGGCCGGGTGGTGCGCCTGGCCTTGCATGCGCCGGACTACCGGCCCGACTGGGCGGCGGTGGCGGCAGCCATCACGCCGCGCACCCGCATGATCATGATCAACAGCCCGCACAACCCGACCGGCAGCGTGTGGTCGGCCGAGGACATGGCGCACCTGGCCGAACTGGTGCGCGGCACCGATATCGTCATCGTGTCGGACGAGGTGTACGAGCACATCGTCTTCGACGGTCGCCAGCACGAGAGCTGCGCCCGCCACCCCGCGCTGGCCGAGCGCAGCGTGATCGTCTCCAGCTTTGGCAAGACCTACCACATCACCGGCTGGAAGATCGGCTACGTGGTGGCGCCCGCGGCGCTGATGGCCGAGTTCCGCAAGGTGCACCAGTTCAATGTGTTCACGGTCAACACGCCGATGCAGTACGCGCTGGCCGACTACATGGCCGATGCTTCGCGTCACCTCGGTCTGGCGGCCTTCTACCAGGCCAAGCGCGACCGCTTCCGCGCCGCGCTGGCCGCCTCGCGCTTCGAGCTGCTGCCGTGCTCGGGCACCTATTTTCAGCTGGCGCGCTACCGGGCGATCCGCGAGCTGCCCGATACCGCCTTTGTCGAATGGCTGACCCGCGAGAAGAAGGTCGCGGCGATTCCCGTCTCTGCCTTTTCTGCCGCCGCCGAGGACGAGGGCGTGGTGCGCTTCTGCTTCGCCAAGCACGACGACACGCTGGACGCCGCCTGCGCGCGGCTGGTGGCGCTTTGAGCCACGGCCGGGGTGGGCCCGGCCGTGCGTGCTAGAATTTTCGCTTCCTCCGCGCGCGCCCGAGATCGTGTCGAAACTCCTCGTCTTCCTCCTCGTCCTGTTTGCCATCTACTGGGTGCGCCGGCTGCTGACCAAACCCAAGACGCCGCCCCCGGCCGGCCCGACCGCGCGCGAGCCCCAGGCCTCGATGCGCATGCTGTCGTGCCGGCGTTGCGGGGTGCACGTGCCCGAGAGCGAGGGCGTACAGCGCGGCGGTGACTTCTACTGCTGCGAAGAGCACGCCCGCGGCGGCCACTGAGTTGATGACCCCGACCGGCGTCGCAGACGACCTCTCCGCCGATCTGGCGCGCCAGCGCTCGCTGCGCTACCTGAACCTGTTCCGCCTGGTGATGGCGGCGATCTTCCTGTTCTTCGGCAAAACCATGGGGCTGGGCGAAGAGGCGCCCGGCCTGTTCCTCGCCTTTGCCGCGTTCTACCTGTTTGCGGTGCTGGCGCTGGGCTTCCCCGACGCGGTGGCGCGGCTCGGCTTCAACCGGGTGGTGACGCTGCAGATGGTGGTGGACATCGCCGCGCTGACCTTGCTGATGGCGGTCAGCGGCGGCACCCGCGGCGGCCTGCCGATGTTGCTGATGGTGCTGCTCGCTGGCGGCGGGCTGGTCGGCCACGGGCGCTGGGTGCTGTTCTACGCCGCGGTGGCGACGCTGGCGGTGCTCACCGAAAACACCGTGCGCCTGTTCAACCGGGGCGAGGCCACCGAGTTCTTCGTGGTCGGCATGGTGTGTATTGGCTTCTTCGGCGTGGCGCTGATGGCACGCCTGCTGGCCATCCGCGCGCTGGCCAACGAGGCGCTGGCGCAGTCGCGCGGCGAGGATCTGGCCAGTCAGCAGGCGATCAACGAGCGGATCATCGAAGACATGCACGACGGCGCGATCGTGCTCGACGCCGACCTGCGCATCCGCCAGGCCAATCCGCAGGCACGGGCCCTGCTGGGCGCACCGCTGCCGATCGGCGAGCTGATGACCGACCGCTTCCCGGCGGTGGCGATCGAGCTGGCGCGGCCGCCCGGCAGCGAACCGCGGGTGTGCCAGCCCGAGGGGGGCAAGCCGGTGCGCTGCCGCATCGTGCGCACCGAGGGCGACGGCGGCTATACCGTGATCTACCTGCAGGACATCAACGAGATCCAGGCGCAGGCGCAGCAGATCAAGCTCGCGGCGCTGGGCCGGCTGACGGCCAGCATCGCGCACGAAATCCGCAACCCGCTCACCGCCGTCACCCACGCCGCCGAGCTGCTCGGCGAAGAAAAGCGCGCCGAGGCGCAAGCCAAGCTGATCCGCATCATCAACAACAACGCGCTGCGCATCGAGCAGCTGGTGCGCGACGTGCTCTCGCTCGGGCGGCGCGACAATGCCTTGCAGGAGGCGCTGCCCCTGCACGCCTTCATCGGCGAGCTGCTCGAGGAATTCACCCTCCACGGCGAGGCCGAGAAGGCGCAGGTGGTGGCCGACGTGCCCGCCGCGCTGACCCTCGCCTTCGACCGCGCCCACCTGCACCAGATTCTGTGGAACCTGCTGGTCAATGCGCGCCGCTATGCCTCGCCCGCGCCCGGGGCGATCCGGCTGTGGGCGGAGAGCGCCGGGGGGCGCACCGAACTGCATGTGGCCGACGATGGCCCGGGCATTCCCGAGGAAAGCCGCGGCCGCCTGTTCGAGCCCTTTTTCACCACCCACGCCAAGGGCACGGGCCTGGGCCTGTACATTGCCCGCGAGCTGGCGGACGCAAACCGTGCCACGCTGGTGCTGCGCGACAGCGCCGCCGGTGCGCACTTTTGCCTGAGCGGAATGAATCAGCCATGAGCAAGATCGAACGACGCAGCCGACCGACCGGCCCTGAAGTTCTGGTGGTCGATGATGAAGAAGACATCCGCGAACTGCTGGAGATGACGCTCACCCGCATGGGCCTGGGCTCGGACTCGGCCGGGTCGGTGGCCGAGGCCCGCGAGTTGCTGGCCAAGCGCAAGTACCGCCTGTGCCTGACCGACATGCGCCTGCCCGATGGCGACGGGCTGGAACTGGTGCGCTACATCAACGAGCACTGCACCGACCTGCCGGTGGCCGTGATCACCGCTTACGGCAGCATGGAAAACGCCGTGGTGGCGCTCAAGGCCGGCGCCTTCGACTACCTCGCCAAGCCGGTGTCGCTGGAGCAGCTGCGGGCGCTGATCAAGTCGGTGTTCCGCCTGCCCGACGCCAGCCACGACGACACCCGCAAGGATGCCAGCGCCTTCCTGATCGGGGCGTCGCAGGCCATGGCGCAGGTGCGCCAGCTGATCGAAAAACTCGCCCGCAGCCAGGCGCCGGTGTACATCTCCGGCGAGTCGGGCAGCGGCAAGGAGCGCGCGGCGCGCGCCATCCACGGCCTGGGGCCGCGCGCCGGCGGCGCGTTTGTGGCGGTCAACTGCGGGGCGATCCCGGAGAACCTGATGGAAAGCGAGTTCTTCGGCTATCGCAAGGGCGCGTTCACCGGCGCGGACAGCGATCGCGACGGCTTTTTCCAGGCGGCCAGTGGCGGCACGCTGTTTCTCGACGAGGTGGCAGATCTGCCGCTGTCGATGCAGGTCAAGCTGCTGCGCGTGATCCAGGAAAAGCGGGTGCGCCGCATTGGCGAGACGGAGGAGCAGCCGGTCGACGTGCGCATCGTCAGCGCCACGCACCAGAACCTGCGCGCGATGGTCGAGGACAACCGCTTCCGCCAGGACCTGTTCTACCGGCTCAACGTGATCGAGCTGAAGATGCCGGCGCTGCGCGAGCGTCGCGAAGACATCGCCCCGCTGGCCGAAGCCTTGCTCGCCCGGCTGGCAGAGTCGGCCGGCATGCCCTTGCCGCGGCTGTCCACCCAGGCGCTCGAGGCGCTGTCGGCCTACAGCTTTCCGGGCAATGTGCGCGAACTGGAGAACATCCTGGAGCGGGCGCTGGCGCTGTCCGGTGGCGAGATCATCCATGTCGAAGACCTGGCGCTCGAGCCGCTGGTCGGCCACGAGCCCAGCGCCGGCAACGGCCAGGGCGAGGCCTTGCGCACCGGCTTGCAGGACTACCTCGACAACGCCGAACGCCAGGCCATCGTCGAAGCGCTGGCCGAGACCGAGGGCAACCGCACGGCGGCCGCCCGCCTGCTCAAGGTCACCTTCCGTTCCTTGCGCTATCGCATGGAGCGGCTGGGCATGAAGGATTGAGCATGGCCCGGTGCGATGCGGCAGGCTGGCTCGACGGCGCACGCTGGATCGCCTCGCCGAATTTCGACCGGCGCCCGGCGGGCATGCCGATCCGGCTGCTGGTGGTGCATGCGATCAGCCTGCCGCCGGAGCAGTTTGGCGGGCCGGGCGTGCTCGAACTGTTCGGCAACCGGCTCGATCCGTCGGCCCATCCCTACTATGCCGGCATTGCCCACCTGCGGGTGTCGGCGCACTTCTTCATCCGTCGCGATGGTGAGCTGATCCAGTGTGTGCCGGTGCTGGCGCGCGCCTGGCATGCCGGCCTGAGCCGCTGGCGCGACTGCGAGCGCTGCAACGATTTCTCGATCGGCGTCGAGCTCGAAGGCTCGGACACCCAGCCCTTCACCGACGCGCAATACGCGCAACTGAACCGGCTGATCGCCGATCTGGCGGCGCAGTATCCGCTCGAAGACGTGGTCGGCCACAGCGACATTGCGCCCGGCCGCAAGACCGATCCCGGGCCGTGTTTTGACTGGCAGCGGGTGAGCACGGCGCTGCGCGGCTGAGTGTTACGTTTCTTGTCCCGGTGCGCACGTGTCATGCAGGTGCCGTATAACGTGGCCTGAGCCGGCATTCGCCGGGCCTGATTCATCAAGCGCAGGAGGTGTCATGGGACTGTTCAATTTCATCAAGGAAGCCGGCGAGAAGCTGTTCGGTACGGGCGAGGCCAAGGCCGCGCAGGATGCCGCTGCCAAGGATCCGTCGGCCGACAAGATCGCCGCGGCCAACGCCAAGGCTGCCGAGGCGATCGCGACCTACATCACGACGCTGAAGCTCCCGGTCGAGGGGCTGAGCGTGGCCTTCGACGGTGCTGCCGGGGTGGTGACGGTGGGCGGGACGACGCCCGACCAGGCCACCCGCGAGAAGGTATTGCTGGCGGCGGGCAACGTGGCGGGCGTGGGCGAGGTGAAGGACACCATCAGCGTCACCAACCCCGAGCCCGAGGCGGTGTTCCACACCGTGGTACGCGGCGATACGCTGTCGGCAATTGCCAAGGCGCACTACGGCAGCGCCAACAAATACATGGTCATTTTCGAGGCCAACAAGCCGATGCTGGCGCACCCGGACAAGATCTATCCGGGCCAGGTGCTGCGCATTCCCGCCCAGGGGTGAGGCGCGAAAAACCCTGCTTAGAGCAGGGGCTGAAGACGGGGCTGCGGCCCCGTTTTTTTTATCGGCCTGGAACCCGCGCCGGCATTGGCGCGGCGCACCGAATGTGGCTTTTTTGCCACGCTGAGGACGCCTCGAAAATTGACAAAATCCATATGAATCAATAGAGTGCGTTCCGTGCTGCGTTGCAGCATGTGCGTGGCGGCGCCATCCTGACCTGGTGGTGTCGTCGAATCGAGTGAGTGCGTGATCGCTCCGATCACGCGGGACACCACTGGCGACCCGACCCCCGGGACGGTGACACGACGGACGGCCTGCATGGCGCCCGGCGAACCGGACCCACGCCACCCCGGCCTTTTTTTTGAGCGGCACGGGATGCGCGCGCGGCGGCGGGCCTCTTGGAGGACCACCATGAAGAACGCAATGGTCATGAAGCGCGCCTTGAGTCGCAGCGGCGCCTTTCTCAAGCATTTCTCCCACGGGATTGTCGTTGCCATGGGCCTGCTGTCGATGGCAGCCCTGGTGGCTTCGGTCATCGAACCCCAGTCGACCGGGCGCGCACTCCCCTTGCTGGCGATCGCGCAGGCCAAGGCCGAGCCGATGGTGCCGGTCATGGATGTTGCGGCCGAGGCCGCCGGCGAACCCGAAGGCCTGCCGCAGCACCCGCTGCGCACGGCTGCCGAGGCGCCGGCGGAGCTGTCGCCGGCGCTGGACCGGGTGCGCAGCTATGTGGCGCGCCGTTACCGGGTGTCGCAGAGCGCCTTGCTCGAACCGCTGGCGCGGGCCGAGCAATCGGCCGAGGAGCTGGGCCTGGACCCCTTGCTGATCGTGGCGGTGATGGCCATCGAGTCGAGCTTCAATCCGTTGGCCGAAAGCACCATGGGCGCGCAAGGCCTGATGCAGGTGATCCCGCGTTTCCACCAGGACAAGATCGGCCCGGAGGCGACGCCGAACGCGCTGTTCGATCCGGTCACCAATGTGCGCGTGGGGGCGCTGGTGATCCAGGAGGGCTTGAAGCGCTACGGTACGCTGGTGTCGGCGCTGCAGTACTACGGCGGTGCGCTGAACGACGAGAATACGCGCTATGCCAAGAAGGTGCTGTCGATGCAGGCGCGCCTGGCGGCGGTGGCCGCGGCCGACGCCTGAACGCAGGCGCCGCCGACCCAACAGGGACGACCGCGGGGTCGTCCCTTTTTTTTACCGGAGGATCTTCGCGATGCGTTCGGCCGCCTCGGCCAGGCGATCCTGGCCCGTGGTATAGGCGAAGCGCAGGTGCTGGCGCGGGCGGTTGTCACCAAAGTCGATCCCCGGTGTGGCCGCCACGCCGGCCTCTTCGATCAGGCGGCGGGCAAGGGCTTCGCTGTCATCGGCCAGTGCGCTGATGTCGCTGTAGATGTAGAAGGCGCCCTGCGGTTCGGCTGCCACGGTAAAGCCCAGCGCGCGCAGCGCGGGCAGCAGCGTATTGCGCCGCTCGGCGAAGGCTTGCCGGCGTGATTCGAGAATCTCGAGGCAGGCAGGGCTGAAGGCGGCCAGCGCGGCCTGCTGGGCGATGGTCGAGGCGCTGATGAAGAAATGCTGGGCGAGGCGTTCGATCTCGCGGGCATACCCCGCCGGTGCCACCAGCCAGCCGAGCCGCCAGCCGGTCATGCCGAAATACTTGCTGAAGCTGTTGACCACGAAGACGTCGTCCATGGTCTGCAGTGCGGTGCTGGACGCGATGCCGTAGGTCAGGCCCTGGTAGATCTCGTCCACGATCAACTGGCCGCCACGGGCATGCACGGCCTGGCGCAGGGCGTCGATCTGGGCCGGGTCGAGCAGGGTGCCGGTGGGGTTGGCCGGCGAGGCGACCACCAGGCCGCGGGTGCCGGCTTGCCAGGCGGCTTTGACGGCCGCCACGGTGGGCTGATAGGCGCTGTCGGCATTGACCGGTACGGCGCGCGCGACGCCCTCGAAGGCGCGGATCAGGTGGCGGTTAGACGGATAGGTGGGGTCGGGCAGCAGCCAGGTGTCGCCCGGATTGGTGGTGGCGGCCAGCGCCAGCATCAGCGCGCCGGAGGCGCCGGGGGTGACGATGATGCGCTCGGGCGCGACATCGGCACCGAAGCGATCGTGGTAGAAGCGGGCGATGGCCTCGCGCAAGGGCGCGATGCCCAGGGCCGGCGTGTAGTGCACATCGCCGCGGGCAAGGAAGCGGGTGGCCGCTTCGACCACCGGCGGCGGGCTGGGGAAGTCCGGCTCGCCGATTTCCATGTGGATGATGTCGCGCCCCTGGGCCTCGAGCTCGCGCGCGCGGCGCAGCAGCTCCATCACGTGGAAGGGGCGGATGTCGGCCATGCGGTCGGCCAGGGCGAGCGGCGAGCGGGTCATTGGGGGTGTCCGGGCGGCGGAGTCGCCATCATAGAGCGATGGCGGCACGGTGAAAATGCAACAAGCGCCGACAGGCGGCGCTTGCTGGGCTTGCGGGCCGCCCACGGGCGGCCGGGCGGGGCGGTTTAGACCGACAGCGCCAGTTCGAACAGTTCGCGTTTGAGCAGCATCTGGCGCGGCAGGCGGTCCTGCAGCTTGTCGAACCACTCCTTGTGCGAGGCGAGTTCTTTCTTCCAGGCCTCGGCGTCGATGGTGGTCAGGGCGTCGAACTCGGCCTGGGTGACGCCGGCGTCGGTCCAGTCCATGTCCTCGAAGCGCGGCATCCAGCCCAGCGCGGTTTCCTTGGCGGCGATGGTGCCCTTGCAGCGATCGACGATCCACTTGAGCACGCGCATGTTTTCGCCGAAGCCCGGCCACATGAAGTTGCCCTTCTCATCCATGCGGAACCAGTTCACGCAGAAGATCTTGGGCGTGTTCTCGACCACGTGGCCCATCTTCAGCCAGTGGTTGAAGTAGTCGCCCATGTGGTAACCGCAGAAGGGCAGCATGGCGAACGGGTCGCGGCGCACCACGCCCTGCGCGCCGAAGGCGGCAGCGGTGGTCTCGGAGCCGAGGGTGGCCGCCATGTAGACGCCGAAGTTCCAGTTGAAGGCCTGGTACACCAGCGGCACGGTGGTGGCGCGACGGCCGCCGAAGATGAAGGCCGAGATCGGCACGCCGGCCGGGTCTTCCCAGTTGTCGTCGATCGACGGGCACTGGCCGGCCGGGGCGGTGAAGCGCGAGTTCGGGTGGGCGGCCTTGCGACCGGTTTCCTTGGCGATCTCGGGCGTCCAGTCCTTGCCCTGCCAGTCGATCAGGTGGGCCGGGGCTTCCTTGCTCATGCCTTCCCACCACACGTCGCCGTCATCGGTCAGCGCGACGTTGGTGAAGATGATGTTTTCCTTCAGCGTCGCCATGGCGTTGAAGTTGGTCTTCTCGGAGGTGCCGGGGGCCACGCCGAAGAAGCCGGCTTCGGGGTTGATGGCGTAGAACTTGCCATCCTTGCCCGGCTTGATCCAGGCGATGTCGTCGCCGACGGTGGTGATCTTCCAGCCGTTGAAGGACTTGGGCGGGATCAGCATGGCGAAGTTGGTCTTGCCGCAGGCCGACGGGAAGGCGGCGGCCACGTAGGTTTTCTCGCCTTCGGGCGACTCGACGCCGAGGATCAGCATGTGCTCGGCCAGCCAGCCTTCGTCACGTGCCATGGTCGAGGCGATGCGCAGGGCGAAGCACTTCTTGCCCAGCAGTGCGTTGCCGCCGTAGCCGGAGCCGTAGGACCAGATCTCGCGGGTCTCGGGGTAGTGGACGATGTACTTGGTGTCGGGGTTGCACGGCCAGCGGGCGTCTTTTTCGCCGTGCGCCAGCGGGGCGCCGACCGAGTGCACGCAGGGCACGAACTCGCCGTCGGTGCCGAGCACGTCATACACCGCCTTGCCCATGCGCGTCATGGTGCGCATGTTGGTGACCACGTAGGGGCTGTCGGTGATCTCGATGCCGATGTGGGCGATCGGCGAGCCGAGCGGGCCCATGGAGAAGGGCACCACGTACATGGTGCGGCCGCGCATCGCGCCCTTGAACAGGCCCTTGAGCGTCTCGCGCATCACGGCCGGGTCTTCCCAGTTGTTGGTGGGGCCGGCGTCGCCCTTGTCGGCGGAGCAGATGAAAGTGCGGTCTTCGACGCGCGCCACGTCGGACGGGTCGGAGAAAGCGAGGTAGGAGTTCTTGCGCTTTTCCGGGTTGAGCTTGATCAGCATGCCGGACTCGACCATTTCGGCGCACAGGCGGTCGTATTCTTCCTGCGATCCGTCGCTCCACTCCACCCGGTCCGGCTCAGTCAGGGCGGCGATTTCGGCGACCCACTGTTTGAGTTTTTCTTGGCGGACGTAGTCCGGAGCGGCAGACAGAGCGGCCTCGGCGAATTGGTTCATGGCGCGGAAATCTCCAGGATTGCAGGTTGTAAACCGTAAAGCCCGCCGGCGGCTTGGCAGCCGCAGCGAGCGGTCCTCAAGGCATGCAACTGTCGATGGCTGCGGTCTCTGGCAATAGCGGCCCGCGCCGGTCAGATGCTGCCCCCGGTGTGCGCGCCACAAGCGGTGATGCGCACATGTGGAAACCACGAAGCGACAAGGCCGCTTCCGAAAGCCTACTATTATGCCACGTCAGCCACCGGCAAGAAAATCCTGGTGCGGGAAAAGTGCACATCGGGAAAAGATTTTGTCGATTCTGCGGGGCGGACGACATGGAATTGAAAGCTTATTCCAATAATAAGGTGAAACCCTAGGGCGGCTTCCCGCCCTGACGACCAGGAGACCAGGATGCCCATGGACGAATCGATTCGCGAAGCCGCGCTGGACTATCACCGTTACCCGCGGCCCGGCAAGATCGCCGTCACGCCGACCAAGGCGCTGACCAACCAGCAGGATCTGTCGCTGGCCTACTCGCCCGGCGTGGCCGCCGCCTGCGAGGCGATCGTCGAGTCGCCGGCCGAGGCCGCCAACCTGACCGCGCGCAGCAACCTGATCGGCGTGGTGACCAACGGCACCGCCGTGCTCGGCCTGGGCAACATCGGCCCGCTGGCGGCCAAGCCGGTGATGGAAGGCAAGGGCGTGCTGTTCAAGAAGTTCGCCGACATCGATGTGTTCGATCTGGAGATCAACGAGCCCGACGCCGACAAGCTGATCGACATGATCGCCGCGCTGGAGCCGACCTTCGGCGGCATCAACCTCGAGGACATCAAGGCGCCCGAGTGCTTCTACATCGAGAAGAAGCTGCGCGAGCGGATGAACATCCCGGTCTTCCATGACGACCAGCACGGCACGGCGATCGTGGTCGGCGCCGCGGTGCTCAACGGCCTGCACCTGCAGGGCAAGGATCTGAAGACCATCAAGCTGGTGACGTCCGGCGCTGGCGCCGCGGCGCTGGCCTGCCTGGACCTGCTGGTGATGCTCGGTGTGCCGGTCGAGAATATCTGGGTGACCGACATCGAGGGTGTGGTGTATGAAGGCCGCACCACGCTGATGGACCCGATCAAGGCGCGCTACGCCAAACCGACGGACGCGCGCACGCTGGGCGAGATCATCGAGGGGGCGGACGTGTTCCTCGGCCTGTCGGCCGGCGGCGTGCTCAAGCAGGACATGGTGCGCAAGATGGCCGCCAAGCCGCTGGTGCTGGCGCTGGCCAACCCGCGGCCGGAGATCCTGCCCGAGGACGTGAAGGCGGTGCGCGACGACGCGATCATCGCCACCGGCCGCTCGGACTATCCGAACCAGGTCAACAACGTGCTGTGCTTCCCCTTCATCTTCCGCGGTGCGCTGGATGTGGGTGCAACGACGATTACCGACGAGATGAAGATGGCGGCCGTGAAGGCCATCGCCGAGCTGGCCCGCGCCGAGCAGAGCGACATCGTGGCCGCGGCCTACGGCGAGAAGGTGGCCGGCTTCGGCTCGGAGTACATCATCCCCCGCCCGTTTGACCCGCGCCTGATCGTGCTCATCGCCCCGGCGGTGGCCCGTGCGGCCATGGAATCCGGCGTGGCGACGCGGCCGATTACCGACTGGGATGCCTACACCACGCTGCTCAACGGCTTCGTGTGGCGCTCCGGCCTGATCATGAAGCCGGTGTTCGCCGCCGCCAAGCGCAACCCCAAGCGCATCATCTTCAGCGAGGGCGAGTCCGAGCGGGTGCTGCGTGCGGTGCAGATCGTGGTCGACGAAGGCCTGGCACGGCCGATCCTGATCGGCCGGCCGGCGGTGGTGATGAACCACATCGAGCGCTTTGGCCTGCGTCTGCAGCCGGAGACGGACTTCGAGCTGGTCAACCCGGATTCGGACCCGCGCTACGACACCCTGTGGAAGCACTACCACGGGCTGATGGAGCGCAGCGGCGTGTCGGTGGAGTACGCCAAGCGCGAGGTGCGCCGCCGCTCGACGCTGATCGGCGCCCTGCTGCTCAAGTTCGGCGACGCCGACGGCCTGATCTGCGGCACCTACGGCATGCACCAGCTGCACCTGAAGTTCATCGACGATGTGCTCGGGCGCAAACCGGGCGCCAGCAAGTGCTACACCCTCAACCTGCTCAATCTGCCGGGGCGCACGGTGTTCATGGCTGACACCTATGTCACCTACGACCCGACGCCGGCGCAGCTGGTCGAGATGACGGTGATGGCCGCCGAGGAAATGCGCCGCTTCGGCGTCGAGCCCAAGGTCGCCTTGCTGTCGCACTCGAGCTTCGGCTCCGACGACTCGCCGACCTCGGCCAAGATGCGCGAGGCACTGCGCCTGCTGCACGAGCAGCATCCGGACATCGAGGTCGAGGGCGAGATGCACGGTGACGCGGCGCTCGACGCCACCACGCGCATGCAGGTCTTCCCGAACGCGCGCATGCGCGAGGACGCCAACCTGCTGATCTTCCCCACGCTGGATGCGGCCAACATCGCCTTCAACCTGCTCAAGACCGCTTCGGGCGAGGGCATGACGGTGGGGCCGATCCTGCTCGGCGCGGCCAAGCCGGCGCATATCCTGACCCCCACCGCCACGGTGCGGCGCATCGTCAACATGACCGCGCTGACGGTGGTCGAGGCGATGGCCGAGCAGGCCTGAGCCGACACGCCCGCGCCGGCCGGCCCTAAATGTTGAGTTGCAATAGGTTGTTCCCGGGGATTCGGGAAGCTGGAGGCTGGTATCCAAGAGCGGAGTGAGGCCGTCGGGCATTGTAGTAGGCCAGGAACGCTGGCAACCATGCAGTGCGCTGGTCGCT
>QQUN01000026.1 GCA_008501585.1 Pseudomonadota bacterium | reverse complement strand
GGCGGGGCGGCCGTGCTGCGCCGCGCGCCGGCCCCCTCGCCGGTGCCCAGCGGTGTGCCGGGGGTGCCCGGGGGCACGCCGGCGCTGCCGCCCGGCCGCATCCCCGGCATGCCGCCCACCGCGCCGAGCGCGCCGCCGCCGGTGCCGGCCAGCGCCGTGTGCCCGGCCTGCGCCTGCACCGCCGACCAGGTGACGCGCATCGATGCCGCGCGTCTCAAGGCCCAGGGCGTGTTCGAACGCGCCGCCGACCTGCTGGCCAACCCCACCCCGGCCATCGAGCGGCAGTTCGAGAACAGCTTCGGGCCGGGCAGCAACAGCGCCAAAACCCGCACCGAGACCGCCGATCGCTACCGCAATGCGGCCAGCTTTCTGGGGCAGAGCACGGTGTCTGATCCGCCCGGCTCGGGCACCGTGCATTGCGACCCGACCAACAGTACCGACCTGTGCGCCACCGGCGCCACCGCCCACTACGGCCAGGGCCACATCGTGGTGTGCAGCGAAAATCCGTCGCCCAAGCAGATGCTCAATCCGCCGACGGTGCCCACGGTCTATCGCCCCGAGGGCGAAATAGGCAGTGCCGAAGGCGTCCGCCAGGTGCCCGATGACTCAGCCACCGAGGCCGCCCAGGCCGCCTCCGACGCGGGCTTTGCCACCCGGCTGACGGCGGTCATGGCGCACGAGGCCATCCACCATGTGGTGCAGCCGGGCATTGTCGACATCTACACCAACGAGCGCTTGTTTCAGTTCCTCGGCGCCGGATCGAAGAAGCTCGACGCCGACCTCTCGCCGCTGGCGCTGCAGAACCCCGACAGCCTGGTGCAGTTCGCGTTTCGCGGCGTGGTGGCCGAAGACGGTGGCAATGCGCTGCCGGGGGCCGAGGCGGCGCTGGAGGAATCCGACGCGTTCTCCGGCAAGCTTACCGTCCGGCCGGTGCTCGGTCGCCGCCGGGCGCGCCTGAGCGTGGCGCTGGCCGAAGAGGCCATTGCCCAGGCCGGCGAGCGCCTCGGCGTGCTGCTCACGGAAGTGCAGTCGGCGCAGGGCAAGTCGGTTGGATGGCCGCAGTTTCCCGCGCTGTCGCAGCAGGTGGTCACGGCGCTGACCACGCTGGGCCAGGAGACCGACTTTGGCCAGCCCGACGCCGCCGCGCTGGCGCGCTTGCAAGTCATCGTCGATGCCTTCACGCGCCTGAGCACCGACATTCACGACAAGAAGGTCGTGCTCGGGCGCCGCTTCGTGCTCGACAAGCCGGACAAGCGCATCGAGGTGGCCATCCCCGACTGGCGCAGCTTCCGCAAGCAGCCGGTCGGCGCGCAGCTGCCCGTGGTGCTCGGCGCGCTGCTCGACGAAGAGCCGGCCATCGCCGGGCTCGACGCCTTCGTGCTCGATCTGGCCAGAACACGCGGAGGCATGGGACAGCTATGAACGCACACAGCGTCGCGACGCCAGCGCCCCAATACCACCCGACCACCGCGCTGCCCGGTCTCCAGCGCAAATGCGCCTGCGGCAACCGCGCCTCGTCCGCCGGCGAGGAATGCGAGGACTGCCAGCGCAAGCGCAGCCTGGGCCTGCAGGCGAGGCTGTCGGTGGGCGCCAGTGACGACCCGTACGAGCGCGAGGCGGACCGGGTGGCGGCGCAGGTGATGGCCATGCCGGCGGCCGCGTCGGCCGGATCGCTGCCGACGCCGCACGCCCCGCGCATCAGTCGCCGCCCGAGCCACGCCGCGCCCGCCGCCGGCCCGGCGCCAGCCAGTGTCACCCGTACCTTGCAGAGCGCCGGCGAGCCATTGGGCGCGTCGGTGCGCGGCTTCTTCGAACCGCGCTTCGGGCACGACTTCGGCCGGGTGCGGGTGCACCGCGATTCGGCCGCCGCGGCGTCGGCCCGCGATGTGTCGGCCCACGCCTACACGGTGGGCCATCATGTGGTGTTCGCCCAGGGCCAGTATGCGCCGGGCAGCCCGGCCGGCCGCACTCTGCTGGCCCACGAGCTGGCCCATGTGGTGCAGCAGCGGGCGGTGGTTCAGCGCCACGCCGTGTCGCCCGAACTGCGGGGGCGGCCCAGCGGCGAGGACGCCGATGAGCGCGAACCCGAACCCCCTTTACCGATCACCGAATCCGACGAATCGGCCAGCGGCGGCGTGGGCCTGGTCGTGCAAAGACAGCTCGCCGGCGACTTCCCGGAAGGCGGCTGGGCGGAGAAGGATGAATCGGCCGAAATCTATGCCGCGGCCGCCGCAGAGCGCGAGTGCCTGGCCTCGACGCCGGCCGACCCGCAGGAGTGCGATCCGGCCACGCCGCTGGGCTGGTCGGACTTCACCGCCGGCGTGCCGCGCGGGGCGTCCTTCAGTGCCGAAACCTTCTCGGGCCTGCGCGAGCGCAGCATGAACACCGCCCTGCTGCGTTGCCGCCCCGATGCGCCGGAGGCAGCCGGCGCCCTCCGGCGCGGCGTGCAGGCCTTCTTCGATCCGGCGCGCTCCTGGGTCAAGCCACAGTTTTCCAACGCTACCGATCCGGCACAGAACGGCTGCCAGCGGCAGATTTCAAGCTGCCAGCAGCATTTTGACGGGCTGCCTGCCGGGGCCACCGCCACCTGGAGCCTGAATGCCACGCCGTCGGCATCCTGCCCGGCCAGCGCCGTGCCGCGTGGCGATGTGGCCCGTAGCCGTGGCGACTGCACCAGCGTGGTCGGACAGGACTGCGCCGATCGCGCCGTGGCCGAATCGGCCCGCCTGCTGGCCCATGAGCAGGGGCACTACGACCTGAGCTGCGCCATGGCGGCCAAGGCCAACGCCATGCTCGCCACCACGCCCGACTTCGACGCCCTGCTGCGTGCCGCGCAAACCACGCTGGCGCGCCAGCAGCGCCTGTACGACCGTCAGACCGACCACGGCTGCAACGCGGGCCCGCAGTCCACCTGGGAGACCGCCATCGCCGGCGGCCTGCCGGATGTGAGCATCACCGTTCCCACGCGCCGACGCGGTCGTGGTCGCAGGAGGCGGCGATGAGCACTGGCCGCCGCATCCCCCGCCGCGCAAGCGCCGGTCGCCACGGCAGGCTGGCCGTACCGGCGATCGCCGCCGACGTGCTGCGCCGCCCCGGCCGGCCGCTCGATGCCGCCACGCGCGCCAGCATGGAGCAGCGCTTCGGCCAGGACCTGGGCGATATCCGCCTGCACACCGACGCCGCTGCGGTGCAGTCGGCCGAGGCCTTGTCGGCGCGGGCCTACACCGTGGGGCGGCACATCGTGTTCGGGCCCGAGGGCTATGCGCCGCAGGCGCCGGCCGGTCGGCAGCGGCTGGCGCATGAGCTGACCCATGCGATCCAGCAGCGCGGTGGCGGGGGGGCTGACCTGAGCAGCGCCCAGCGCGAGGGCGAGGCCCGGCGCGCGGCGCACAGCGTGGCCACCGGTGCGCCCATGCCGGCGATC
>QQUN01000065.1 GCA_008501585.1 Pseudomonadota bacterium | reverse complement strand
ATTGCGCCTGATCCAGCAATTCGATTGCCTCTTTGGCGCTGCGGATATCGGCATACCAGGCCGCCAGCGCGTTCACCGCCGCATTATGTTCCGCATCGGTCAATGCCGCGCAGGCATCGGCCAGGAAAATAACCCTGAATCCAAGTTGTTGGGCATCGCGGGCCGTCGCCTCGCAGCAGCAATCGGTCAGCGTTCCCGAGATCAGGACGGTATCAATCCCGCGCTGTTTCAGCAGATCGAACGCATCTGACGAGCCCGGCGTGAAGGCGCTGAACCGTGACTTGTTCATCACCAGATCATCGGCTTGCACATCAAGCGAGGGATGGATCGCATGCAAATGCGAGCCGTTCTGAAACATGGCAACTTCCTCTTTGCCGAAATCGGCACTTTGGAATTGCTCGAAATACACCGACCAATCGCTGGTTGACGTGGTGGTGAACCGAAAGAACAGGTTCAGCCCGCCATGCGAACGCAGCGCACGGCTGACGGCGTTGATGTTGGGAACCACCTGACGCGCCACCGGCACTTCCATCATTGCGCCCGCCTCGACAAAGCCGTTTTGCATGTCGACGACAAGATGCGCAGTGCGGCTCGGGTCAATCTCGCTAAAGGAAAACTCACGCCCGCCTTTCATGGCGATAAAGCGTGCTTTCAGGTCCGGATCAATCTCGAATTCATGCATTTTTCGGTCCCTTTAATCCGGTTCACTTGCTGAATGATCACCACCTGGACACTGCGGCAAAACCGGCCGTGCCACGGTTGTTGATCATCTGATTCGACATTCCGCAGACGGAGCGTCCTCAACGGCTTAATCTGCCCGGAATTTCCCGCCTGATCAAGCTGTTAAAGGCGCAGCTCAGTCTATACGCGCGCGTTCTTCAGGCATTGTGAATCGGCGTGCGAAATTGACCCACTTGGGTGGGTTATGAGCGAGTAAAATTGACCCACCTGCCACGTTAGCATCCGCGCCGAACAGCGCGGAGGAATGAGCAGGTGATATTGATGGAAAGTGTATCGAAGATCCGTCGTTGGGTATTGGTTGAGGGTCGCAGCATCCGATCTGTGGCGCGGGCAACCGGTTTGTCGCGGAACACGTTGAAGAAGTATCCGAAGCGTAAGCGTCCGGTCTGACCGCCCTATGGAGCGGTTTTCCATGGTAGGAGATCATCGACGCGGTTGATCTTGTAGTCTGGAATGCGGGCGAGCGTATCTGCCAGCCATGCTTGCGGGTCGATGCCATTCAGCTTTGCGGTTTCGATCAAGGTGTAGGCGATGGCAGCGGCCTTCCCGCCGGTCTGTGATCCGACGAACAGGTAGTTTTTGCGCCCAATGGCGATGGAGCGCATAGCTCTTTCTGCGGTGTTGTTATCCAGTTCAAGGATGCCATGAGCAAGGTATGGCTGGAGCCGCGCCATGCGCGTGAGGGCATAGCGGATTGCTCCTGCAAGTGGTGATTTTCCCGAAATACTGGGCAGTTGGGCATGCAGCCATGTTTCCAGATCATCGAAGATCGGTTTTGCTTGGGCTTGCCTGATCTTGGCGCGCTGAGTTGGTGGTGATCCCCGCGCTTCTTTCTCGACCGCATACAGTTGTGCGATGCGCTTTATGGCTTCATCTGCGATGGCCGAACCTTGGGCGCGGTGAACATCGACGAACTTGCGCCTGACGTGCGCCATGCAGGCCACTTCGCGGATATCACCGGAACGATACAGGTCTTCGAACCCAGCATAGCCGTCCGCATGCATCCAGCCCTGATAGTTTGCCAGATGATCCTTGGGATGCTGCCCTTTGCGGTCTGGCGAGAACTGATACCAACTGGCTGGTGGCGCGTCGCTGCCCCATAGCCTCTCATCACGCCCATAGGCCCAAAGGCGAGCGGTCGCTGTCTTGCCAGTGCCGGGTGCCAGCATCTTCACGGGTGTATCGTCCGCGAAGATCGCTTCTCCGGCCAGCACATGGCGACCGATTGCATCGGCGAGAGGTTCCAGCAACGCCGTGGATTTGCCGACCCAGTCGGCCAGCGTGGAACGATCAATGTCGATCCCGTCGCGCTCGAAGATGCCGCTTTGGCGGTACAGCGGCAGGTGATCCGCGTATTTATTGACCAAGACATGCGCTAGCAGCCCAGGACCGGGGCGGCCCCGTTCAATAGGGCGCGATGGTAATGTGGCTTGTGTGAAGGCCTCGCAGCCCGAACACGCAAAGCGTGGGCGCACGATGCGGTTCACGATGAAGCGTCCGGGCACATATTCCAGCTCTTCGGTGACGTCTTCGCCGAGGCGGCGCAGCCCACCACCGCATTGAGGGCAATCCTCATCGCCAGTGGTCAGCTCAACTTCCATGCGCGGGATGTGATCGGGGATCGGGCGGCGCTTGGGTTTGTCTTTTGGTTCCTCATCGGGAAGGCGCAGCTTTGCGGTCATCTTCGCGACCGCGATCTCGCTCGTTTCCAAGGCCAGTTGCAGTTGTTCAATGCTTTCTGATGACGATCCGAACCGGTGAGTGCGATGACCCGCCAACTGATGCCGGAGCTTCTCGATCAGGATAGCCTGCGACTTCACCTCAGCCAACAAAACTGCTGTGAACTGCCTCAGTTCATCAGGGTCTTTCGGCAGAGTTTTGTCGACGTCCAGCATGGTTGAACAATAGCAAAACAACGGCTGGACGGGAATCCCACACACGCATTTATCCCGCCTTGAGCGGTGTCCAGCTGCGCTGTGGCAACCGCCAGTCGATCCCTTCCAAAAGCATCGCCAATTGGGCTGCTGTCAGGGCGACCTTGCCGTCTTTGGCCGATGGCCAGACAAACCGCCCCTTCTCAAGTCGCTTGCTGAACAGGCATGCACCTTGCCCATCCCACCAGATGATCTTGATCAGATCACCGCGCCGGCCACGGAAGACAAACAGATGGCCGGTGAACGGATCTTGCTTCAGTGTCTGTTCAGCCTGCGCTGCAAGCGTCGTGAACCCGCGTCGCATGTCAGTCACACCGGCGGCCAGCCAGACGCGCGTGTTCGCCGGGACAGGGATCATACAGACAAGCCTCGGATCAGTCGGGCCAGTGCTTCGGGATCGTAGCCACCGACAATCCGCAGTTGATGACCTCCCGCGATGTCGATCTCAATCATGCTGTGGCCGGATGTGGCATTGGCCGAAGGCCCGGGGGCCGGTTCTTCGATCACAGGTCGGTCAACAATCTCAACTGGCAGAAAGCACGGCTCCGGGGCAGTCTGTTCTGCGACGACCTTCAGATCAGGCGCAAATTTTGGATCGCGCAGCCACTTGTGGATCAGATTGGTGTTCATCGCGTACCGCCGCGCGACCTGCGCTACCGATACCCCCGGCGCGCAGGTTTGCAAGCAGATCGAGATCTTCTCCTCATCCGACCAGAACCGCTTCTTCTGACCCTTTTTACCCGCCATATCTGCCCTCAAGATGTCCACTATCAATGGTGGACACTATCAACACACTCTATGGCCCGTCAGAGCAGCGACG
>QQUN01000012.1 GCA_008501585.1 Pseudomonadota bacterium | reverse complement strand
CCGGCCGTCCCTGCCGGGTCGGTCGCCCACCCCCGCCAGGCGTGCGCCAGTGCCGATGCCCAGGCCTCGGGGCCGTGGCGCAGATCGGAAAGCGCCAGCGCCATCCCCTCCACCGTCGACAGCGGATGCCACAACAGCCGCCATGCCGCCATGCCAACCCGGCGCAGTCCCTCACCCAGCCCGTGCCCAAGCTGCGCCCAGAGATCCACGACCGTCGCCGCTGCCCATGCCGTCGCCGGCAGGCAGCACATCAAGGAAGCACATCGGGAGGCGCGCCGTTTCATGCACAACTGGGCGCCCGGCTGCCATCGCGTGGCAGCATGCGCCTGAGGTGGGCTTACCTCAGCTATAGCCATCCGCCGCACCGGATGCAAACCGCCAACCGGCCAGCCGATCGCCGCCCCGGCAGCCATCGTGGCATGATGATTCTTCGCTGATCGCAGCGGATTTGCGTCCGCGCAAGGCAGGCCCGCGACATTCGCGGCAAGGTGTGCGCCTTCAGGGCCGAGGCGCGTTGCCCCGGAGACCCCGCTGCGCACGCCGGCGGCAAGACCCGGAGCAGGGCATCGTCCGCGCCGGCCCCGACGCCCAGCTACTGAAGGAGAACTGATCGATGTCGATGCTGACCCGACTGCGCGGCCTGAGCCGCCTGCTGGCCATCGCGGCGGCCCTCGGCCTGCCGGCACAGGCCATCGCTGCCGACGCCAACCCCGGCGAACACCCCATCCACCAGATCGCCCGCGCCGGCAGCGGCGATGAGGTCAAGGCCGCACTCAAGGCCAACCCCAAGATGCGCGACGCCCGCACCGCCCGCGGCTCCACGCCGCTGCATCTGGCCGCCATGAACTCCGACCTCAGCGCCATGCGCGCGCTGATCGCCGCCGGCGCCGACCCCAACGCCCGCGACGAAGACGGCTCCACCCCGCTGCACATGGCCGCCTATGCCAGCCGCGCCGACAACGCCCAGATCCTGCTCGAAGCCGGCGCCGACCCCGTGGCCAAGAACATCCACGGTCGCGACCCCGCCGCCATGGGCCGAAAGGTCAAGGCCGACGAAGCCGTCGGCATTATCTCGCTATGGATTCTCAAAGGTTGCCAGGCCGGCAAGCCGTGCTGAAGGAGGCCCCATGAAAGCCCTGATCGCCACCGCCCTCACCGCCCTCGCGCTGGGCAGCACCGCCGCCCGCGCCGACGCCCCCGCCGCGGAGATCGAAATGTATGCGCCAACGGTGTGCCTGGCTTGCATCGACTACGCCGAACACCTGCGCCAACACGGCTTCAAGGTCACCGTCAATCGCCTGCCGATGGACGACCTCGAAGCCACCAAAGCACGGCTGAACGTGCCGAACGGCTACCACGCCATCCCCACCGCCACCGTCGCCGGCTACTTCATCGAAGGCCATGTGCCGGCCGAAGACATCCAGTTGCTGCTGGAGAAAAAACCCGAGGCCCGCGGCCTCGCCGTGCCCGGCCTGCCGTTGGGCGCCCCCGGCCGTGAATACTCCAGCCCCACCTGCGAGACCGGCTGCACCACGCTCGACAAGACCCAGGGCACCGAACGGCCACGACGCGAGCCCTTCAATACCTTCCTGATCCTCAAGGACGGGGACAGCAAGGTGTGGTGGCGGCACTGAACATGCGCACCACGCCGCGCAGCCTGCCCGCCCACCAAGGTGCCTCACCACATCCGCAGCCAGGTGGGCGGCAAGCCGCCCACCCTACGGCACCACCACGCTCTGGATTCGGCGCCCCCTCGGGGTTAGTTCGGCGCACAGCCGCTCTCACGAATACGCACCAACGCGCCAGCGACATGCGACTCAGCCAAGCTGGCCGGAGTATGTTCAACACCCTCATCCGACATCTCGACAGCCGACAGTAACTCGGCTTCCGACGCGATCAGTTTGCACAAGGCTGACTCGACATACTCAAGATTCCCAGCTCGGACGTTCTGGTAGAGGGAAACGTGGAGCAACGCCATTCTTGCCTGCCCACCGTAGAGGATGGTCTTCGAAATGCGCTCGACACGCGACATGTGTGCAGGCAGTTCAACTTTCAGCGCAGTGTAGCGACCGAGCGCAAAACACGACACAAGCGCAGCAACACCAGATATCCAGAGGACAGGTCGCGTTGATCGCAAGGTATTCAGCGAACGCTGCCTGTGCCAGAGGACACAGAGCTCACGCTATCTATCGCCCCACTGCAACGGCGGCGGACAACCGCGCCGATCACCCCCAGACCGGCCAGCATCAACGCGTAGGTCGCGGGTTCCGGCACCGGCGCCAGCAGGAAACCGGCATACCGGCCATTCGAGTAGCCTGAAGCGACAATCCATCCCGAATCATTGATCGCGTTGGCCGAAGTCAGCAACCAACCCGTATTCGGGTCGACCAGATCGTTCAGATCGGCCATGGCGCCGGCATCGTAGATGAACGCACTGTGACGCGTGTCGCCCGCCACCAACGAACTCCCCACGATCTGCCCTAGCGCATTGATTCCCGCAGCGCGACTGTCACTCCCCCCGAGCGTCCCCAGATCAATCATCGCCCCCTGGTCGTAAAGGAAAGCATGCGACTGCGGCCCCGACCCAAACTGGGAAGCACCCACTATCTGACCGGCATTGTTGATATCCGAGGCGGAGCTGCCGCCCATCGGACCGGCCAGACTACCCAGGTCGGTCATCACGCCATTGGTATAGACAAACGCATGGCTCAAAAAACCGGGGGATGATACCGAGGACACCCCCACTACCTGGCCGACGTCATTGAGGGCAGTACCATAGCTGATGGTTCCGCCAAGCGTACCGAGGTCGACCATGCTTCCGTTGCTGTAGAGAAACGCATGCCGCTCCAGGGTCGTCACCGAGGCTGCCGTGTCCGAATACCCCGTGACATCGCCGGCGCTGTTGATGGCGCGGGCTTCACTGTTTTGTCCTCCCAGCGTCCCGAGCGTGGTCATTACCCCGTCGCGATAGACGAATGCGCGCCAGTCGGCATCTCCCGACGCCCCCGGTAGAAGGGGGATTTCCGAGCCCCCCACAACATGCCCCTTGTCATTGATGCCCAGGCCGACACTTTCACCGCCAAGCGAACCGAGGTCTTGGATAACGCCGCTTTTGTAGAGGAACGCATGATCGACAAAATAGCCGGGCTCCGTTGGCGAAGGGCGTGTCGTCTTGCTCCAGCCGGCGACCTGCCCCGACGCATTGATGTCGGCTGGCGACGTCGCTTGGAAATTGCTCACGTAGCCAAGGTGGGTCATCGTGTAGCGAATCTCGGCGTGCGCAGCGGTTGCAGCCACGAGGCCGGCGACGAGTAGCACGATACGGGCAGTCATGAGCAATCCTGAAAGTCAATGGCAAGCAGTACAAACGGATATTCCGTTAGGATCTTACACGGCAACCCGGGCGGATTGCGTGACATTTTCAAGGTGTGCGTGCAACGGACAGCGCGCGGCGCCAGGATGCAACGGTCGGCGCGGCCTCACTGCCCTCCGAACATCTCCCCGAACATCCCCGCGGCCCAGGCAAGCTCCTCCCCGCGCGGCTGGTTCTCCCGCGACTGGTCGATGCGCTGCTCGAGCGCGCCGTCGCCCCGGGTACGGTAGCTGGCGTCGATGCGGATCATTTCGGGCGGGGTGAAGCTGTCGTGGACCCAGCAGGTGCTGTCAGGGAACGGCGGCTCGAATGTCTGGCCCTTCACGCGGGCAGCGATGCCGGCGGCGGCGATGCGGCCGTGGTGGACGGCCATGTGCCCGGTCTTGGGGTAGTGGCCGAAGAGCGACGAGACGAGGCCGACGGCGTCGCCGATGACGAAGACGCGCTCATCGGCTTGCGATTGCAGCGTGCGGGCATCCACGTCGGCCCAGCCGGTGGCCTCATCCTGCCCGCGGCGCCGCTCCAGCCCGGCCATGGCGACCAGGGCGCCGGCCTGTTGCGGACCGGCGAGGGTGGCCTCGGCGAAGGGGATTTCGTCAAAATCGGTGTGAATCACCTTCTTGAACGGGTCGACGCGCTCGATGCGCTGGAAGGGCTTGAACTCGATGAGCTCGGAGAACTGGCGATGGAAGGTGTCGCGGTAGCCGGCCATGCCGGCGCCGGGATCGAGCACGATGAGCCGCCCCTTGATCTGCTTTTCCCGCCACCAGGTGGCGATGGCCACGGCGCGCTCGTAGGGCGTGGGCGGGCAGCGGTAGGGCGCGGGCGGGACGGTCATGACCCAGTCGCCGCCGGCGAAGGCGTGCAGCCGCTGCTTGAGCTGGCGCACGCCCGCGGGGCTGACGAAGGCGCCGTCGAATCGTTCGCGCAGGGCGCCGAGCGCGGCGGGGTCGCCATCGACCCAGGCGCCGAGGTCTTCGGCAATGCCGGGCGAGAGCACCAGCCAGTCATAGCCGAGATGCCCGTTGTCGGTGTCGACACGGCGGGAGACGCGGTCGATGCCGCGCACTTCGGCCTGCACGAAGGTGTAGCCATGCCGCGTGGCGGCCTGCGGGTAGTCGTGCTCGAGCGTCGCGCCCGGGACGCGGTCGATGAGCCAGGCATTGGACAGCGGCAGGGAGAAGAAGCGGGCCTGCCGTTCGATGAGGACGATGTCCCAGGCCGGCAGGGCGCGACGCAGGTGGGCGGCGGCGGACAGCCCGCCCCAGCCACCCCCGACGACGACAACCCGCCCGGTTTTGGCGGCCGGCAGCAGGGCCTGGGCGCTACGCACCGGGCCGATGAGCAGGCCCGCCCCGAGGCCGGCCAGCGCGTGCAGGGCCTGGCGGCGTTTCACAGCAGCGGCGCGACGGCGGCCTGCATGTCGTCGGCGCTCATCACGCCGAGCTTGCGGGTGGTGATCCGGCCCTCGGCGTCGATGACCACGGTGAAGGGCAGGCCGGCCTTGGTGTTGCCCAGCGCTTTCATCAGCTCGACGCCCTTGCCGGCACCGGCGAAGACGACGAGGTAGTCCATTTCATACGCGGCGACGAAGTCGCGCGCGCTGTCGCCGAGGTCTTCGACGCCGATGCCAACCACCTGCAGACCGGCCGCCTTGTGCTGCCTGGCGAGTTCGGCCAGGTGCGGGATCTCGCTACGGCAGGGGCCACACCAGCGTGCCCAGAAGTTGACCACGGCCGGCTTGCCCTTGAGCGCGGCCAGTGCGACCGGCTTGCCGTCGAGGCCGGGGAAGCCGGCGGCGAACAAGGCCGTGGCATCATCCGACGCGGCGACGGGCAGGCTGACGAGGGCGGCAAACAGCAGGGCGAACAGGTGACGCATGACGGCTCCTCTTACGGCAGGTCGCTGCGGCGGAACAGCATGAAGCCGGTCGCGGCAGACAGGGTCCCGAGCAGCACAGGATAAACCACCGCAAAAATCTTGAAGCCGACGACGCCGAAGAGGTCGAGGATGACGTAGGCCGAGGGGCCGAAGACGATCAGCTGCGGGTCGAACATGGACAGCGCGGCAGTGCGGAAGACCTGCAGCGGGTTGGCCAGCGCCAGGGTGATGGCAAACTCGGGCGCCACGCGCGACTGGATGAGCAGGCCGAGCAGGATCAGGTCGAGGAACAGCAGCATCACCAGCCAGGTGACAAAGGCCAGGCCCTGCGCCACGTCGGTGCTGCGCGCCAGCGTGGACAGCAGCATGCCGATACCGAGGAAGCACCAGCCCATGGCGGCGAGGATGGACGAGTAGTAGATGAACATGTCCCAGGGCACTTCGATGTCCTGGAACATGGCCCACAGCGCGGCACCGGCCATGGCGGCGAACACCGGCAGGAAGATGGAGATGTAGCGGCCGATGATCTTGCCCCAGTACCAGGCCGAGAGCGACACGGGCAGCGAGAGCAGGTATTCGAAGACGCCGGCTTCGCGGTCGCCGGCCACCGAGCGTACGGTGGTGATGAGCACGAAGATGGGCAGGATGGCCATGGCCAGCTGGATGTAAGTGACCAGCAGGCGCGACAGGCCGATGAAGCCGAGCACCCGCGATTCGGTCAGGCCGAAGGCGAAGAGCAGCGCCACGATGCCGCCGAAGACCAGCGAGTAGATAAGGAACCAGCGCGAGCGCAGGGATTCGACCAAGTCGAGCTTGGCGGTGAGCCACAGGTGTTTCATTTACTTGCCTCGCGCCAGCACGTTCTGCTTGGCTTCTTCGTAGGACATGTCGCCGGGATTGGGAATGGTGGTGGCGCCGAGGCCGTAGCCCATCGGGGTCATCTTGCCGCCGAAGTAGCGCGCCTTGAAGGCGTTGATCCACTGGCCGGTCTTGAAGTCGGTGACCCAGAATTCGATCTGGTCTTCGGGCCAGCCCTTGTCGCGCATGAAGATGATGGCGTCGCCGAAGTCGTCGAACTTGTGCGGCACCTTCTGCGGGTCGCGGATCTGGGCGGCGTAGTGGCGGTCGGAGAGCACCATGTTGCAGCGTTCGCAGGGGTCGCGGTCCCACTTGACCTCGACCGGGCCGGAGTCCGGGTCGCCCTTGCCGCAGGCCGTGAGCAGGCTGCCGGCCAGCGGCACCGCAGCCAGCGCGCCGATCTGGCGGAAGAAGTGGCGGCGGCTCATTGCAGCGTCACCCCGGGGTCGAGTTCGACCATGTCGATGCCCTTGAGCAGACCCACATAGCGCGACAGCATGCCAAGGAAGCGCAGGCGGTCGGGGCCGGCCACCAGCCCGTGCCAGGCGGTGCCGCCACCCTGGTCGGCAAAGCCCCACTCGCCCAGGGCACGGGCGATGGCCTCGTCGGCCCGGTGCAGCTGCAGCCGGGTATTGAGCATGGCGGCGAGGTTGGCGTCGTCGGCCACGCGGTCGTCGAGCACCACCTTGCCCATGTCCATCTCGATGACCCGGTTGACCAGCTGCGCCACCTCGTCGAGGCGGTGGCTGGAGATGATCATCGAGGTGTTCTCGATCCGCTCGGCGAGCAGGTTGAAGAAGATGTGCCGCGCTTCCGGGTCGAGGTTGGCGGCGGGCTCATCGAGCACCAGCACCTTCACGTCGCGCCCCAGCGCAATGGCGATCAGCAGCTTCTGCTTCATGCCGCCGGAGAGGCGGTTGAAGGGGCGGTTGCGCAGCTCGTCAATGTTCAGGCCGAGCCGGGTACCGATGGCCTCGATGCGTTTGGGGTCGGAATTGCACACCGCGGCAGCGAAGTTTACCAACTGACCGACCGGCATCTTGAGTGGCGGCGGCAGCTGCGGCACGAAGCCGATCTTGCCGAGCACGCTGGCGCGCTGCTTGCGCGGCGAGGCGCCGTCGATCAGCACCTCGCCGTCGAAGGTGTACTCGCCCAGCAGGCAGCGGATGAGGGTGGTCTTGCCGGCGCCGTTGGAGCCGATCAGGGCGATGCGCTCGCCGGTGGCGATGTCGAGCGTCACGCCGTCGAGGACGGGGTGACGCCGGAAGAGTTTTTTGACGCTTTCGAAACGGATCATCCGGGGTCGCTTACAGCAGCTTGTTGAGCCCCTTGACCTCGAACTTGAGGGCACCGCTGGGGCAGGTATCCACGCACAGACCGCAGCGGGTGCAATCGGGGCCGACCGGCACCTTGACATCCGGTGAGCGGCCCTTGATGACCATCTCCAGCACGTGGGGCACGAGGCACACTTTGCGGCAGTCGCCCTCGTGGAAGCAATGATTTAGGTCATACATCACGCGCACGGGGGAGATCGCGCCGACCGCGCCGTAGGTCAGCCCGATGGGGCAGACGTAACGACACCAGGCGCGCCGAGAATACACCACCTCGAACACCAGCAGCAGCGCCACCCAGCCCAGGGCCAGGCTCGGGCCGTAGATGAGCGCGCGGCTGAGGATGCCGGTGGGCGAGAGGGTCTCGAACACGGTGAAGCCGGTGACCACGGCCAGCAGCGAGAACAGCACCCACATCACGGTGCGTGCGCCGCGGTGGAATTCATGGTCGGTGACGAGCTTTTTCTCGACCAGTTTGAGGTGCAGTTTCTCGAACAGCTCGGCCACCAGGTGATAGGGGCATACCCAGGAACAGAAGCTGCGCCCGCCCAGCGCCGCCCACAGCAGGAACACCGTGGCCGTGCCGATGAACAGGTTCACGATGATGTGCTTGTGCGCCAGCATCACCTGCAGCGCGGAGTTGAGGTCGATGAGGTGGAAACCGACGAAGCGCGAAGCGGTGAGCGCGCCTTCGAGGATCTGGATGTCGAGCCAGAAGGAGAAGGTGAACAGCAGGTTCACCAGGATCAGCACCGTCCAGCGGCGGTTGCGCCAGGTGTGCTTCTCGAGGGCATGGTCGCGCACATGCTTTTTCATGGCCTCGAAGTCGTCCTTGGTCAGGCGCTTCATCTTGTGGACTTCCTGCGCCGCCGGGGTGATCACCTCGGGTTTTTTCGGCGCCTGCCCCAGCATGAGCATGATCTGCTCGAAGAACCGGCCTTTCATGCTTCGCCCTCCCACACCGCCCGCGAATCGACCACGATGGCAGTCGGCTCGACGGGGCAGATCATTTCACACACACCACAGCCCACGCATTGCTCCATCACCACCGGCATGCCGCGCTTGCTGCCGTCGGCCGCTTCGGTGACTTCCAGCCGGATGGCGTCCTGGATCGGGCACTCGGTGACGCACAGGTCGCACAGCTCGCGCTCGTAGGGGTGGTCGGCCACCTTGATGGGCGCCCAGCGGTCGACATCCATGTAGCGCATCTGGCCGGTGAAGTCGGCGCCGCGGGCCTGGCCCTTGAAGCCCTTGCCCTGGGTGGCCAGACAGGCCTCGGGGCGCGACAGCCGGGCCAGGCCGGCGCGCTCGATCAGGTTGAGCGTCGGCTCCGGGTCATTGGCCTTGGCCTTGAGCACCGGCTTGTGCGCCAGTTCGGCACCCGGGCGGATCGTGAGGAAGTCCGGCTTGCGATAGACCAGCGCCCCGGTGGGACAGGCCAGGATGCACTGCACCGCATCACAGGAAAAATCACAGGCCTGCTCGCGCGACTCGATATGCGGCACGCCGATGCCGAAACCATCGGTGATGTCGCCAAGCACGATGGCCTGTACCGGGCAGACCTGAACGCACTGGCCACACTTGATACAGGAGGACAGGAAATCGTCTTCGTCGAGCGCGCCGGGCGGTCGTAGACGAGGGCTGTCGGCCTGCGCAGCCACCGGCAGGTAGCCGGCCAGCCCGGCACCGACCACGGCGGTGCTCATGACGGCGGTGCGGATGAAGCGGCGTCGCGCCTCCTGCGCCCGCGCGTTCGAGCGCGGCGCACCGCCGCCCTTTTTGGGGCGGGGTGCCGGGGTGGCGTCGGAATCGGCCGGCACGGCCGGACCGGATTCGGTCTCCTGGCTCATGATCTTGCCTCTTTGGGGTTGTGGAACAGCGGCGCATCGTCCTTGAGCAGCAGCACGGGGCTGGTGAAGGGGGCAAGCCGTTCGAGAAAGTCGAGCGCCTCGAGCATGGGCGCGTTCTTGAAGAAGCGGGCGTAGGGCTGTTCCATCCACAGCTGGTCGGTGAAGGCATACAGCTCGTAGGGGGTGTCGCCGACCCGGTCGGTGTTGCGGTCAAACCCCTGGTAGTCATCCCAGTAGTTGCCGTGCCAATGGCTCTTGGTGGCGGCGCCGGCGCCGCCGACGGCAATCTGCGACAGGTTGCCTTCAAAGATGTTGCCGGTCACCTCGGTGCCGCCGATGTCGGAGGTGAAGGAAATACCGATGCCGTTGTAGGCGATGCGGTTGCCGCGGATGGTCACGGTGCTGTCGGGCTCGAAGGGCGAGATGTCGCTGCCGATGCCGACGGCGCAGTAGATGATCTCGTTGCCTTCGATGACCACGTCCGAGGCTTCCTTCAGGCCCACGGCCATGCCGGTGGCGCCATTGGCCTGCGAGATGATGTTGTTGCGGATGGTCGAGTAGCCGGCGTACATGATGTATACGCCCACCGAGTTGTCGTAGTAGCGGTTGCCCTCGACCAGGTTGCGGTTGGCAAACATGAAGTGCAGCGAGTAACGGCTGCGCCGGCCGACGTTGTTGCGGAACACATTGTCGTTGGAGTACCAGGCCACCACGTCGCGCGAATCGACGACCTCGTTGCCCTCGACCAGGTTGTTGTTGCTCGACCACAACCGGATGCCGTCGCCACGCAGGCCGAGATCGGCCGGCTTGGACTTGATGTAGCTGTTGCGCAGGGTGTTGTTGTGCGCCTGCTTGAGGTCGACGCCGAACAGGCAGTCGTCCATGCGCAGGGCTTCGAACAGCCCGTGTTCGCCACGCACGTTGAGGCAGGCGTCGTCCGAATCGTGCGAGCCGCCGGACCCGGTCAGGCGCAGGCCGCGCACGGTGACGCCGGGCGCCTGCACCACCATCACGGTGCCCGTGCCACCGCCATGGATGACGACCTGGCCGTCACCCTCGATGGTCAAGGTCTTGTCCACCAGCACCGGCCCGGCATAGTCGCCGGCCGGCACCTTGAGCACGCTGCCCACGGGGGCGGCATCGACCAGGGTCTGGAACCACGGCATGTCGGTGCGGTTGGGCGCGGTCGGCTTGGGCGCCGGGCGGGAGGAGTCGCCCCAGGAGTCGGCCGCCGCATCGGGCAGCCCGGCCTTGTCCATGCCCGCGCCGGGGAAGGCGACACGCGGATCCACCGGCGCGGCCGCCGGCGCTTCCTTGGGTGCCTCGCCGGCCGCTTTCAGGCCGGAGGCCTTGAGCTTTTCGAGCACCGCATCGACGTCGGCAAGCGAGGTGCTCTGCGGAACCAGCGCACCGACCATGATCGCGACGATCGGCAACAGCCGCGCCAGGGTGCTCACTCGGCCGTCCCCTCGCGCATCTGCTTGCGGCGGATCAGCAGGGCCAGCAGCAGGCACAGCATCATGACCACCACCAACAGATAGCCCCAGTAGGGGTAGGAGTAGGTCGAGAACTGCGCCACCTTGCCCACGCCAAACACGGTCGGCATGAAGGGTTTGACGGTGAAGGCGCCCCACGGGTGCAGGTTGTGGCCGAAGAACCACAGCCAGCCGGCGTAGTCGATGACGAAGAAGATCGGCAGCAGCGCCGGCACCAGCGCCAGCAGCAGGGAGAAGCCGCGGATCTTCCAGACGCCGAGCCACACCACGACCATGGCGGCAATCAGGCCGACCGCCACGCCGGTGGTCACGCTCTTGAGCGTACTGCCCCACTGGGCAATGCGTTCAGGCTCGTTGAAGAAGGCGCCGGCCTCGCCCATGTAGTACTGGGCATAGGCTTCCATCTTGCCCATCACGAACAGCTCGCCGACCATCCACGCGGCGACCGCGGCAAATCCGATGCCCAGCACGGCCAGCCGCGCCTTGCGCTTGGCCATCGCAAAGCCGAGCAGCATGACGCCGAAGAAGCCGAAGACGTAGCGCGACACCTGCCGCTCGACCGGCGCGCCAATGCCGATCGGATGCATGCCGACATAGTGGTTGATGGTGTTCATCTCGTGCACGCAGTCGAGCGCCTCGGCGTTCTTGTTGATGTCGCTCTGCTGTTTTTTCTGCGCTTCGAGAATCGGGTTGTAGCGCTCTTTCTGCGAGCCGAGATCTTCCTGGAAGGTCTCGGTCATCAGGCGGCTGGTCTTGGGCGCCGTGCTGCAGCCGTTCTCCACGCCGGTAAAGCTGAAGTGGATGCGGATGCCGTCCGGAAAGGCGTCTTCGGGGTAGTTGGGCGCGGTCAGCGCGACCCACCAGGTGGGCGAGAAATAGGCGCCGATCATCAGCACCAGGGCGATCAGGGTCAGCCCGCGCACGATCAGCGATTGCTTGCTCGCGGCGGCAGTGTTCTGGGGTTGCATACGTTCACCGTGTCGTTGGATGTCCCGTCGCGGTGTGGTGCTGCACCATGGACACGGTGCGCCCGATCGGGACGGGGTCCGTCCGGGCGCCTCAGGCGCCTGTGTGTGTTGTCATCGCGCGATCGTTCGTGCCGCGCTGAGTCCGGGCACCGCCCCTGCTTGGGCGATGCCCGGTGTCGTGCATTACTGCTTACACATGCTGCCCGGCATCTTCAGGCTGGCCTGGTAGGCCGAGATCGCCACCAGATCCTTGTCCGAATACTTGGAGATGACTTTCACCATGTCCGGGTTGGCGTTGCGGCGGTGACCGTCGCGGATCTCGGTCATCTGGCGCAGCAGGTAGGCATAGTGCTGGCCGGCGATCACCGGGTAGAACTTGTCCTTCACGCCTTCACCGTTGTCGCCGTGACATTCCTTGCACTCTTTCTTGTACAGGGTGCGGCCCTTGGCGACCTGCAGCATCTTGTCGGCCTCGTCGTAGTTGCCGTGGTCGGTCGGGATGCACAGGCTCTCGATGTAGGCGGAGACGTCGGCCAGATCCTGCGCGTCGGTCATCGTCGCGGCAAACGGATACATGGTCGGGTTGTCGCGCAGGCCGGCGCGGATGTCGGCCATCTGCTTGATCAGCACGGTGGAGTGCTGGCCCGCCAGCTGCGGGAAGGTGCCGTCCGGACGGCCAGCGCCCGAGGGCAGGTGGCAGGCGCCACAGATCTCGTAGACTTCCTTGCCTTTCTTGACATCACCCTTGAGCGTCAGGGCTTCGATCTTTTCGCCCTCCTGGGCGTTCCAGACATAGCCTTCACCCTCGATACCGGTTTTCTTCGGTGCGGGGCCACCGGCCGCCTGCACCGCGCCGATGGCAAAAACGGCCAGCGACGCTGCAATCAAAATCTGTTTCATGACTCTCATCCCTCCGGGGAGAATTAGTAAGCGCTAAAGTACGCCAACATCCGGCAGCGTACGTTGATACCCATCAAAAACTGTCTGCTTGCGCCGAAAAAACAAGGCACCGTGGATCGGCCCGAAGGCAAATGCACGGTGCGCGACAGGCCGCCCGGTAAATCAGGGCGCGAGTTTGGACACGTAGTCGGCCAGCACCTTGATCTGTGCATCATCCACCAGGTGCATCACGCCCTTCATGGCGGCGGACTGGCCGTTGTTGCGCTTGCCGCTCTTGATGTCCTGCATCTGCTGCTCGAGATAGGCGGCGTTCTGGCCGGCGATCTTCGGGTAGTTGGGCATCAGGGTCTTCTTGCCGTCGGGACCGTGGCAGGCGGCACAGGTTTTCTCGGCGTACAGCTTGGCGCCATCGTTGGCCAGAGCCGGCGTAGCCATCAGGCCGACCAGGGCAGCAAATACAACTGCTTTCTTCATGGGTATTCCCTCTCAAAAATGAAAAACCGGGGAGCAATAGATATCACTCCCCGGTCGGTACAGCTTTGGTTCAGGTCAAGAATTACTCGACCTTTTTGGCACCGTTCTGCTCAAGGTAGGTCTTGGCACGCAGACCGAGGTCGGCGGCTTTCACCTGGTACTGCCACACCTGCTCGGCCCAGAGGTTGGCCTGGTCCCAGTCAGCGCCGCGGGCCGCTTCTTCGTGCTTGGCCTTGGCTGCCTTGGTGTGGTTGAGCTGGTCGACCGCGTCTTCCATCATCGCGACCACATCCGGGAAGTCGGTGTAGTTGACGCTGGTGATGTAGCCCACGACCTGGTCGATGACCGCCTGGGTGTCAGCCACTTTCTTCAGCGTCTTCTTGTAGTCCTCTTCCGTGTAGTTCGCGCCAGCCAGCGAGGCATCCTTCTCCGGCTTCCAGCCCTTCGGCTTGACCAGGAGGTAGCCCTGCATCTCGAGGTGCAGCGCCGAGCAGAACTCGGTGCAGTAGTACGGATACACCCCTTCCTTGTCGGCGTTGAACTTGACGGTGACCGTCTTGCCCGGCTCGACCGACGCATGCACGTTGTAGGTCGAGACGGTGAAGCCGTGGGTCTCATCCTGGGCGCGCTCGAGGTTGGTCAGGTGGATGGTGACTTCATCACCCTTCTCGACCTCGATGGTTTCCGGCGTGATGTGCGAGCGGATCAGCGTACCGAAGACCTCGACCTTGTTGCCGTTGCGGACGGTCTTTTCCTGACCGGCCTTGACGGCACCCGGGTGCGGCTTGTCGGTGCGGCTGTCGGTACCCACTTTGTAGCGCACGGCCGGCTTGAGCTTGTCAGCCTGAATCGCGACCACGTAGTGCGGCTCGCCCAGCGGCAGCGGCATGTCGTACAGCAGCTGCATCTTGTCGTTGCTGATGTCGATGAGCTGGTGGTTCTGCGGATGCAGCGGGCCGACCGGGTTGAAGCGGTCGATGGACAGCTTGTTGAGCGCCACCAGGTACTTGCCCTTCGGTGCCATGGAATCGCCTTCCATGGTCATCAGGTGGCCGATGTTGTAGTGCACGCTGAGCTTGTCGAGCACCTTGCCTTCGCAGTAGTTCCACTTGGCAACCTGCGAATCCACATACAGCGAGGTGTAGGCCACGCAGGTCTTGGCGTCGTACTGGGTGTGCAGGGGGCCGAGGCCGAGTTCGACCTGGGTGTGCAGCGCATCCTTCATGGCGATCACGGGGATGCCGTACGGATCTTTCGATTCGAACTTGTTGGCCTTGATGGCAGCCTGGATCTTCTCGAAGCTGTACACCGACACGTGCGTGTCGAGCTTGCCGGAGACGACCATGAACTTGCCGTCCGGCGTCACGTCGACACCGTGCGGGGACTTGGGCTCGGGCACCAGGAAGAGCACGCCTTCCTTGACCGCCACGTCGATCGGCAGCACGTTGTGGCCGTTGATCTTGGTGGCCTTGCCGGCCTTGACCAGCTCGGCAGCCTTCTTCCAGTTCATCACGTGCAGGTAGTCGGTGTCCTTGGCGGAGCAACCGGCTTCATACGGCGGACGACCCTTCTCGATACCGCCGACATAGCGCTCGGAGCAGAACGAGTTGGTGAAGGCCCAGCCTTCCGACGGGCCCTTGCCGGCATCGGACAAGTCCTGCGAGTACGGCGGCAGTTCGAAGGAGAACGACTCGTCCGGGACCAGGCGGCCCTCGTGGCGGTCGAACTTCCAGTAGGTCACGCCACCCCGGTACTTGTCGTTGAACGAGGTGAGCGGCTCGAATTTCTGGTTGGCCAGCGGCGAGGCGTACTGTGCTGCCTCGATCACGTACTCGGTGTTCGGCGTCACGAAGGCGCCACCGTGCTCGGACTTGTAGATCGGGTTCTGCACGATCTGCTTGGTCTCGAAGTCACGCAGGTCGATCACCGCCAGGCGCGGGTTGGCCTTGTCGTTGATGAACAGGAACTGGCCGTCATACTGGCCCTGCGTCTCGGAGATGGCCGGGTGGTGCGTATCGCCCCAGGTGATTTCCTTGCCATCGATCCAGCCCTGCTTGAGCACGGCCTTGGAGCTTTCGTCGAAGCCGTAGCCCTGCCACGGTTCCGGCGTAAACACCGCGATGTACTTGAGGATGCGCATGGACGGGATGCCATACACAATGATTTGACCCGACTGGCCGCCCGAGCTGAACGCGAGGAACTCATCGCGCTTGCCCGTCGGCACATAGGTCTTGGCAGCCGCCAACAGGTCTTGCTGGGACAGCCCGCGGCGCTTCATCACGTCCTGCAGCGATTCGGCGGCAAAGGCCGAAGAGGTCGCTGCCAGACCGAAGCCAGCCGCAAGCGCCAGTCCGACCGCCTGCTTGATACGTGTCTTCATATTCTTCTCTCCCTGAACAGAAAGTTCGGATACAGCACAAACGCGCAAATCGTCGCCGATACCACACTGCGATAATTTGCCGCACATGTTGCGCGCATCAGGTTTTACTAACGTTGATGTTTGTCAATTTATGCGACGAACTGCCGCACTTACTCTTGAGGCCTCGCCAATCAAGGCACCACGCGCCTCCGGGCGATATCACCGCCGTCGTACTCATGACCGAAAGCCTCCGTTCGCTGACCCCGAAACTCACCGCACTCGGCGCCCTCCTGGCCCTGCTGGCGGCGGCCTGGTACGGGTGGCATCAATGGACCGCGCCGCCCGCCGAGGTGTTGTTGCCGCGGGCCGCCTGCGACCTCAACGCCGGCCCCTGCACCGAGGCGCTACCCAACGGCGCCACCGTGCGCTTCGCCATCAGCCCCCACCCCATCCCGGTCATGGAAGACCTGACGCTGAGCGCGCGCTTTACCGGCGAGACACCCGACCGCGTCGCAGTCGACCTCAACGGCACCACCATGAAGATGGCCGCCAACCAGCCGCAACTGCTGCCGGTCGGCAAGCAGGACTTCGAAGGCCAGACGGCGCTGTCGGTATGCATCACCGGCGCCATGCAGTGGCAGGCGCTGCTGGCTGTCGACTACGGGCGCACGCGCTATCTGCTGCCCTTCGTGTTCGACTCGGCGCACGCAAACGATGCACCGGCCCCGGCACCGTTAAAATGAGCCTCCGCGTGCGCCCGCACGCCTCCTGAGAAGAGATGCCCGCATGACCGCCCTACGCCTCGCCGCCGCGCTCGCCCTCGCCGCCCTCAGCCCGCTCACCGTCGCAGCCGGCATGGCCGACGGCATCGCGGTCGAAGCGGCCCATGTCCGCCTGATGCCGGCCGCCGCGCCCAACTCGGCAGCCTTCCTCACCGTCGTCAATACCGCCGCCACCCCCGTGCGCCTGGTGGGCGCACGCAGCGAGCTCGCCCAGACCGTCGAACTGCACGACCATATCCGCGATGGCGAGATCATGCGCATGCGCCGCATCGAGGGCATCGACATCGCCGCCGGCGCGCAGGCCGTGCTCGCCCCGGGGGGCAAGCATGTCATGCTGATCGGCCTCAAGCGGCCCCTCGTGGCGGATTCCGTCGCACAGATCACTTTGATCTTTGCCGACGGCAGCGAACACACCATCAACGCGCCGGTCACGCCGATCCGCCCGTCCGCAAGCCACTGAGCGCCACCGGTCGTCCTTCCGGCGGGCGCACCGTGCCGCCCGCGGCGCGGCCTCGCTCTCGCCGGGCAGGAGGCGATACCATGCCCCGAGCACCGCGGCCTTGCGCCACCGTGCCGACGCCACCGTAACCGGGAACCAGGATGCTTCGACTCCGCCTCCTGCTGCTTGCCTGCCTGGTGCTGCCCTCGTTCGGCGCGGCACATGCCGACACGTCGTCCGCCGCCCGGGTGTTGACCATTTTCTTCGGCCACCGCGACACCCCGTACGAAGTGCTGCTTGAAGAGGGCCTGCGCGCGGGCTTCAAGCACAGCGCCGATCACGCCGCCATCCGGTTCGAACCGCTCTACCTCGACATGACCGGACACTACCGGCCCGACCAGGCGCGGCTGCTCAACCAGGCCCTGCGGCTCAAGTACGGCGAGGCGCCCCCCTTCGATGCGGTGATCCTCAACGGCCTGTCCGCACGGCGCTTCCACGCCGAGCATGGTGCCTGGCTGAGCACCGGCCCGGTCATCCAGATCGAGGGCGATTTCATCGACCCACCCATCGAGGACGCCCCGAACCGGTTCACCCTGCGTCACACCCTCGCCATTGCCGAGACCGCCCACGCGGCGCTGACGATGCTGCCCGACACCCGGGCACTGTGGGTGATCGCCGGCACCGGGCGCGGCGACATGGCCGTGCTGGCCGCCGCGCGTGAGCAACTGGCGGCCCTGAGCAAGCAGGTGGATCTGCGCTTCATCGAGGTGGACGACGCCGAGGCGCTGCTCGACGCCCTTCGCACCACCCCGGCCGGCACCACACTGCTGTATCTGCGCGCCACCCGCGACGGCACGGGCCGCCGCATCATCCCGGCCGAGTTCGGCGAGCGGATCGGCGAGGTCGCCAATGCACCGATGTTCTGCATCTACGAGACCGTGCTGCAGAACAGCCGCTGCATCGGCGGCAACGTCTCGGTCGGCCGCCACACCGGGCACACCGTGGCCGCCCTCACCCGGCAAGCCCTGCAGGGCGACACGCCAGGGCCATCGGTCCAGCGGATGCCGGCCCCGCCGCGCTACCAGTGGCCGCAACTGCAACGCTGGCACATCCCGCGGGCCCGCCTGCCCGCCGGCGCGGTGCTGATCGACGACACCCCGACGCTGTACGAGCGCTATACCGCGCAAGTCTGGGGCACCCTGGCGGCGCTCGCCCTGCTGAGCGCCGCGCTGCTCGGGCTGATGTGGACCATGGGCCTGTACCGCAAGCAACGCGACACCCTGGCCGAGTTCGAACAGCGCTGGCACCTGGCGCTGGACAGCGCCGGGCAAGGGGTGTGGGATCTCGACCTGCGCCGCGACGCCGCCTTCTACGCCCCGGGCTGGCAGGCCATGCTCGGCCTCGACGGCACCGCCAACGACCCCGGCATCCGCGAAGCCCATATCCACCCGACCGACCGGCCGCGGGTCATGTCATTGCTGCAACAGCACCTGTCGGGCCGCACGCCGCACTTCGACAGCCACCACCGCATGCTCCGTGCCGACGACAGCATCATCTGGGTGCGCGAGCGCGGTCAGGTGGTCCGGCGCAGCCCGTCCGGCGAGCCGCTGCGCTTCATTGCCACGATGCAGGACATCACCGAGCAACGACTCGCGCAGGAACACATTCGCCACATGGCGACCCACGACACGCTCACCGGCCTGCCCAACCGCACGCTGCTGGCCGACCGGCTCGAACGCGCCATCACCCGCGCACGCCGGATGAAGCACCGCGTGGCGGTGATCTTCCTCGACCTGGACCACTTCAAGACCGTCAACGACACCCTCGGCCACCCGGTGGGCGATCTGCTGCTGATCGCCGTGGCCGGGCGGATGATGCCGCACCTGCGCGAGACCGACACCATCAGCCGGCAAGGCGGTGACGAGTTCGTGATCCTGCTGCCCGAACTCCAGAACGCCAGCGATGCCGCCCATGTCTGCGACAAGCTGCTACGCGAAATGGACGAACCGGTGGCGCTGGACGGCCGTTCGCTGCGCATCTCGGTGTCGATGGGGGTGGCGATGTTCCCCGACGACGGCGAAACGGTCGAAACCCTGCTGCAGAAGGCCGATGTGGCGCTGTATCAGGTGAAGAACAGCGGCCGCGGTGACTATCGCTTCTTCTCCACCGAAATGAACCGCGAGCTGGAGAACCAGTTCGACCTCGAAGCCCGCATGGGCCCGGCGTTGCGCGACGGGCGGATCCGGCTGTGGTATCAACCGCAGTTCGATCTGGCCAGCGGCGCACTCCTCGGTGCCGAGGCACTGGCACGCTGGATCGAGCCGGACGGCACGGCCATCCCGCCCGACACCTTCATCCCGGTGGCAGAGAAATTCGGCCATATCCAGCGCCTCGGCGAACTGGCCCTGCGCGCCGCGTGCACCGAAGCGGCAGGCTGGGCGCAAACACTCGGCCGGCCGATCCCGGTCTCGGTCAACCTGTCGGCGGTGCAGTTCCGCCGGCCCGGCCTGACCGAACAGGTGCGCACCGTCCTACATGACACCGGCCTGGCCCCGGCGCAGCTGGTCATCGAGATCACCGAGTCGGTGCTCATGGAAGACAACATCACCACGCGCGAGACCCTGGCCGGCCTGGCCTCCCTCGGTGTTGCCCTGTCGGTCGACGATTTCGGCACCGGCTACTCGAGCCTCGCCTATCTCAAGCGCTTCCCGGTCAATCACCTGAAGATCGATCGCGCCTTCGTCGCCGACCTCGGCTGCGACCCCGACAGCGACACCATCGTGCGCACCATCGTCCAGCTCGGCCACAACCTCGGCCTGCAGGTGATTGCCGAAGGCGTGGAAACCGCCGCGCAGCAGGCGCAGCTGCGCGGCTATGGCTGCGACATCGGCCAGGGCTACTGGTACCACCCCGCACTGCCCCCGGAACGCTTCTTGCAACTACTGCGACAAAGCTGAGCGCGCGGACTGCCGTCCGCACCGCCCGGGGCGACGCAAGACACGGACACCACAGGAAAAAACCCGTCCGGCAAGCCGCCGCAGGCCGCAGGCGTATACTGGTGCGGTGTGCCCGACGCCAAATCGGGGACGCCAGCGCCCCAAACAGGTGCATCGCGGAGCCTTCCGCGTGCGCAACCCTTAGGGAGGAGCCATGCCGCATATCGACTGGAACGACTACGCCTGCAAAGGCCTCTACGACGAATTGCTGGCCGGGCCGGGTGCGCCGCGACCGGCGGCAAAAAGCCTGTGCGAATACCTCGGATCGCTCGACCCGAAGGAGGTGCGCGACCTGAAAACCGCGGCCGAAGTGGCGATCCAGGTAATGGGTATCACCTTCACGGTGTACTCCGACGGCGACATGATCGACCGCGCCTGGCCCTTCGACATCGTGCCCCGCATCATCCCCAGCGACGAATGGGCGCATGTCGAGGCCGGCCTCAAGCAGCGCGTCAAGGCGCTGAACATGTTCATCGACGATCTGTACAACGACCAGCAGATCATCAAGGACGGGGTGTTTCCCGCCGAACTGCTCGAACAATCGGTCAACTTCCGCCAGCAGTGCGTCGGCATCCGGCCACCGGGCGGGGTATGGGCCCACATCTGCGGCTCCGACCTGGTGCGCGACAAGGACGGCACCATCTATGTGCTCGAAGACAACCTGCGCATCCCCTCCGGCGTCTCCTACATGCTGGAAAACCGCAACGTCACCAAGCGGGTGATGCCCGAGCTGTTCCAGACCGGCCGCATCCTGCCGGTGGACGACTACCCCGCCCAGCTCTACGACATGCTGGCCTCGATGTCGCCACGGCAGATCGCCGAACCGAACATCGTGGTGCTGACGCCGGGCATCTACAACTCGGCCTACTACGAGCACGCCTTCCTCGCCCAGCAGATGGGCGTCGATCTGGTCGAAGGCTCCGACCTGATCGTCGGCACCGATGACTGCGTGTACATGCGCACCATCGACGGCCTGGTGCATGTCGATGTGATCTACCGCCGGGTGGACGACCTGTTCATCGACCCCGAAGTGTTCAACCCCGAATCCGCCCTCGGCGTGCCAGGGGTCATGCGCGCCTGGCGCAATGGCAACGTCGCACTGTGCAATGCGCCGGGCGCGGGGGTGGCCGACGACAAGGTGGTCTATGCCTATGTGCCGGAGATCATCCGCTACTACCTCGGCGCCGAGCCGATCCTGCCCAATGTGCCCAGCTACCTGTGCATGCGCGAGGCCGACCGCGAATACGTACTGGCCAACCTCGACAAACTGGTGGTCAAGCCGGCCAACGAGTCCGGCGGCTACGGCATGCTGGTCGGCCCGCACTCGACACCCGAGCAACAGGCCAAGTTCGCCGAGCTGATCAAGGCCGATCCCCGCAACTACATGGCCCAGCCCACGCTCAGCCTGTCGGTCACGCCCACGCTGACCGACGACACGGTCGAGCCGCGCCATGTCGATCTGCGCCCGTTCATCCTGTCCTCCGCCAACGACACCTATGTCACCACCGGCGGGCTGACCCGCGTTGCCCTGGTCAAGGGCTCGCTGGTGGTCAACTCCTCGCAGGGTGGCGGCAGCAAGGACACCTGGATCGTCGACATTACCGGACAAGGGAGCTGATCATGCTGTCACGCGTTGCCGAAAACCTGTACTGGATGGCGCGCTACCTCGAGCGCGCCGAAGACACCGCGCGCCTGGTGCGGGTCAGCCGCCACCTGATGCTCGACTTTCCGGGCACGACCCAGCTGGGCTGGTCGTCGCTGATCTCGATCAGCGGCGCCGACGAGGTCTACAACCGCTACTACACCGACCGCGAGGCCGCCAGCGTCCTGACCTTCCTGTGCGCCGACCGCCGCTACGCCGGCTCCATCCTCGGCGCGCTCGCCGCCGCGCGCGAGAACCTGCGCACCACGCGCGAAGTCATGCCGCGCGAGGTGTGGGAAGAGGTGAACCGCCTGTTCCTCGAGAGCAGCGAAGTCTTCAGCGGCGCCATCGACCTGCGCCGCCTCGACGATTTCCTGCGCATCGTCATCCGCGGCTCGCAAGCCCTCACCGGCATGCTCGACGGCAGCCTCAGCAACACCCCGGCGCGCACCTTCTGCGCCGTCGGCGGCTATCTTGAGCGCGCCGACATGATCTCGCGCATCCTCGACGTGCGCTCGGCCAACCTCCTGCCACGCACGCCGGACGACCTGACGCCCTTCGAGAACCTGCAGTGGATGAGTGTGCTCAAGTCGCTGTCGGCCTACCAGATGTACCGCCAGCAGGTGCGCCTGCGCGTGCGCGGGCCCGACGTGGTGCGCTTCATCCTGCTCGATCCGCTCTTCCCCCGCGCGCTGTACCGCTGCCTGAGCAACCTGCACCGCAAGCTGTACACCCTGCCCCGCAGCACCCTGCCCTGCCAGCGCGTCACCGAGCTGCAAGGCATGCTGGCCACCGAAGACGTCGCCCACCTGGCCGAGTCGCCTGACCGCCTGCATGCCTTCATCGACGAACTGCAACTGGGCTTCATCCGGGTGCACGAGGCGATCCAGAGCACCTGGTTCGCCGGGGTGGACAGCCCGGCACCGGTTCTGGCCGACTGAGACGAAAAAAACCCGGGCGAGCCCGGGTTCTTCATCGTGCGGCCGGCCGGTCGCGCTTACTGCGCGATCTCGGTCTCGATCAACAGATTGACCCCTGCCGCATCCGGCGGCACGGCCAGCGCCAGGCTGTCCAGGTCGCCCGGCCGGGCACCGGCATTGCCACTCTTGGAGATGCGCGCGCCGATCTCGACCTTGGCCGGGATCGGACGATCCCCGGCCATCGAGGGCACACCGGCGAAGTCGAAGCTCACCGGCAGGTCGGCCACCGTCTTGCGCACGATGGCGAAGGGCATGCCGCCGCCTTCCGGGCGCACGTAGATGAACACCACATCCGCCGGGCTGGCCTTGTCGGCCATGGCCGGCGACAGCGCCACCGTCCCGCTCAGCGTGATGCCCGTGCCGGCCGCGGCGGGCGCCGGCGCCGGCGCCTTGGCCATCGGCGCCATGCCGGCCTGCTGGCGTGCCTCGGCGATGCCCTGGCGGATCGAGGCCGCCAGCTCGCTGTCGGCCGGCAGCTGGGCGAGCATGCGCTCCCACTGTGCTGCCGCCTTGGCAAAATCCGACGCCTGGAAGGCTGCGCTGCCCGACAGGGCCAGCGCCTTGATGTTGTCCGGGTCGAGCGACAAGGCCTTTTCGATCAGGCGCGCCGGCTCGCCGGCCAGCGAGCGGTTGTTGGCCGCCGCCAGCGCATCGGCCCAGTCGGCGTACACCTGCGGCTCCTCCGGCATGCGCTTGGCCAGTTCGCCATAGGCCGCGGCGGCCTCGGTGAAGCGCCCCATGGCGTTGTAGGAGCGGGCCAGCATGAACCAGCCCTCGGCGTTCTCCGGATCCTGCTTGAGGCGCTCGGCCAGGGTCGCCACCATCTCTTCGACCTGGGCCTGGGTCACTTCGTGGGTATCGGCGCTGCCCGCCTGGGTCGGATCGAGCCCTTCGGGCGTGCCGATCTCGACATAGATGACCGCCGCCAGCACCGGCAGCAGCAGCGCCGTGGCAATGCCCCAGGCGCGCGCCGGCTTGGCGCTCAGCGTGCCCGAACGGGTTTCACCCTCGTCGAGCGCGCGGCGCTCGAGTTCCTCGCGGGTGCGCTGGTAGTCGGCCTGCGACATGTCGCCGGCGGCGACATCGGCGTCGAGTTCGGCCAGTTGTTCGCGCAGCACCGACAGGGCCGTCCGGGCCTGCAGCGCATTGGCGTCGTCGTTCGACTGCGCGCTCGACATGTTGCGGAACAGCGGCACCACGACCATCAACAGGGCGCCCACCACGAGCAGCCCGGCAAATACGATGAAACTACTCATGCCTGTGTTCCGTTGTTGTCGTCTTTTTCAAGCAACGCACGCGCACGTGCGCGCTGTGCCTCATCGAGCGCCGGGGCGCTCTCCTTGTTGCGGCGGGCGAGGCGCACCATCAGCACGCCGATGCCGACCACCGCCAGCACGATCGGGCCGAGCCACAGCAGCAGGGTGCTGGCACGCATGGGCGGCTCATAGAGCACGAAGTCGCCATAGCGGGCCACCATGTAGTCGGCGATCTCGTCTTCACTCTTGCCGGCGCTCAGTTGTTCGCGCACCTGGGTGCGCAGATCCACCGCCAGGTCGGCGTCGGATTCGGCGATCGACTGGTTCTGGCACACCAGACAGCGCAACTTGTGGGACAGCGCCATCACCCGCTCTTCGAGCACCGGGTCGGCCGCCACCGGCGCCGCCGTGTCGGCGTATCCGGCGAGCGCGAACAAAGACAGCCCGCAGGCCAGAAGGAAACGTCGCATGATCAGGATTCCGCCTTGAGGGCGGCCACTTTGGGCAGGATGGTGTCGCGCAGCGCGTCGGGCGTGATCGGGCCGATGTGCTTGTAACGAATCACGCCCTTCTTGTCGATGAGGAAGGTCTCCGGCACGCCATACACACCGAAGTCGATGCCGACGCGGCCGTTGATGTCGAGAATGCTCACATCGTAGGGGTCGCCGTGGCTCTGCAACCAGTCGCGGGCGCGGTCGATGGCCATCGGCAACTCGTTCTGCTCCGGAATCTTGCGCATGTCGATGCCGCCGTCACCGCGCACTTCCTTGTAGTTGAGGCCGACGATGGGCACTTCCTTACGCTTGGACAAGGCCACCAGCACCGGGTGCTCCTGGCGGCAGGCCACGCACCACGAGGCCCACACGTTGAGCAGCCACACCTGGCCGCGCATGTCGGCCAGGCCGAGCGATTGCTCGGGGTTGTCGAGCCGCGCCAGGGTGAAATCCGGCGCGGGTTTGTTGATCAGCGGCGAGGGCACTTCGCGCGGGTTCAGGCTGAGCCCGAAGCCGAGGAAACCAACCAGCAACAGGAACAGGAACAGCGGGACGAGAAACTTGGCTTTCATGGGACTCTTCAGGCAGTTTGACGTGCGCCGGCCTCGGGCGCGGTACGCGCCGCCAGGCGGCGATAGCGCCGGTCGGCCGCGGCCAGCCCGCCCCCCACGGCCATCAACAGGCAGCCGACCCAGATCCAGCTGATGAAGGGCTTGTAGTACAGGCGCACGATCCAGGTGGTGTCATCGATCATCTCGCCCATCGAGGCGTAGATGTCGCCAAACAGGCCGATATCCAGCGAGGCCTCGGTCATCGGCATCTGGCGCGCGAGGTAGATGCGTTTTTCGGGCGTCAGCTCGGCCACCGGCTTGCCGTTGCGGGTCACGTTCAAGGTGCCGCGCGCGGCCGCGTAGTTCGGTCCCGGCGCATCGGTGATGGCGGTCAGCTCGAAGGTGTAGCCGGCCAGGGTTGCCGTGTCGCCCACCTGCATCTTCACGTCGATGTTGGACTGCGTACCGTTGACCATGGCCACGCCGATGATGAACACGCCAATGCCCACGTGCGCCATCCACATCCCCCACCAGGCGCGGGTGATGCCGCGCAAGCGGGCGCCGGCAGCGGCACCCGGCCGTTCGCGCAGGCGCTCGATCAGCAACACGGCACTGACGATCAGCACCCAGGCGGCGAGTGTCATGCCGACGATCATGCGCCAGCTCATCACGCCGGCCAGCCAGGCACCGGCCACGCCGAGCGCCACGCTGCCGATCAGCCACGGGGCCAGCTTGGCGGCAATGGCGCCGACATCATGGCCTTTCCAGCGCAGCAGCGGGCCGAGGGCCATGAGCACCACCACCGGCACCATCAGCGGCAGGAACACCGACTCGAAGTACGGCGGGCCGACCGAGATCTTGCCCAGGTTGAGTGCATCGAGGAACAAGGGATACAGCGTGCCGAGCAACACCGAGGTGGCCACCACCGACAGCAACACGTTGTTGGCCAGCAAGACCGATTCACGCGACACCAGGGCGAACTTGCCACCGCCGGCGAGGCGCGGTGCGCGCCAGGCGAAGAGCATCAGCGAGATGCCGATCACCAGCACCAGCAGGCCGAGGATGTACATGCCGCGGCGCGGGTCGGTGGCGAAGGCGTGCACCGAGGTAAGCACGCCGGAACGCACCAGGAAGGTGCCGAGCAGCGACAGCGAGAAGGCGGCAATCGCCAGCAACACCGTCCAGCTGCGGAAGGCGCCGCGCTTTTCGGTCACCGCCAGCGAGTGGATCAGTGCTGTGCCGACCAGCCAGGGCATGAAGGAGGCGTTCTCGACCGGGTCCCAGAACCACCAGCCGCCCCAGCCCAGTTCGTAATAGGCCCAGCCGGAACCGACCGCGATGCCCAGCGTCAGGAACACCCAGGCCACGCTCGTCCAGGGGCGCGACCAGCGCGCCCAGGCGGCGTCGAGCCGGCCGGAGATCAGCGCCGCGATGGCAAAGGCGAAGGCCACCGAGAAGCCCACGTAGCCCATGTAGAGCAGCGGCGGGTGGATGATCATGCCCGGGTCTTGCAGCAGCGGGTTCAGGTCCTGCCCCTCGGCCACGGCCGGCAGCAGGCGGGTGAAGGGGTTGGAGGTGAACAGGATGAAGGACATGAAGCCGCCGCTGACCAGGCCGAGCACACCGAGCACGCGGGCGACGAAGATATCGGGCAAGGCGCGGGAGAAGGCCGCCACCGCGAGCGTCCAGCCGGAGAGAATCAGCCCCCACAGCAGCAGCGAGCCTTCATGGCTGCCCCACACGCCGGTGATGCGGTAGTGGATGGGCAGCTTGGTGTTGGAGTGCTGGGCGACGTACTCGACCGAGAAGTCGTTGGCCACGAAGGCCCAGGTCAGACAGGCGAAGGACAGCGCCATGAAGGCGAACTGCGCCAGCGCCGCCGGCCGCGCCACGGCGATCAGCGGGGTGCGGTACTGCTGGGCGCCGACCAGCGGCACCACGCCCTGGATGAGGGCGACCAGGAACGCGAGGATGAGGGCGAAATGTCCGAGCTCGGGGATCATTGGGCCACCGTTGCCGCAGTCTTGTGGGCCTGGTCGATGGCGTCCTGGGCTTCGGGCGGCATGTAGTTCTCGTCGTGCTTGGCCAGCACCTCGGTGGCCGCGAACTGGCCGTCGGCACCGAGCGCGCCCTGCACCACGGCCCCCTTGCCCTCCTTGAACAGGTCAGGCAGCGGCCCCTTGTAGGCCACCGGAATCGACTTGGCGGTGTCGGTGATGGCGAAGCGGACGGTGATGCCGTCGGCGTCGCGCTTGATCGAGCCGTCCTCGACCATGCCACCGATGCGGAAGGTGCGCCCGGTCGGCGCCTTGCCTTCGGCCACTTCGGTCGGCGTATGGAAGAACACCAGGTTCTGCTGGAAGGCCGAGAGGACCAGCGCCACGGCGCCACCGAGCAGGGCCACGCCTGCCACCACGAGGATCAGACGTTTCTGTCTGGCTTTCATTGTTGAATCTCCTTGCGCCGCGCACTGGCCTTCATGGCCTGACGCAGCCGCTGCAACCGATGTACCACTTGCTTCCGACGGCGCAACACCACCACAAGTTCCAGCGCGATCAAGGCAAAGGTGACGCCATAGGAACCCCAGACGAAGAATGCCGCCCCGCCCATGGACCAGAAGTCCGACCACGATTGCCAGTTCATGCCCGCCCCTCCGCCGTCTCGAGGACGTCGCCGACCCATTCGGTATGCCGTTCGCGCTCAAGGATCAGCGGGCGTACCCGCCACAGCACCACGGCGATGGTGTAGGCCCACGAGGCCAGCGCCATCACCAGCATGGCCATCAGCATGGTGGTGGCCATGCTCGGCGCCTTGGTCAGGCTGACCGAGGCGCCCTGGTGCAGGGTGTTCCACCACTTGACCGAGAAATAGATGATCGGCACGTTGACCGCGCCGACCAGCGCCAGGATGGCGCCGGCGCGATCGGCGCGGCGCGGGTCCTCGATCGCGCGGGTCAGCGCGATGAAGCCAAAGTAAAGGAACAGCAGCAGCAGCTGCGAGGTCAGCCGTGCGTCCCACACCCAGTAGGCACCCCAGGTCGGGCGGCCCCACAGCGCGCCGGTCCAGAGGGCGACGAAGCAGAACATTGCCCCGGTGGGGGCCAGCGCCTGCGCCATCATCGCCGACAGGCGGGTATTGAAGACCACGCCGACCGCCGACCAGAAGGCCATGATCAGGTAGATGAACATGGACATCCAGGCCGCCGGCACATGGATGAAGATGACGCGATAGACCTCGCCCTGCACGGCATCGGTCGGCGCCACGAAGAAGCCCAGATACAGGCCGACCAGCGTCAGGATGACGGCCGCGGCGGCAAACCAGGGCGCCAGGCGCCCCGCCAGCGGATAGAACAGGTGCGGTGCGGCATAACGAAAGAGGCTGAAGCGTTGTCCGGATTCCATGGCCTTCACAGGTCAGTATCAGCGGCTGCACCGGCAACCGCTTGTTTTTTCGGGGCCTTACTCTACCGCGATTCGCAAGGCGGCGGCACACGCCCACGGCGCCAGCGCCAGCGCCCCGAGGGAGCCACCGCCCAGCAGCATCAAGTGGGCCGTGGCGCCCGTCCCGGCGAGGTAGGCATCCACCGCGCCGGCACCGAAGATCAGGATCGGCACGAACAGCGGGAGCACCAGCAGGGCCAGCAACATGCCACCGCCCCGCAGGCCCAGCGTCAGCGCCGCGCCAACCCCGCCCAGCAGCGACAGAATCGGGGTACCGAGCAGCAAGGATAGGATCAGCACCTCGGTGGCGCTTTGCGTCATGTCAAACAGCAAAGCCAGCGCCGGCGCGGCGACAATCAGCGGCACCGCGGTGGTCAGCCAGTGCGCCAGCACCTTGGCGAGCACCCACAGCACGGTCGGCTCGGGCGAGAGCAGCAGCTGTTCGAGCACCCCGTCGGCGTGGTCCTGCGAAAACACCCGGTGCAGCGACAGCAGGGTGGCGAGCAAGGCGGCGACCCACAGCACGCCCGGCGCGATGGTGCGCAACAGGTTGGGTTCGGCGCCAACGCCAAAGGGGAACAGGCAGGCGACGATGGTGAAGAAGGCGAGTGTGACCAGCACATCGGCGCGGTTGCGCCAGGCCAGCAGCAGGTCGCGGCGCAGGACTTCGAGGAAGACGCTCAGCATGCCGACTCCGCCAGGTCAAAGGTACGCATCGGCGTGGCAAAGGGCACGTCCTGGTGGGTGGTCATGATGACCATGCCGCCGCGTGCGCAGTGCCGGTCGAGCCAGTCGGCCAGGTCGCGCACCGCGGCCACGTCGAGCGCGGTGAAGGGCTCGTCGAGGATCCACAGCGGGACGTTCTCGGACAGATACAGCCGGGCCAGTCCAACGCGCCGGCGCTGCCCCTGGGACAGCACCTTGGCCGGCAGCTCGCGCTGCGGGCCAAGGCCGATGCGTTCGAGCGCCAGCTCACAGGCGCCGGCATCGACGCCCAGCCCGTGGCAGGCGGCGGCAAAGCGCAGGTTTTCCTGCGGCGTCAGCAGGTCGTTGAGGGCGGCGGCGTGGCCAAGATAGAGCGCGTCGCGATGAAAGGCCTCGCGGCCTTGCGCCAGCGGCACGCCCTTCCAGCACACCTGCCCGTGCTCGGGCAGCGCCAGGCCGCACAGCAGGCGCAGCAGACTCGTCTTGCCGACTCCGTTGGGGCCGGCAATGCGCACCAGCTCGCCGGGTCGGACGGTCAGGGCCACATTGGCAAACAACATGCGATCGCCGCGCAAACAGGCGAGTTCGGTGACTTCCAGCATGGCCGCGATTCAATCACATTGCTGCGTAAAAGGATATGTGTGAAATCAAATGAGCGACGCGAAAAAAAGGGCCGCTCGCGCGGCCCTTCTGCCCGATTCGTACTGCTCCGACAGGGTCAGGACTGACCGCCCGCCGGCTTTTCTTCCGTCGGATGGAACACGTCTGGTGCGGCACCGCCCTTGTCGCTGCCGATGTCCTGCTCCACGGCCGGCAGGGAGTGTGCGATCCCCTTGTGGCAGTCGATGCAGGTCTTGCCTTCGGCGAAGCCGTCCTGGTGCATGCGGGTCGAACGACGCCCCTGGATCGAGTAGTCGAAGTACTCGAAGTTGTGGCAGTTACGGCACTCCCGCGAGTCGGTGGCCTTCATCCGGTTCCACTCGTTCTGCGCCAGCTGCAGGCGTTTGGCGTTGAACTTCTCGGGGGTGTCGACCGTGCCGAGGAAGTGGTGCCAGAGCTCCTTGGAGGCCTGGATCTTGCGGATGATCTTGTGCGTCCAGTCCTTCGGCACATGGCAGTCCGGGCAGGTCGCCCGCACACCGCTGCGGTTGGCGTAGTGGATGGTGTTGCGATACTCCTGATAGACGTTGGCCTCCATCTCGTGGCAGGAGATGCAGAACGCCTCGCGGTTGGTCCATTCCATGGCGGTGTTGAAACCACCCCAGAACAGGATGCCCGCCACAAACACCAGCAACACCAGCCCGAGCCCGGCCCCGCGCAGGCGTCCCCATAGACCGCCCTTGTTATTGTCGTAGCTCATGTCTTACTCCTTTGACGCGACGGTTAGCGCAAGCCTTCGGCTTTCTTGAAGGTGTTCTCGACCAGCGCCGGGGCATCGGTCTGCGGCACATGGCACTGGTTGCAGAAGTAGCGCCGCGGCGAGATGTTCGACAACTCCTTGCCGTCGCGATCCTTGAAGTGAGTCAGGCTGACCTTGGTCGCCCCGGTCTCGCGGTAGCGGGTCCAGGAGTGACAGTCCATGCACTTGTTGAAATTGGTGGTCACCGTATAGCCGTCGATCTTGTGCGGGATCAGCGGCGGCTGCTGCACATAGTCGCGCGGGATCGGCGCGTGGTCCTTCTCCACGACATAGCCGCCCGGCGGCAACTCCGGGTCTGCCACATCCCGTCCCCGCAGGGACTGGACGCCATCAGCGGCCTGAACGCCGAGAGAAATGCCCAGGCTCATGGTTGCCAGCAAGGCGACTACGAGATTACGGGTCTTGTTTTTCATGACTCGCTCCTATCGAATCGGGTGGTCAATCTGAATACATCCTTGCTGCAAACGTCGATGCAACGCCCACAGCTGGTACAGTCTTGGTCAAGAATCAATGGGTGGTCCTGCGCCACCGCCTTCAATGCCGGCCGGATCACCTGCGGCTCCGGACACACAGCAAAACAGTCCATGCAATCGTCGCAGCGCGACCGCCGGTCTGCCGTGACCCTGATCAACGCCGTCTTGTTCAGTACGCCGTAGAACGCGCCCATCGGGCACACATGGCCACACCAGCCGCGGCTGGCGATCAGCAGATCGTAAAGAAACACGCCGAGCACGATGCCCCACGACAGGCCGAATCCGAAGATCAGCCCGCGATGCAGCATCGACACCGGATTCACCCACTCCCAGGCCATGGCCCCGGTCAGCGCCGAGGCCAGCACGGTGAGGCCGAGCAGCCAGTAGCGCGTGTATTCGCTGGGCACCTTGCCGCCCTTGAGCCCCAGCCGCCGCCGCAGCCACGCCGCGGCATCGGTCACCATGTTGACCGGGCACACCCAGGAGCAGAACAGCCGCCCACCGAACAGCAGATAGAACGCCGCCACGATGCCCCCACCCAGCAAGGCCTCCTTGTACGGCACCTGCCCCGCCGCCACCGACTGCAGCAACAGGTAGGGGTCGGTCAGCGGCAGCACGCCCAGCGTGAGGCTCGACGACAGATTGCCCTTGACGATCCACAGCCCGAACCACGGCCCGAGCATGAACAGCGCCAGGATGCCCAGCTGCGTCAGCCGGCGCAGCAGCAGCCATTTGTGCGCCCTGACCCACCCCTTCTCGATGACCGCCTCGGCGCCGGGACGCATCATCACCGCGCTGCGCCCCGAGACGGGCGGCACATTGGTGCCGGTTTGACTGGCCGCGCTCATGGCTTCCACCCCGAGTCAATGCCGCCGGGCCTGGCTGGCTGCGCCGCCGGCGGTACATAGCCGGGGGCAACCCGCGTATCGCCATACTTGCGATCTTCCAGCCCGCGCATCGGCAACTGCTGCTGCTCGCCGATCAGCGAGCCGCCGGCCGCCTCGCGCTCCACCCAGCCCTTGCGGTAGTGCTCGGCCGACTTGCCCTGCGCCAGCTTGTGCGGCAACACCTTGATCGCCGCCTCAGGCAGGACACAGGCATGCTCGCACTTGCCGCAGCCGGTGCAGTGATCCGAATGCACCGTCGGCAGCAGCATGGCATGCCGGTCGGAGCGCGGGTTGTGCACCAGCTCGAGCGTGATGGCCTTGTCGATGACCGGGCACACGCGGTAACACACATCGCAGCGCAGGCCGAGGAAGTTGAGACAGGTTTCCTGGTCGATGAGCACCGCCAGCCCCATGCGCGCCTTGCCGATGTCGGTCAGCTCGCGATCGAGCGCACCGGTCGGACAGGCCTTCACGCAGGGGATGTCGTCACACATCTCGCAAGGCACCTTGCGCCCCTCGAAGAAGGGCGTGCCGGTGGCCACGTTGTCGCCCAGCTCGGAGAGCTTCAAGGTGTCGAACGGGCAGTCGCGCACACACAGGCCACAGCGCACGCAGGCGGCCAGGAAGTCCGACTCGGGCAGCGCACCGGGCGGCCGGATGGCCTCGGCCGGTCGGGCCGACGCTTCCGCACCATACAAGCCAACCCCCAGGGCCAGCATGCAGGCGCCGCCTGCCGCGCCGGCCATTTCCTTGAGGAAACGGCGACGCGCCTGGCCAGCCTTGCTGCTGTCGGAAGGACGAGTGGATTGCGTGCTCATGGTGTGCGGCCGCTCACGCGGGGCGGTGGATTGCCCCGCGCGGTCCGGCCCTCATTCACTTACATTGTCGACATCAGGCCTTGGTCACCTTGACGGCGCACTTCTTGAAGTCGGTCTCTTTCGAGATCGGGCAGGTGGCGTCGAGCGTCAGCTTGTTCACCAGGCGGCCTTCGTCGAAGAAGGGCACGAAGATCAGGCCGACCGGCGGCTTGTTGCGGCCGCGGGTTTCCAGTTGCGCCACCATGTCGCCGCGCCGTGAGCTCACCTTCACGTTCATGCCGCGCTGCAGGCCACGCCGTGCCGCGTCGTCCGGGTGCATGAAGACTTGCGCCTCCGGCACCGAACGGTGCAGCTCGGGCACCCGGCGGGTCATCGAGCCGGTGTGCCAGTGCTCCAGCACACGGCCGGTGCACAACCACATGTCGTACTCGGCGTCCGGCATCTCGGGAGGATCCTCGTAGGGCAGCGCAAAGACCACGGCACGCTTGTCCTTGTGGCCGTAGAACTGCACGTCCGAGCCCTTCTCGACATACGGGTCGTAGCCCTCGCGGAAGCGCCACAGCGTTTCCTTGCCATCGACCACCGGCCAGCGCAGGCCGCGGGCCTTGTGGTAGGCGTCGAAGTCAGCCAGGTCGTGACCATGGCCACGGCCGAAGGCGGCGTATTCTTCGAACAAGCCCTTCTGCAGGTAGTAGCCCAGTTCCTTGGACTCGTCGTTCATGTAGCCGCCCCAGGCGTGATCGTTGGCCTTGGCGACATCCGACAGCGGGTATTTGTTGACCTGGCCGTTGGCGTAGAGCACGTCGTACAGGGTCTTGCCCTTGTACTCCGGCATCTTGGCGATCATCTCGGCCGGCCACACTTCCTCGACCTTGAAGCGCTTGGCAAACTCGATGTACTGCCACAGGTCGGACTTGGCCTCGCCCGGCGCCGCCACCTGCTGGCGCCAGAACTGGGTGCGGCGCTCGGCGTTGCCGTAGGCCCCTTCCTTCTCGGTCCACATGGCGGTCGGCAGGATCAGGTCGGCCGACAGGGCGGAGACGGTCGGGTAGCAGTCGGAGACCACCACAAAGGCCTTCTCGTTGCGCCAGCCCGGGTAGATCTCGTCGTTGATGTTCGGACCGGCCTGCATGTTGTTGGTGGTCGAGGTCCAGTAGCAGCTGATCTTGCCGTCTTTCAGCATGCGGCTCTGGAGCACGGCATGGAAGCCGATCTTGCCGTTGAGGAAGCCCTCGGGCAGTTTCCAGATCTTCTCGGACGTGGCGCGGTGGGCCGGATTCATCACCACCAGATCGGCCGGCAGGCGGTGGGCAAAGGTGCCCACTTCACGCGCCGTACCGCACGCCGACGGCTGGCCGGTCAGCGAGAACGGGCCCGACCCCGGGGTCGAGATCTTGCCGGTCAGCAGGTGGATGTTGTAGATCATGTTGTTCGCCCAGGTCCCGCGGGTGTGCTGGTTGAAACCCATGGTCCAGAACGAGACGATCTTCTTGCTCGGGTCGGCATACAGCTGGGCGAGCTTCTCGAGGCGCTCGGCCGGCACGCCGGAGAGCTTGGCAGTCTTCTCGAGCGTGTACTCGGACACGAAGGCGGCGTACTCCTCGAAGCTGATCGGGTCGGCGGCGCCGGCCTTGTCGGCGTTCTTGGCGGCCTTTTCGCGCGCGTCGGTCGGACGCAGGCCAAAGCCGATGTCATCCTTGCCCTTCTTGAAGTTGACATGCTTCTGCACGAACTCCAGGTTCACCGCCTTGTTCTGGATGATGTAGTTGGCGATGTAGTTGAGGATCGCCAGGTCGGTGTTCGGGGTGAAGATCATGCCGTTGTCGGCGAGTTCGAAGGAGCGGTGCTCGAAGGTGGAGAGCACATGCACTTCGCTGCCCTTGTGGGTCAGGCGCCGATCGGTCAGGCGCGACCACAGGATCGGGTGCATCTCCGCCATGTTCGAACCCCACAGCACGAAGGCGTCGGCGTTCTCGATGTCGTCATAGCAGCCCATCGGCTCGTCGATGCCGAAGGTGCGGATGAAGCCGGCCACGGCCGAGGCCATGCAGTGGCGCGCGTTCGGGTCGATGTTGTTGGAGCGGAAGCCGGCCTTCCACAGCTTGGCGGCGGCATAGCCTTCCCACACCGTCCACTGGCCGGAACCGAACATGCCGATGCTCGAGGTGAGCTGATCGGCCGGCTTGCCGGCGTTGGCTTTCAGGTCGTTGGCGATGGCCGCCTTCCATTTCTCGGCCATGATGTCGAAGGCCTGGTCCCACGAGATCGGCGTGAATTCGCCGTTCTTGTCGAACTTGCCGTTCTTCATGCGCAGCAGCGGCTTGGTGAGGCGATCCTCGCCGTACATGATCTTGGACAGGAAGTAGCCCTTGATACAGTTCAGGCCCCGGTTCACCGGCGCATCCGGGTCACCCTGGGTGGCCACCACGCGCCCGTTCTGCACGCCCACCAGCACCGAACAGCCGGTGCCGCAGAAGCGGCAGGCCGCCTTGTCCCAGCGCACATCCGTCGCCGTTGCGTTGGCTGCCTGTGCCGTCACAGGCAGGCTGATCCCCGCTGTTGCCGCAGCCGCCGCAACGGCATTGGCCTTGATGAAACCACGTCGATCCATAGTCATTTCACGCCTCCTGTTCCTGCAATTCGAGACCTTCATCGGTATATTCATATGCCATCGTCACCCCGAGCACCATCTTGTTCAGGTTGACCGCCAGAATGGAATCCATCGTCGAGTAGCCCTCGCCGTCCTCCACGGTCACGATCAAGCGACCCTGCTCAGGCGATGCGCCATGCACCTCGACGCCGGGGATTTCCAGTAGCGCCTCGGTCAGCGCCCGGATGTGTTCGGGGGCGACCCGAACCACAAGACTTGCGATTTTCATCATTGACTCTCCATCGGGTTGCTGACGGCGATGGCGCCGACAGGACACGGCGCCACGCAGGCGCCACAGCCAGTACATGCCACTGCATCCAGCGCCGGCCGGGAAATGCCGCCCAGCGCCGGCCGGAAACGAATGGCGCCGGCTTCACAGTTCTCGCCACAAATCCGGCATTCCACGCCCTTGCGGGCCACACACGCATCACCCAGACGGGCCTTCATGGCCCACGCCGGCACACCCGCATCACGCCGGATCGCACCGCTTTCGCAGGCCGTGGCGCAATCACCGCAGAAGGTGCACTCGCCATGGGCGAAATCGATCGTCGGAAACCCCCCGTCGCCAATGCGCACCACCCCGGTCGGGCAAGCGCTCACACAATCGTCGCAGCGCGAACAGCGCTGGACGAACTCGGCCTCGGCCAACGCCCATGGCGGGCGGGCTTGCGCAGCGACTTGGCGAAAACGGCCGCGGAGAAAACCGCGACGGGCGACATCCATGACGGACCAAAAGTCCCTAGAAACCGTGTGGGTTCTTATTGGACACCCGCCAACAGCCGTTTGACTTGATTGCGATCAAACTAGCCCGGGAAAGCGCGCTCGAACGCGCGCGTCAATCCGCGGCGAGGCGGACGGCCTGGCGGTGCGCCGGCGCGTCGAACCAGCGCAGGAGCAGCCGGTAGATATCCAGGTCGAAGGCGTAGGTCGCCGTGGCGAGCTGGTCGCGGGCCGCGTCGGCGGTGTCTTCGGTGGCCAGGTAGCACCACGCGTCGAGCAGGTGAAAGGCGCTCAACCCGGTGGCCGGATCCTGCTCGCCGACCAACACCGGCCCCGCCCACGGCCAGGGCTTGAGCCCCTTGCCCGCGAGCGCCCCGGCCAGACGCGCGTCGTGCTCGGCGGGGGTTTCCTTGCCCGCGCACACGCCGGCACAGCGCTTCATCTGATGCGCCATGCAGGCGCCGCTGCGGCTGCTGTCGAGCCCCAGCCGTCGCGGACACAACTGGTAGAGATAGGCCAGCTCGCGCAGCAGGTTGTCGGCTTCCTTGCGAGTGCGGAAAGCGCCATGCACATCCGTCCAGCCGCGTGGGTCGCCACCGCTGAGCGGCACCCGCTCCAGCACCGTGGCCTTGCGCTTGTTGCTCGGCAGAAGGCGCAGGCCGAACACCGCTTCGTTCTTGCGCAGCTGACGGTTGTGCAGGGGCGCGTCGTGCTTGACCAGGCAGGCTTCGAGCAACAGTGCGCCCAGCTCACCCGCCGTCTGCTCCCACTCCACCCGCCGCACCTGGCGCGCCAGATCGGCCTCCTTGCCGCTCAGGCGCGTGGCGCCAAAGTGCGACATCACCCGGGTGCGCATGCGCTTGCTCTTGCCGATGTACAGCGGCAGGTCGTTCTCGCCGAAAAAGAAGTACACGCCGGGGCTGTCCGGCATGCCTTCGAGGACGCCGTCGGGCAGGCCGGGCGGGCGGGCCGGCTGTTTCATGGCACGTTCGACCGCCCGGGCCAGGGTGTCGGCCGGGAAGGCCTGACGGACCTGGTCGAGAAACTGGCTCAGCGCCTCGGCATCGCCCATGGCGCGGTGACGCGCCGAGCACTGCAGGCCGTGGCGCTCGATGAGCGCATCGAGGCCATGGCGGTGGTGCTGGGGGTAGAGCGCGCGCGAGAGTTTGACGGTGCACAGCACCGCCGCATCAAAGGGCGTGTCCAGCGCGGCGAAGGCCGTCTTGAGAAAGCCGTAGTCGAAGCGCGCGTTGTGCGCCACGAACACGGCATCGTCCAGCAAGGCGAGAACGGGCTCGGCAAGCTCGGCGAAGTCGGGCGCATCGGCCACCATGGCATCGGTGATGCCGGTGAAATTCTGGATCGTGGCCGGGATCGGCACCCCGGGCCTGACCAGCGAACTCCAGCGCTCGACCTCCCGCCCGTCCTCGAGCAGGACGATGGCGATTTCGGTGATCCGGTCGCGGACCGGGTGGGCCCCGGTCGTCTCCAGATCCACCACCGCGAGTCGGCGCGGCAGCGTCAAGGCATCAGGCGGCGCAAGCAGGCGCCGCGTTCGATGGTGCCGGACGCATCAATCCGTCTGATAGTAGTAGGGCTTGCTCGGCACCTTGGCGTCGTTGTTGCGCGCCCGGGCCTCGGCGTCCTGCGGTTTGTCCCACCACAGGGCACGGCCGGCCTGCTGTTCCTGACGCTCGTCCGGATGGTTGGCCATCCATTCGCGCATGAATTTGGTGTGTTCGGATTCGTACAGTGCCATCGCTCTCTCCTGACTCAGCGACGCGATTCTAGGCAAGTCGCCGCCAATGCGCCAGCGCTTCAGCGCCGCAGCTCGCCCTTGAGGCGCGACACCCGGGTCACCGACTGCTGCACCCGCACGGCCCGGATGACCCGCGCCAGATGCACCCGGTTTTCGACCTCGAGCACAAACTGCAAGGCGGTATACGGCGCCTGTTCGACATCCATGGTGACGTTGAGGATGTTGGCGTCGGCGTCGGCAATCGCCGCCGCCACCTTGGCCAGCACGCCGCGGTTGTCGATGGTCAGCACCCGGATCGCCGCCTCGAACAAGCGCCCTTCGGCCGGCTCCCAGCCCACATCGATCCAGCGCCCGCGGTCGCCACGCCGGCGCGCCACCACCGCGCAGTCGTCCACGTGCACCTCCAGCCCCTGGCCCTTGCGGATGGTGGCGATGATATGGTCGCCCGGGATCGGGTGGCAGCACTTGGCCAGCTGCACCGCCGTGCCCTCGCTGCCGCGGATCAACACCGCGCCAAGCGGCTTGGGCTTGATCACGTTGGGCCGGCCGGACTCCTGGTCCTGCGCCTCGGCCACGCGCCGCGCGACGATCACCGGCAAGCGCTTGCCCAGCCCGATATCGGCAAACATCTCGCGCCGGTCGCGCACCCCGGCGTCACCGAGGAAGCGGTCCCAGGCGAACATGCTGATCTGGCCCAGGGTCAGCCCATGCTCGCGCAGCGCCTGGTTGAGCAGGCGCTCGCCGAGGGCGACGGCCTCGTCATGCTGGGCCGACTTGAGGAAGTGGCGGATCTGCGCCCGCGCCTTGCCAGTGCGGACATAGGCCAGCCAGGCCGGATTGGGGCTGGCGTGGGCGGCCGTGATGATTTCGACCTGATCGCCATTGCGCAACTCGGTGCGCAGCGGCACCAGATCACCGTTGACCCGGCAGGCCACGCAACGATTGCCGATGTCGGTGTGCACCGCATAGGCAAAGTCGACCGGCGTGGAGCCCCGCTGCAGCGACAGGATCCGCCCCTTCGGCGTGAAGGCATAGACCTCGCTCGGGAACAGGTCGATCTTCACATGCTCGAGGAACTCGGTGGCCTCGGCCGAGGCCGACTGCAGGTCGATCAGCGACTGCAGCCAGGAGTGGGTCTTCTGGTGCAGCTCCGACAGGCTCGATTCGTCGTCCTTGTAGAGCCAGTGCGAGGCCACGCCCGACTCGGCCACATGGTGCATCGCGCGGGTGCGCACCTGCACCTCGACCGGCGTGCCGTAGGGGCCGATCAGGGTGGTGTGCAGCGACTGGTAGCCGTTGGCCTTGGGGATCGCGATGTAGTCCTTGAACTTGCCCGGCACCGGCTTGTACAGCGCGTGCAGCGAACCGATGGTCAGGTAGCACGAGGGCACATCGGGCACGATGACGCGGAAGCCGTAGATGTCGAGCACCTGCGAGAACGACAGGCGCTTCTCGATCATCTTGCGGTAGATGCCGTAGAGATGCTTCTCGCGCCCCTGGATCTCGGCCGAGATGCCCCACTGCGGCAGGCGCGCCTCGAGCGCCGTCAGCACCTTGCCCACCACCTCGCGCCGGTTGCCGCGGGCCGCCTTGATGGCCTTGGACAGCACCTGGTAGCGCAGCGGGTGCTTATGCATGAACGACAGTTCCTGCAACTCGCGGTACAGGCCGTTGAGGCCCAGCCGGTTGGCGATCGGCGCGTAGATCTCGAGGGTTTCGCTGGCGATGCGCCGACGCTTGGCGGGGCGCACATAGTCGAGCGTGCGCATGTTGTGCAGACGGTCGGCCAGCTTGATCAGGATGACCCGCAGATCGGTGGCCATCGCCAGCAGCATCTTGCGGAAGTTCTCGGCCTGCGCTTCTTCCTGCGAGCGGAACTCGATCTTGTCGAGCTTGGACAGCCCATCGACCAGCTCGGCGGTGACCCGGCCGAAGCGTTCGGTGATCTCGGCCTTGGTGACGGAGGTGTCCTCCATCACGTCATGCAGCAAGGCGGCGGTCAGCGCCTGGGCATCGAGATTCCACTCCGCCACCAGTTCGGTGACGGCGACGGGGTGGGTGATGTAGGGCTCGCCGCTGATGCGGTACTGCCCGGTGTGGGCGGCCGCCGAGAAATGGTAGGCCGCCTCGACGCGGCCGACATCCTCAGGCCGCAGATAGGTACTGATCTTGGCCTTCAGCCGCTCGAAATCCAGCGCGGGCACGCTGGACGCGGGCGGCCCGAAGGGTGCGGGCACAGGGCGGCCGACATCCATGGAAAGCTGATCTGCTCAGTTCAGGTGCCGACCGCGCGGTGCGTCATCGCACGCTCAGGCCTGACCCCGGTTGAGCACTTCCAGGCCGACCTTGCCCGCTTCGATCTCGCGCAGCGCGATCACCGTCGGCTTGTCGCGGTCGGCGCGATCGATCTCGATCTGCGGCTCGTTGCCCGCGGTCAGCTGACGGGCACGGTAGGTCGCTGCCAGCGTGAGCTGGAAGCGATTGGGGATCTTCTTGAGGCAATCTTCAACGGTAATACGGGCCATGAACGTTCAGTCCTTCTCGAGGAAATCAAAATAGGTCAGGTGACGCGCATGCTGGTTGGCATAGCGCAGCCGGGCGGCGCGCACGACAGCCACCAGATCATCCAGCGCTGCGGGCAATTCGTTGTTAATTATAACGTAATCGAACTCGGCCACATGGCGCATCTCGCCCCGCGCGGCGAGCAATCGCCGGCCGATCACATCCTCGCTGTCGGTGCCCCGCCCGCGCAGGCGGCGTTCGAGCTCCTCGGTCGAAGGGGGTAGCACAAAAACACCCACCGCCCCGGGGAAGGCCTTGCGCACCTGCTGCGCGCCCTGCCAGTCGATTTCCAGCAACATGTCGCGCCCGGCCTCGATCTGCGCCTGCAGCCAGACGCGCGAGGTGGCGTAGTAGTTGCCATGCACCTCGGCCCACTCGAGAAATTCGCCGCGATCGCGCAACTCGCGGAATTTGGCCACATCGACGAAGTGGTATTCGCGTCCGTCGGCCTCGCCGGGGCGCGGCGTCCGGGTGGTGTAGGAGATCGACAGGTGCACCGAGGCATCCCGTTCAAGCAGGCCCTTGACCAGCGTGGTCTTGCCCGCGCCGGACGGCGCGGTGACGATAAACAGCGTTCCTGACATAGCCCTGTTCGCCGGCACAGGCCGGCTCCGTCCTTGCATGGAGGCGATCGAAGGGGACGATTCTATCAGCCCCTCGCGCCGCTGCGGCCGGCGTCGGCAAAGCCTTGTTCGAGGACCTGGCACAGGATGTCGGCCGCCGGGCCGATACGGGCCATCGGCACGCAGGCATAGCCCAGATTCATGCCGCTACGCGCCCGTGCGGGGTCGAGGTAATAGATCGACAGCGGCCGGAACACGACCCCCCGCGCCATGCTCGCCGCCGCCAGCGGCGCATCGGGCACGGCCTGGTTGAAATAGTAGAGCAGGTGCAGGCCGGCATCGCCGCCGGAGGCGGTCAGGGCCTCGCCGAGGCGTTCGCCGAGGATGTCGCGCAAGGCGTCGCGACGCTCGCGGTAGATGGCGCGCATGCGCTTGAGGTGGGCGGCGAAATGCCCCTCGGCGATGAACTCGGCCAGCGCGGCCTGCTCGGTCAGCCGGCCCTCGCGGTACATCTCGGCATTGCCGGCAGCAAAGGCGTCGACCAGCGCCGGCGGCACCACCAGGTAGGCCAGGCGCAGGCCGGGGTACATCACCTTGCTGAAGGTACCCAGGTAGATCACCCGCTCGGCGCCATCGAGGCCGAACAGCGAGGCCACCGGCCGGTTGTGGTAGCGCAGCTCGTTGTCGTAGTCGTCCTCGATCAGCCAGGCATTGTGCTCGCGCGCCTTGGCCAGCAGTTCGAGCCGGCGCTCGAGCGACAGCACGATGCCGGTCGGATACTGGCTGGAGGGCGACATGAACACCAGGCGCGGCGGGCACTCCCAATCGGCCTCGGTCGGGGCGATGCCCTTGTCGTCGAGCGCGATCGGCTCGGCCTGCAGCCCGGCCGCCTGCAGCACGGTGCGCGCCCCCCAGTAGCCCGGCTCCTCCATCCACACCCGGTCGCCGGCGTCGCACAGCAGGCGGGCACACAGGTCGATGGCCTGGTGGGTGCCGTTGAAGATCATCACCTGCCGCGGCTCGCACTGAATCAGGCGGGTCGCCCGCAGATAGTCGGCCAGCTCCGCGCGCAGGGGCCCGAAGCCGCCCACGCCATAGTTCAGCAGGTGCGACTGCTCACGGCGCACATACTTGGACAGCAGCCGGCGCCAGGTGGCGAAGGGAAAGTGCTCGGTGTCCGGGATGCCGGGCATGAAGGCGCCGTGCTGCACCGAGCTGGAGGTGCCCATGCTGGCGATGCGGCGCCCGCGCAAGGACAGCAGATCGGGCGCCACGGCCGGTCGGGGCGGTGCGCCGGCGGCCCGCCGGCCGGGCACGGCAAGCGACTCGACCACATAGGTGCCGTCGCCCACCCGGGTTTCCAGATAGCCCTCGACCAGCAACTGGTCGTAGGCGCGCACCACGGTGTTGCGCCCGAGCGAGAGGGCGTCGGCGAGCATGCGCGAGGGCGGCAGCTTGATGCCGGTCGGGATGCCGCCATCGAGGATGGCCTGGCGCAGCACCAGGTACAGGCGGGTCTTGAGCAGGGACGCACCCGGCTGGCTCCACAAGCGCTGGGCAATCAACTCACATACCAGTTCCGCATCCATGGCCGCTCCGATTGGTTCCTTCAAATGCATTCATATTGGTTCCCGTTTCGAGACAATTATGCGCTTACACTGCCTCACCTGTTGCCGCACGCGGCACCGATCCAGCGCGCCAAAGGAGCTGACATGCAGCCCATCGCAGACCCGATCGTCACCTTCCGCCGAGTCCAGAAGACGTACGACGGCGAGAACCTCATCGTCAAGGATCTCAACCTCGACATCGCCCGGGGCGAATTCCTCACCCTGCTGGGTCCCTCCGGCTCCGGCAAGACCACCTGCCTGATGATGCTCGCCGGCTTCGAGACGCCGACCGGCGGCGAGATCCGCCTCGACGGCCAGCGCATCGACACCGTGCCGCCGCACAAGCGCGGCATCGGCATGGTGTTCCAGAACTACGCCCTGTTCCCGCACATGACCGTCGGCGAAAACCTGCGCTTTCCGCTGGCCGTGCGCAAGCTGCCGGCCGCCGAGATCGACGCCAAGGTCAAGCGCGCGCTGGCGATGGTGCAGCTGCAGGACTTCGCCGGCCGCTACCCGCAGCAACTGTCGGGCGGCCAGCAGCAGCGCATCGCGCTGGCCCGGGCGCTGGTGTTCGAGCCCAAGCTGGTGCTCATGGACGAGCCGCTCGGCGCGCTCGACAAGCAGCTGCGCGAGCACATGCAGCTGGAGATCAAGCACATCCACCAGAGCCTCGGCGTGACCTTCGTCTTCGTCACCCACGACCAGAGCGAGGCGCTGACCATGTCGGACCGCATCGCCGTCTTCGACAAGGGCGTCATCCAGCAGATCGATCGGCCCGACGCGCTCTACGACGCGCCGGCCAACGCCTTCGTCGCCAGTTTCATCGGCGAAAACAACGCGCTCGACGGACGCATCGAGCAAGACGATGGCGACAGCTGCGGCGTGCGCCTGGCCGACGGCAGCTTCCTCAAGGCAGCCAACGGCGGCGTCGGGCGCAGCGGCGAGGCGGCGATGCTGTCGATCCGGCCGGAGCGGGTGCGCATCGTCGCCGACGCCGACGGCGCCAACCGCCTGCCGGCGCAGGTCGAAGAGCTAATCTACCTGGGCGACCACCTGCGCATCCGCCTGCGCGTCGCCGGCAGCACCACCTTCACCGTCAAGACGCCGGTGTCGCGGCTCGACCGCAGCCCCGGTGCCGGCCAGCTGGTGCACGTCGAAATCGCCCCCGAACACATCCGTGCGCTGGCCCCGATGCCGGCCTGACCGATCGCTTCACCCGCTACCACAACGCAAAAAACCAAGGAGACATCCCATGAAACTGATTTCCACCGTCGCCCTGATCGGCACCGCCGTCCTGAGCGGCGCCGCCCACGCCGACCTGACGGTCATTTCCTTCGGCGGCGCCAACCAGCAAGCGCAGCAAGCGGCCTACTACGCGCCGTTTTCGGCCGCCAGCGGCATCAAGATCATCGCCGGCGAATACAACGGCGAGCAGGCCAAGATCAAGGCCATGGTCGAGACCCGGAACGTCACCTGGGACGTGGTCGAGGTCGAATCGCCCGAACTGGCGCGCGGCTGCGAGGAAGGGCTGTACGAAAAGCTCGACTACAGCAAGATCGGCAGCAAGGCCGACTTCATCGGCAAGGCCGTGGGCGAATGCGGTATCGGCACCTTCGTGTGGTCCACGGTGCTGGCCTACAACGCCGACAAACTCAAGCAGGCGCCCACCTCGTGGGCCGACTTCTGGGACGTCAAGCGCATCCCCGGCAAGCGCGGCATGCGCAAGGGCGCCAAGTTCACGCTGGAGTTCGCCCTGCTCGCCGACGGCGTCAAGCCGGCCGATGTGTACACCGTGCTGGCCACCCCCGCCGGGGTCGACCGCGCCTTCAAGAAGCTCGATGAAATCAAGCCGCACATCCAGTGGTGGGAGGCCGGTGCCCAACCGCCGCAGATGCTCGCCTCCGGCGACATGGTCATGAGCTCGGCCTACAACGGCCGCATCGCCGCCGCCCAGGCCGAAGGCAAGAACCTCAAGATCGTCTGGAACGGCGGCGTCTATGACGTCGACTCCTGGGCCATCCCGGCCGGCTCGCCGCGCATCAAGGAGGCCTATGAGTTCATCCGCTTCGCCAGCCAGGCCAAGCCGCAGAGCCAGTACGCCGCGCTGATCCCCTACGGCCCGACGCACAAGGGCGCGGTCGGCATGATGGATGCCAAGGTCGCCGCCGACCTGCCCACCGCCCCGGCCAACCTGGAGGGCGCCCTGCCGAGCAACACCGAGTTCTGGGTCGAGTACGGCGAAGACCTGGAGCAGCGCTTCAACGCCTGGGCCGCCCGCTGAGCCCGTGCCCCGCCGGCCCGGCGCCGGCGGGTCCGATGTCTGCGCGGGTCTGCCTCCGGGCGGACCCGCCCCTCGCTCCGGAAAACGCCCATGTCGACTGACACCCTGCCCCTTGACGCTGCCCCGACCGAGTCCGTCGTCGGCCTCAAGCAACGGCTGCGTCGTGCCGAACGGCGCCGCAAGCTGCTGTACGGTGCCCTGATCCTGCCGCTGGCGCTGTTTCTCGTCATCGCCTTCATCTGGCCGATCGCCGCGCTGCTCAAGCGCAGCGTCGACAACCCCGAAGTGCACGGCGCCCTGCCGCAGACGCTCGCCGTGCTCAAGCACTGGTCGGGCGACGAACTGCCGCCGGCCGAGGCCTATGCCGCACTGGCCGGCGAGCTGGCCGCGATCCGCGGCACGCCCGAACTGGGCGCGGCCGCCAAGCGGCTCAACCGCGAGACGCCCGGCTACCGTTCGCTGATCATGAAGACCGCGCGCAAGATGCCGCTGGCCGAGGGCGTCGATGCGCAAGGCGCGCTGATGACCATCGACTCGCGCTGGAGCGATGTCGACATCTGGCTGGCCATCAAGCGCACCGGCGCGCCCTACACCGCCTTCTACATGCTCTCGGCGCTGGACCTGACGATCGACGCCGACGGCAGCCTGAGCGCCACGCCGCCGGAAGAGTCGATCTACCTCGACATCCTCGGGCGCACCTTCTGGATGAGCCTGATCGTCGCCGCCTGCTGCCTGCTGCTCGGCTTCCCGGTCGCCTACCTGATGGCCAATCTGCCGCAGGACAAGAGCAACAGCCTGATGATCTTCGTGCTGCTGCCCTTCTGGACCTCGGTGCTGGTGCGCGTGGCCGCCTGGATCGTGCTGCTGCAGAACGACGGCCTGGTCAACCAGGCGCTGATGGCGCTGGGCCTCACCGACTCACCGCTGCAGCTGGTATTCAACCGCCTCGGCGTGTACATCGCCATGGTGCACATCCTGCTGCCCTTCATGGTGCTGCCGCTGTATTCGGTAATGAAGGGCATCTCGCCGGTCTACATGCGCGCCGCCATGTCGCTGGGCTGCCCGCCGTTCAAGAGCTTCTGGAAGGTGTATTTCCCGCAGACCCTGCCCGGCATCGGCGCCGGCACGCTGCTGGTGTTCATCATCTGCATGGGCTACTACATCACGCCCGCGCTGCTGGGCAGCCCGAAGGAGCAGATGGTCAGCTACTTCATCGCCTTCTACACCAACCAGACCATCAACTGGGGCATGGCCGCCGCGCTGTCCGCCGTGCTGCTCGCCGCCACCCTGGTGCTGTACGTGTTCTACGCCCGCCGCCTGGGGGCCAGCCAGGCCCCGGCCGGGCGTTAAGAACTTGTGAAGAAATCGTAGCGAGCAGGGCCGAGTGCAAGGCGCGAGCGAGCGAACGACGAGACATATCGATTGGATAGGCGAGGAGTGAGCGAGTGAGCAACGCAGCAATCGGCACGCGCAGTAGATTTATTCACAAGTTCTGAGGAGTCGTCGCATGAACGCCTACGCTTCCCCTGTCGAACGCGCCTGGTACATCGGCCTGCGCGTGCTGGTCGGCCTGGTGCTGGCCTTCCTGGTGCTGCCGATCCTGGTCATCATCCCGCTGTCCTTCAATGCCGACAGCTTCCTGATGTACCCGATGTCGGGCTTCTCGCTGCGCTGGTACGAGGATTTCCTGACCTCACCGGCCTGGCAGCAATCGCTCAAGAACAGCCTGATCGTCTCGCCGGCGGCCACGGTGATCGCCATGGCGCTGGGCACCCTGGCCTCGATCGGCCTGGTGCGCAGCGACTTCCCCGGCAAGACGCTGCTGATGGCGGTGCTGATCTCGCCGATGGTGGTGCCACTGGTCATCGTCGGCGTGGCCATGTACCTGTTCTTCGCCCCGCTCGGGCTGACCGGCACCTACACCGGGCTGATCCTCTCGCACGCGGTGCTCGGCGTGCCCTTCGTCATCACCACCGTCACCGCCACGCTGCAGGGCTTCGACTTCAACATGGTGCGCGCCGCGGCCAGCCTCGGCGCCAACCCGGTGACCGCCTTCTTCCGCGTCACCCTGCCGCTGGTGGCGCCGGGCGTGATCTCCGGCGGGCTGTTCGCCTTCGCCACCTCCTTCGACGAGGTGGTGGTCACGCTGTTCATGGCCAGCCCGCAGCAGGCCACGCTGCCGCGCCAGATGTTCAGCGGCATCCGCGAGAACATCAGCCCCACCATCGCCGCCGTGGCCACCATCCTGATCGTGCTGTCCACGCTGATGCTGATCACCCTCGAATGGCTGCGACGGCGCAACGAGCGCATTCGCGGCGCCCGCAGCACCTGACCCCCACCCCAAACAACGGAAACCGACATGAGCCTGACACTCAAGGACCCCGGCCTGCTGCGCCAGCAGGCCTATATCGACGGCGCCTGGCGTGACGCCGACAACGGCGAGACCCTGCCCGTGACCAACCCCGCCACCGGCGAGACGCTCGGCCAGGTGCCGCGCATGGGTGCGGACGAAACCCGCCGCGCCATCGCCGCCGCCGACGCCGCCTGGCCGGCCTGGCGCGCGCGCACCGCCGGTGATCGCGCCAAAGTGCTGCGCCGCTGGTTCGACCTGATCGTCGCCAACCAGGACGACCTCGCGGTGCTGATGACCGCCGAGCAGGGCAAGCCGCTGACCGAAGCGCGTGGCGAGGTGCTGTACGCCGCCTCCTTCATCGAGTGGTTCGCCGAGGAAGGCAAGCGCATCTACGGCGACGTGATCCCCGGCCACCAGCCGGACAAGCGCATCGTCGTCACCAAGGAGCCGATCGGCGTGTGCGCCGCGATCACGCCGTGGAACTTCCCCGCCGCGATGATCACCCGCAAAGCCGGCCCGGCCCTGGCCGCCGGTTGCACCATGGTGCTCAAGCCCGCCAGCCAGACCCCGTTCTCGGCGCTCGCGCTGGCGGTGCTGGCCGAGCGCGCCGGCGTGCCCCGCGGCGTGTTCAGCGTGGTCACCGGCTCGGCCACCGCCATCGGCGGCGAGCTGACCGCCAACCCCACGGTGCGCAAGCTGACCTTCACCGGCTCGACCGAGATCGGCATCAAACTGGCCGCCCAGTGCGCGCCGACGATCAAGAAGCTGTCGCTCGAACTGGGCGGCAACGCCCCCTTCATCGTCTTCGACGACGCCGACCTCGACGCCGCCGTGCAGGGCGCCATGGCCTCCAAGTACCGCAACACCGGGCAGACCTGCGTGTGCGCCAACCGCCTGCTGGTGCAGGACGGCGTGTACGACGCCTTCGCCGAGAAGCTGGCCGCCGCAGTCGCCGGGCTCAAGGTCGGCAACGGCCTCGACGACGGCACCAGCCAGGGCCCGCTGATCGACATGAACGCGGTCGAGAAGGTCGAGGAGCACATCAACGACGCCGTGGCCAAAGGCGCCCGCATCGTCGCCGGCGGCAAGCGCCACGCGCTGGGCCGGACCTTCTTCGAGCCGACCATTCTGGCCGACGTGACCCCCACCATGGCGGTCGCCCGCGAGGAAACCTTCGGCCCGGTGGCGCCGCTGTTCCGCTTCAAGGACGAGGCCGAAGCCATCGCCATGGCCAACGACACCGAGTTCGGCCTGGCCGCCTACTTCTACGCCGAAGGCATGAACCGCGTGTGGCGGGTGTCGGGCGCGCTGGAGTACGGCATCGTCGGCATCAACACCGGCATCATCTCCACCGAAGTGGCGCCCTTCGGCGGCATGAAGTCCTCCGGCCTGGGCCGCGAAGGCTCCAAGTACGGCATCGAGGACTACCTCGAAATCAAATACCTGTGCATGGGCGGCGTGCAGTAAGCACCGTCGCCAACAACAACACCTCGGAGAACCGCATGAACGCAAACACCCAGCTCCCCGGCCTGAACAACGCCGAGCTGCTCGCCCGCCGCCAGAACGCCCTGCCGCGCGGCGTCGGCCAGGCCCACGGCCTGTTCGCCAGCGGCGCCAAGAACGCCGAAATCTGGGACGTCGAAGGCCGCCGCTACATCGACTTCGTCGCCGGCATCGCGGTGGTCAACACCGGCCACAGCCACCCGGCCGTGGTGCAGGCCGTCGAAACCCAGCTGCACCAGTACAACCACACCTGCTTCCAGGTCGTCGCCTATGACGGCTACCTGCGCCTGGCCGAGCGCCTCAATGCGGCGGCCCCCGGCGACTTCGCCAAGAAGACGCTGCTCATGAGCACCGGCGCCGAAGCAGTGGAAAACGCCATCAAGATCGCCCGCGCCGCCACCGGCCGCCCCGGCGTGATCGCCTTCCAGGGCGGCTTTCACGGCCGCACCCTGCTGACCCTCGGCCTGACCGGCAAGATCGCCCCCTACAAGGCCGGCGTCGGCCCCTTCCCGGCCGAGATCTACCATGTGCCCTACCCCTGCGCGCTGCACGGCGTGAGCATCGATGACAGCTTCCAGGCCATCGAGCAGCTCTTCAAGTGCGACATCGAGGCCCACCGCGTCGCCGCCATCATCGTCGAGCCGGTGCAGGGCGAAGGCGGCTACTACCCGGCGCCGCCCGAGTTCCTGCAGCGCCTGCGCGCGCTGGCCGACGCGCACGGCATCCTGCTCATCGCCGACGAGATCCAGACCGGCATCGCCCGCACCGGCAAGTTGTTCGCCATGGAGCATGCCGGCGTGGCCGGCGACATCACCACCCTGGCCAAGGGCCTGGGCGGCGGCTTCCCGATCGCCGCGGTGGTCGGTCGCGCCGAGGTGATGGACGCGCTCGCCCCGGGCGGCCTGGGCAGCACCTACGCCGGCCACCCGACCGCCTGCGCCGCCGCCCATGCGGTGCTCGACGTGGTAGAGGCCGAAGGGCTGTGCGAGCGCGCCGCCGAGATCGGCGCGCACATGCAGTCACGCCTGCGCGACGTCGCCAAGCAGCATGCCGTCATCGGCGACGTGCGCGGCCTCGGCGCCATGGTGGCGGTGGAATTCTTCGAGGGTGGCGACCCGGCCAAACCGTCGGCCGAACTGACCCGCGCGGTCATCGCCGAGGCCTTCCGCCGCGGCCTGCTGCTGCTCGCCTGCGGCAGCTACGGCAACGTGCTGCGCCTGATGGTGCCGCTGACCATCGAGCAGGCCACGCTCGACGAGGGCCTGGACATCCTTGCGGCATCGGTTGCTGCGGTCGCCTGATCCCGGTCGGGCTGGCTGAGCAAGGCCGTCGGCGCCGCCAGGTGCCGACGGCCTTTTGTACTTTTGTCTTTACATTTGTAACCATCGCGAACTCGCCGACATCATGCCGGTCACATTGGCGTTCCACAGTGCTGACGAAGGGGGCTTGAAGTTTTCAAGACCGCCCCAAAGTAGCCTCGACCGACCCCTGACACGCCCGCCGGCCACCTAGAGCCAGCGGCGACCTGGAGCACAGCATGACCCGTAGATCGGAAAGCAACGTCCGCAAGATCATCGGCACCGCCGCCATGGCGCTGGCCGTGCCCACCGCGGCCACCGCCGCCACCTCGCCCGCCCCGGCCATGACCGAGAAGCCCTCGGTCAGCAGCGCGGCCAGCAAGCGCAGCACGCGGCAGAGCGACACCGACGAGGCACATCCCGAGTTGTTCCCGCTCAAGCTGCGCCCGGCGGCCACCGCCGGCACCGAAGCCGCCGAGAAGGCGATCCAGGTGAAGGTGCTCGACGCCGCCGGCCGGCGCATCCTGCTGGCACGCGCACACGGCAACATCACCCTCGGCCCGCTGCCGGCCGGTGAATACACCCTGCAACTGTGCTCGGGCACTTCGATGGAAGAGCACGCCCTCAAGCTCGGCGCCGGCAAGCGCGGCCTGCTGCGCTACGAACTGGGCGCCTGATTCGGGCACGCCCCCGGCACCAACGAGCAAAGGCGCCCCGCGGGCGCCTTTGTCGTTCTGATATCGCCGCAGCGATCTACATCGCCGTGCCCGGCGCAACCGGCTCGGCAGTCACCACATAGCGCAGCGGGCCACCGGCGCGCAACGCGTCGAAGGGATAGCAGGTCACCAGCGTCAGCCGCGGCGCGTCGGGCACCGGCGCCATCACGCCGGTGTCGTCCTTGTCGACCACCCGCTGCTCGGTCACCTGGTAGGTGGCCACCTCGCCCGAAGGCATCTCCACCGCCACCGCATCCCCGGCCTGCAGCCATTGCAGGAAGGCGAAGTGGGTGTCGCGGTGCCCGCCGATCACGCTGTTGCCGGCCTCGCCGGGGTCGGCCGTGCCGAACACATGCCCCGGCCCGAAGGCCAGCGTGCGGCCCTGGCTGCCGGCCAGCACATACAGATCGACCCCGCGAGCGGGCACCCGCAAGCGGGCGACCGGCCAGGTGTCGGCCCACGGCCAGGGCTTGACCTGCCCTTCGCCGGCCAGCGTCTTCTGCCAGGCCTGGCTGATCAGGGTCTGCGCCAGCCAGGCCTTGGCCTGGATGTAGCCGGCCTGGCCGAATTGCAGCACCGCGAGGAGCAGGCTGGCGATCGCGACGGCCTTGATCCCCCGGGACAGCCAGCGCTGGCGGCGCGTGGTGCTGCGGTCAATGCACCCCGGTGCCGGCCAGGCGCATTCGACGCCAAGAAATTCGCTGTGATGACAGTTGTGGCAAACGGTTCCCATGGCTTACCCCTTCATGGTCAGTTGGCGTACGCGCGGCGTACGGGTGAGGAAGAACGCGGCCAGCGCCAGGGCGCCGAGCAGCAGGTGCCAGCGGGTGTCGGTGGCGCCTTGCGGCAATTCGCCATACACGCCTGAGGGCGACCAGCCGGCCGGGAAGTGCGCCGGCACCGCGCCGGACTTGAGACGGGCGTCGGCGGAACGGGCGGGCGTCTTGTCGACCGCGACGAAACTGGTGAACTGGCTCACCAGCCGGAACTCAAGCGCCAGGGCCAGCACCTTCTCGCGCACCGCGGCCTCGTCGGCGCCGTCGGCCAGGGTGTCCATCCAGTGGTCGATCTTGCGTCGCGCCCACAGCACGCCGATGCCCTCGCCGGGGTTGGCCGCGTCGAGCGCGAGCGAGCTGGTCCAGCGGATGTCGCCCGAATCGCCGCTCAGGCGCACCTCGCCACCGACGGTACGGTCGATGGCCGCGGCCACCACCACGGGCTCGCCCAGATACAGGTCGGGCAGCGGGTCCGGCGTGCTGTCGGCACGCGCGCCGCTCGGCCAGGTGACGGTGAGCCCCTTGACCACTGGCGACTCCAGCCGGGCAAACAGCTCGGACATGCGCGCACGCACCTCCTCGACCTTGCCGATGTAGGTGAAGCTGCCCCGCCCTGCCTGCGCCGCCTTGCGCATGAAGTGGCTGTTCGGCGCCGAGCCGATGCCGACGGTGAACAGGCGCGAGTCGCCCAGGCGCTGCGCGATCATGCCGAACAGCTGGGCTTCGTTGCCGACCGCGCCGTCGGTCAGGAACACGATCTGGCGCACGCGCGCCGCATCGCGGCTGCCGTCGAGCGCCAGATCCAGCGCGCCAGCCATCTCGGTGCCCCCGCGGGCGTGCAGGCGCTGCACCCAGCGCACGGCATGGCCGACATTGGCCCGGCTGGCCGGCTGGGCGGCGGTGTACAGCGCCGCCGCCGTCGAGTTGAATTCGATGACGTTGAAACGGTCTTCGGCGTCGAGCCGGGTCAGCGCCATGGCCAGCGCCTCGCGCGCCTGGACGATCGAGGCGCCTTCCATCGAACCGGAGGTATCGACAATGAACACCACCTCGCGCGGCAGGCGCTTGCCCACCGTGCCCGGTGCCGGCGGCACCAGCATCAGCAGCGCGTGGTCGCGGTCCGAGCCCGGCTCGACGAACAGCGTGGCATGCGGCGCGCTGCCGGCGGCCAGCGTCCAGTTGAGCACGAAGTCGCGGTTGGCCGGCGTGCGCCCCTCGCTCAGGCGGATGCGGCGCACCGAGGGCTTGAGGGTGTCGACACGCACGCGATGGAAGGGGCTGTCGACCGAGGCAATCGGCACGCCGGCGTCGAGATAGACATTCAGACTCACCGGATTGATGATCGGGCCGGCCTCGTCGGGCAGCATCATCGGCGGCAGGATGGCCGCCGCATCGGGGACCACGTCGGTACCGACGACGGCGCCACTTTCCTCGTCGGCGACCACCTGCCCGGGGATGTAGCGCGGCGCCACCACCATCGGGAAGCGCAGGCTGTAGCGGCCCACACCGTCGGCCACCGCGTAGTCGAGTGTGTGCTGGTATTCGATCTCGACCCGGATCTCGTCGCGCGGGCCGATGTTGGCCACCCGGGTGGTGAAGATGTTCGGCCGCGCCTGCGACACCAGCGCCGTGGCCTTGCCCTCGGCCTTGGCCTTTTCGTAGGTCGCCTGGGCCTGGGCGCGTTCCTGGATTTCACCCTCGATCACCCGGTCCGCCACCTGGATGCGCATACGATCGACGGCCGCGTTCTCGGGCAGCGGGAACACATAGGTCCCCTCGCGCCAGTCATGCGCCGGGTTGCGGAAGCGCTGCACCACCTTGGCGCGCACGATCGGGCCGCTGACCCGCAGCGCGACATCGGTGTGCAGCAAGGGGGCCGCCACCGGATCGCCCCCATCAGCACCGCGAAACAGCAAGGTGCCCTGCTGCACCGCACCGTCATCCCTCGTCGCGGCCTGCGCCGGCCCGGCCAGCAACAGCACCAGGGCGCCGAGCGCCAGGCTCACGCCAAGGCCGGTGACGAACATCAACAGCAGCCGGGCGAGCAGCTCGGCCACTTCTCGGGCGCGGTCCCAAAAGGCAAGCGGTGCGGGGGTCATGGCGGTCTCCATTCAAATGGCGTTTTTCGACACGACCATTGAAACGGGGAAAACCGGCCCCTTCGGGCACCGAATCGGGCAAAGCGCGGATCAAATGTGGCAGAAAAATGGCAGCCGCCGCCGTGCGCCCGGCGGTGCTAGAGTAGCGCCCCATGGGACGCCGAATCGCCATTGTCGAAGACGAAGCCGCCATCCGTGAGAACTACTCGGACGCCTTCGCACGCCAGGGCTACGGGGTGTCGGCCGACGCCGACCGGCCCAGCGCGCTGGCGGCCTTCCGCGAGCGCCTGCCGGGGCTGGCGATCATCGACATCGGCCTGGGCAACGAGCCCGAGGGCGGCTTTACGCTGTGCGCCGAGTTGCGCGCGCTGTCGCAGCGCCTGCCGATCATCTTCCTGACCGCCCGCGACAGCGACTTCGACGTGGTCTCGGGCCTGCGCCTGGGCGCCGACGACTACCTGACCAAGGACATCAGCCTGCCGCACCTGCTCGCCCGCGTGGCGGCGCTGTTCCGGCGGGTGGATGTGCTGGCCGAGGCCAGGCCGACCGAAGACCAGCTGGCGCGCGGCCCGCTGCAGCTGGACATCAGCCGCCTGAGCGCCACCTGGCAGGGCCGGGCGGTGGCGCTGACACTGACCGAGTTCTGGATGGTGCACACCCTGGCCCGCCACCCCGGCCATGTGAAGAACCGCGACCAGCTGATGGCCGACGCCCACCTGGTGGTGGACGACGGCACCATCACCTCGCACATCAAGCGCATCCGCAAGAAATTTACGGCGGTCGATCCGGGCTTCGACCAGATCGAGAGCGTCTATGGTGCCGGCTACCGCTGGCGCGCCTGAGCACGCCCGCCGATCAAACGCCGCCGTTCAGGTAGAGCAGGGTCAGGGCAATCGCGGCCGCGACCACCAGTACCGCCACCAAGGTGCCCGTGCGGCTGGTCCGGGCCGCGGCGGGCGGCGGCGGTTCCGGCGGACGTGACACCGGCGCGGGCGCGGGCGCCGGCATGACCGGTGGGGCGGCAACCGGTGCCGGGCGCGGTGGCGACTCAACCGCAGGCGCGGCCGGGGTCACCTTGCGCGGCGGCGGCGCGGTGAAATCGAAGTCGACCGGCACCGGCGCCTTGGCGGCCGGGGCGGCAGCCGGGGCATCATGGGCGGCACGCAGCGCGGCCAGGGCCGGGTCCTCGGCCAGCTCCTTTTCGTACTCGCGGATGGCGTCGGGATTGATGATGGTCTGCATCATGCCGGAGCGCGAGTTGCCAAAGGCCGCATCGCCGCGCCGGTCAGCCGCGTCGATGCCGGCACGGATCATGTCGAGCGAGGAGCTGCCGTCGAAGGTCGCCTGGACGTTGTAGGGCACCGAGGCACTGAACTGCGTCTGCATCAGGCTGGCCTCGGTGGCGCCATCGGGCGCCTCGGCCTCAGCCACCGGCTGGACCGGGCCGGGCAGCGCCGGGTCGGCAGCGACGTCCATGCCCATCTGGCGCAGGGTCTTGATGTAGTTTCGCGCCTTCGCCTCGCTCAGCCCCCGCTTGATGGTGACGGTCTGGCCGGAGAACAGCATGGCCTGCTGGCGGTCATTGAAGCGCAGCCGGGTACCCGACATCCGCATCACCGCCTCCCGCGAGAACCCCGGCATTACCTTGCCGCCAAACACGATGCGATACCCCGCCGGCGACGGGGGCGTTGCCGGCCCGCCGTCTGCGGGCGGCATGGCCCGTGCGCGCGCCAGCAGGCCCATGGCCGCCAGCTCGGCCACGTAATGCCGGGCCTGCTCGGCGGCCAGCCCCTTCTTCAAGACAATGGCCTGGCCGGAGAAGATCTGCGCCAGCTGGGCCGACTTGAGCCCGAAGCGTTTGCCGAAGCGCTGCCTGACCTGCCCCGGGTCGAACCCGTCGAGCACGTCACCAGAAAACGAAATCGAATAAAGGGGCCCCATCCCTGTTTGCTCCCGTATCGCGAACATGTTGCGGCACAAGGTGACTTTTTACCATGCACCCGGCTTAAATCCGCGAGGAATTGGTTACGCTTGTCACCTCAAGTTGCGTCGGCGAGACAGGTGAGCCGGTGCTATAGTCGGCCAGCGACACGCTCGCCCTCGCCCGTCCAACGCCGCCCCCACCCTGCCGCCGTGACGCCACTCCGCTTCAGCCTGCGCAGCAAGCTCGCCCTGATGGCCCTGGTTCTGCTCGCCCTGCCCTGGGTGGGCTACCAGTATGTGCAGGAAATGGAACGCTTCCTGCTGGATGGCCAGCGCCAGGGGCTGATCGCCACCGCCCGCGCCGTGGCCACGGCGTTACATGAACGCCCGCAGCTGTTCGGACGCACCCCGGGCAGCAGCACGGTCAGCCTGAGCGACTCGCTGCTGCCGGGTGAAGAGGTGCTCGAACTGGCCATTGCCAGCATGCCAGAGACGCCGCCCGCCGAGCCGCCGCGCATGGCCGCCCCGGCGCGACCGGTCGATGGCGCCGCCGAAGTGGCCGCCATCCTGCGGGCACTCGAGCGCAACACGGCGCGCATCTGGGTCATCGACCGCGACCTCGACGTCATCACCCACACCGGCTCGCTGGCCCCGCCGGCCGCCGCCCCGGCCGGGCCGCTACAGTCGTTCTGGCATGGCCTGCTCGGCAGCGTCGGCCTGCGCCCGGACACCCCCGCCGCCCGCCTGGCCGACACGCCGCCGCCGAGCGGCCAGGCCATCTCCGGCACCCTCTTCGGCGCCACCACCTCCTGGCTGCGCCCGGTGGCCGGCAGCGACGTGCTGGTGGTCGCCGCGGCGCATCCGGTCTGGGTCGCCGACCGGGTGCAAGGCGCCGTGGTGGTCGAAGAGAGCACGCTGGCGATCCAGGCGGTGCGCGACCAGGCGGTCGAACGCCTGGCCTGGCTCACCTTCGCCGGCCTGGCCGTTGCCGCCGGGGTGGTGCTCGGCTTTGCTTCGCGCCTGTCCTGGCGCATCCGCACCCTGCGCGACGAGGCCGAAAGCGCCATCGACGCCCGCGGCCGCATCACCGGGCTGACCGCGGCGTCGACCGCCGGTGACGAGGTGGGCGACCTGTCGCGCAGCTTTTCCACCCTGCTCGCCCGCCTGGCCCAGCATCACGGCTACCTCGAGACCATCGCCAGCCGCCTGTCGCATGAACTGCGCACGCCGGTGGCCGTGGTGCGCTCCTCGCTCGAAAACCTCCAGCTCGAGTCCCTGCCACCGGCCGCCAGCACCTACCTGGAACGCGCCGATGCCGGCCTGCACCGGCTGACCCGCATCCTCGCCCGCATGAGCGAAGCCACGCGCATGGAACAGGCCCTGGCCACCACCGATCCGGAGCGTTTCGACCTGGCCGCGGTGGTGGGCGAATGCCTGGCCGGCTACCGGCTCGCCCACCCCGAGCAGCGCTTCGAGGCCGAGCTGCCACCGCATGCGGTGTGGCTTCGCGGCGCCCCCGACCTGGCCGCCCAGATGCTCGACAAGCTGGTCGACAACGCGGTCGACTTCGCCCGCGCCGGCACCGCGATCCGCCTCCACCTCAGCACCACCGGGAGCCATGCCGAACTGAGCGTCAGCAACCTCGGCCCCGGCCTGCCGGCGGCGCTCGAAGGCAAGCTGTTCGACTCGATGGTATCGGGGCGCGGCAGCGACGCCACCGGTGAGCCCCACCTGGGCCTCGGGCTCTATGTCGCGCAGTTGATCGCCGGCTTCCATGGCGGCCACCTGGCCGGCCGCAACCTGCCGGCGGGCGACGGTGTGGTGTTGAGCGCCACCTTCCCGCTGGCGAGTCCCGTGAGCCGTCAGCAAATTTGACACCGCCGCGTCCGCCGGGCGACGAAACATAAAAAAACAGAATCAAAACAATTTATTGCAGAAGTGGCGTGCAGCTTGCTTGATTGTCGGCATGAGTCTGCTTTCCCGCTCCCGCCGCCGGGCCCTTGTCGGCCTCTGGTGCTGCAGCCTTGCGTCTGCCGGCATCGCCATGCCCTTGGCAGAGCAGGCGCATTCGCCAACCACCATCGAGGTCGGCCAGGCCGGGAACGCCACGGACGCCCCCATGGCCTTTGCCGACGGCGCCGGATCCGCGCCGGCCTTCGGCGCCGACAAGCGCCAGACGGCGCTGCATCCCACGCTGGCCGGCCCTCACAGCGACACCCTGATCAGCACCACCGACCGCGCACGCGCGGCACCACCGGATAGCGACGAGCCCGTCTTTGCCCACCCTGCCGATGCCATTGACGAGCTCGTCTTCGACCAGCCGCGCACCCGCGCCTGGTTCTCCGACGACGACGCCCTGATGGCCCGCATGCGCGGTGTCCGTGACCGCGTCAGCGCCTTGCTCGACTGGAATCTCAGCGACAAGATCAATCAGGCCGGCCGCGAACTGCTGGAAACCCTGGGCATCGACGACACCGCCACCACCCGACTGATGAGCGCCCAGGCGCAGAACGAGCAGCTGGCGGCCGTGTGGTCCGCCCAGGCGGCTGGCCCGAGCGGCCCGGGCAACACGCCCTGGAACGGCGAATCCGGCCGCAACGCACTCGGGAAATTCCTGTTCCTGATCTGGGACACCCTCACCCACCCGGTCTTTCTCGCACTGGTCTTCCTGTTCCTCGGCGCGCGCGCCATGCTCGCGCTGGTCCGGGTGGCGGCCCGCCGCAAACCGCACCGGCGCCACCACACACGGCCTGTCGCCCCCAGCGCACCGCCGGTGACCGAACCCTCGGCACACTGGACACGCCGTCGCCGCGTTCGGTAGGCCCCCAGCCGAAAGGCCGGCATTGATCCTGAGGCATCCCGACTTACATAATGGCCGTCCCACGCTTCGACGTCGCCGGCCGTCGTCGACGGTGCGCCAGCGCCCCGTGGCACGGCACGGCCCCCTGAGAACGTGTGAAGAAATCGTAGCGAGCAGGGTCGAGTGCAAGGCGCGAGTTCGCGAACGACGAGACATATCAAATAGATAGGCGAGGAGTGAGCGAGTGAGTAACGCAGCAATCGGCACGCAAAGTAGACTTATTCACACGTTCTGACATGACCGACCTCGACACCTATCGGGCACGCGAAACGGAACGCCTGAGAACCGACGATCTCGTCGCCCTGCTGCCGCCCCGCGGCCAATCGGCGCTGGATGTGGGCGCGCGCGACGGCCATTTTTCGCGCCTGCTGGCCGCGCGCTTCGATTGGGTCGCCGCACTCGATCTGACGCAGCCGACATTCACCCACCCCGGTGTCGCCTGCCTCGCGGGCAACGCCACCGCGCTGCCGTTTCCCGACGACAGCTTCGACCTGGTGTTCTGCGCCGAGGTGCTCGAGCACATCCCGTCGCCCGCCCTGGAGCAGGCCTGTGCGGAACTGGCCCGCGTGTGCCGGAAGCATCTGCTCATCGGCGTGCCCTTCGACCAGGATATCCGGGTCGGGCGTACCACGTGTCGCCACTGCGGCGGCCACAACCCACCCTGGGGACACGTCAACCGTTTTGACGACGCCCGGCTCAACCGCCTGTTTCCGGCCCTTCTCCCGGCACAACGCTCACTGGTCGGCCGTAAGCGGGAGCGTACCAATGCGCTGTCCGCCTGGCTGATGGACCGTGCCGGCAACCCCTATGGCACATATGCACAGGACGAACCCTGCATCCACTGCGGCCACGCGCTGGGGCAGCCGGCGGCGCGCTCCCTGCTCCAGAAAATCTGCACCAAGGCCGCATTTCTCGGCCAGCGGCTGCAGTACCCTTTTGTTCCGGAACAGGCCAACTGGCTACACTTGCGCTTCGAACGCCCCGACTGAACGGACCGTCGATGCCGACCATCACCCTGCAGAGCCAGACCCTCGACTACCGCCGCCTCCACGCCGCCACACCCCGCGCCGGCGCGCCCACGCTGGTGTTTCTCCACGAAGGCCTGGGGTCGATCAGCCTGTGGCGCGACTTCCCGCAGCGGCTGACCGATGCCGTCGGCGGTGACGCGGTGGTGTATTCGCGCGCCGGTTATGGCCACTCCAGCCCGGCCCGCCTGCCGCGGCCGGTGGACTACATGCACACCGAAGGCCTGGCGGTGCTGCCGGCCCTGCTCGAGGCGCTGGCGATCGAGCGGCCGGTGCTGTTTGGCCATTCCGACGGCGGCTCGATCGCCCTGATCTGTGCGGGCGGCACATCGGTGCCGCTGTCCGGCAGCGTGGTCCTGGCGCCGCACGTGATGGTCGAGCCGATCACCCTCGCCGGCATCCGCGAAGCCCGCGTACGCTACGACAGCACCCCCATGCGCGAACGCCTGGGCCGCCACCACGACGACCCGGACGCGGTCTTCCGAGGCTGGAACGATGTCTGGCTCGACCCGGCGTTTCGCGACTGGAACATCGAGCACTTCCTGCCGGGCATCGACTGCCCGGTGCTCGCCATCCAGGGCGAGGACGACGAATACGCCACGCTGGCGCAGATCGACCGCATCGCCTCGGGTGCGCCGGATGTCCACCGGCTGGCGCTGCCCGACTGCCGGCACTCACCACAGTTCGACCAGCCGGCGGCGGTCATTGCCGCCACGGTGGCCTTCATCGACGGGTTGGGATCGCCAGGCTGACCATCGCCGACGCGGCTTACTTGTCGAACATCTCCCGCCGATATCGCTGCACATGGCGGCGGCCATTGACGGCCGTGGCGCTGATCCATAACCAGCCGACGCCGGCACACACCAGCGCCACCGACAAGCCCTGCGGGTAGAACAACGCCACCGCCCCCACCAGCACGCCAATGATCGCGGTGGAAATCAAGGCATTGCGGGTGATGCTGCGCAGACACTGCTCGGCCTGTGCGGGCGTCGTCACGCCAGCCGCCTGCAGGGCATTGCGGACCGAGGCGTAGTTGCGCTCCTGTTTCTGGGCCGTGCGGCCAAACGGGTCGTCGATCTTCATGGGAACACATTGCGGAAACGAAGGCGTTCACGATACGCCAGTTCGCCTTGCCGGCCGGCGTGAACGAAAAACGGCACCGTCCCGACCGGGCCGGTGCCGTCGCCATGACGGCCGGTGCGCCGGACGATCAGCGCACGAACATCTCCACCCGGCGGTTCTGGGCGCGCCCTTCGGCCGTGCTGTTGTCGGCAATCGGCATGGCCTCGCCCTGGCCGGTCGGCGTCAGGCGGCCCGGCGCCACACCACGGCCCTGCAGGTAGTTGGTGACGCTGGTGGCGCGGTCCAGCGACAGGCGCTGGTTGTACTCGGCCGAGCCGGTGCTGTCGGTGTGGCCGACCACATTGACCATCGCGTTGGGATGCTCGTTGAGCGTGCCGGCGATCTGGTCCAGCGTCTGTGCAAACGAAGGATTGACCCGCGCACTGTTGGTATCGAACAGCACCGCGCCGGGGATGTCGAGCTTGACCGAGCCGTCCGGCTGTTCGGTGACCTTGACCTGCGAACCGATCAGATAGCCGAACGCACCACCGAGCGCCGCGCCCACCACCGTACTGCGCCGGCCCCCCACCTGGTTGCCGACGACACCGCCGAGCACCGCGCCGGAGACGGCACCAATGGTCTTGTTCTGGGTTTCCGTGGTGGTGCAGCCGGGCAATGCCAGCACACCGGCCATGGCAGCGATCATGAGGGTCTTGTTCATCATTGTATTCTCCTGTCTGAGGCGGCTTGCCGCAGCTGATGCACCAGTCCCGGCTCACCGAGCCGGCCCGGGCATCGTGCCAGCCGTATGTTGCAGGCGCCAACACGACGCATTGACGCCATTATCTTGCCACGCAGCGTCCAACCATGCGCGTCGCGGTTACGAAGTGCAACAATCCCCGCGGGGGGTCACACCGGCCGCTTGCCTGCGCCACGCCCCACGGTGCACTGTTAACACACCGCCCCTCGCCGAGCCGCCCCGCATGCCGAATCTGGACGCACTGGAGATCAAAGCCTTCGTTCCTGCCCGCGACTTCAAGCGCTCGCAGCGCTTCTACCGCGATCTGGGCTTCACCTGCGTCTGGGCATCGCCCGACCTGGCCCACTTCCAGTGCGGCAATACGGCCTTCCTGCTCGAGAACGACTACCTCGCCATCGTCGCCGAGAACTTCACCCTGCACCTGCTGGTCGCCGACGTCGATGCCTGGTGGCAACGTGCCCACGCCGCGCGGCTGGACGATGTCTACGGCGTCACGCTCAGCCGGCCGGTCGACCGCCCCTGGGGCATGCGCGAGTTCACACTGACCGATCCGAGCGGCGTGCATTGGCGCATTGCGCAGGCGCTGGCCACCGACGGCGAGCCCGCCCACGGCGCCGGCTGACTCACCCCGCCATGGCGCCGCGCAGCCGGCGCACCGCCGCCGGCATCTGCGCCTCGGGTACCGCCCCATACCCGAGCAGCAAGCCGTTGCAGCGCATCGGCGCCAGCGTGTAACGGCTGAGCGCCCGCACCACCACCCCCCGCTCGGCCGCAGCGGCCACGACCTCGGTGTCAGCCAGCGTATCGGATAATTGCAGCACCAGATGCAGCCCCGCCGCGCCGCCACGGATCGCCAGCTCCGGCCCGGGCCAGCGCGCCAGCGCATCGCGCAGCGCCCGCTGCCGCGCCAGGTAGAGCCGTCGCATGCGGCGCAGATGCGCCGTGTAGTGCCCGCGCCGGATGAAATCGGCCAGCGCCACCTGGTCGATGCCCTGCCCCGACCGCGCCAGCGAGGCCGATGCCGCGGCAAAGGCGGGCGCCAGCGCCTCGGGCACCACCAGATAGCCCAGGCGCAACCCGGGGTAGAGCGTCTTGCTGAAGGTGCCGGTGTACACCACCGGCGCACCGGGCTGCAGGCCGTACAGTGCCGGCAAGGCCGGGCCGCCGCCGGCAAACTCGCTGTCGTAGTCGTCCTCGATCAACCAGCCACCGCTGTGGCGGACCCCGTCGATCAGGGCCAGCCGGCGCGGCAGGCTGAGCACCTCGCCCGACGGGTATTGATGCGCCGGGCAGACCATGACCAGGCGTGGCGGATGGGCCTGCCAGTCGGCAGGCGTTGGCGCCATGCCCTCGCCATCGACCGGCACCGGGTGAAGGCGCAGACCCGCCATGGCCAAGGCCGTACGCGCCGCCGGATAGCCCGGGTTCTCGACCCAGGCGGTGTCGCCGCTGTCGGCCAACAGGCGGGCGCACAGGTCGAGCGCGGCCTGCGTGCCGGCGGTCACGATGACCTGCTCCGGCCGTAACCGGAAGCCGCGCACCGTCGCCAGATAGCCCGCCAGCGCCTCGCGCAGTTCGGGCTCACCACCCGGTGCCGCGTAGCCCAGGTGCCGCGGCCGGGCGGCACGCCAGGCGCGGTCCAGGCAGCCTCGCCAGGCACGAAACGGAAAGTTCGCCACATCCGGCACGCCGGGGGCAAAGGCGCCCAGTTCGGCAGCGCCGGGCAGCGGCGATTCGGCCAGCGCGGCGCGGCGGGCAAGGCGCGGCCATGCCGGCACGGCATGGGGTTCGGCCGGCGCCACGGCCAGTGGTGCCACCCGCGTGCCCTGCCGGTCAGCCAGCAGGCAGCGTTCGGCGCCAAGCTGCTCGTAGGCAAACAGCACCGTATTGCGCGCAATGCCCAGTTCGGACGCGAGCTGACGGCTGCCGGGCAGGCGCGTCCCCGCCACCAGGCGGCCGTCGACGATCGCCGAGCGCAGGCGCTGGTAGAGCACACGCTGCATCGGGACGCCCTCGGGCAACGGCGCGGCGAGCAGCCAGTTGAGCTTCATCGTGGCTCCAGAAAAATGTCGTTCCGTGGCACTTCGCATGGTGCCAGCGCCACGCTACGCTGACCACACCTTTGATCCGGAGCCCCGCCATGAGCACCTACACCGCGCACACCGTCTGGACCCGCGGCGACCAGGTCTTCACCGACAACCGCTACAGCCGACGCCACGAGATCCGTTTTGACGGCGGCGTCACGCTCCCGGCGTCGTCATCGCCCCATGTCGTGCCGCTGCCGTACTCCGACCCGGCGGCCGTGGACCCCGAAGAAGCCTTCGTGGCCGCGCTCTCGAGCTGCCACATGCTGTGGTTTCTGTCGCTCGCGGCGCGCGACGGCTGGTGTATCGACCATTACGAGGACGCCGCCGTCGGTGTGATGGCCGCCGGCCCCGACGGCAAACAGCGGATGACCACCGTCACGCTTCGGCCGGCCGTGCGTTTCGCCGCAAAACAGCCAACCACCGACCAGCACGCGGCCCTGCACCACGCCGCCCACGAGGCCTGCTTTATCGCCAATTCGGTCACATCCGAACTGCACTGTCACCCCAGCCTGCTCACCGCCAAGGACCCACAGCCATGACGCTCACCACCGCCCCCAGCCCCCGCACCCGACTACGGCGCCACCCCGAGCGCGGCCACTATGATGTCGACACCCTGGCCGCGATCATCGACGACGCCTGGGTGTGTCATGTGTCCTTCATGCTCGACGGCACGGTGCACGCCATGCCCACCGCCCACTGGCGAGTCGGCGAGTATCTTTACATCCACGGTGCCCGCGCCTCGCGCATGCTCAAGGCGCTGACCGACAGCGACGCCTGCGTCACGCTGGCACAGGTCGACGGCCTGGTGTTGGCACGCTCGGCCTTTCATCACTCAATGAATTTTCGCTCGGTGGTGGCCTACGGCCGCTTCGAGGTGGTCGATGACGACGCCCACAAGCTCGACACCATGAAGGCCTTCATCGACAAGGTGGCGCCCGGACGCTGGGCCAGCCTGCGCCCGGTGACGGACAAGGAACTGAACGCCACGACCGTGCTGCGCCTGAAACTGAGCGAAGCCTCGGCCAAGATCCGCAGCGGCGGCGTCAAGGACGACGACGCCGACCTGGACTGGCCGGTGTGGGCCGGCGTGCTGCCGCTGCGCCTGCAGGCGGGCACACCGGTCACCGAGCCGGACAGCCAGGTGGCGGACTACCCGTTGCCGGGCTGAGCGCCTGAGGCCGTGCTCAGTCGCTCTCGAGCTGCTCCCGCTTGGCGCCCGTGGGCGCCGCGGGGGCAAGCACGCTGGGCGCGGCCTGGTGCACATGCAGGTCGGTCTGCGGGTAGGGGATCGAGATGCCGTTGTCGTCGTAGGCAATCTTGATCTTCTCCTTCAGCTCGCACATGGTCAGGAAGTAGTCCGGCGTCTTGACCCACGGCCGGATGTGCAGGTTCACGCTGCTGTCAGCCAGGTCCGCCACCGCAATCACCGGCGCCGGATCGGCCAGCACCCGCGGGTCGGCCTTGACCACCGCCTCGGCCACCGCCTTGGCCTTGCGGATATCGTCGTCGTAGCTGATGCCCACCAGCAGGTCGATGCGCCGTGTCTCGCGGGCCGAGTAGTTGGTGATCACATCGGCGTAGATGGCGCCATTGGGGACGACGATCTCGCGGTTGTCCGGGGTGCGGAAGGTCGAGCTGAAGATGTTGATCTTCTCCACCACGCCGGTCGTGCCGCCGGCCTCGACGAAATCACCGGCCTTGAACGGGCGGAAGACGATCAGCATCACCCCGGCGGCAAAGTTCTTCAGCGAATCCTGCAACGACAGGCCGATCGCCAGGCCGGCGGCACCGATCAGGGCCACCAGCGACGTGGTGTCCACGCCGAGCCGGTTGAGCGCGGCGATCACGATCACCAGCAGCAGCACGCCGTGCAGGATCGACAGCACGAAATGCGACAGCATCTCGTCCATTCCGGTGCGGCCCAGCACCCGGCGCGCGATGGCGACGGCACCGCCCACCAACCACCGGCCGACAATGAAGATGACCAGCGCAAAGAGCAGGTTCAGGCCCCAGTCGGTCGCGTAGGCAGTGAGCTTCTCGGTGTTCATCAGGTTTTCCAGCATGGCATCTCCGTGCGTTCAAAGGCGTTCTGTCGGGGTCGGGCCGTGCATGCCGCCGGCCCGGACACAGCCTTCAGCCTATGGTGCATGGCAGCACCGCGCAAGTCGGCGACGCAAACACAGGTGACGCCACCGGCGGCGGCACAGGTATCATCCCCGCGTGTCCTCCCCCCGCCCCGCCGCCATGTCGCCCCCTCGCCCCATCGACGAAACGCCCCCCCGCATCGCCATCATCGGCGGCGGCCCGGCCGGCCTGATGGCTGCCGAGGTGCTCGCGTGCGCCGGTCGTGCCGTCGATGTGTTCGAGCGCATGCCCACCGTCGGTCGCAAGCTGCTGATGGCCGGGCGCGGCGGGCTGAACATCACCCACGCCGAAGCCGCCCCCGCGTTTCTTGACCGCTACAGCGCCGGCCGCGAGGCCCTCGCCCCCTTCATCGCCGACTTCGGCCCCGACGCCATCCGCGCCTGGGCGGCCGGGCTGGGCATCGACACCTTCGTCGGCAGCTCCGGCAAAGTCTTCCCCGCCGGCATGAAGGCCGCCCCGCTGCTGCGGGCCTGGCTGGCCCGACTGCGCGGCGCGGGTGTGCATATTCGCCCCCGCCACCGCTGGACGGGCTGGCAGGCCGACGGCGCCCTCCGCTTCGACACCCCCGACGGCCCGCACAGCCACCGTGCCGACGCCACCCTCCTCGCGCTCGGCGGCGGCAGCTGGGCGCGGCTGGGCAGCGACGGGCGCTGGGTCGAGGCGCTCAGCGCCGCCGGCATCGACATGGCCCCACTGGCGCCCAGCAACTGCGGCTTCGAACTCGACTGGAGCGCGCATTTTCGCGAGCGTTTCGCCGGCGAACCGCTCAAGACCGTCACCCTGCGCTTCACCGACCCCGCCGGCACCCGGCACGAACGCCATGGCGAATGCCTGGTCACCGCCGCCGGGCTGCAAGGCCCCCTGATCTACGCCCTCAGCGCCCCGCTGCGCGATGCCCTGGCCGCCGGGCCGGTCGACATCACGCTCGACCTCCTGCCCGACCGCAGCGAAGCCCAGCTGCGCCAGGCGCTGGCCGCCCCGCGCGGCCGGCGCTCGCTGAGCAACCACTTGCAGCGCAGCGTCGGCCTCAAGGGCGTCAAGGCCGGGCTGCTGCGTGAGGTGCTCCCACCCGAGGCGCTCGACGACCCGGCCCGCACCGCCGCCACGCTCAAGGCGCTGCCGCTGCGCGTGTGCCGGACGCGCCCCATCGACGAAGCCATCAGCACCGCTGGCGGGATCCGCTTCAGCGGGCTCGACGCCTCGCTCATGCTCAGCGCCCGCCCCGGCGTATTCTGCGCTGGCGAGATGCTCGACTGGGACGCCCCGACCGGCGGCTACCTGCTCACCGCCTGCCTGGCCACCGGCCGCGCCGCGGCCCTTGGCGCCCTCCGCTGGCTCGACCGTCAAGCGGCGGACCCCTTGTTGTGACGAGATGCCATTGGCATCGATTTCCGCTACGATAGCCAGGTCCGTCCATCCCTCGCCATCGGAGCCCCCATGCCCGCCACCCGCCTCTCGCTGCTGACTGCGCTCACCGCCCTTGCCGCCCTCACCCCGTCGGCCCACGCCAGCACCGGCTGGTACCTCAACGCCGCCGGCACCGGATGGTCCGACGCCAGCTTCGTCTCCTCGCTCAACATCGCCGGCGCCGGCTTTATCCAGCAAGAACTGTCCCTTCCTGCCCTCGGGCTGGCCTTCGAAGAACACGGCGCCTACCAGATCGCGCAGGGCGGCGTGTCGTCCAGCCACGACCTGACCGTCAGCTACAAGGTCACCGGCGCCGTCGGCCTGCTCGGCAGCGGCTTTACCGGCGGCGTGATCGACCTGTATTCCGACGCCGTCTTCGACTTCGGCAGCACCAACGGCTTCTATGGCGCCAACAACGGTACCCGCATCGCCAGCTTCGCGGTCACCGGCGGCCAGATCGACCCGATCACCCGCCTGGCTGGCCTGCAGGCCAGCCTCGTCAGCGGCTCGCTGGCCAGCGGCTATTTCTTCGATCTCGCCGGCAACGACCTGAGCGGCCGCGACGGCATCTCCCTGTCGCTGGGCGTGCAAAGCACCATCATCAACCCCGCCGGCACCCACATCGTCCAGGAGCTGGCCTGCGAGCAGGCCGGTTTCACCGGCCCGGGTTGCAACGGCCGGCCCTATCGCCCATCCTTCCTGAACCTGGCGTGGTCCACGGTGTACGATACCGGCGTCGCCACGCTGAACATCCCGGCCCTGACCCAGCCCGTCACCGCCGTCCCGGAGCCCACCACCGCCCTGATGATGCTCACCGGCCTGCTCGGCCTCGCCGCCCGGCAGCGCTTCAAGAAAGGATGATCCACCATGCCCCGCGCCCTCGTACTGCGTCACGTCGCCTTTGAAGACCTGGGGCTGTTCGAGGGCCCGCTGCGACAGCGGGGCTACGCCATCGAGACCGTCGACGCCGGCGTCGACGCCCACCCCCGGCGCCTGCGAGCGGCCGACCTGCTGATCATCTGCGGCGGCCCGGTCAGCGCCTACGACACCGACCGCTACCCCTATCTGAGCGAGGAGATCATCGCCATCCGCGACCGCCTCGCCGCCCGCGCGCCCACCCTCGGGCTGTGCCTCGGCGCCCAGCTCATGGCCAGCGCCATGGGCGCCCGGGTCTATCCCGGCAAGCGCAAGGAACTGGGCTGGGCGCCGCTGCAACTGACCGAAGCCGGCTGCGCCTCGCCGCTGGCCGCCGTCGGCGACCTGCCCGTGCTGCACTGGCACGGTGACACCTTCGACATCCCCAAGGGCGCCACCTGGCTCGCCGCCTCGGCAGACACCCCGCACCAGGCCTTCTCGGTCGGCCACCATGCGCTGGCGCTGCAATTCCACCTCGAAATGGACCCCACGCGGGTCGAGCAATGGCTGATCGGCCACGCCCTCGAGCTGGCCGAGGCCGGCATCAACCTGCCCGCCCTGCGCACCGCCACCGCCCTGCACGGCCCCCAACTGGCCCCCATCGCTCGCTCCGTGCTCACCACCTGGCTCGACACCATGACCGCCCGCCGGCCCGGCTGAACGCAACCTGCCGCGCCAGGCGCGGTCCACTGCCAGAGACCACCGACATCGCCGTCAAAGGAGGCATCATGGCCGGAAACAAACGCAGCGACTGGGCAGCCGACCTGCCCGCCGATTCATGCCACGTGCTGTTCGAAGAAGGCACCGAGCGCGCCGGCACCAGCCCGCTGAATCACGAAAAACGCCCCGGCACCTTCATCTGTGCCGCCTGCCACACCCCGCTGTTTACCCAGGACACCAAGTTCGACAGCGGCACCGGCTGGCCCAGCTTCTGGCAATCCCTGCCCGGCGCGGTCGAGACCAAGACCGACTTCAAGCTCATCGTGCCGCGCACCGAGTACCACTGCGCCCACTGCGGCGGCCACCAGGGCCACGTCTTCGGCGACGGCCCGGCGCCGACCGGGCAACGGTATTGCAATAACGGGGTGGCATTGCGCTTCGTTCCCGAAGGGGAAGCACTGCCGGCGATTCGCGAGGTGCCGGGGGCATAGGATTTCTGGTTGTGCCCGAATGGCCTTTGATCCGCACTCCAGCGTAGCGTGCGCATCGCAGGGTCGTTGGCCGGGTCTCGCGCCAGCGGATCGTGTCGCAAACTCGCCCGTTCCGGGCTCAGACAGCGACACGACAATTCCCGCCGTCCCCGGCCTCCGTTCGGCGGCACAGAAGGGGAAAGAAGCCGCGGGCTCGGCTTCGCCATCGCCATCGCCGTCGCCCGAACTGTAGGGTGGGCGGCTTGCCGCCCACCATCACGCCCCGCGACCCACGCCGCCCGGTGGGCAACGCGTTGCCCACCCTACGCGTTCGAGCGCCAACTCGGGAGGTTGGTGCCCCCCCTCTGTCGTGGCGAGCGCAGCAAGTGCGGGGCGGAAACAGCGGCTTCGCTGTTTGAGCCCGCAAGGCGAGTTTGCGAAGCCGCCCGCCCCGGGCTTGCGGAGGGAGGGGAGCCCGAAGGACCACGACAGCGGGGCGCGTTTTCTTGGTGACTTCTTTTTCGCGCGACAAAGAAGTAACTCGCCCACCGGGGCGAGACCCGTCCAACGCTCCGATGCCAAAGGCACCGACCGCCGCTATGGCGCCAGCTTTGTAGGGTGGGCGGCTCGCCGCCCACCAAGCAAGATTTGTTGTCTGGCACGATAGTGGGGGGCGAGCCACCCACCCTACAAAGTTGCACCGTCGCCTGTTCGTCAGGCTACCGACGAGCCGACGATACAGCGGGGCATTTTCTCCAAGGGCCGCGACTAGCACATTCTGTGCGCGCGTCGATCACGGCAGCGGCTCCGGTGCGTCGCTCAGTGTCCTCAGATAGGCCACGACATTGGCCCGCGTCGCATCATCGGCAATGCCGACAAAATTCATCTCACGCCCCGGCACGGCCGTTTCCGTATCCTTGAGGTAGTAACCCAGCGTGGCGTAGGTCCATGTGCGCTTGACCTCGCGCATCGCCGGCGAGTAGCGAAAGCCCTCGCGGGCAGCGGCCTTGCGGCCCATCACGTTCCACAGGTGCGGGCCCTTGAAGTCGCCGCCTTCCTTGAAGCCATCGTGGCACTGCGAGCATTTGCGCTCGAAGAAGGCGGCGCCGGCCTCGAGGTCGGCCTGGCGGATCTGCTCGGCGAAGGCCGGGTCGAGCGGCGGGTCGTAGTCCTTGAGCGGGCCGGACTCGGCCTGGGCACAGGCGGCGGCGAGGCCGAGCGCGAGGCCGGCGAGGATGCGGGACGGGTTGATCATGCTCATCTCCTCCTGTCGCTTCCGATGCACCCCATTGTAGCGGGCCGGGCCTCAGACGCGGTCGCTGGCGTACACGCGGATGCCCTCGTGGTCGTCCGGGCGTTCGAGCACGCCGGGCGTCTTGAGCACCCGGCTGACGTCGTGGCCGCCGCTGTGCCAGTGTTCTTCCATCATGCGGCGGCTGAAGTTGTAGTCCTTGCTCTCGTGCTCGTAGGGACGGCTCTCGTAGATGAGGTGCACGATGGTGGCCACGCCGCCGGCGCAGTCCTGTTCCATGGCCTCGAGCAGCGACTGGGCATCGGTGTCGTGCGGCATGCGGGCGAGCAACTCGCGCACCCGGCGCTTCATGCGCATCTCGCGCACCATGTGGTCGCTGGAGAGCCGCGTGCGGCTGGAGTACTGGATCTCCTTGATGCGCTCGGCCACGTCGCGGATGTTGCGCGGCAGTTCGCCATGGGCGGGCCACAGGTCGATCTGGAAGATCAGGGTGTCGGGCCGCGGGGTGTGGTGCAGCACATAGTCGAGCGGGGTATTGGAGGCCAGGCCACCGTCCCAGTAGTAGCGCCCCTCGACCTCCACCGGCGGGAAGCCCGGCGGCAGCGCACCGGAGGCCATGATGTGCTCGGGGCCGATGCGCCGTTCGCGGTTGTCGAAGTACACATAGTTGCCGTTGTGGATGTCCACCGCCCCCACCGACAGGCGCACCGGCCCTTCGTTGAGCCGGTCGAAATCCACGAACTCGAACAGCGTGTCGCGCAGCGGGGCGATGTCGTAGTAGCTCAGCGCCTCGGGCCGGTCATCGGGCCACAGGAAGGGCGGCGGCAGGCGCGGGCTGAAGAAGCCGGGCTGGCCGAAGGTGAGGTTGCGCCCGGCCCACATGAGGTTGTTGACGGCCGCAGGCAGGAGCGGCTCGGGCAGGGCCATGTTGCCCGGCAGAAAGCGGGTGATGCGCTGCCAGAAGCCCTCAAGCGCGGCCACCCGCGCCTCGGGCGCATTGCCGGCGATGAGCGCGGCGTTGATGGCGCCGATCGACACCCCGGCCACCCAGCCGGGTTCGATACCCTGGGCCGACAGCGCCTGGTAGGCACCGGCCTGATAGGCGCCGAGCGCGCCACCGCCCTGCAGCGCGAGGGCGACCTGCTCAAATCCGTGCGCCGGCGGTTTTGCCCGAGCCACGGCTTACTCCATGTGCCAGCCGTGGCTGACGATCAGCGACTGGCCGGTCAGGGCATTGCTCGGGAAGGCGGCGAACATCAGCGCCACCTCGGCCACATCCTCGATGGTGGTGAATTCCTTGGTCACCGTCCCGCCGAGCATGATGTTGTTGACCACCTCCTCTTCGGAGATACCCAGCGTTCTGGCCTGCTCGGGAATCTGCTTATCCACCAGCGGCGTACGCACGAAGCCCGGGCAGATCACATTGGCGCGCACGCCCTTGGGCCCGCCCTCCCTGGCGATCACGCGCGCCAGCCCCATCAGGCCATGCTTGGCGGTCACGTAGGCGGACTTGAGCGGCGAGGCGAGCTTGGAGTGCACCGAGCCCATCAGCAACACGCTGCCGCTGCCCTGCGCATACATGTGCGGCAGCACGGCGCGGGTGGTGAGGAAGGCGCCATCGAGGTGGATGGCGAGCATTTTCTTCCAGGCCGCGAAGGGGAATTCCTCCACCGGGTGCACGATCTGCACGCCGGCATTGGAGACCAGCACATCGACCGTGCCCCAGCGATCGACCACCGCCTGCACGCCGGCATTGACGGCGGCCTCGTCGGTGACGTCCATGGCCACCGCCATGGCGCGGTCTTCGCCCAGTTCGGTCACCACCTGGCGGGCGGCCGCCATGTTGATGTCGGCAATCGCCACTTTGCTGCCCGCGGCAATGAAACGCCGTGCAATACCCAGGCCGATGCCGCCGGCCGCGCCGGTGATGAGGCTGACTTTGTCGTTCAGTTGCATGGGATCTCCTGTCGAATCAAGGTGTCATCATGGCCGGGTCAGGCCGTTTCGTTCATGCCCGTGGCAAAGGCCGCCTGCAGCAGGGCGGGCAGCGTCATGCCGGCGGCGCCCGGCAGGTTCCAGTGGGCGATGCCGTCGAGGCTGGTCGCCTGCGGATTGATCTGGACCAGCGTGGCGCCAGTATTCACCGCGACCTGGGGCAACTCCGCCGCCGGATACACCAGCGCCGAGGTGCCAATCGCCAGCATCAGGTCGCAACCGGCGGCCGCAGCCAGCGCGGCCTGCCATGCGTCGGCCGGCAGGCCTTCGCCAAACCACACCACGCCGGGGCGGATCGGCCCGGCGCAGCGCGGGCAGTCCGGCGGCGTCACACGACGGCCGCCCTCGGGTTCGTCCGGTGCGCCGGCGGGATAGCGCCATGGCGTACCGCACTGAAAGCAGCGTGGCTGCATCAGGCGGCCATGCAGGTGAATCACCCCGGTGCTGCCGGCACGCTCGTGCAGGTCGTCCACATTCTGGGTGATCACAGTCAGCGCCGGCACCTGCCGGGCCAGCGCCGCAATGGCCACGTGCGCCGGGTTGGGTGCCGCGCGCATCACCGCCGCGCGGCGCCACTCGTACCAGCCCCAGACCAGTGCCGGGTCGGCCCGGAAGGCCTCGGGCGTGGCCAGGGCGGTGGCGTCGTAGCGCGCCCACAGGCCGGTCTGGGCATCGCGGAAGGTGGGTACGCCGCTTTCGGCCGACACGCCCGCGCCAGTCAACACCACCACATGGCGGGCGCGGCGCAGCGCGGCCACCATCTGGCCGCTGAACAACAGCTCGGAGTCGTTCAAATCATTCATGGATCGCAGTGTAGCGCGGCCGGCGCTGGGGCGATGCCGGCCTTGCTATCATGGCGCGTCGTCACCGGCAGGGGCCGGCGACGCCGTCATCGAGGACACCATGCTTGAATTCCTGACCGATCCGCAACTGATCGTCGCCTTCTTCACCCTCACCGCGCTGGAACTGGTGCTGGGCATCGACAACATCATCTTCATCTCGATCCTGGTCGACAAGCTGCCGGCCGAGCGGCGTGACTTTGCCCGCCGCCTCGGCCTGTTCCTGGCCATGTTCATGCGCATCGCCCTGCTCGCCGCGCTGTCGTGGCTGGCCGGCATGACCGAGCCCTTGTTCACCGTCCCCGTGATCGACCATGGCCTGTCGGGCCGCGACCTGATCCTCGTCGCCGGCGGCCTGTTCCTGGTCTGGAAGAGCACCGGCGAGGTGCACCAGCTGCTCGAGGGCGAAGAAGGCAGCGCCTCGAAGGCCGTGGCCAGCACCTTTGCCGCGGTGATCGCCCAGATCATCGTCATCGACCTGGTGTTCTCGCTCGACTCGATCATCACCGCCATCGGCATGGTCAATCACCTCGGCGTGATGGTGGCGGCGGTGGTCGCCTCGGTGGCGCTGATGATGTTCTTCGCCAAGCCGATCGGCGAGTTCGTCTCAGCCCACCCGACCATCAAGATGCTCGCGCTGTCCTTCCTGCTGGTGGTCGGCGTGGTGCTGATCGTGGACGGCTTCGGCCACCATGTGCCCAAGGGCTACATCTACTTCGCCATGGCCTTCTCGGTCACCGTCGAGATGCTCAACCTGCGCATGCGCAAAAAGGCCGCCAAGCCGGTCGACCTGCGTGATGCCTACGCACCCGAACAGGCCGAAGAAAAGGCATGAGCACCGACGCCCCCTTTGCCGCCCTCACCCCCGAGCACCTCCTCGACAGTCTCGAAGCGCTCGGGCTCGACTGCGATGGCAGCGTGCTGGCGCTCAACAGCTACGAGAACCGCGTGTTCCAGGTCGGCATTCACGACGCGCCGCCGGTCATCGCCAAGTTCTACCGCCCCGATCGCTGGACGGATGCGGCCATCGGCGAGGAGCATGCCTTTCTCGCCGAACTGGCCGAACGCGAAATCCCGGTCGTCGCACCGCGAGCCCTCAACGGCCACACGCTGAACACCGCCGGCGGCTACCGCATCGCCATCTTCCCCCGCCGCGGCGGCCGCGCCCCGGAGCTGGAAAACGAAGACGTGCTGCGCTGGATGGGCCGCTTCATGGCGCGCATCCACGCCGTCGGCGCCCAGCGCCCCTTCGCACATCGCCCGGCCATCAATGTTCAGACCTACGGCATCGACGCGCGCGACGCCGTGCTCGCCACGCCCTATCTGCCGATGGAACTGGAAACCAGCTGGCGCAGCGTGGTCGATCTTGCGCTTGACGGGGTGCAGCGCTGTTTCGACCGCGCCGGTCCGGTCGCGCAAGTCCGCCTGCACGGCGACTGCCATGGCGGCAACGTGCTGTGGACACCCGACGGCCCGCACTTCGTCGACTTCGACGACGCCCGCAGCGGCCCCGCCATGCAAGACCTGTGGATGCTGTTGTCCGGCGAACCCGACCAGCAGCGCCGGCAGTTCGACGTGGTGCTCGAAGGCTACCGCCAGTTCCACGACTTCAACCCCGCCGAACGCCATCTCGCCGAGGCCCTGCGCACCCTGCGCCTGATCCACTACGCCGCCTGGATCGCCCAGCGCTGGCACGACCCCGCCTTCCCGCACGCCTTCAGCTGGTTCGACAGCCCCCGCTACTGGCAGGACCACATCCTCGCCCTGCGCGAGCAGATCGCGCTGATGGACGAACCACCGCTGATGGCGGGCAGTTGAGAACTTGTTAAGAAATCGTAGCGAGCAGGGCCGAGTGCAAGGCCGCATTTGGCAACTGCGCGAGTGAACGACGAGACATATCAAATGGATAGGCGCGGCGTGAGCGAGTGAGCAACGCAGCCATCGGCACGCGCAGTCGATTTATTCACAAGTTTTGAGGCGCCGCGGGCGCCCTGCCGCGCCTTGCCAAGCTGTCAACATTCTTTACAACTCGCCGCCTCCCCGTCCGGAATATCGGGGCATCTTCTTTAAAATCAATCACCTGAAAACTCAGGTACATGTCTTGCTTGATCGCAGTCGTGAGGCCATTCCCCCCAATCCAGGGCCTCCTCGCAACCGAGCCCGAATCACGACAGGGAGATCAACGATGAAGAAACTACTGACAACCGTGGCACTGAGCATCGGCGCCGTATCCAGCGCTTTTGCCGGACCGTACATCCTCGCCGGCACCGACGCCGACGACCATGGCTCCGCCACGGCGACGACGAACGTCGACGGCTGGCTGTTCATGCAGCGCGCGCTCGAGAATCTGGCGCAGGCACCGTCGCTGACGAACACCAGCAAGAACGTCGCCATCCTGGGCAGTACCGGTTCTGCACAAACGGCCGCGCTGTCGGCGTTCAACAAATCGTCCCTGGCGACCAGCGGCTGGACGGTTTCCGTGATTTCCACGGGCGATTTCGCCAATTTCTTTGCCACCGGCCTGGGCACCACCAGCATCCTGATGATGGACTCCGGCAACAACGTCGGTGGCGGGGTGAGCGGAAGCCAGTTCACCGCCTACGCTACCGACATCGACAGCTTCCTCGGCGCGGGCGGCGGCCTGTTCAGCCAGGCCAACGGCTACCAGTGGCTTTCCGCCCTGCTGCCGTCGGTCAACGTTGTCGGCAGTTCGAGCACGGGTCTGGAACTGACCGCCGCCGGCAACGCCGCCTTCCCGGGCCTGACCAATTCGGACCTGAGCGCCGGTCCGTGGCACAACTACTTCACGGGTACCGGCTCCATCCCAGTGCTGGCGGTCGATGACGCCGACAACTCGGGGCCGGATGGTGTGGCCGTGATCATCGGCGCCGCGGGCGGCAGCATCACCGAGCCCGGCGATCCCAACCAGATTCCGGAGCCCGGCACGCTGGCGCTGCTGGGTATCGCGATGGCCGGAGTATTCCTCCGCCGCCGCCGCTGATCCTCAGCCGTCCAGTCAAAAAAACCGCCGGTCCGCGACCGGCGGTTTTTTATTCATCGGCAGTACGCATCACGGTGACACCGGCCACCGGTCACGCCAGGCGCAACGCCATCTGCGCCACGCGCGCGCCAAGGTGTTCGGCGGTGCGCAGGTCCGAGAGCTGCATGGCCTCGGCGCCTTCATCGGCATTGGACTGTGCCATCGCACCCAGCTGACCGCCCAGGCGGTTCAGATCCTCGACCGACCCCTTGCTGCTGTTGTTGCCGGGCATCAGGCCGAGGTTCACCCAGGTCATGCTGTGCTGGGCAGCAAATACCGACAATTGCACCAGCGCGTTGAGCTTGTCCCCGGATTGCGACGCGGAGTTGGTGAAGCCGGCCGCCAGCTTGTCCTTCCAGCCCTGACCGAACCACACTTTCGAGCTGGCATCCATGAACGCCTTGAACGGTGCCGACACGCTGCCCATGTAGGTCGGCGCACCGAAGATGATGGCGTCCGCCGCGGCGAGATCATCCCAGTGGGCGTCGACCGCATCGGCGCCGATCTGCTGGACCTGCACCCCATCAACCGACGCGGCGCCCTTGGCCACATGTTCGGCCTGCCGGGCGGTATGACCGTAACCACTGTGATACACGATGGCGATTTTCTTCATGACGATTTCTCCTTTTGGTGCGGACCGCACACCGGCCCGATGACCAGGCTGCGCCGATCTGCATTGAATTTACTTCACCGTGAATGCATTATCAGCAAAGACGGAAACAAGAAAAACCGACAAATTTTGATCAATTTGTTGACGTAAATTGAACATGAAAATCTCATTCGACGCGCTCCTCATGCTCGACGCCATCGACAGCGCCGGCAGCTTTGCCGCGGCCGCCCGGCAACTGCACCGTGTGCCCTCGGCGCTGACGCATGCCGTGCGGCGGCTGGAGGATGATCTCGGCTTCGTCGTTTTCGAGCGTGTCGGCCGACGCGCCAGGCTGACCCCCGCCGGACGTACCTTGCTGACCGACGGCCGCCAGCTGCTCGCCGCGGCCAACGAACTGGAGTGCCGCGCCCGCCGCGTCGCGACGGGCTGGGAGGTGGAGTTGCGCATCGCGCTCAACGCTCTCGTACCCTTCAACGCCCTGCTGCCGCTGATTGCCGAGTTCGATGCGCAAGGCCACGGCACCCGGCTGCGTTTCGACCGCGAAGTCCTGGCTGGCAGCTGGGATGCCCTCACCAGCGGACGCGCCGACCTGGTCATCGGCGCATCCGGCGAGGCCTTGCGCGATTCGAGCCTGGTGTCCCGCCCGCTGGGCGATGTCGAGCTGCTGTTCTGCCATGCCCCGACACACCCGCTGGCCGCACTGCCGGACCCGCTGTCGCTCAGCGACATCCGCGCACATCGCGCCATCGTCCTGGCCGACACCACCCGCACGCTGCAGGCACGCAGCGCCGGCCTGGTCAGCGGCCAGAACGTCCTCATCGTGCCGGACTTCGGCGCCAAGCTCGACGCCCAGGCGGCCGGCCTCGGCGTGGGTCACCTGCCGCCTTTCATTGCCCGCGAGGCCATCGCGGCCGGCACGCTGGTCAGCCGCCAGACCGAAGCCGGGCCGGCACGCGAACCGGTCCACCTGGCGTGGCGTCGCGACCATGACGGGTTGGCGCTGCAGTGGTTCATCAAGCACCTGAGCACACCGCGCTGGCGCGCCGCGCTGCAGTTCGCACCAAGCTGATGGCGCGCGCCAGATGTTCCCGCTAAAGCCGGGACGGACCGCGCCGTTGACGCGGCATGGCTCACCCGATGAGGCGGTGTGAAGACATCGTCGCGCGCAGGGCCGAGCGCAAGACGCGAGCGGGCCACGCCGCCATCGACACGCACCGCAGATGCATTCACGAGTTCAGAGACCGCAGCCCCCCATGACCACACGCAAACTTCTCGTCGTCGACGACATGGACTCCATCCGCACCCTTGTCGCAGCCATTGGCCGCGACGCCGGTTTCGAAGTCCACCAGGCCAACAACGGCGAGCAAGCCCTGTTTGCCTGCCAGACCCTCGGCGTCGACATCGTCATCTGCGACCAGAACATGCCCAAGATGAACGGAGAGGGCTTCATCGCCAGACTGCGGGAAACCGACAAGGACACGCCGGTGGTCCTGCTCACCGGCGAAACCGACCGCGACAAGATCGCCACCCTGGTCGGTCTGGGCATCAACGGCTTCATCCGCAAGCCGTTCAAGCCGGAACACATCTACCAGGTACTCGACAGCGTCAAGGGGCGGGCCGCCGCCGGCTAAACGCCGCCCACCTCAAATGGCCTTGAACAAGGCATTGAACTCATCGGCCGCCGCCGTATCGCCCTGCATGATCCGCCGCGACAGCGCATACACCCGCTCGGTGGTGGCCAGGATGCGCGCTTTCAGGTCGCGCCGCTGCGTGGCATCGAGGCGGTCGTCACCGGCATAGCGGGCCAGGAGCTGGTCGATGAGCTGGTTCATTTCGCCGCCCAGCGTTGCCGCATCGCGACCGATCAGCGCGGTGTGGTCGGCCACCCGGCCCGGGGTCGCGATCAAGGCCTCCAGGCTGTCGACATAGCGTTTCACGAATTGCGGCGCCTGCCGGATGTACACCCCGTTGTTGCTGTCCATCATCAGGCTGCGCACGTCCGCATTGGCCGAGCCGACAAACATGTCGGTGCCAAACACCATCACCTTGGCATGCAGCGACAGGCGCGCATCATCGCCGGGCTGGTATTCCAGGTAGCGCAGTGTCGCGGCGCCTTCGGCCGGCGCGCGATCGACCAGATGGTCGGCCAGGGCCTTGAGCTGCCATACCGCCAGCAGGTTGACGATGTTCAGGTCGGTGGTGGCCAGCGAATTGGTCAGCAGGGTCAGGTCTACGCCGGCACAGGCGCGGCGACCGTCGAGCATGGCGGCAATGTCCTGCAGCAGACTGGCCGGCAGGAAGAGATAGGCATTGTGCACAATCACCGGCTGCCGCGCCGTTGCCGGGGCGGCGCACACCTCACGCAGCGCCGTGCGCCACACCGCCTGGATATGCTTGCCCGACGCCGCCTCGCGGTTGTGCCGTGCGCCGTAACCGCGCGTGCCCTCGACAACCGGCAGGTTCTCCAGGTAGTCGAGCCGCGCCCCGGCATCGAGCGCCAGCGGTTCGGGCGCCGCCGCGGGCCGATAGTCGCGGGCGTAGGTCGCCATCGCGGCGCGGTGCTGGCGCCCCACCGCCGTCAGCCGGTCGGCCAGGGGGACGAAGTGGCGGGCCAGATAGCGGTCCACACACGCGCCATCCCGTCCGGCCTGACAGGCCGCCTGCGCCGCGTCGAGCACGTCGAAGTTCATCAGCAGGTCATTCGGTGCATGCTGGCGCACTTCATCGAGCCCGGCCACCATCTCGCCCAGTGCCCACAGGCGCTCAAAGCTGGCCGCCAGCGCGGCGGGGCGGCCGGCCAGCTGCAACGCCAGGTCGGCGTCCATGAAGATGTACTTGTCGGCCAGCGGGCTGGGCGACATGTGGTACTCGTCCGCAACATTGCGCCCGCCCAGCACCAGGGTCTGGCCGTCGGCCAGCAAGAACTTGTGGTGCAGGAACTCGGTCAGGTAGTCCCAGTCGCGCTGCGCGGCCGCATCGTTCTGCCGCGACACGGGCAGGTAACGACTCACCGTGTCGAAAACCGGATTGACCTGCTCGGCAAAGGCCAGGCGCACGAAGGCCAGCTTGAGCCGTGCCGCCAGGCCATCCACGCCACCGGCATAGCGCGCCCGGAAGTAGAGCTTGCCCAGGGCCTTGAGCTTGTCGGCCTGGCCGCCATCGGCGCCATCGGCCGCCCCGGCCACGGCCTCGGTATCGATCGCCTGGCCGCGCGTGATCGCGTAGGCCATCAGCTTGGCGTGCTTGCCATACAGGCCGGACAGAAACACCCCCGAGCCGGCCATGCTGCGGTTATGCGCCGCCGGCGCCCGCGCCGCCGCCGGCGCAAAGTGGGCATTGACCGCCGCCAGCTTGGCCGCATCGCACGCATCCGCGGTCGCGCCGACGTCGGCGCAGCCCAGCGTGAGGAAGGCGGCATCCTTGAGGATCTCGACCGTCGGCCGGTTGTAGAAGCGCACCGCGATGTTGCCGCCGCCTTGCGCCTCCAGCCAGCTGAACCGGTCCAGCGCCTTGTAGGCGCTGAAATAATCGACCAGCAGGCGTACGCGCACGCCGCGCGCCGCGGCGTCGATCAGCGCCTGGCTGAGCCGCGACGAGGTGTAGTCGTCGGCAAAGATGTAATACGCCAAGTCCAGGCTGTGCTCGGCCGACTCCACCGCCCGCAGCTTGGCGGCGAAGGCGGCATCGTTGTGTGTGAGCAACGCGCCGGAGGCCAGCGGCAGCGGCCCTGCCGAGGCCTGCCGCGACAGGCTGTCGGCCAACCGCTCCGGCGCCAGGGACGGCGTCAGCGCGCAGCCGCCCACAATCAGGCCAGCGAGCATCATCGCGGCAACACGGTGCAGTCTCATCGGCGCTCCTTGGTCGTGCCTCACCGGCAGGCCGCCGGGCGGCCCACCGAATTTGCATATGACAGTATAACCACGGCGTGCCGGCCTGTCGGGCCGGTGCGCGCATCACCGGCTCAGGCTCTCAGGGAGGGTGTCGCACCACCGGCGGCGAAAACCAGTGCTCCCATGGCCCGTCCTCGCCCACGCCGCCGCCCTCGCAGCGCCAGCCGCACTGCTGGTAGAAGCACCGTGCCCGCACGTTGCGGGTCACGCACTTGAGCGACAACGGGCGACCGTATCGCGCCTCGCACAGCCGCAGGAGGGCGCGCCCGATACCGGCGCGCTGATACGCGGGCGACACATACAGGTGGTGGATGAAGCGCTCGGGCACCCAGACCGATACAAAGCCGGCGATCTCGCCCGCCACCATGGCCACGTGAACCGCTTCGCCATCGATGGCACCGAGAAATTCCGCCAGCTCGGCATCCGGGCCCGAGAAGCACCCCGCGCCGGCCCGAGCCGCGTTGTACAGCGCCAGCAGCGCGCCGGCATCGCGTGACCGGGCGGGTCGGATGACGAGGGCCGTCGTGGCGTCGGGGGCTGACATGTCGGGCCGGCGGCAACACCGATACGGCGCAGCGGGCTACTGCGCCGCCTTCAAGCGCGCCGCCGCCTGGGCATTGGCGGCATCGAGCTGTGTCTGCACCTGCGCCTTCAACGCCTGTGCCTGCTCGACTTCCCGCGCCTTGGCCGCAGCTACGGTGGCGGCACTGGTGGCAGTGTCTGCCCCACACGCCACCAGCGCGGTGGCGGCGAGAAGCATCATCACGGTGCGCATGGCCTACTCCTGAATGACCTCCGGCAGTCCTGCCAGTATATGTCCGTCAGCGAGCAATGCGGTACGCAAGGCGCGTGCGGTGTCGACCGCCTCGGCGTTGTCGCCGTGCACGCAGAGGCTGTGAATGGGTGTGGGCAGCACGGTGCCGTCAAGCGCGACCAGCCCGCCGGCGGCGAGCAGGCGGCGGACATGGGCAATGCACTCGGCCGGGTCATGCAGCACGGCGCCGGGCTGGCTGCGCGGCACCAGCGTGCCGCCCGGCGTGTAGGCGCGGTCGGCAAAGGCCTCGAGCGCCACCGGCAGGCCGGCGCGTTGGCCCGCCGCGGCCAGCTCGGAGGTGGCCGGCGCGAGCAGGATCAGGTGGCGGTCGAAGGCGCGCACGGCGCGGGCGATGGCATCGGCCATCGTGGCATCCTCGCAGGCCATGTTGTTGAGCGCGCCATGCGGCTTGACATGGCTGAGGCGGCCGCCCTCGGCCTGGGCCATGCCGGCCAGCGCGGCCACCTGGTAGATCACCATGGCTTCTAGTTCGTCGGGCGGCAGCTGCATCTTGCGTCGGCCAAAGCCTTGCAGATCGGGAAAGGCCGGGTGGGCGCCCAGCGTGGTGCCACTGGCCAGCGCGGTGCGTACCGTGGCGCGCATCACGCGCGGGTCACCCGCGTGGAAGCCACAGGCAATGTTGGCCGAATCGACGATGGGCAGCAGGGCGGCGTCGGCGCCCATCGACCAGGCGCCGAAAGACTCGCCGAGATCGGCGTTGAGGTTGAGCTTCATGGGGCGTCTCCGTCGTCTTCGCGGCCATCGATGATGCCGCTGAGCAGGTTGCGGGTGTACAGCGCGTCGAGGTCGATCACGCCGTCGCCGGCCAGCGGCGCGATGCCGGCCAGGCAGGCTTGCAGCGACTGTTCGGCGGCGCGGGCGAGGTCTTCGGCCTCGGCCACCGACACCGCCGAGAACTGCACCGTCTCGCCGGGTTTGCGCTCGGCCAGGCGGGCGAGGTCGGCGGAAATGACAGTGGCGATCTTGGGGTAGCCGCCGGCCGTGTGGCCATCGGCGAGCAGCACGATGGGCTGGCCATTGCCGGGCACCTGGATGGCGCCGGGCACGGCGGCGTCGGAGACGATCTCGCGCGCGGCCGCGTCGCGGTGCCTCAGCGCCTCGCCGGCCAAACGCACGCCCATGCGGTCGGCTTCGGCGGTGACCTCGAACGACGCGCTCAGGAAGGCGTCGATACTGGCCGGCAGAAAGTGATCGGCCTGCGGCCCGAGCACCACGCGGATCGGCCCGGCCGCGGGCATGGGCGGCTGGCGCAATTGCAGCTCAGGGGTCGGCGCGGGCGCAGCCACCACCAGGCGATCACCCGTTTGCAGCGCGCGGCCGTCCGCCCCGCCCAGCCCGGCGCGGGCGTAGGTCGCGGCACTGCCGAGCACCGGCGCGCAGTCGAGGCCGAGCACGGCCACCACGGCCAGACGGCCGGCGCCGGTGTGTACCACGCGCAGGGCCTCGCCTTCGGCCAGCGTCACACTGCGCCACGCCGCCAGCGGACGGCGGCCGTCGGCGCTGAGATGTTCGAGCTGCGCGTCGCCCGCCACAGCGAGGCGCAGCGCGCCGTCGCAGGCAACAAACTGCTGGCCGCCGTCGAAGCATTCGATGGCCGGGGCGTCGTCGGCATTGCCGACGAGGCGATTGGCGATGCGCAGCCACTGCGGCGCCAGCATGCCGGCCCAGGGCACGCCGACCCGCCGCCAGCCGCGCCGACCGAGATCCTGAATCGACGCAAACGCGCCAGGGGCGCGGATTTCCAGTGTGCTCATGCGTCCTCCGCGGCCGGCGAACACCACTGCTGCGGGTCACAGCGCCCGGCCGCCAGCTCGGCCTGCAGATGGCCAAACGCTTCTGCGCTCACCGGCGTGAAGCGCACCCGGTCGCCCGCTGCCAGCAATGCCGGCGCGGTGCGCGTGGCATCAAACAGCGGCACCGGACAGCGCCCGAGCAGATGCCAGCCACCGGGGCTTTCCCACGGGTAGATGGCAGTCAGGCCATTGGCGATGGCGATGCTGCCACCCGGCACGCGCACGCGCGGTTCGCTGCGGCGGGGCAGTTGCAGGGCGGCGGGCAGATCGCCCATGAAGGGAAAGCCGGGCAGGAAGCCGAGCATGTACACCACGTACTCGGTGGCGCTGTGCGCGGCGATCACCGCCTCGGCGTCGAGACCGGTGGCCGCGGCGACCTCGGCCAGATCCGGCCCGAATGCCCCACCGTAGCAGGCCGGCAGGCGCCAGTGGCGTCCGCCGCCCGCCGGCGCGTGGTCGGCGGCCTCGATCAGCCCGGCGAGGGCGGCTTCGAGCGTCGCCCGGCGAGTTTGCAGCGGATCGTAGATCACGGTGAGCGAGCGAAAGGTGGGCACGGTTTCGATCACACCGGCCAGGGCACCGCCGGCAACGGCGCGCGTGATGGCCACATCCAGCGCGTTGACGCGGGCCTGCAGCGCCGGGTCGATGGCCTCGCCGAACTCGACCGTGAAGGCGGTGTCGCCAAGATCGAGGATGCGCATGCTCACAGGCTCGAGGTGGAGGCGGCACGGGCCGCCTGGTCATAGCGGCCGGAGAGCGTGCGCAGCAGGCGGGCCAGATCACCGATGTGCGCGTTCTCGTCGGCCGCGCCCGAGAAGCCGGGCATCAGGCAGGCCTCGCGCACCTCACGATAGCGCTGGCAGGCCTCGCGCCCCTCGGACGTCGCGCGGTAGAAGGCCTCCTTGCCCTTGCGATGGCTGCTCACCAGCTTGAGCGCCATCAGCTTCTTGAGCGAGTAGGACACCACATGGGTGTCTTCCACATTGAGCACGAAGCAGATGTCGGCCAGGCGCTTGGCGCTGTCACGGTGCACCACATGGTGCAGCACGAGCACGTCGATGGTGGTCATGTCCTCAAAGCCGGCGGCGGCCATGCAGCGCATCATCCAGCGCGAGAAGCCATGCCACGCGACGATCATGCCGTACTCGAACTCCGACAGCTCGGGCGACTTGGCCGACACCAGATGCTCCGACGAGACGATCCGGCTCGGTGCGGGGCGGCCATCCGGGAGGAGTGTCTTTGGCATTTCGTTGTCACCTCGTTGATATTTTGTTGACAAATTATAGATGAAATACCAAAGTTGCAAGGCCGGCGAAGAGAAAGCAGCCTCGCGCCGCAACCAATAAGCCCTGGCGTTCGCCTGGCCGAACGCACTGCGAGGAGACACCCGATGCGATCCATCAAACCGTTCCGATCCGCCCTGTGCGCCACCGTGGCCGCCTTCGGCCTGAGCACCGCCGCCCTGGCCCAGACCACCTGGGACATGCCCACGCCCTATCCGGCGACCAACTTCCACACCGAGAACATCCAGCAGTTCGCCAACGACGTGGCCAGCGCCACCGGTGGGCAGCTGAAGATCACGGTGCATCCGGGCGGCGCACTGTTCAAAGGGCCGGAGATCAAGCGTGCCGTCCAGGCCGGGCAGGCACAGATCGGCGAGCTGCTGATCAGCTCCCTGGCCAACGAAGACCCGATCTACGCACTGGACACCGTGCCCTTCCTCGCCACCAGCTACGCCGAAGCGGGCACGCTGTGGACGGTGTCGCGCAGCGCGGTCGAGGCGCGCCTGGCCAAGCACGGACTGAAGCTGCTGTTTGCCGTGCCCTGGCCGCCGCAGGGCATTTACAGCAAGAGCGCGGTGAGCGCGATGGGCGACTTCAAGAACATGAAGATCCGCTCCTACAGCCCGACCGTGGCGCGCATGATCGAGCTGATGGGCGGGCAGCCAGTCACCGTGCAGGCGGCCGACCTGACCCAGGCGCTGGCCACCGGCGTGGTGTCGGCCAACATCACCTCGTCCTCGACCGGCTACGACTCGAAGAGCTGGGAGCAGCTGTCGCACTACTACGACGTGCAGGCCTGGCTGCCGAAGAACATGGTGTTCGTGTCGCAGAAGGTGTTTGACGGCCTCGACGCCGGCACCCGTGACGCCCTGCTCAAGGCCGCCGCCGCCGCAGAAACCCGCGGCTGGAAAGTCTCGGAAGAGAAGACCGCCTGGTATGTCGACCAGCTCAAGCAGAACGGCATGCAGGTGCTGCCGCCCAGCGACGCATTGCGCGGCGAGCTGAAAAAGGTCGGCGACACCATGACCACCGACTGGCTGGCGCGCGCCGGCGCCGATGGCAAGGCGATTCTCGACGCCTATCACGCTGCCAGGTAAGCCATCACGGGGGCGCGACGCCCCCGTTTTTCTGTCTTTAGCGGAGGAGCGTGCATGCGCCAGATCCTCAATACCCTCTACCGGCTGTCGGGCGGCCTCGCCGCGGTGGGCATGGTGTGCACGCTGGTGCTGGTCACCTCGGGCATCGTCACCCGCCCGCTGGGCATCTACCTGCGCGGCACCGACGACTACGCCGGCTACGCCATGGCCGCCTGCGGTTTCCTGGCGCTGGCCTACACCTTCAAGCATGGCGAGCACATCCGTGTCACGCTGCTGATCGACCGCCTCGGCGGCGCCGGGCAGCGCACGCTGCAGTGGGTGGCCCTGCTGATCGGCACCGGCATGTCGGCCGCGCTGGCCTGGTACAGCGTGCGCCTGGCCTGGCAGTCGCATGCCTTTGGCGACATCTCGCAGGGCGTGGATGCCACGCCGCTGTGGCTGCCGCAACTGGCGCTGGCCATCGGCGCCGCCGTCTTCTTCATCGCCATGCTCGACGATCTGGTGATGACCACCCTCGGCCGGCCCTGCGCCCGCCTCGCCAGTGCCGGCCAAGAGCCGGCGCGCATGGAGTAATCCCATGGACTTGATGGTTGCCGGCCTGTTGTTGCTGGCCATGCTGGTGTTGCTGGCGGGCGGGGTGTGGATCGGGCTGTCGCTGATCGCCGTCGGCGCCCTCGGCATGCTGATGTTCACCGCGCGCGCGCCGGGCGACGGCATGGCGGTGGCGATCTGGGGCATCGGCTCGAGCTGGACGCTCACCGCCCTGCCGCTATTCCTGTGGATGGGCGAGATCCTGTTCCGCACCCGGCTGTCCGAAAACATGTTCCGCGGCCTGGCGCCGTGGGTGGAGCGCCTGCCGGGCCGCCTGCTGCACGCCAACATCCTCGGCTGCACACTGTTCGCCGCGGTGTCGGGCTCCTCGGCCGCCACCTGCGCCACCATCGGCAAGATCAATCTGCCGGAGCTCGAACGCCGCGGCTACCCCACCTCGCTGGCGCTGGGCACGCTGGCCGGCGCCGGCACGCTGGGTCTGCTGATTCCGCCGTCGATCATCATGATCGTGTATGGCGTATCGGCCGATGTGTCGATCGCCAAGCTGTTCATCGGCGGCGTGCTGCCCGGCCTGCTGCTGGCCGGCCTGTTCATGGGCTGGGTGATCGTCTGGTCGCTGCTCAACCCCGACAAGATCCCCGCCGGCGAAGGCCGCACCGCCTTCATCGACAAGCTGCGCGCCTCCTGGGGCCTGATGCCGGTGGTGGCGCTGATCGGCGCGGTGCTCGGCTCGATCTACACCGGTATCGCCACTGCCACCGAGGCCGCCGCGCTGGGGGTGATCGGCGCCTTCGTCATCGCCGCCGCGCAGGGCTCACTGAGCCGCGAGAGCTTCTTCGCCAGCCTGATGGGAGCCACGCGGCTGTACTGCATGATCGGGCTGATCCTCGGCGGCTCGGCCTTTCTTACGCTGGCCATGGGCTACATCGGACTGCCGCGCCACCTGGCCGAGTGGATCGCCACGCTCGGCCTGTCAAAAGGCATGCTGCTGGTGGCGCTGACCGTCTTCTTCATCCTGCTCGGCTGCTTCCTCGACGGCATCTCGGTGGTCGTGCTGACCATGGCCGTGCTGCTGCCGACCATCCAGACCGCCGGCATCGACCCGCTATGGTTCGGCGTGTTCGTGGTGGTGGTGGTCGAGATGGCGCAGATCACGCCGCCGGTGGGCTTCAACCTGTTCGTGCTGCAGGCGATGACCGGCCGCCAGATCACCGAGGTGGCGCGCTACGCGCTGCCCTACTTCCTGCTCATGTGCGCCGCGGTGATCTGCCTCTACACCTTTCCCGCGCTGGTCACTTGGCTGCCGGGGCGGATGATCGGCTGAGAGCCCATGGCGGAATCATCGCAGGCCGGGGCGTGAGCCAGGCCGCCAGCGGCATGCGCCGCCGGTTCATTCACAGGGGCTGCGCCGCGCTCAGGTGGTGAGCTCGGGCAGCGACGCGCGCCGGATCGCCTCGACCAGCTCGGCCAGCTGCACCTCGAAACCATCGACGTCGGTCGCTGCCGGCGCCTCGCCGCGCCCGGCAGCGGTCTCGATGGCCGCCGCCCGTGCCACCAGCGCGGTCGCCCCCAGGCTGCCGGCCACGCCGCGCAGCGTGTGCAGCAGGCGCACCGCCACCGGCAGATCGCCGGCCGCCAGGCTGGCCCGCAGTTCGGCCGCGGTATTGGCATGCTGGCGGACGAACAGCTGCAGCATGCGCGAATAAAGCGCCGGCTTGCCCATCATGCGCTGCAGGCCGAGCGCCACATCCAGCCCGGCAATGGCCGGAAAACCCGCCCCGGCCTCGGGCACTGGCGGCCGTTCGCGCCCGGTCCAGCGGGCCAGGGTGACCAGGAAGCGCACCGGGTCGACCGGCTTGGTCAGGTGATCGTTCATGCCGGCCGCCAGGCACGCCGCGCGCTCGTCCGCCATCGCATGGGCGGTCATGGCGATGATCGGCAGCGTGGCCAGACGCGGATCGGCACGCAACAGGCGGGTCGCCTCCAGGCCGTCCATCTCGGGCATCTGCACATCCATCAGCACGGCGTCCAGCGGCGGCAGGTCGGCCCGCTGCACCCGGTCGACCGCCTCGCGGCCGGTACCAGCAGTCTCCACGGTCACGCCCTGCTCGGCGAGCAGCGTCTCGGCGATGAGCAGGTTGACCGGATTGTCTTCAACCACCAGCACACGCAGACCGCCCAGCTCGGGCGCCACCCCGGCCGGGCCGTGCTCGCTTGCCTCGTCAGCGTCGGCAACCCGGAGCGCCACCTCGAACAGAAAGGTGCTGCCCTCGCCCGGCACGCTATGCACGGACACATCGCCACCCATCAGCCGCACCAGGTGGCGGCAGATCGACAGGCCCAGGCCGGAGCCGCCGAACTTGCGCGTGGTCGAGCCGTCGGCCTGCGCGAAGGGCTGGAACAAATCGTCGATCTGGCCGGGGGACAGCCCGATGCCGGTATCGCGCACCGCGAACTGCACCCGCACCTGGTCATCATGACGCACGCCGGCACGCACCGTCAGCGCCACCTCGCCGCGCTCGGTGAACTTGATGGCGTTGCCGACCAGATTGGTCAGCACCTGGCCGAGGCGCATGGCGTCGCCCACCAGGCGGTCGGGGACGCTCGGCGACACCGACACCTGCAGCGCCAGCTGCTTGCTGCGCGCCTGCTCGCCGAACAGCGCGACGAGCTGGTCGAGCACCTCGTCGAGCGAAAAGGGCGAGGCCTCGAGCGGCAGCCGGCCGGCCTCGATGCGCGAGACGTCGAGCACATCGTTGATCACCCCGAGCAAGGCGGTGCCGGCGCGGTGGATCTTGTGCACATAGTCGCGCTGGGTGGCGTCGAGGTCGGTCCCCAGGCACAGGTGCGCCAGGCCGATGATGGCGTTCATCGGGGTGCGGATCTCGTGGCTCATGTTGGCCAGGAAGCGGCTCTTGGCCTGGGTGGCCTCCTCGGCCAGCTGTTTGGCTTCGCGCAGGGCCTGCTCTGCGGCGCGCCGAGCGGAGACATCTTCGAGCACCCAGATGCCGTGACTGATCCGGCCATCGTTCTCCGCCAGCCCACTCACCGCCAGGCTGACCCACACCCAGGTGCCGTCCTGCCGGCGCAGCTGGCATTCGCCCCGCCACTCCGCCCCCACCGCCAGGGCCTGCCAGGCCTCGGCCTGCACATCGCGGGGCTGGTCGTCGGCATCGCGCGCCTCGGGCAGCGCGTCGGCGAGATCGTCCAGCGTGTGGCCGGTGACCTGGGTGAAATGCGGGTTGACGTACTCCACCGCACCGTCGCGCCGCGCAATGACCACCATCACCGGGCTATGCTCCACCGCCAGCGACAACTTGCGGACCTGGCGCGCCGCCGCACGCCGCTCGGTGATGTCGTAGGTCCAGCTCAGCACCACCGGCTGCCCGCCAAACCAGCCGCGCTCCATGCTCAGCAACACCCAGTAGATGCTCCCGTCGCGGCGCCGCATGGCCACCTCGCGGTCGCGCACGGGTTCGCCCGCGTCGAGCGCCGCCAGCGCCGCCTCGCGCTGCGCCGGGTCGACATAGCGCGTGAGCACCGGCGTCTGCATGAACACCTTGTGCGGCATGCCGGCCATCGCACAGGCCCGCGCATTGGCAAACACCGGCACACGGCCGTCGCCGGCAATGACCACGCCGATCGGGCTGGATTCGAGAATGCGGCTCAGCTGCGCTTCGGCGTCGCGGGCGCGGCGCTCGGCCGCTTTCAGGTCGGTGATGTCGACCACCACACCGAGCAGCCCCCCGGGCTGCCCGTCGGCGAGGCGGAAGCCCTGCGCCCAGTAAAGCGTGTCGTGACGCTGCCCATCGGCAAAGACGATGGCCTGCTCGCGGGCCACGGCGGCGGTGTCGGCGATCAGCCGCTGGTCTTCCGCGTGGTTGGCGGCACGGTCGGAGGCGGAAAGGATGTCGGTGTCGACCACTCGCTTGCCGCGCAAGGCATCGCGCTGAACGCCAAAGGCCTGCTCGAACGCCCGGTTGCACCCCAGGAAGCGTGCATCGGCGCCCTTGTAGAACACCGGGTTGGGCAGCGCGTCGATCAGCACCTCGACAAACAGCAGCTGGTCCGACAGCTCGGCCTGCTTGGTGGCCAGCGCACGGGTGCGTTCGGCCACCTCGTCTTCCAGGGCGTCGCGCGCGCCGGCCAGCCGTTGCGTCGCATCGAGCAACAGCGTGCGCATGGCCTCCTGGCTATCGACCAGGGCAGCAAGCTCGCGCCAGTGGCCTTCAATCTCCGGCCCCGGCGTCAGCGCCAGCCGGCCGATCCGCTCGCTCTGCACCACCAGCGCGTGCAGCGGCCGGCGCACCCGGTCGGCCAGACGGCGGGCGAGCAGCACGCCGACGGCAATCACGCCGAGCATCAGCGCCACAAAGATGGCCGCATCGCGCGCACGCGCCGGCACAAAGTCGGCCTCGGGCGCAAACCCGGCCACCCACAGGGCATTGCCGCCCAGGCTGAGCGGCGCGAACTGGGCCCGCCAGCGCGTGCCGCCAAGCATGAAGCCGACATCACCGGCGGGCCGGCCGGCACGTGTCCAGGCCGCCACCGCGTCGGTCAGCGCGTCGACGCCCAGCTCGGCCACGGGCTTGAGGACGGCAGCGCGCATCGCCTCGGGGCTGTCGAAACGCGGGGAGGCCGGCAGGCCAAGCACCTCGCCGGCATCGGTGAGGATCGCCACGCCACCGTGCTGGCCGACACGCATACCAGCGGTGAGTTGCGACAGGTCGGCCAGCAGCACGTCGAAGGCCAGCACGCGCCGCTGGCCGTCGGCGCCGGTCCAGCGTGCCGAGACCGTCATGCCCGGTTCGCGTGTGGTGAAGAACAGGTAGGGCCGCGTCCAGAACAGATCGCCATCGTCCGGCGTGGCCATCGCACCGAGGAACCAGGGCCGGCTGCGCGGCTCGTAATCGCTGTCGAGGGCGCCCTCGCTGGCCCGCTCGCCGGCACCGGACCAGCGGATGACCCGGTGGCGCGGCGTGGCGTCCGGCAACCCGGTGATGCGGTTGCGCCACTGCCCGCCGGGCAGCTCGAGCAACAGCAGCTCGCGACCGTCCTCCTTGGCCAGCAGGGCGGACGACAGGCGCAGATCCTTTGCCAGCAGCGGTTGGAGCAAGCGGTTGTAGGTGTCCAGCGAATTGACGTCGAACACCCCGGCCCGCCCCCAGTCGGCCGCGGTCTCGAGCAACTGTTCGATCTGGCGGAAATCGCGCTGGATATGCTCGCCAACCGAGGAGGTGGCCCGGAGCACCGCGCTGCGCGCCAGTTCGGTGGTCGACGGTTTGACGACGAGGCCGTAGAAGGCGGCACCGAAGACGGCGAAGCACACGCCGATGAGCAGCGCGAACTGGCGCATCAGGCCGCCGACCAGCGAGGGGCGTGCGGGGGCCGGCGGCACGGTTTTCAATGCGGCGTTCTCGCTCATGCGCTCAGGGGCGTCGGCAACCGAGGAAGATGATCACAGGATACGCAGGTGAGCGCCCGGCACGGAACCCCCTGCGCTACCGTCGGTCAGTCGCGCCCGCCGTCAATCGGCCGGCACGCAGCGCGAGGCGGCCCAGTCGCGCAGCGCGGCGATCTGCTCGGCCATGATCACCGACAACGGCCGGGTGCGCGCCGCCTCGGCAACCAGGTGGGCGGTCTCCAGGGCACGGCCGTCGGCCAGGCTCTCGTAGCGCCCGGCAACCACCAGCTGCTCCAGTTCGGCGCCCGAGAAGCCCTCGGTGACCACCACCAGCGCATCGAGGTCGAACTGCGCCGGGTCCTGTCCGTGCCGCTTGAGGTGGATCTCGACGATATCGCGCCGCACGGCCGGGGTGGGCAGATCGACAAAGAAGATTTCGTCGAAGCGCCCCTTGCGCAGCAACTCGGGCGGCAGCGCCGACACATCGTTTGCCGTCGCCACCAGGAACAGGCGCGCCTGCTGCTCGTTCATCCAGGTGAGCAGGTGGCCGAGCAGGCGGCGCGACACGCCGCCGTCGGCATCGCCGCCGCCGGCCAGCGCCTTTTCGATCTCGTCGATCCACAGCACGGCGGGCGCCATGGCTTCGGCACCGGCGAGCGCTTCACGCAGCTTGCGCTCGGTCTCGCCGGTGAACTTGTCGTACAGGCTGGCGATGTCCAGGCGTAGCAGCGGCACCCGCCAGCTGCCGGCAATGACCTTGGCCGCCAGGCTCTTGCCCGCGCCTTGCACGCCGAGCAGGAGCACGCCCTTGGGCACCGGCAGGCCCGGTGCGCTGCGTTCGCCGGTAAACACCGGCCGCCGTCGCGCCAGCCAGGTCTTGAGCGCGCCCAGACCACCGATGTCGTCCGGGCCGAGCGGGGTCATGTCTACCGACAGGGCGGTGCCCCCGAGCAGGCCCTGTTTGTGGCGGATGACACGGGTCAGGTCGTCGGCGGTGATCAGGCCGTCGTCACGCACGGCATGGCGCAGCAGGCGGCGCACATCGTCCTCGGGCAAGCCGGCCACCTGCTGGACCAGGGCATTGACCGTGGCCGACTCGCCGCGCACCGGGCGGTCGTTCTGCTGACGGTAGAAGTCCAGTTCCTCCTTGAGCAGGCGCTTGATGCCGTCGATGTCGGGGATGCGCAGCGTCATGTATGCGGCGTGGCGCGCCAGCTCGGACGGCAGGGCAAGGCGCGGGGCGACCAGCACCAGGGTGCGCTCGCCGACCGGGTGGTCGAGAACCACCTCGCGGATCAGCCGCAGCACCACCGGGTCCTCCAGGAAGGGATGCGGGTCGAGCAGCACATAGAGCCCGCGCCGGGCGTCCTTGTCGATGTACTGCAAGGCCCGCTCCAGCGGCCGGGTGTCGGCAATGGGCCGGCGCTGGCCATCGCTGCCGCCGCTGGCCGACGGGGCGTCACCCACCGTGGCAAACAAGCCGTTGCCGGCCTTGGCCGGACCATAGCGGAAGTTCTGCTGGCTCAGGCCGTCGGCCACGCTCCAGCAATACAGATCGAGGTTGTCCTCGCGCGCCAGGCGGTCGATGAGCCGCAACACCTTCGGCTCCTCGACGGTTTCGATACACACCAGCGGCACGCGGGAGCGGACCAGGGCAGACAGTTCGCGGAAATCAGGCATCGGATCGGTCGCAGTGAAGACTCCCGGAGTATATCGGCGCGCACCGCCGGCGCTGAAGCTGCGCGCGCTACCCCACCCGGCGTTGACGCCCCGGCCGGCCGGCACGACACTGCGGGCTCGCGCCACCGGTCGATCCCGCTTGCTCCGTCGGCCGGCTTTCGGTAAAAGCCCAGCTTTGCGTTTGCATCGGCGACACGCCGCCCCGTGCGCGCCCATCGGACTTCACCTTCATGACTGCCACGCCCTATCCTCCCGAGTTGCTCAAGCAGGCCGAGCGCCGCCGCACCTTCGCCATCATTTCCCACCCCGACGCGGGCAAGACCACGCTGACCGAAAAGCTGCTGCTGTTCGGCGGCGCGATCCAGCTCGCCGGCACGGTCAAGGCGCGCAAGAGCGCCCGCCACGCCACCTCGGACTGGATGGAAGTGGAAAAGCAGCGCGGCATCTCGGTGACCAGCTCGGTGATGCAGTTCGACTACATGGGCCACACCATCAACCTGCTCGACACCCCGGGCCACGAGGACTTCTCGGAAGACACCTACCGGGTGCTCACCGCGGTGGACGCCGCGGTGATGGTGATCGACGCCGCCAAGGGCGTGGAGGCGCAGACCATCAAGCTGCTCGACGTGTGCCGCCTGCGCAACACGCCGATCATCACCTTTGTGAACAAGCTCGACCGCGAGGTGCGCGAGCCCTTCGACCTGCTGCAGGAAATCGAGGAGGTGCTCAAGATCGAGTGCGCCCCGGTGACCTGGCCGGTGGGCATGGGCAAGGCCTTCCGCGGCGTGTACCACCTGCTCGAGAACCGCATCCTGCGCTTCACCCCGGGTGAGGAGCGCAAGAGCGCAGCCGAGATCATCACCAACCTCGACAACCCGCAGCTCGACACCCTGTTCCCCGGCGAGATCGGCCAGGTGCGCGACGATGTGGAGCTGATCGAAGGCGCCAGCAGCCCCTTCAGCCTCGACAGTTTCCTCGCCGGCCAGCAGACGCCAGTGTTTTTCGGCTCCGGCATCAACAACTTCGGCGTGCAGGAGATCCTGCAGGCGCTGATCGACTGGGCGCCGCCACCGCAGCCGCGCGATGCCGGTGCGCGCATGGTGGCCCCGGCCGAACCCAAGTTCTCCGGCTTCGTGTTCAAGATCCAGGCCAACATGGACCCGAAACACCGCGACCGCATCGCCTTTTTCCGCGTGTGCTCGGGCAAGTACGAACCGGGCATGAAAACCCGCCACCAGCGCATGGGCCGCGAGTTCAAGATCGCCAACGCGCTGACCTTCATGGCCAACGAGCGGGTGCACATGGAAGAGGCCTACGCCGGCGACATCATCGGCATCCACAACCACGGCCAGCTGCAGATCGGCGACACCCTCACCGAGGGCGAGGCGCTGCACTTCAAGGGCATCCCCTATTTCGCCCCGGAAATGTTCCGCGCTGCCCGCCTGCGCGACCCGCTCAAGGCCAAGCAGTTGCACAAGGGGCTGATCGAACTGGGCGAGGAAGGCGCCATCCAGGTCTTCGAGGCGATCGGCGGCAACATGCTGCTCGGCGCCGTCGGCCAGCTGCAGTTCGAAGTGGTGGCCCAGCGCCTGCAGGACGAGTACAAGGTCGACGCCATCTTCGAGACGGCCGACATCTACACCGCCCGCTGGCTGACCTTCAAGGACGAAGCCACGCGGCGCAAGTTCGAGCGCGAACAGGCGCTGCGCCTGGGCACCGACGTGGACGGCAACCCGGTCTACCTGGCCAGCACCCGCTACAACCTGCAGGTGACGATGGAGAAATGGCCCGAGGTCGGCTTCCACGCCACCCGCGAGCATGGCCAGGTGATCGCCACGGCCTGACACACTTCACCGGCAGACGCGGGAGTCGCGGTGGGCTAGAATGCTGCGGCTTGCCAATTTCATATGTCTCAGATTCGAGGTCAGGACCATGCAAGACGAAGATGATGATCTGCGCGTCGTACTCGGCGTGCTGTTCGGGGTCATAGCCCTGGTGATCGGGCTGGTGATCGGCATGGGCGTGTACGCGCTCAACCGGGCCACTGCCGTACCGGTGGTCGAAGCCGCCCCGACGCCGATGGCCGAGGTGATGCGCGCCGCCGCCGAGAGCGTGCCGACCGAGCCGCTCGCCTTCACCGAGCTGGCGCCCCAGGGCGACGCCCAGGTCAAGGTGTATTTCGCCGTCGGCGAGACCGGCCTCAGCGATGCCGCCGCCGGCGACCTGGCCGCCTTCGCCCAGACCGCCGCCGACAAGGTCGGCACCAGCGACATGGTGGTGCTGGTGTCGGGCTTTCACGATGCCTCCGGCAGCGCCGAAGTCAATGCCGAGATCGCCAAGACCCGCGCGATGAGCGTGCGCAACGCGCTGATCGCCGCCGGCATCGCCGCCGACAAGGTGCTGCTGAGCAAACCGGCCGAAACCCTGGGCGACGGCGACCCCGCCGAAGCCCGCCGGGTCGAGGTGCGCTTGCAGTAAGCCACCCCGCCAGCGGAGGAAACCGGGCATTGCCCGGTTTTTTTTCGTCCGCGCGCTGCCGCCCATCCCCCCGCGGCCACAGGATCGGCTAGGCCTTTTGTCTTAGTTCAAGCATTCCCGCCGGCCTGCCGGGAATCCGCTCAAGGCCGGAATTCCAGCGCCGATAGTGACACACGGGCCGTCACCCTGCGCCCGACAGAGACATCGACTACCGCGAACGCGCTAAGCGCGGCACGGCCGCCGGCCCACAGAACAATTCACAGGACGCCCCAGCATGAAAACCAATCTGCCTGTTACCAACGTGGAGACCCGTCTCCCCGAGGGCGCCTTCATCTACTCGCGTACCGACCTCAAGGGGGTGATCGTCGAGGTCAACGAGGTGTTCGCGCAGATCAGCGCCTTTCGCCCGGACGAGATGGTCGGCCAGTCGCACAACATGGTCCGCCACCCCGACATGCCCCAGGCCGCGTTCGCGGACATGTGGGCCGATCTGAAACAGGGCCGCCCGTGGCGCGGCGTGGTAAAGAACCGCCGCAAGGATGGTGGCTACTACTGGGTGGTAGCCAACGTTGCCCCGGTGCGCGAAAACGGCCAGGTGACCGGCTACCAGTCGATCCGCGGCGTCCCGAGCCGGGCCGAGGTTGCCGAGGCCGAGTCGGCCTATGCGCGCATTCGCGGCGGCGACCGGTCCTTGGCGGTCGAGCACGGCCGGGTGGTGCGTCGCCGGCCGGCCTGGCTGGAGGGCGCGATGTCACTGCGTTTCCAGATGGCCCTGTCGTCGCTGGCCTCGCTCCTGGCGGCCACCGCCCTGCTCCTTTTTGCCGGCGACGGTGCCCATGCCTGGCTGGCGCGTGGCATCGCCGCGCTGGCCGCTACCCATGCGCTGTTTTTCCTGTGCTGGTATGGCCCGCGCACCAGCGGCGATCTCAAGGCGATCTCGAGCTGGCTCGAAGAGGCCTTGTGCACCGGCGACCTGCGCCGGCGCCTGAACATGCCACGCCGCGACATCATCGGTACCGTGGGCCGGCAGGCCGACAAGCTGGTCTCCAGCGTGCAGGCCATGTTGCAGGGCATCAACGATGTCGCCGACCAGGTGGGCAAGGCCAACCGTGATGTCGAGGCCGGCATGGGCAATGTCGAGCGCTCGGCACTCGAGCAGAGCCAGGCCACCTCGTCGGCGGCGGCGGCAATCGAGGAGGTCACGGTGTCCATTGGCGAAGTGGCGGTCAACGCGGGCAGTACTCGCGAGACGGCGGCGACCGCGGCGAGCACCTCGGCCGAGGGCGCCCGCATCACCGACGACGCCTGCCAGACCATCAATGTGCTGGCCAGCACCGTCAGCACCTCGGCCGAGCATGTCGAGCGCCTCGGCGAACGCTCGGAGGAGATCAGCCGCATCACTGGCGTGATCAAGGACATCGCCGACCAGACCAATCTGCTCGCGCTCAACGCCGCGATCGAGGCGGCCCGCGCCGGCGAACAGGGCCGCGGCTTTGCCGTGGTGGCCGACGAGGTGCGCAAGCTGGCCGAGCGGACCTCGGAGGCCACCCGCGAGATCGGCACCATGGTCGACAGCATCCGCAGCGAGACCGACACCGCGGTGCAAGGCATGCGCTCAGGCGCCAGCCAGGTGGCCAACGGGGTGAGCCTGGTCGGCCAGGCATCAAATGCGCTGCGCCAGATCAACGAGGAGATGCGCAGCACGGTGGGCATGGTGACCGACATCTCGCATGCCTCGAACGAACAGCAGTCGGCCATGACGCTGCTGGCGCAGAACGTCGAGCGCGTCGCCAACATGACCGATCAGAACGTGGCCGTGGTCAGCCAGACGCGCGCCACCGTGGCCGGCCTCAACAGCGTCACCGAGCGGCTGCGCAAGGCCGTCCGGCAGTACGGCATCTGAGCACGTGCAGAGAAATCGTCGCGCGCCGGGGCGGGTGGGCAAGGCGGCCATCGGCACTCACACACCCTGCGCGCTCAAAGAATCTGCGCGACGGTCTCGAAATCCAGACGCGGGCCGCGCGGGTAGTTGCCGTGCGGATCGCCGTAACCGAGGTTGACCAGGAAGTTCGCCTGGTAGCGGCCATCGGGGAAGAACTCGGCGTTGAGCCTGGCCGCATCGAAACCGCTCATCGGCCCGCAGTCCAGCCCCAGCAGGCGCGCCGCGATGATCAGGTAGGCGCCTTGCAGGGTGCCGTTGCGGAACGCAGTGCTCTGGGCCAGCGCCGCATTGCCGGCGAACAGCTCGGCCGCCTTGGCATTGGACGGAAACTGGGTCGGCAGGTGCTCATGGAAGCGCGTGTCGGTGGCGACGATGACGGTCACCGGCGCGGCCATGGTCTTGGCCACGTTGCCCGCCGACAGCGCCGGCGCCAGCCGCTCTTTGGCCGCGTCGCTCTTCACGAACACATAGCGCGCCGGCTGGCAGTTCATCGAGGTCGGCCCCCAGCGCAGCAGCGCGTACAGCTCGCGCAGCAGGGCCTCGGAGACCTCCTTGCCGGTGAAGGCGTTGAAGGTACGGGCGGTCCGGAAGACCTGGTCGAATACGTCGGGCGGGATCGGCGTCATGGCACACACTCCGGGGTCGGTGGGCGGGGCGGCGGCGGCCTCGGCGACCGCGTCCGGCCTATCCTACGACGAAACGCCCGCGCGGCTCAGCGCCCCGCGTCACGCAACGCCGCCCGCGCCTCCTGCAGGGTCGAGAACAGGCGTCCATCCTCGCCGAGCACCTCGCCGAGCTTGACCCGGGCAAAGCCGCTGGAGGCGTAGCGCACCACCGTGGAGTAGTAGGTGTCGACCAACGACTGCACCATCGCGGCGTAGTCTTCGAGCAGATCGGGGTCGATCTCGAAGTGGTCGTAGTTCACCACCGCACGCACCCGCCGGCCCAGGGGCGCCAGCTCGGCCGCCACACGCTCGCGCAGGCGCGCGATCTGGGCGCGGTCGCGCACGGTGTAGCGCTCGAGGTCGACAAAGAACAGGTCCTGGTCGGCGTCGTAGTGCACCCGCGCTTCGAGCGGCCGGTCGAGCAGGCGCCCGCGCAGGCCGATGTGCGGCTCGGCGAACAGGCTGGCGTCCATGCGCCGCGGGGGCGCGTCGATGATCGGCTCGAAGTCCATGTGGGCGAGGATGTCGCGCGCGATGTCGATGCCCGGTGCCACTTCGATCAGCGCCAGGCCGCGCTCGGTCAGGCGGAACACGCAGCGCTCGGTGATGTAGAGCACCGGCTGGCGGCGCTGGTTGGCCACGTCGCCGCTGAAGGTGCGGTGCTCGACCTGCGCGACGAACTTGGGCGACTTACCCTCGCGCAGGATGCGCAGTTGTCCGTCCTCAACGGCAACCTCCAGCCCGCCGGCGGTGAAGGTGCCGACAAAGACCACCTGCTTGGCGTTCTGGCTGATGTTGATGAAGCCGCCGGCCCCGGCGATGCGGCTGCCGAACTTGCTCACGTTGAGGTTGCCCTGGCGGTCGGCCTGCGCCAGACCGAGGAAGGCGATGTCCAGCCCGCCGCCGTCGTAGAAATCGAACTGGCTGGGCTGGTCGATGATGGCCTCGGTGTTCACCGCCGCGCCGAAATCCATGCCGCCGGCAGGGATGCCCCCGATCACGCCCGGCTCGGCGGTCAGCGTGAGCAGGTCGATGATCGACTCCTCCGCGGCCACCGCCGCCACCCCCTCGGGCATGCCAATGCCGAGGTTGACCACCGCATTTGGCCGCAATTCCATGGCCGCGCGGCGGGCAATGATCTTGCGCTCCGACATCGGCAACGCCGGCACGCTGGTGGCCGGCACCCGGATCTCGCCGGCAAAGGCCGCGCTATAGGGCGTGCCGAAGGTCTGCTCGTGGTACTCGGCCTTTTCCGCCACCACCACGCAGTCGACCAGCACGCCGGGGATCTTCACCTGGCGCGGGTTGAGTGTGCCCCGGTCGGCAATGCGCTCGACCTGGGCGATGACGATGCCGCCCGAGTTGTGCGCGGCCATGGCGATGGCCTGCGCCTCGAGCGTCAGCGCCTCTTTTTCCATGGTGACATTGCCGTCGAGGTCCGCCGTGGTGCCGCGGATGATGCCCACATGGATCGGGAAGGCCTTGTAGAAGAGGTAGTCCTCGCCGTCGATCGGCATCAGGCGCACCAGGTCTTCCTGCGTCACGGCATTGATCTTGCCGCCGCCGAAGCGCGGGTCCACGAAGGTGCCCAGGCCCACCCGGGTCAGCGTGCCGGGTTTGCCGGCGGCGATGTCGCGGAACAGGTGGGCAATCACGCCCTGCGGCAGGTTGTAGGCCTCGATCTGGTCGCTCGTGGCCAGCGCCTGCAGTTGCGGCACCAGCCCCCAGTGCCCGCCCACCACACGGCGGACCAGGCCCTTGTGGCCGAAGTGATTGAGGCCGCGCTGCTTGCCGTCGCCCTGCCCGGCGGCATAGACGAGGGTCAGGTCACGCGGGTAGCCGACGCCGTCGGGGCTCTCCGCCGCCTCGGCCAGGAAGCGCGCCTCCAGCGCCACGGCGATGCCCTCGGCAAAACCGATGCCGACGAAGCCGCCCGTGGCCACCGTGTCACCACTGCGCACCAGTTGCACCGCCTCGGCCGCGCTCACCACCTTGCCGCGCCGTCGCCGGTGCAGCTCCTCGATCATCCGTGCGGTCGTGCCTTGATCCTGCATGCCCTCTCCCCCGTCGACTGCGGCCATCGCATGGGCCGCTGCAATGGGCGCAACGATACTGCGCCGCGCAGGGAAAAGGCTACCGGGTTAACCCGGCATGCCGTCGATGCGCGTGCTCACCAGCCACAGGCCGTAGCGCCACAGGAAGAGCAGCAGCGCACCGGCAAAGCAGGCCCCCGCGGCATGGATCAGCGGCTGGTAGGCGGCGGGGATGAAGGCCGCCGCCAGGCGCAGCACCGTGGCCAGCACCATCAGCCCGTAGGCCGGCACCATCAACGGCGGCAGCACCAGGTTGCGGCCGGTGTGGCCGAGCGCGGTGCGGGTCATCATGCCCAGGGTCAGCACGCCGATACCGCCGATGGCGATGCTGTGCACGGCCGCGGACATCAGGCCCGGCGCCACCGACAGGGCCAGGCCTACCAGGCCGATGCCCAATGCGGTCAGCGTGTAGCCCAGGTACAGCACCCACAGCAGCGGATGCTGGCGCATCGAACCGTGTGCATTGCGCGCCAGCAGCACCAGGTTGAAGACCATGCCGGCAGCGCCAACGAACAGCGCCAGCATCGACGGGGCATCGGCCGCCACCAGCGCGGCGAGGACCACCGGCGAGAGCAGCGCCGTCAGGCCCGCCCAGCGCGGATGGCTCACCTGCGGGCGCTTCAGCGCACGGTGGGTGAAGAAGGGGATCACCCGCAGGCCGATCAGGGTGATGAAGCCGGCCACCAGCAGCAGGCCGGTAAACAGCAGCGCGCGCACATCGCCGGACAGCGTACCGGCCACGGTGAGCAGGTACAGCGCGTTGGCCAGACCGAAGGCCAGCAACAGGAAGGGCACACCGGCGTTGCGCTTGCTCCGCGCGCGCCAGATCGGCCGCGCCACGGCCACGGCGGCACAGAGGAAGAAACCGACCGACAGCACACCGGTCACCAGCGGCACCGCGGTTTCGGTGGCCGCGGCAATGCGGGCGCCCAGCCACAGCGCAGCCAGGCAGGCCAGCGGGGCGCCGGAGAAGGCCGGCTGACCGGTCCACGAGGCCACCGCGGTGAGCAAGAAGCCGACGATCACCGCCCCGGCGTAGCCCCAGATCATCTCGTGACCATGCCACAGCATGCCGGGCAAGGCGTCGGTGCCGTTGAAGCCGGCCACCCAGGCCAGGATCGCCACCACGCCGAACAGCGCGGCAAACAGGTAGAAGGGCCGGAAGGCCATCGCCATGAACGGCGACCAGCCGGCACGGCTGGCCGGCAGACGGGGGCGGGGTTCTTCGAGTCGGATAATGGCCATCGGTGCATCTCGTGAATCAGGCAGGCGCGCGCCCGGGCGCGGCTTGGGAAAGGGGCCGGCGCGACGGGAGCCGCCGCGCCGGGGTGAGGTTGGGGTTGGGGGTGGGCACCTGGAGGTGCCTCGTGGTATTCGGTGCCGTCACGTCGCTGCGCTCAGGCGGGAACCAGCGCCGCCTCGACGGCGGGGAACATCTCGCGCTCCTCGAAGCGCACATGGGCGGTCAAGGCTTCACCGGCCTCGGCGCAGCGTCGGCCAGCGGCGGCCGCGTCGAACAAGGCATTGAGCTGGGCATGCTCGCGCAGCAGGCGGTCGGCCAGCGCCCGCTCGCCGGCCGCGCGCAGCACCGGCAGCAGGTCGCGTTCTTCCTCGTCGAAATGGGCCTGCAGCTCGGCGCGCATCTGCACCAGCATGGCCACACCGGTGCCGGCCACCAGGGCACGCGCCAGGCGCAAGGCGGCATGGTGTTCGCGGGACAGCGGGACAAGGCGGGGGTCGCGGCGCATGGGTCGGCTCCTCGGGCGTTCGAACGGCTTCACTAAGATGCATTTTAAGTGTATCTTTAAAAGAGTCAACTTGAATGTATCTTTAAGCCTTCGCCACGCGCCCGGACCCCGCCATGCAGATCACCCAGCACACCGACTACGCCCTGCGCGTCCTGATCTACCTGGGCGCCTGTCCGGAGCGGCGGGTCACCATCAAGGAAGTGGCCGAATCCTTCGACATCTCGCGCAGCCATCTGATGAAGATCGTCAATCAGCTGGTGACGCTGGGTTTTGTCGAGGGCTCGCGCGGCAAGGGGGGCGGGCTGCGCCTGCAGCGCGCCCCGGCCGCGATCGGCGTTGGCGAGGTGGTTCGCCAGATGGAGCCGGGCTTCGACCTGGTCGATTGCTTCCGCGCCGAATCGAGCTGCCTGCTGTCCTCGGGCTGCCGCCTCAAGGGCGCCCTGCACACCGCGCTGCAGGCCTTCCTCGGCGCGCTCGACGAGGTCACGCTGGCCGACCTGATCGTCAACCAGCCCCGCCTGCGCACCATGCTCGGGGTGATCGAGCTCAGCCCAGCACCGTAAGCACCACCGAACGCGTCGCACCGTGGCTGCGGTGCTCCCACAGGAAAATGCCCTGCCAGATGCCCAGCAGCAGCCGGCCCTCGCCCACCGGTACGGTCAGTCCGGTGTCGGTGAGCACCGAGCGCACATGGGCGGCCATGTCGTCGGGCCCTTCGAGGTCGTGCCGCCAGGCCGGATCGCCGTCCGGCGCGAGGCGGGCCATCACCGTCTCGAGGTCATGGCGCACGTCCGGATCGGCGTTTTCGGTGATGGTCAGCGAACAGCTGGTGTGCTGCACAAAGACATGGCACAGCCCGGTGCGCACCCCGCTGTCGCGCACCGCGGCATTGACCGCGTCGGTGATCTCCTGCGTGCCCCGGCCCTGGGTGTGCACCTGCAACCGGTGTTGATGCACCGTCATCTTTCGCGCCCTCCGTTCAGCGCTGTGCGGGATGGGGAAAACCCTTAAAGTTTGCGCGCCGCGTTCCGTTAGTCAGACGTCCCGATCCGTTTTCACGAGCCGAGCAATGATGCCCCCCAAACGCGTCCTCGTCATTGATGATGTTTCTGTCATTCGTGGTTTCGTCAAAGGGGCGCTCAAACATCTCGATCTGCGCGTCGGCGAGGCCTCTGGCGCCGAGCAGGCGTTGGCCATGCTCGAATCGATGCCGGCCGATGTCATCATCTGCGACCTGAACATGCCCGGCATGGGCGGCGAGGCTTTCGTGCGCGCCCTGCGCGAACGCGGCGACACGACGCCGATCATCATGCTCACCGTCGAGGGCGACCGCAAGGTTATTGCCAAGCTGCTCCAGGCCGGCATCCAGGGCTACCTGCTCAAGCCGTTCAAGCCCGCCGTGCTGGCCGAACGGGTGCTCGAGCTGCTCGACGGCACCGCGCCGCCGATCCGGCCGATCAGCACGCCGGCCGCGTCCGACGAGGCGGCCGCCGACACGCCCGCCGAGGACGCCTCGCCCCCCGCCGACAGTACCGAATCCACCGGCACCGCCGGCTGAACGCCCCTACAAGCCTCGCGCCCAGGCGGGCCGCAGCCCGGCCTGCTCCGGCGCTACCAGCGCGTCGCGCACTTGCGCCAGCAGGCGCGCCTTGTCGGCGCCCAGCGTGCCCTTGAGCACCAGCCAGTTGGAGGCGTGGTCGGAGCGGAACACGGTGCGCTTCAATTCCAGCTGCGACAGCAGGCGTTCCATTTCCGCCAGCAGCCCACGCACGTCCAGCGGCGCCCACGCCGGAAAGCCGGCACGGAAGCGCTGCTCGCCGGTGGGAAAACTCACCACCAGCGTGGACAGGTACTCGGGCTGGGTCAGATTGGCCAGGCGCGCCGAGGCCTCGGCATGCTGGGCGCTGAACACCGGCCCGCCGAGGCCGTTGAGGATCATCACCGAGCGGGTGATGCCGGCCTCGCCCAGCACATCCAGCGCCGCGCGCGTGGTGTCGAAGGTCTCGCCCTTGTTCACCCGCGCCAGCACCGTGTCGTCGCCCGACTCGGCACCCACATAGACCATCCCCAGCCCGGCCGCCGCCAGCGCCCGCACCTCGGCGAGCGACTTCTTGCGCAGGTTGCGCGGCAGGCAGTAGCTGGAGATGCGGCGCACCGCCGGCAGATGGGTGCGGATGGCCTCAAGGATGGCGAGCAGGCGCCGGGTGGGCAGCACCAGTGCATCGCCGTCGGCGAGGAACACGCGCCGCACCTGGTCGCCGTATCGCGCGGCAACCCGGCGGATGCTGTCGATGACTTCGTCTTCGCTACGCGCCCGGAAGGCCTTCTGCGGCGCGGTGTACATCTCGCAGAAGGTGCATTGGTTCCACGAGCAGCCGTCGGTCACCGGCAGGATCAGCGACTGCGCCTCGCTCGGCGGCCGGAACACCGGCTCGACATAGCGGATCGGGATCGACTCAATCATCGAGCGCCAGCACGGTCTCGGGCGCCGGCGGCGGCAGGGCGCGCCCCATGCGCTCGCCCATGCGCACGGCGACAGTGGGCGCCCAGGCCGGGTTGAAGGCCATCATCGTCGCGGGGAAGAGCATCACCACGGTCGAGCCGAGCAGGAAGCGGCCCATCTCCTCGCCCTGGCGCAGCGCGATGGGCGCATCCTCGTAGCGCCACTTGGTGATCTCGGTGCGGCGCGGCGGATTGACCACGCCGTGCCACACCGTGGCCATGCTGCCGACAATGGTGGCGCCGACCAGCACCATCACGAAAGGACCGGCGTCGGACTCGAACACGCACACCACCCGCTCGTTGCGCGCAAACAGGCCGGGCACGCCACGCGCGGTGATCGGGTTGACCGAGAATAGCGCGCCGGGCACGTAGATCATCTCGGTGAGGCGTCCGTCGCAGGGCATGTGGATGCGGTGGTAGTCGCGCGGGCTCAGGTACAGCGTGGCGAACTGGCCGTCCTCGAAACACGCCGCCAACTGCTTGTCGCCGCCGAGCAGCGCACTGCAGCTGTAGCTGTGGCCCTTGGCCTGGAACACCTGGTCGCCACGGATCGGGCCGAACTGGCTGATCGCCCCATCGACCGGGCAGACAAAGTCCGCATCCACCCGCGGCCGCGCGTCCTCGCGCAGCGCGCGGGTGAAAAATTCATTGAAGCTTGGATACGCAGCCGGGTCCGGATTGGCCGCCTCCGCCATGTTTACCCCATACCGCCGGATGAACCAGCGGATCACCCCGGTGGTGAGCCGGCCCCCGCGCAGGCCGGCGAGCTTGCCGGCAACAACGGTCAGGGCCCGTTTGGGCAGCAGGTACTGGGGGATGACAGCGAGACGATCGGACACAGCGACTTCCAGCATTCATGGGCAAGTCGCTGATTATAGCGATAGCGGCGCGGCCGGCGGTCGCAGCGGCGCCGCCGGGCAAGGGTGGCACATTAAAATTAGACTTTTCTAATTCTTTGGCTAAACTGGTAAGCAACTACTTACTTACCACGATGCCGTCATGCCCCACGCCACCACCGACCGCCAGCCCACCCAGGCCCGCCAGGCCGAGATCATCGCCGCCGTGCTCGCGCTGTCGGCCAGCCAGGGGCCGGGCACCATCACCACCCAGGGCATCTCTGCGGCCATCGGGCTGACCCACGGCGCCCTGTTCAAGCACTTTCCGACCAAGGCCGCGCTGTGGCTGGCCGTCATCGACTGGGTCGACACGCAGCTGATGACCCGGCTACAGGCCGCCGCCGACAGCTGCGACCACCCCATTGACGCGCTGCGCGCCGTGTTCATGGCGCATACGGACTTTGTGGTCGCCCACCCCGGCGTGCCGCGCTTCCTCTTCAACGAACTGCAGCAACCCGAAGACTCGCCGATCAAGCAGCGTGTCGGCGACATGCTCGGCCGCTACCGCCAGTTGCTGCAGGTGCTGCTCAAGCGCGCCGCGGCGCTGGGTGCGCTGCGCCCCCGCCTCGACCTCGACGCCGCCGCCACACTGTTCATCGGCAGCCTGCAAGGCCTGGTGATGCAGGCCATGCTGCGCGGCGACACCGGCGGCATGCCCGCCGCCGCCACCGCGGTGTTCGGCCTCTACCGGTCGGCCATCATCGTGGAGCTGACGACATGAACATCACCGCCATCCGCCGCTGGGCCTGGCTGCCGCTGGCCCTCGTGCTGCTCGCCGGCTTCGCCTACGTGGTCGCCCGCTCGGGTCCGCTGGCGCCGGTCCGCGTCACCGTGGCCACCGTGACCGAGGGCCAGGTCGCGCCGGAGCTGTTCGGCATCGGCACGGTGGACGCCCGTCGCGCCTATGCCGTTGGCCCCACCAGCCCCGGCCGGCTGATGCAGGTCGACGTCGACGTGGGCGACACGGTGCGCGCCGGCCAGGTGCTGGCGCGGCTCGACCCGGTCGACCTGGACGCCCGCATCGCCGCACTCGACGCCTCCGTCGATCGCGCCCGTAGCGCGCTGGCTGCTGCCCAGGCGCAGCAACGCGACATGCGCGCCCGTGCCGAGGTGGCGGCGATCAACGCGCACCGCTACGTCTCGCTCGGCCGGCAACAGTTCGTCAGCGCCAGCGCGGTCGACGCGCGCACCCAGGAACACCGCTCGGCCCGCGCAGCAGTCGATGCCGCCGCCGCCAGCGCCGACAGCGCACAGAATGATCTGCGCCGGCTGCAGGCCGAACGCCAGGCCTTGGTCGAACAACGCGACACCCTGACCCTGGTCGCTCCGGTCGACGGCGTGGTCACCGCCCGCGAGGCCGAAACCGGCACCACGCTGGTGGCCGGACAGGCCGCGTTGCGCCTGATCGACCCGGCCAGCCTGTGGGTGCGCACCCGCATTGACCAAGGCCGCTCGCAGGGGCTGGCAGCCGGTTTGCCGGCGCAGATCGTGCTGCGCTCACGCCCGGCCGAAGCACTCGCCGGGCGGGTCGAGCGGGTCGAACTGATCAGCGACGCGGTCACCGAAGAGCGGCTGGCCCAGATCGCGTTTGCGGCACTGCCGGCGGGCATTTCGGTCGGCGAGATGGCCGAGGTGACGGTGCAACTGCCGCCCACCGGCCGCGGCCCGGTGGTGCCCAATGCCGCCCTCCAGCAGCGCAACGGTCAGACCGGCGTGTGGCGGCTGGACGGCGACCGCCAGCGTTTCGCGCCGGTGCGCACCGGTGCCAGCAGTCCGGACGGCCAGGTGCAGATCCTCGACGGCCTGAGCACTGGTGACCGGATCGTGGTCCACAGCGAGGGTAAGCTGAAACCGGATGCCGCCGTCCGCATCGTCGACAGCCTGAGCGCGGTGCGCCAATGATCAGCCTGGCCGGCCGCGACATCCTGCATGCCTGGTCGCGCTTTGTGCTGACCGGCATGGGGCTGGGCCTGTTGATCGGCGTCACCCTGTCGATGGCCGGCATCTATCGCGGCATGGTCGACGACGCCGGCGCCCTGCTCGACAACAGCGGCGCCGACCTGTGGGTGGTGCAGAAGGACACCCAGGGTCCCTACGCCGAATCGTCCAGCCTGCGCGATGACGTGGTGCACAGCGTGCGCGGCATGCCGGGCGTGGCGCGGGCGGCCAACGTCACCTACTTCACCATGCAGGTCGCCCGCGGCGCGCGGGATGTGCGGGCCATGGTAGTCGGCTTCGAGCCCGGCCTGCCCGGCGCGCCGGGCGAGTTGATCGCCGGCCGGCGGATCACCCGCAGCCATTACGAGGCGGTGGCCGACGTGAAGACCGGGTTTGCCGTTGGCGACACCATCCGCATCCGCCGCCACGACTACACCGTGGTCGGCCTGACGCGGCGCACCGTGTCCTCGGGCGGCGACCCGATGGTGTTCATCCCGCTCAAGGACGCGCAGGAAGCGCAGTTCCTCAAGGACAACGACGCCATCGTCAATGAGCGCGCCCGCAACGCCGCCAACCCGGCGCTCAACCGCCCCGGCCTACCCGGCCTGCTCGAGGCCGTCACCGACGCGCAGAGCAGCAACCGTAATGTAAACGCCGTGCTGGTGCAGATCGCCCCGGGCCTCAACCCCGAGGCCGTGGCCGAACCGATCCGCCGCTGGAAGCACCTGACGGTATTCACCCGCGCGCAGATGGAAGAGATCCTGGTGGCCAAGCTGATCGCCACCTCGGCGCGCCAGATCGGCATGTTCCTGGTCATCCTGGCCGTGGTCAGCGCGGCCATCGTGGCCTTCATCATCTACACCATGACGCTCGGCAAGATCCGCGAGATCGCCGTGCTCAAGCTCATCGGCACACGCAACCGCACCATCGCCGGCATGATCCTGCAGCAGGCGCTGGGCCTCGGGCTGATCGGCTTCATGGTCGGCAAAACCGCCGCCACGCTGTGGGCACCGATCTTCCCCAAATACGTGCTGCTGCTGCCCGGCGACGCCCTGCGCGGCTTTGTGGTGGTGATGGCGATCTGCGCGCTGGCCAGCCTGATGGCGATCCGCGCCGCGCTGAAGGTCGACCCGGCCGCGGCCATCGGAGGCTGACATGCACGCACCCGGTCACGGCATCCGCATCGAAGGCCTGCGCAAGCGTTACGGCGAGGGCAGCACCGCCGTCGACGCGCTCAAGGACGTGAACATGCAGGTCGCGCCCGGCGAGGTCGTCGGCCTGATCGGCCCGTCCGGCTCGGGCAAGAGCACCCTGCTCAAATGCCTGGGCGCGGTCATCGAACCGACTGCCGGGCGCATGATCCTCGGCGAGCAGACGATCTACGACAACGACTGGACAATGCCCGACCTGCGCGCACTGCGCCGCGACCGCATCGGCTTCGTCTTTCAGGCGCCCTACCTGATCCCCTTCCTGAACGTGACCGACAACGTCGCCCTGCTGCCGATGCTCGCCGGCCAAAAAAACGCCGTCGCCCGCGCCCGTGCGCGCGAGCTGCTCGCCGCACTGGACGTGGCCCACCGCGCCGAGGCCCAGCCGTCCGAACTGTCGGGCGGCGAACAGCAGCGCGTGGCCATCGCCCGCGCACTGGCCAACCAACCGCCGGTGATCCTCGCCGACGAGCCAACGGCGCCGCTCGACTCCGAACGCGCGCTGGCCGTCATGCGCATCCTCAACCAGATGGCCGCCCAGTACCGCACCGCGATCATCGTCGTTACCCACGACGAAAAAATCATCCCCACCTTCCGCCGCATCTATCACATCCGCGACGGCCAGACCCACGAGGAGGTCGGCGAAGGGCGCGCCATCGACCTCGCACCGCTGCCCGCCTGAGGAACACCGCCATGCCCACGCCCCGCACGCTTGCCCTGCTCGCCGCCCTCGCCATCGCCTTCGGCGTCCTCACCGTGGTCAGCGGCGCGCGGGTGCTGTTCGGCGGCGCCGACGCCGGCCAGGTGGTCGGGTTCGTGCTGTGGTTCAACTGCCTGGCCGGCTTCGCCTACGTTGCCGTCGGCCTCGGGCTGTCGCGGCAGCGGCGCTGGGCGGCCACCGGCGCCATGCTGCTGGCGCTGGCCACCGCCATCGTCGCCGGCCTGTTCGCTGCGCATGTGCTCGGCGGCGGCGCCTACGAGATGCGCACCGTCGGCGCGCTGGCCCTGCGCCTGGGGTTCTGGACCGCGGTGGCGCTCATCGCGCGCCGGGCGGTTCAGCGCGCGATGCGGTAACCGGCCGCCTCGACCGCGGCGCGGATGTCACCCTCGTCAAGCATCGCGGTGTGCTCGATGGTCGCCGCGCCGGTGTCGGGCGAGACCTCCGAATACACGATGCAGGGCAGGTCCTGGATGGCGTTCATCACGTTGCGCAGGTCGTCATCGGTGTGGATGCCATCGATGAGGAATTCAGTGGTCGGCATGGGGGCTCCGTCGGCGGGTGGCGGGGGTGCCGTCCCTGCCAAAATCGTTCAATACACCGCGCGGGCGTCCGTGGCAGGATGGCGCTTCACTGTCGACAATACCCGCATGCGCGCCACCACCGAATACGCCCGCTTCTTCCGTGCCGACGATATCGCCCCGCTCGACTGCCTCGACGCGCGCTATCGCCGGCAGGTGTTCGCGCCGCATTTTCATGAGAGCTACGTGGTCAACACCTTGCTCGCCGGCGCCCAGCGCTACCGCTACCGCGGCGCCGAGCACGTGGCCGGGCGCGGCGCGCTGGTGATGATCAACCCCGGCGAGATGCACACCGGCCATGCCGAGACGGCCGGCGGCTGGGCCTACCGCGGCTTTTACCCGTCGACCGCGCTGATCGGCCGACTGGCCGAGGCGATCAGCGGCCGCCCGGGTGCCATGCCGCTGTTCACCGCCACCGTGGCGCCCGACGCCGACCTGGCGCAGCGCCTCGACCGCCTGCATCTGCTGCTGGCCGAGTCGACCGATCCGCTGGTGCGCGAGTCCGCCCAGGTGGCGGTGTTCGGCGACGTGATCCGCCGCCACATGCACATCGCCGAGCGGCCCGAGGCGCGCTGCGCGCGGCTCACCGACACGGTCAAGGCCCTGCTCGCCGAGCGCCTGGCCGACAACATCTCGCTGACCGAGCTGGCCGCCCTCACCGGCCGCTCGACCTGGCATGTGTGCCGCCAGTTCCGCGCCGACACCGGCCTGTCGCCGGTGGCCTGGCGCAACCAGCTGCGGGTGCAGCGTGCGCTCGGCGCGCTGGTGCGCGGCGAGGCCATCGGCGAGGTCGCCACGCGCCTCGGTTTTGCCGACCAGGCCCACCTGACCCGCGCCTTCCGCGCCGCGCTGGGCGTCACGCCCGGCATGGTGCGCCGTGGTCAGCTCAAGCACTGAAGCGATGACGACGGTCCGCCACGCCCTCTATGCCGGTGCCCGCGACGCCGTTCCGCTGATGATCGGCACCCTGCCCTTCGGCGTCATCTACGGCACCACCGCGGTGGCCGCCGGCCTGTCGCCGCTGGCCGCACTAGCCATGTCGGTGATCGTCTTCGCCGGCTCGGCGCAGTTCATCGCCGTCAGCCTGATCAGCGGCGGCGCGGCCTTGCCGGTGATCTGGCTGACCACCTTCGTGGTCAACCTGCGCCATGCGCTGTACAGCGCCACGGTGCATCCGGCCGCCCACGGCTGGGCCTTGCGCTGGCGCGCGCTGGTGGCCTTCTGGCTGACCGACGAGGTGTTCGCCATCGTCGAACGGCGCCTGATGGAACGCGGCAACGACGCCCTGCTGCCCTACGCCCTCGGCGCCGGCGGCGCCTTCTACCTCAACTGGCTGTCGTGGACCGCCGCCGGCGCCTGGCTGGGGCAGCAGTTTCCCGACCTGGCCGGCTGGGGGCTGGACTTCGCCATGATCGCCACCTTCGCCGCCATGGTCGCCCCGCAGCTGCGCGCACCCACGCCGGTGGTGGTGGCGCTGGTGGCCGGTGCCGCCGCCTGGCTGGCGCGCGACCTACCCTTCAAGCTCGGACTGGTGCTCGCCGCGCTGGCCGGCGTGGTCGCCGGCGTGTGGATGGACCGCCGTCGTAACACCGAGGAGGCCCGCGCATGACCATCGCCGCCCTACTGGCGGGCATGTTCCTCGCCACCTACCTGACCCGCGCCAGCTTCCTCGTCTTCGGCCACCGGTTGCGCTTTCCGCCCGCGCTCAAGGCCGCGCTCCAGCATGTGCCGGTGGCGGTGCTCACCGCCATCATCGTGCCCGAGGCACTGGCGCCGGGCGGCCGGCTCGACGTCTCGCTCGCCAACCCCTGGCTGGTCGGCACCGTGGTGGCCGCCGTGGTGGCGCGCCTCAGCGGCCATCTGCTGCTGTCGCTGGGCGTGAGCTTTGCGGTGTTCGGCCTGATGCGCTGGTGGTGAGGCCGCCGGCCTCGCTACACTGCGCCCATGCCCCGCATGCCCTTCGCCCTGCTGTGCCTGTTGCTGAGCGCGCCGGCCTTTGCCCACCCGCCGGTGGTGGCGGTCGACGTCGGCCACACCCTCGCCGCGCCCGGCGCCACCAGCGCCCGCGGGCGCAGCGAGTTCGACTTCAACCGCGATCTGGCCCGCGAGGTGGCGGCGGCCTTGATCGCGCGCGGCATCGCGGCGCATCTGGTCAATGTCGATGGCCAGATCGCCTCGCTGCGCGACCGCCCCAAGGCCGTGCCCGAGGCGGATTTCTTCCTGTCGATCCACCATGACTCGGTGAGTGAGCACGAACTCACACCGTGGACCTGGCAGGGCACGGCACAGAGCTACAGCGACGCCTACGCCGGCCACTCGCTGTTTGTGTCGCAAAACAACCCCGCGCCCGCCGCCAGCCTCACCTGCGCCTCCGCCATCGGCGCGCGGCTGCAGCGCATGGGCTTCGTCCCCACCGACAAGAACGCCCGCCGCCGCGCCTGGGCCGACCGCGCCAACACCGTGCACTGGTACGACAATCTGATCGTGCTCTACCGCACCACCAAGCCCGCCGTGCTGTTCGAAGCCGGCGTGATCAAGCATCGCGATGAGGAGTTGCTGCTGCGCGACCCGGTGCGCCAGCGGCGCATGGCCGACGGCATCGCCACCGGCGTGGCCGCCTGCCTGCAGGTAATGCCGTCAGCCGGCTCAGCGCGCTGACGCTTTGCGCAGCAGCGGCAGCAGGGCGACCACCCCCAGCACCGGCCCCGGCAGCAACAACCACGACACCTTCGGCCCCCAGTCGGCCACCACGGTGGTGGCCCACGAGATCGACACAATGGTCAGCGCAAAGCCGATGGCGTTCTGCAGCGCCAGCGCGCTGCCGACGATCTCCGGCGGGCAGGCGCGCGCCGACATGGCCGAGAACTGCGGCGAATCGGCCGGCACGCTGAGCCCCCACACCAGGAAGAAGACCAGCAGCCCTGCCGGCGACGCATCGGCCACCCACGGGAACAGCGCGCAGCACAGCCCCGAGGTGGCCAGCGCCACCGCCGCCACCGGCGCGCTGCCGGTACGCCGGCTGATGTGGCCGCCGGCAAAGCAGCCCAGCGCGCCGATGCCGATGATCGCAAAGCTCAGGCCCGACACCGGCGCCAGCGTGGCCAGCGAGGAGCCGGCCACCAGCAGCGGCACCAGCGTCCACACCGCGTACAGCTCCCACATGTGGCCGAAATAGCCCATGGCCGAGGCACGGAACACCGGCAGGCGAAACGCCGCCAGCACCGCGCCCATGCGCAGGCTGGGCGCACCGTCGCGCCGCTTGAGGTGCGGCCCGTCGCCCAGGCTGAAGATCATCGCCGCCGCCAGCAGCGCGAGGCCCGACGCCCCCAGCAGCACCGCCTGCCACTCGCCACCGCCAGCCAGCCGGAGCCCGTGCGGCAGCGCCGTGCCCAGCGTGAGCATGCCCACCAGCAGCGCCAGCGCATGGCCGGCCTGCTCGGGCACCCAGCTGACGATCAGCTTCATCCCCAGCGGATAGACGCCGGCCAGGCTCAGGCCGACGATGAAGCGCAGCACCAGCGCGCTGGTCATCCCCTCGGCCAGCAGGGCGAAGGCGGCGTTGGCGCTGGCACCGATCAGCGCACACACAGCAAAGATGCGGCTGGCCGGGAAGCGGTCGGCCAGACCGGTGAGCGCAAAACCCAGCGTGCCAAGGATGAAGCCCAGCTGCACCGCGTTGGTGAGCTGCCCGATCTGCGCCGGGCCAATGCCCCACACGCGCATCAGCGCCTCGCCCACGCCGTTGGCGGAGAACCACAGGGAGCCGCCAAACAGCTGGGCGAAGACGATGGTGGGGATGACGGGCAGGCGCATGCGGCGAGTATAGACGGGCGCGCCCCGATGACGTGCGCGCATCGCGCGCGGCGCAGCGGCGGGCGATCGCGGTAGACTGCGCCGCATCGCCACGCTCACCGACCCGTCATGCCGCGCCTGTCACCCCACGCCCGCCATCCCGCACCACCCGGCCTGCAACTGACGGCCGACGCCCACCTGGACGCCAGCACCGGGCTCACGCTGCGCTATGCGCTGAGCGGGCCGGTCGACCGCCTCGCCATCCCGCCGCTGCGCCTGGCCACCCCCGCGGACGGGCTGTGGCAGCACACCTGCTTCGAGGCCTTCGTCGCACTCGGCGGTGCGGCCGGCTACCGCGAGTTCAACTTCTCGCCCTCGCGCCAGTGGGCGGTGTACGACTTCGACAGCTACCGCCAGCGCAGCGCCGCACCTGCCCCGCGCTGGTCGGCCAACAGCCGCGTGTCGAACGAGCCGGCCGCACTCGGCCTGCAGGTGACGATTCCGCCGTCGCTGCTGCCCGCCGGCGGCCGCGAGCCGCTGCAACTCGCGCTCACCGCCGTGCTCGAAGACCGCGACGGCCGCCTCTCCTACTGGGCGCTGCGCCACCCCGCCGCCCAGCCCGACTTCCATCACCGCGAAGGTTTCGCGCTGATGCTCACCGTGGATTCCCGCCCATGAAATTCGGCATCGACCGCCTCATCACCGAACCCGCCCTGCGCCGCCCGCTGGCCGGCCAGCGCATCGCCCTGCTCGCCCACCCCGCCTCGGTCACCGCCGACCTCACCCACAGCCTCGACGCCCTCGCCGCCCTGCCTGACCTCACGCTCACCGCCGCCTTCGGCCCCCAGCACGGCCTGCGCGGCGACAAGCAGGACAACATGATGGAGTCGCCCGACTTCACCGACCCGACGCACGGCATCCCCGTGTTCAGCCTGTATGGCGAGGTACGTCGCCCCACCGACGCCATGATGACCACCTTCGATGTGCTGCTGGTGGACCTGCAAGACCTCGGCTGCCGCATCTACACCTTCATCACCACCCTGCGCTACGTGCTCGAAGCCGCCGCCGCGCACGGCAAGGCGGTGTGGGTGCTCGACCGCCCCAACCCCGCCGGCCGCCCGGTCGAAGGCCTGACCCTGCGCGCGGGCTGGGAGAGCTTCGTCGGCGCCGGCGCCATGCCCATGCGCCACGGCCTCACCATGGGCGAACTGGGCCACTGGTTCATCGCCACGCTGGGGCTGGACGTCGACTACCAGGTCATCCCCATGACCGGCTGGCAGCCCGATGCCGCCCCCGGCCACGGCTGGCCCCTCGGCGAGCGCAGCTGGGTGAACCCCAGCCCCAACGCCCCCAACCTCTCCATGGCCCGCGCCTACGCCGGCACCGTCATGCTCGAAGGCACCACCCTCTCCGAAGGCCGCGGCACCACCCGCCCGCTGGAAATCTTCGGCGCCCCCGACCTCGACGCCGCCGCCCTGCTGCGCGACATGCACGACCTCGCCCCCCAGTGGCTGCAAGGCTGCCGCCTGCGTGAATGCTGGTTCGAGCCGACCTTTCACAAGCACGCCGGCACGCAATGCCATGGGGTGCAGATTCATGTCGACGACGGCGCCTATCTTCACGACCGCTTCCAGCCGTGGCGGCTGCAGGCGCTGGCCTTCAAGGCCGTGTTGCGGCAGCGGGCGGACTATCCGTTGTGGCGGGACTTTGCTTACGAGTATGAGTACGAGCGGCTGGCGATTGACCTGATCAACGGGTCGCCGTTGTTGCGGGAGTGGGTGGAGGATGCTTCTGCCGCGGCGGCGGATCTGGAGGCGATCGCGGCGCCGGATGAGGCGGCTTGGCGGGAGGCTCGGGGGGCGTTCTTGTTGTATTGAAGGGTTTTCGGTGACGCGTTACTGCGTTGCCTTCGGCCGGCTTGGATTGGCCGGGTCTCGCCCCGGCGGGCGACCTACTTTCTTGCTCGTGCAAGAAAGATAGGCAAAGAAGCACGGCCCACTTTCGCGCCCCCTACGGGGGGCCCCGCCCTCCGGACGCCCCGGGCGGGGTGCTTCGCAAACTCGCCCTGCAGGCTCAAACAGCGAAGCCCCTTTTTCCGCCCGGCGCATCCTCCGGTTGGCGCGGCAGAGGGCAGCTCTGGCGTGCCCCATTGGAGCGAGTGCATTTTCCATACAATGCGCATATACTCACCCAACACCAACCCTTTAAGGATTCAACTAGAAGGCTCAATGGATATCGCCTTATAGCCACGCGCCGCCACGGCTAACGTGCCGGCCAGCCCCGAGGCGCAACAGGCTCTTTGAAGATTTTAGACACCACTGCCGTCTGCTTTCTAGTGAGCACAACATAATTAACCATGAGAGCGTAAAAATGACAGATCGTTTGTATAGGGTTTATCTCCACACCGATAAAGACGAAAGCATCCGCGAAGTAATCGTCACCGCCGACGGCAAAGCACAAGCTGAGAGTAGAGCTCTCGCGCATGTTAAAGCCTCAAATCAAGGCAAAGGCGGCCGAAGCAAATCAACATCAGCAAAGCTAACGAAAGTTCTTGCGGTTACACCCACGAGCAAAAAGTTCTGTCTCGTTATTCACAGCATCCCTGCTGCCGTTATAAGCAATATATAAACACTAGCACTCCAACCGGCTTGTGATGTTTAAATAAAAAATCGCCGTCGATGGCACGGCTGCTGAATGTGACAATCGAGAGAAAGGCTTCCACGTGGCATTGATAGAAACCGAGACTCCGAACGCACCAATTTCCATACACTTCAAAATGGATGGTCCAGCCTTCGCCGACGGCATTCCTGTGCACCTTCTCACTTCCAGCCTGACCGACTTTCAGGCTCTTCTAGACAAAACGTATCTTGGGCTAACCCAACGAAAACGACTTTCACGCGACGACCGGGCTCGCTACTATCTTTTGTCAAAGGGTATAAGTCACGGGTCAGCTGAATCAGACTTTGGCGTAGTCCTTACCGGAATTCAAACCGCATTCCCGTTTTTCAGCGCACTCGGGCCAACAGGCATTTGGGAATATGCGAAGCAGACATTCGATTTCCTGAAGCTCATCTATTCCGGCATGAAATCGGGAAATCAACCTACCTACTCATGGTCTGGCGACAACTCCCAGTTCCAAGTCAACACGGGAGCACAAACGAATATTTACAACGCGCCCGTCTACAACATTGGCCAAATGAGCGTCATCAATTACCAGTCCCTGGCACGGCCGATTGAAGAACGGTCTGTTGACTACGTAACGTTTGGCGGGTCAGATGCTGGCGCTATCCGTCTCGATGAAACGAACGCGGACGTTTTCTCATTGCCCTCTCAAGTCGAGACAACCCCGCTTCGTCTAAATTGCGAGATTTTTGACTTCAATAAATTTGATAACATCGGAAAACTCTACGTTTATCCCGACGAGACCGTCAAAGAAGGCGACTACCGCTTCAAAGTCATAGGAAATCAAGATGTCGCTCTATTCATCGAAGCCATGTTACGGAAGCAGGTGGCCGTAACATGCCTTCGTGAAATAGCGCCAAACCCCTTCTCACCCGAAAAAATTGTTCGCTTTCAAATAATCTCCGTTGAGCCTTGATAGGGCTGTGCAAAGCCCACACGCGCTCGGTGCAATAGCACGTGTAGGGTACAATAACCGAAGGGCATTGCACCAATACAACGATTGAGCGGTGCAATACGGCTGTGCCTACTGCCCCCTACCAAGCTCGATCCACCTGAATCGTGAAGCCACGACGGTGGGCGGCGAGCCGCCCACCCTACGGGGTGGCGTTTTTCCGCGCGGGCGATGGCGAAGCCGAGCCCGCGCGCCCTTTCCCCTTCTGTACCGCCGAACGGAGCCCGCGACCGGCGGGAATTGTCGTGTCGCTGTTTGAGCCCGCAGGGCGAGTTTGCGACACGACCCGCCGGGCGGGGGCGGAGAGAGGGGACCGGCGCAGCCGGCGGTACAGCGGGGGCGTTTCTTTGCTTCCTTTCTTGTCGCTACAAGAAAGGAAGTCGCCCGCCGGGGCGAGACCCGGCCAACGATCCGTCGCAAAGCCGATGCCCAACCGAAAACCGATGGCCGGTTGAAACCGGCCCTACCACTCGGCCTCGGCCACCATCGACACCGCCCCACTGTGGTCGAGCGACCACACTTCAGCCGCGCGGTCCCCCACCGGCGCCCCGTTGAGCGAAAACGGATCCACACCGAAGATCGGCCGTTCGACCCGGTAGTCGAAACGCGTCAGCGGCCGGCCACCGGCGTGGCGGGCGGCGAGGTCGGCGAGCAGGGTGGCGATGAGCGGGCCGTGCACGACGAGGCCGGGGTAGCCCTCCTGCTCGACCGCGTAGGGCCGGTCGTAGTGAATGCGATGCCCGTTGAAGGTGAGCGCCGAGTAGCGGAACAGCAGCACCGGGTCGGCGCGCATCGGCTCGTGCCAGACGGCCGTCTTGTCGACGGCACGCGGCGGGGCTGGCGGGGCGTCGGCGGCGGGTGGGTCGCGGTAGACGATATCGTGCTCTTCGACCACGGCCAGCCCGCCCGGCCCGTGGATGCGATGCTCGACCACCACGAACACCAGCGCGCCGCTGCGCCCGTGCTTTTCGCGCACGTCCTTGATGGTCGACACGCGCTGCACCGGCTCGCCGACGCGCAGCGGTTGATGGAAGCGCACCCGGCCGCCGGCCCACATGCGCCGGGGCAGGTCCACCGGTGGCAGGAAGCCGCCGCGCCGCGGGTGGCCGTCGGGGCCGATGTCGGAGGCGCGCGCATGCGGCAGGAAGTACAGCCAGTGGGCCAGCGGGGGCAGGGCGTCGCCGGGCTGCGCCGGGCCGTCGGGTTTGTCGAGGGTGGCGCGCCAGCCGGTGAGCGGGGCGGCAGTGATACGGTCGTCGGTCGTTTCCTGGCGGCCGATCCAGTCTTGCAGGCGGGGCATGGCAGGCCTCCGGGGTGAGTCTGGCGCATCACGGTATGCGTCAGCGCGGTCAGCGACTATGATCCAAGCCGCGCCGCGTGGAATGTACTGCGCCGGTTCCGGTCGATGCGCAGGCGTCTTACACTCGGACAAGCAAGGCCCGCGCCGTGGTCGGGCACCGCCGATCGCGCCTTGCGCGTGCCGCGGCGCCATGCGATCGACTTTATACGCCATAGCATTGATGAAAAACACAGGTCCATTTTTATGAGGTGTCTAGTCACGGGAGGAACCGGGCTTGTCGGCTCCAATTTGACGCTGGCGCTCCAGGCCCAGGGGCACGAGGTCACCATCACCGGGCATGAATCGGAACAGGTCATGCCGGCGTTCAAGGGAAAGTGCTTGTACCCGGGCATTCTCGGCATCGACTGGGAGGCGATCGGGAAGATCGATGTCCTTTTTCACCAGGCCGCGATCAATGGCACCCGGGTCAAGGATCAACGGGAGATCATGCGAGCCAATCTCGATGCGTCGAAAGCGTTGTTCGAATATGCGATTGGCAAGGGGTGCAAGAAGATCGTCTACGCATCGTCGGCCGCCGTCTATGGCGACAAGCCGGCGCCACACCGGGAGAGCGATCCGACAGATCCGCAAACACCGTATGCATGGTCAAAAAAACGGCTGGATGACTACGCAATGGCGCTGGCGGCCGAGCATCCGGAGGTCACCATTGTCGGGCTTCGCTATTGCAATATCTTCGGCCCGGGGGAGAACCACAAGGGAACGCGAGCCACCATGATCTATCAGTTTGCCCAGCAGATGCTCAAAGGCAATCCGAAGCTCTTCAAGCATGGTGAGCAGAAAAGGGACTACATCTATGTCAAGGATGTCGTCCGGGCCAACGTGCTCGCCGCCGGAGCGGCGGAGAGTTGTGTCGTCAATTGTGGCTCGGGCAGCGCAACGTCGTTCAACCAGATTGTTGATCGACTCAATGCCATCCTCGGTCTCGATCGCCGCCCGGAATACATCGACAACCCTTTCGAGGGGGTCTATCAAAACCACACCGAGTGCGACATGCGCCTGGCCAGGGAGAAGATCGGTTTTGTCCCCGACTACTCGTTCGAAGCCGGCCTGCTGGACTATTACCGCTCCGGATGCCTGGTGTGACAGCGGATCGCTGTCACACCCGGTGTCCACGTGTGCCGCATGCCTCGGCAGGACCGATACATGGGCTTACAATAACGGCTCGCCCGCCCCGACACGAGCCTCCCCATGAACGACGCCCTGCGCATCTTCGCCGGCAACGCCAACGAACCGCTGGCCCGTGAAATCTGCAGCCGGCTCGGCATTGCGCTGAGCCCGCTGGAGATCTCCCGCTTCTCCAACGACAACCTGCATGTGCAGGTGATGGCCAATGTGCGCGAGCGCGACGTATTCGTGGTGCAGTCCTTCACCGCGCCGGTGAGTGACCACATCATGGAGTTGATGATCACCCTCGACGCGCTGCGCAGCGCCTCGGCGCGCCGGGTGACGGCGGTGATCCCCTACTACTCCTACGCACGGTCGGACAAAAAGGACGCGCCGCGCATCTCGATCACCGGCCGCCTGGTGGCCGACATGCTGCGCACCGCCGGCGCCGACCGGGTGCTGACCATGGACCTGCACGCCGACCAGGTGCATGGCTTCTTCACCATGCCGGTGGACCACCTCACCGCGATCCCGACCATCGCAGAACACTTCCGCCAGCACTACGACATCTCGAACATGGTGGCGGTGGCCACCGACGCGGGCGGTGCCAAGCGCGTGGGCCGGTTCTCGGAGCGGCTGGGCATTCCGATGGCGATCATCGACAAGCGCCGGCTGAGCGACACGCAGGTCAAGCAGGGGCAGGTGATCGGCGAGGTGGCCGGGCGCGATGTGGTGATCTTCGAAGACGAGATCTCCACCGGCGGCACCCTGGTCTCGACCATCCACACCCTGCGCGAGGCCGGCGCACGCACCATCCACGCCGGCGCGGTGCACGGCGTGCTGTGCGGGCCGGCGATCGAGCGGCTGCGCGAGGCGCCAATCGAGTCCATCGTGGTGACCAACACGGTCCACATCCCCGAGCACAAGCACCTCGACAAGCTCACCGTGCTGACCATCGCGCCCCTGCTGGCCTCGGCCATCGAGCGCATCCACAGCGGCGAGAGCGTCGGCGCGCTGTTCGAATAAGGCGCCGGCGCTGGCGGGCGTCACGGGCTGCGGCTAGACTCGCCGTTTGCCTCGCAGGCGCGTCGCCATGCCGGTTTCCCTCGCCTACCTCGGCGTCATCCTGATCTGGTCCACCACGCCACTGGCCATCCAGTGGAGCACCGAGGGCACGGGCTTTGCCTTTGCGGTGCTCTCGCGCATGGTGATCGGCGTGGTCATCGGCTCGGCGATTCTCATCGCCGGGCGCATCGGCTTTCCGTTGCATGCCCGGGCCTGCCGCTCCTACCTGGTGGGCGGCTTCGGCCTGCTTGCCGGCATGGGCTTCACCTACTGGGCAGCGCGCTATGTGCATTCGGGGCTGATCTCGGTCATGTTCGGCCTGTCGCCGCTGGTCGCCGGCGTCATGGCGGCGCTGTGGCTGGGCGAGCGTTCACTGACCCGGGCGCGGCTGATCGGCGCCGCGCTGGGCCTGGCCGGGCTGGCGGTGATCTTCCTGCACGGCGGCACCCGCGGCGGCCCGCATGCCCTGGCCGGACTGGGCGCGCTGCTGATCGCGGTGGTGTGCTACACCGCCGCCATGGTGTGGCTCAAGCGCATCGGCGACGACAGCCCGCCGCTGGCCACCACGGTGGGCACGCTCAGCGTCTCGCTGCCCGGCTTTGCGCTGCTGTGGTGGCTCACCGACGGCACCCTGCCCGAGGCCATTCCGCTGCGCGCCGGCGCGGCCATCGTCTATCTGGGCGTGTTCGGCTCGGTCATCGGCTTTGCGCTGTACTACTACTGCATCCGGCACATGGAGGCCTCGCGCGTGGCGCTGATCACGCTGATGACGCCGGTGCTGGCCCTGCTGCTGGGGCAGGCGCTCAACGGCGAGGAGACCGGGCCGCGCCTGTGGGCGGGCACCGCGCTGATCCTCGCCGGGCTGGCGATCTACCAGTGGGAGAGCCTGCGCAACTGGCAACGCGGGCGCCGCCCGCCGGCACCGGGCGTATAATCAGTATTTTCTGATAGACGGAGTCACTGCCATGCGCACCTGGCTGATTGCGGCCCTTGCCGGCCTGAGCTTTTCCGCCGTGGCGGACACGGTGAACATCGACGCGGCCACGCTCGAACGCCTGCGCGCCGAAGGCGTGCCGGTGGTCGACATCCGCACCGCACCCGAGTGGCAGCAAACCGGCGTGGTGCCGGGCAGCCACCTGCTGACCTTCTTCGACGAACGCGGCGAGGCCGAGCCCGAAGCCTTCCTCGCACGCCTGCAGGCCATCGCCACGCCGGGCCAGCCGGTGGCGCTGATCTGCCGCAGCGGCAACCGCACCACGGTGGTCAGCCGCTTCCTCAGCGAACAGGCCGGCTACGCCCGGGTGTACAACGTCGAGGGCGGCATCCGCGCCTGGCAAAAGGCCGAGCGCCCGGTGGTCAAGGCGGCCGAGGCGGCCTCCACCTGCGCACGCGCCAGCGCCTGCTGATGTAAGCCTGGCCGGTCGCTGACGGTCTGAAGTGCACAGCAGGGCATTTCCCGGAGGCGACATCATGGCAACAGCACACGCAGCAGCACCCGGCCGCGCCGTCCAGGTGGTGGTCTATCGCTGGGCCGGCGCCTGGGGGCCGTTCAAGGTGCGCATCCCCTGTGGCGAATGCGCGCTGACCCGCGACGTGATCGCCGACACCCTCGAACACGAGCTGGCCGGCGTTGCGGTCGATCTGACGGTGCGCGACTGGCTCAGCGAATGGTGGCGGCCGCTCGCGCGCGGCGGCTGGCATGCGCCGATCGTGATGGTCGAGGGCAAGGTGGTGAGCCAGGGCCAGGCGCTCAACCGCGGCCTGCTCACCCAGGCGGTGATTGATGCCGCCGCGGCGCGCACCGCGGTGAGCGGCAACCACATCTTCGGCAAGGCCAGCTGTCCGCACTGCAAGCGTGCCAAGCACTACCTGGACGAAGCCGGCATCGCCTACACCTATCACGACGTGGTGCGCGACCCGCGCGCGCTGTACGAGATGCTGGCGCGGGTAAAGCCGATCATCGGCCCGAAGACGCCGGTCACCGTGCCGCAGATCTGGCTCGACGGCCACTACATCGGCGGTGCCGACCAGCTCTCCGGGCGGCTGCACCGGGTGGTCGAGCCCAACCCCGAGCGCGGGCGCAACTCGCTGTCGCCGGCGGCCTCATAGACCACGCAGCCCATCGTCGCCATCACGCCATTGTCATTGATTTTTGTTTCCATGCCGGAGGCGCCGCCCGCGCCGCCCGACAGGAGACCCCACATGACGCCCCCCCGCCCCCGCCTGCCCGGCCTTGCCGTGCTGCTGGCCGCCACGCTGCTCTCGACCGCCAGCCTGGCCGGTCGCGACGACCACCGCCACGACCCCCGCCCGCCGCATCGCGACCGCCCCGGACCGGTCGCGGTCGAGATCGGCGCCCGTCCGGCTTACCTGATCGACCAGCTCGCCGACGGTCGCCTCAAGCGCAAGCTGGCCTCCTGCGAGAACCGCCCGCAGCGGCCGACCGCGTTCTCCATCGGCCACCGCGGCGCCGCGCTGCAGTTCCCCGAGCACACCCGCGAGTCCTACATCGCCGCGGCGCGCCAGGGCGCCGGCATTGTCGAGTGCGACGTGACCTTCACCCAGGACCGCGAGCTGGTGTGCCGCCACTCGCAGTGCGACCTGCACACCACCACCAACATCCTGGCCATCCCCGAGCTGGCCGCCAAGTGCTCGGTGCCCTTCACCCCGGCCGACCCGGCCACCGGCACGCCGGCCCAGGCGCGCTGTTGTACCAGCGACATCACGCTGGCCGAGTTCCGCCAGCTCAAGGGCAAGATGGACGGCGCCAACCCGATGGCCACCACGGTGGAGGACTACATGAACGGCACACCGGCCTGGCGCACCGACCTGTACGCCGCCACCGGCACGCTGATGACCCACAAGGAGAGCATCGCCCTGTTCCGCCAACTCGGCGTGGGCATGACGCCGGAACTCAAGGCGGCCAGCGTGCCGATGCCCTTCCAGGGCGACTACACCCAGGCCGACTACGCGCAGCAGATGATCGACGAGTATGTCGAGATGGGCGTCGCCCCGCGCCAGGTGTGGCCGCAGTCCTTCAACCTCGACGACGTGCTGTACTGGGTGCGCCACACCCCGCGCTTCGGCCGCCAGGCGGTATTCCTGGAGAGCGTCGACAGCGCGGCCGACCTGCCCGAGGCCATCGACCGCCTGCCGGCGCTCGCCCGCCAGGGGGTGAACATCGTCGCCCCGCCGCTGTGGGCGCTGGTCACGCTCGATGCGCAAGCGCGCATCGTGCCCTCGGCCTACGCCCGCGCCGCACGCGCCGCCGGCCTGGACATCATCACCTGGACGCTGGAGCGCTCGGGCACGCTCACCGACGGCGGCGGCTGGTACTACCAGAGCCTCACCGAGGCCATCACCGGGCCGGGCGACACCTACCGCCTGCTCGACGTGCTGGCACGCGACGTCGGCGTGATCGGCGTGTTCTCCGACTGGCCCGCCACGGTCACCTACTACGCCAACTGCATGGACCGATAAGCCTGCACCCCCATTGGGCCGCGGCCTGCAGGTCGCGGCCTTTTTTTGCCCGCGAAAACACAGCGTCATCGACTGACTATACTCAAGTGAGCGCCGCCCACCCGAGAGTCCATTGAACATCTTCCTGTCCTACGCCTCGGACTACCGCGAGATTGCCGACGACATGTGCTGCCGGCTGCAGGCCGCCGGGCACGAGGTGTTCTTCGACCGCGAAGACCTGCCGGCCGGCACCAGCTTCGATGACCGCATCCGCGACGCCATCGACGCCTGCGAGCTGTTCATCTTCCTCGTCTCACCGGAAGCGGTCGCCGACGGCCACTACACCCGCACCGAGCTGAAGATCGTCAGCCGCAAGTGGCCCACGCCGGGCTGGCATGTGCTGCCGGTGGTGGTCGCCCCCACGCCGCTCGACACTGTCCCCGCCTACCTGCGAGCGCTCACGCTGATGCAGGCGGAGGGCAACCTCACCGCCGAAGTCCTGCTCGAAGTGCAGGAACGGGTGCGCCAGCATTCGGCCAGCGCGCCGCCGCCAACACCGCCACCCGCCGCCGACCCTGACCGCGTGCGCTATCGCTCGGTGCAGCTGCGCTTCGGCCGCGACGCCACCGGCGCCTACGCGCTGTCGGTGCCCGAATCACCCGCCGGCACGCACGACGGCACGCCGCTGGCACTCGACCCCGCCGCGCTCGAAACCGGGCTGTGGCAAGGCGCCACCGCCATCGACGGCTCGGCGCGGCGGGCCCAGGGCGGGGACAGCCTCGCCGCCCGGCTGCCCGCCGACGCCAACGCCCGCCAGGTCGGCCAGAGGCTCTACGCCGCGCTCTTCGACTCGCCCCTGCGCGCGTGCCTGGAGACCAGCCTGCGCGGCATCGACCCGCAGCGTGGCGAGGGCGTGCGCATCGTCATCAACACCACCGACGCGCCGGCGCTGGCCCGCCTGCCGTGGGAGTTTCTCTACAGCCCGGCGCAGGACGACTTCCTGTGTTCCGACCGCATGAAGCCCGTGGTGCGTTGGCTCGATGTGGACGGCGCCACGCCCACGCTCACCGTCACCCCGCCGCTGCGCCTGCTGGTGGCGGTGGCCACGCCGACCGACCGGCCGGAGCTGGCCGTCGGCGAGGAGCTGGCCCAGCTCGACCGCGCCCTGGCCGAGTTGTGCGCCGGCGGCGTGATCGAGACCCACCATGTCGACCACGCCAGCCTGGAGCGCCTCGACAACGCCCTGCTCACCACCCGCCCGCATGTCCTGCACCTGATCGGCCACGGCGACTTCGTCGGCGACGACGGCGTGCTGATGCTCGAGTCGGACACCGCCCCCGGCCGCAGCGCGCCGGTCACCGGTCGCCAGCTCGGCGTGCTGCTGCGCAACCACCTGGGCACGCTACGCCTGGTGTTTCTCAACAGCTGCATGGGCGCCACGGTGTCGGCCCAGAACCCCTTCGGCGGCGTCGCGCAGAGCCTCATCCGGCGCGGCCTGCCGGCGGTCATCGCAATGCAGTTCCCCATCCCCGACGCCACCGCCGTGTCACTGGCGCGGCACTTCTACCGCTACCTCGCCGCCGGCCAGCCGGTGGACGCCGCACTCAACTCCGCCCGCGCCTTTCTCTACGCCCGCGGCGAAGCCGTGGCCTGGGGCGCCCCGGCGCTGCACATGCGCACGCCCGACGGCCGCCTGTTCGACCTGGCCGGGCCGCACGCGGCGCCAGCGGCAACGGACACACCGCCAGCCGCGACGCCACCGGCCATCCCGGCCGGCGCGTCGCAGCCCGGGCCACCCGCGGCGAGCGTCGGGCGCCGCTACGGGGTCGCCGCGCTGGTCGGCCTCATGCTGCTCGGCGTCGGCATGTGGTGGCTGGTCGGCACCACGATGCGCGACCAAGTCGGCGACATGAGCGCAGAGCTCGGCGGCGGCGCGCCCCCGCCGCCACCCGCCCCGGCACCGCCGGACCCGGTCGTTGCCCCACCGCCGCCGATCGCCGCCCCGGATCCCGAACCGGTGGTGATCGCGCCCGAGCCGGTGCCCATCCCCGCCCCGCCGCCCGTCACGCTGTCCGCCGAGGCCCGCCGCGATGCCTACCAGGCCATCGCCGGGCAGGTCGAGGCCGGCCAGATCGACGCCGCCCGCGCCGCGCTGACCCGCCTGCCGCCGCTGAGCGCCGCCGTTGCCGACGATCCGACCGTGGCCGAGGCGCGCCAGCGCCTGCTCGGCGCACTGGTGGACCAGGGGCAGCAGGCCCTGTTGCTGGGTGATGACGCCCGCGTGTCGGCCATTATCGCCGCCGTCCGCGCGGCCGAGCCCGACCCCGCGGTGCGCGCAGCGATCGAGGCGGCCATTGTCGACGCGCTCGAACCGATGGCGGCCGCCGCCGGGCCGTCCGGGCCACGCATGGGCTATACGGTGCGCCGCGGCGACACGCTGTGGGACATCGCCCGCCGCCTCACCGGCGACGGCCGCCACTGGCCACGCCTGCTGGCAACGCATAACAAGGTGATCGCGCTGGGGATGGCCTCCGGCGAGCGCATCGACAACCCCGAGCGCCTGCGTATCGGCCAGGTGCTGTGGGTGCCGCTGAGCCCGACCACCGGCACCAACGCGCTGGACTATCACGTCAGCCGGGGGGAGTCGCTGTGGCGGATCGCCGCGCGCGTCTATGGCGACCCGCTGTATTGGCGCTGGATCGCGCAGGTCAACGGGCTGAGCGCCCCCGACCGCATCCAGCCGGGGCAGGTGCTGGTGCTACCGCCGCCACTTGGACCGGCCAGCTCGCTCAGATAACCGGCTCGCCGCCGCCCAGACCGTGGATGATGACCTCGCGCGCATCGGCTTCGGCCAGCGGGCGGCTGAAGTAGTACCCCTGCATCAGGTCGCAGTCGAGCCCGTCGAGGTAGCGGGCCTGGGCCACGGTTTCCACCCCCTCGGCCACCACCGTCAGACCCAGCGTGTGGGCCAGGCCAATGGTGGCGGCACAGATGGCCGCGTCGTTGGGGTCGGTCTCGATGTCGGTGACGAAGGCGCGGTCGAGCTTGAGGCAGTCGATCGGCAGCAGCTTGAGGTAGGCCAGCGAGGAATAGCCGGTGCCGAAGTCGTCGATCGACAGGCCGATGCCCAGCGCCTTGAGCGCGGTGAGGATGTCGACCGTGCGCGCCGGGTCTTCCATGGCCACGCTCTCGGTGATCTCCAGCTCCAGGCGGTCGGGCGGTATGTCGCTGTTGGCCAGGGCGCGCTGCACCTGCAGCGGCAAGGCCGGATTGCGCAGCTGGCGCGCCGACAGGTTGACCGACATGCCCAGCTTGCACAGCCCGGCATCGTGCCAGCGGCGCAGGGTCTGACAGGCGGTGTTCATGGCCCACTCGCCGATCGGCCCGATCAGCCCGGTCTCTTCGGCCAGCGGGATGAAGCGCCCCGGCGGCACCAGCGTGCCGTCGGGCTGGCGCCAGCGGATCAACGCCTCAAAGCCGACCAGCCGGCGGGTGGCGGCCTCGACCTTGGGCTGGTAGTGCAGCACGAACTCGTCGCCCTTGAGCGCCCGGCGCAGGTCCGCCTCCAGGCGCAGGCGCTCGTCGGCCGCCTCGGTCATGGCGGCGTCGAAGAAGCGGTAGCCGTCGCGCCCGGCGTTCTTGGCCGAGTACATGGCGATGTCGGCGTGCTTCATGAGGGTGACCCGGTCTTCGCCGTCCTCCGGGAAAATGGCAATGCCCACCGAAGCCGACGGGGTGATCTGCTGCGCGCCGAGGGTGACCGGCTCGGCCAGCGACTCGAACAGGTCGGTGACCACCCGCACGGCCGCCGACACCGCCTGGATGTTGGTGATGGCCAGCACGAACTCGTCACCACCGGGCCGCGCCACGATATCGCTCTCGCGCGCGTTGTCGCGCAGGCGCCGGGCGATGGCGATCAGGAAGTCGTCGCCCACCGCATGGCCGAGCGAATCGTTGATGGCCTTGAAGTTGTCCATGTCGATGAACATGAGCGCCAGCTTCTTGCCGTTGCGCCGTGCGTCGGCGATGGACTGGTCGAGCCGCGATTCGAGCGTGTAGCGGTTGTCCAGCCCGGTGAGCGCGTCCTGGTGGGCCAGCCGCTCGACCGCCTCCATCGCCCGCTTGTGCTCGGTGACATCGGTGTAGATGGTGACGAAACCCTCGCCCGGCAGCGGCAGGCCGCGGATCTCCAGCACCGTGCCATTGGGCCGGGTGCGCTCGAACAGATGCGGCTCGCGCCAGGCGGCGCGTTCCATCAGCGCTTGCACCTTCTCCTCGACATCGCATGGCCCGTATTCGCCACGCTTGGCATTGAAACGGAACAGCGATTCGAGCGTCACCGGGTTCTGCGCCATCAGCCAGTCGGGAAAGTCGAGCAGCTGACGAAACTTCTCGTTGGCCGCCAGCAGGTTGAAGTCGCCATCGAACAGCGACACGCCGCCGGGGATGTTGTCGATCAGGGTGCGGAAGATCTCGTTGCGGGTGCGCAGCTCCTGCTCCACCTGCATGTGGTCGGTGATGTCGGTATAGGTGGTGATGAAGCCGACCACCGCGTCATCGATGACCATCGGCTTCCCTTCGACCAGGTGCGTGCGGCCGTTGGGGCGGCTGCGCGTGAAGCGGTGGTGCTCGAAGCGCAGCGCCTGCTCACGGCGCTGGCGCACATAGATCTCGGGGTCGTCCGGGCCGTATTCACCGCGCTGCGCCGGCACCCGGATCAGTTCCTCGAAGCTCACCTCCGGATAGACCGCCGTGTCCGGCAGATCGAGCACCTGCACGAACTTGTCGTTCCAGTGTTTGAGGTGCAGGTGCTCGTCGAACACCGAGATGCCCTGCGGCAGCTGGTCGAGAATCGCCTGCAGGTAGGCGCTGCGCCGCTTGAGCGCGTTTTCCATGCGCCGCCGCTCGGTCACGTCGGAATAGACGCTGACGAAGCCGCCGCCAGGCAGGGGGGCGCCGCGGACCAGCAGCACCTGGCCGTTGGCGCGCGTCCGCTCCATGACATGGCGCGTCGGGTGGCTGGCCAGGGCCACCATCTCGGCCACCTTGGCCTCGACATCCACCGGGCCGTACTCGCCGTGCTCGGCGTTGTAGCGGATCACCTCGGAAAAATGCGGCTGCGTCTCGGCCAGCGCCTTGGGGAAGCCGACCAGTTTCAGCACCTCGTCGTTGTGCAGCACCATCTTCAGCTCGGCATCGAACACCGTGACGCCGCTGGGGATGTTGTCGACCAGGGTCTGCAGCATGTCGTGCTTGGCCTGCAGCACCTCCTCGGCACGCTTGCGGTCGGAGATGTCGGTATAGCTGGCCACGAAGCCGACCGTGCGGCCCTCGCGCACCATCGGCATGCCCTCGACCAGATGCGTGCGCCCGTTGGGGCGGGTGCGCTCCACCCGGTGCGGCTGGAACTGCAGCGCCAGCGCCTTGCGCTGGCGCACCAGCTCGGCCGGATCGCCCGGGCCGTACTCGCCGCGCAGGGCCGGGAACATGATCAGATCCTCGAAGCGGGCGCCTTCGAACACGCTCTCCCGGGGCAGGCCGAGCACATCGAGAAACACGCTGTTCCAGCGGCGCAGCTGCAGCTGATCGTCGAACACCGAGATGCCCTGGGGCAGGTGGTCGAGAATGGTCTGCAGGTCGAAGCTCTCGCGCGCCAGCGCCGCCTCGGCGTGGTGCCGCCCGGTCGCGTCCGCATAAATGGTGACGAAGCCGCCATCGGGCAGCGGCGCGCCGTGCACCTCGAGCACCTTGCCGTTGGGCCGCGTGCGCTCGTAGCGATAGGCCTGCCGCTGGTGCACCCGGGCCATCACCTGCTCGACCACCGCATCCACCGGCCCTTCGCCGTACTCACCCCGCAAGGCCAGATGGCGGATCACATCGGTCAGCGGCGTTGCCTCGGCGGCCAGTTGCTCGGCCGGCAGATCGAGCAGCTTGAGCAGGGCCGCGTTATAGACCGTCACCTCATGCGCGGCGTTCACCAGGGTCACGCCGGCGGGCAGGTGATTGAGCACCGTCTCGAGCTGCGCATTGCGCGCCCGCAACATCCGCAGCTCGTGCCGCCGGCACGCCCCCCAGACGAGCGCGGCCAGACCCAAGGCAAACACCAGGAATGCGAGCACCAGTACCGACAAGACAACCTCCACGACACACCACGCCGCCACCGCCAGCGGCGGGACAGAAAACGCCTACGGGTACAACTAACGGCATAGTCTCGGGAATCTTGCGGGTCGGATGAACGACAGGCGTGTCGCCGCTGCCGGCGCGCCCGGCCCGCCGGCTCAACGCACGCGGTAGAGCACCGACGCCTCGCGGGCGCCACTGCGCGGATCGACCACCGACGCATCGATCCGGTTGCCGTCGGCCGTCACGGCAAAGCTGGCGTGAAGCTCGATGCCATTGAGCCAATAGACCGTCTGCCCGCGCTGGCCGCTGACGCTGCCGTGGCCCTCGACCATGCCGTCCGGCGTGGCGCCGCGCAGCTGAAAGCGGTCGCCCTGCTGCACCACCTGATACTCGCCGCCATCCTCGTCGCGCCAGTAGCCCGACAGGCTCAGCGACACGCTGCGCTGCTGCACCTGCGCCACGGCCGGCTCGGCCGGCGGCAGGGACTCGGCGGGCACGGAGTAAGTCAGGTCGGGCGGGCTCCCGCCGCCCTGCTCTTCGACAAACAGGCCGATCACCCCCAGCCCCAGCACCCCGATCACCACCCACTTGACCCAGCCGCCACGCGCCGCTGCCGGCGGGGGCGGGGGCGGAACGGGGTCCGGCGCGGGATCGGGCGCGAGGTCCAGCACCTTGCGCAGGGTGTCGACCAGTTGCGAGACATCGTAGTCCCAGCGCTTGTCGGTCAGCTCCATGGCATTGCGCCGGGCCAGCGCGGCCAGGTCGGCCGGCAACTCGCTCGAGGACGGCATCACCGCGCCTTCGACCAGCAGCGGGATGACCCGCACACCGTCGCGCTTGAGCGCGGTGGCGATCTCGATGCGCGTGTAGTCGTCCGGATCATCCAGCCGGCGCTGGCCGCTGGCATCGGTCACCTCCAGCCAGCGCGGCCCGACCACCGCCACCAGCACCGCGCAGCTGGCCAGCGCACGCTCGATGGCGTCGACAAAATCGACCCCGGGCTCGATGGTCTCCACATCGCGAAAGATCGGCACGCCCGACAGGTGGTCCCGCAGATGATCGCTCAGACGGCCCGCTGCGCTCTGGCTGTCCTGGCGCCGGTAACTGACGAAAATGCCCTGCATGCGCCACCTCTCCTATGCATTCATGGTGTGCCACGCTGTTTTCACCATAGTCGGAAATCCACGGGCAGGCGAGCGCAGCCGGTATCATGGCGCCCTGACAGACCCCGGCCCCACCATGACCTCACCCACGCCCCCGTCCGCGCCGCACCACCCCTACGAAGACGTGCTCGCCGTGCTCATCGGCAGCACCCTGGTGGCGGTCGGCGTGCTGTTCTTCCGGGCGGCCGACGTGCCCATGGGCGGCACGGTGGGCGTCGCCTACCTGGCGCACTACGCGTCGGGGCTCAACTTCGGCAGCCTGTTCTTCGTCATCAACCTGCCCTTCTATGTGCTTGCCTGGCGCGGCATGGGGCGGGCCTTCACCGTCAAGACCTTTGCCGCGGTGGCGGCCCTGTCGGTGCTCAGCGAAGCGCTGCCGCAGCTGATCCACATCGACCGCCTGAACGGCATCTTTGCCGCTCTGGTCGGCGGGCTGCTGGTCGGTAACGGCTTGCTGGTGCTGATCCGCCATCGCGCCAGCCTGGGTGGCCTCGGCGTGCTGGCGGTGTATCTGCAGGAGACGCGCGGCTGGCGCGCCGGCACGGTGCAGATGCTGATGGACCTGGTGATCCTCGGCGCCGCCGCGCTGATCATCGGCCTGCACGCGGCCGCCTTGTCGGTGCTCGCCTCGGCCGCACTGAACATGGTGATCGGCGTCAATCACCGGCGCGGGCGCTACCTGGGCTGTTGAGCCGGCGCCGTCGATCATGCTAGGCTGCGCACCGGGTTGCGCTGGCGGAGCGCCCCGTCTCGCGAAAGCTCACGCATCCGCTGTTGCACTGCAGGTCATCCTTACCGACCCTCCGCGCCCGCCTTGCGAGAAGCCGCGCACCTGGAGACCGGTATGCCCGCTTCCCCCAACAACGACCTCCCCTTTGCCCGTCTCGCCCGTCGCGAGGCGAAACGCCTGTGCAAGGCCGCCCGCTCGGACACGCTGACCGAGGCCCTGCCCGCCCTGCGCCGACTGCGCGCCGCCGGGCTGTTCGACGCGCACCCGCTGAGCGCGCTCCACCGACAGCGCAACCGGGTCCAGCTCAAACACTGCCTGAGCGCGGTGGCCCGTGAAAGCGGCTTCGACGACTGGCCGGCGGTGCTGACCCACCACGGCAGCACCCTGCCCGCGGCGGCCATGCGCTGGCAACTGCGCGACGCCGACCTGCCCTACCCCAACCGCTGGTTTGCCAGCCATGCCGAGGCCCGCGCCTGGCAGGCAGCCCATGGTGGCTGCCTGGTGCCCCACGGCACGCAGGCAGTGGTCTTGATCGACCGCCCGGGCACACCGGCCGGCTGCCGGTAGCCCGCCGCCGGCGTGTCAGCAGGCGCCGTCGCGCAGCCAGAACACCACCGCGGAGGTGGGCTCGGCGTAGCGCTCGGTGTGTTCGGTGCCGGCCGGCACGCAGCACCATTCGCCGGCGCGGACGGGGTGTTCGGCCCCGTCCAGGGTCAGCCACAAACACCCCTCGGTGACCAGCACATGCAGGGTTTCGGCGTGGGTGTGCAGCGGCGCAGCCCCCGGTTCGCGCTTCACCACGGTCACGTCGCAGCGCGCGCTGGCGAGGCGGCCGAGGGCGATGAGGGCGTCGGGGGCGTGCATGGCGATTCTCCTCGTTACAGCAAGGGGGCCAGCCAGCGGCGCGCGGCGTCCACGGAGAGGCCGGTACGGCGCGCCCAGTCGGCCAGCTGGTCTTCGCCGATCTTGCTGATGGCGAAGTAGTGGCTTTCGGGGTGGGCGAAGTAGAAGCCGCTGACCGAGGCCGCCGGCGTCATGGCCATCGACTCGGTGATGCCCATGCCGGCGTTGACCGGCGCGTCGAGCAGCTCGAACAGCGCGGCCTTGACGGTGTGGTCCGGGCAGGCCGGGTAGCCGGGTGCCGGGCGGATGCCGCGGTACTGTTCGCGGATGAGCGCTTCGTTGTCCAGCGTCTCGTCGGCGGCGTAGCCCCAGAATTCCTTGCGCACCCGCGCATGCAGCCATTCAGCCGTGGCCTCGGCGAGGCGGTCGGCCAGCGACTTGAGCATGATCGCGTGGTAGTCGTCATGCGTGGCTTCGTACTCGGCCAGCTTGAGTTCGATGCCCAGCCCGGCGGTGACGGCGAAGGCGCCGCACCAGTCCTTGACGCCCGAATCCCTGGCGGCGATGAAGTCGGCCAGGCACCAGTTGGGCTTGCCGCCGGGGCGCTCGTGCTGCTGGCGCAGCCCGTACCAGGTCATCATCGGCGTGGCGCGCGACTCGTCGGTATAGAACTCGATGTCGTCGCCGACCCGGTTGGCGGGGAACAGGCCGAACACCGCCTTGGCCTGCAGCCACTGCTGGGCGATGATCAGCTCCAGCATCTCCTGCGCGTCGGCATACACCTGGCGCGCGGTCTCGCCGACCACCTCGTCGTCGAGGATCTGCGGGAATTTGCCGGCCAGGTCCCAGGTCTGGAAGAAGGGGCCCCAGTCGAGGTAGTCGCGCAGGTCGTCGAGGTCGACATCCATGGCCATTACGCCGGTGGTGTTGGGCTCGAAGGGCGTGTAGCCGGGAACGCTCAGCGGGTCATAGGCGTTGGCGCGCGCCGCTTCCAGGCTGACCAGCGTGACGCCTTTCTTGTTGGCGTGCTGGGCGCGGATCTTGTCGTAGTCGGCGGCCAGCTGGGTCTTGAAGTCCTCGGCGCCGCCTTCGGACAGCAGCGCCGTCACCACGCCGACCGCGCGAGAGGCGTCGGGCACGTACACCACCGGTTGCGTGTAGTGCGGCGCGATCTTGATCGCGGTGTGGGCGCGGCTGGTGGTGGCGCCGCCGATGAGCAGCGGCACGTCGAAGCCCTGGCGCTGCATCTCGCCGGCCACATGGCTCATCTCCTCCAGCGAGGGGGTGATCAGGCCGGACAGGCCGATGGCCTGCGCGCCATGTTCCTTGGCCGCGTGCAGGATCTTCTCGGCCGGCACCATCACGCCGAGGTCGACCACCTCGTAGCCGTTGCAGCCGAGCACCACGCCGACGATGTTCTTGCCGATGTCGTGCACATCGCCCTTGACCGTGGCCATGATGATCTTGCCCTTGCTGGCCGCGCCGGTGCGCAGCTTCTCGGCCTCGATGAAGGGCAGCAGATGGGCCACCGCCTGCTTCATCACACGGGCCGACTTGACCACCTGCGGCAGGAACATCTTGCCCGCGCCGAAGAGGTCGCCGACCACGTCCATGCCGGCCATCAGCGGCCCTTCGATGACCGCCAGCGGCGGTTTGCCGGCGGCCGCCATGGCGGCGCGCACCTCTTCGGTGTCCTCGACCACGAAGTCGGTGATGCCCTTGACCAGCGCATGCTTGAGCCGCTCTTCGACCGTGCCCTGGCGCCAGGACAGGTCCGGCCCGGCGTTCTTGGCCTTGCCTTCCTTGACCGTCACGGCGAAGTCGACCAGCGCCTCGCCGGCGCCCGGATGGCGATTGAGCACCACGTCCTCGACCTTGTCGCGCAGCACCGGCTCGAGGTCGTCATACACCCCGAGCATGCCGGCATTGACGATGCCCATGCTCATGCCCGCCTTGATGGCGTGGAATAGGAAGACGGTGTGGATGGCCTCGCGCACGGCGTCGTTGCCGCGGAAGCTGAAGCTCACGTTGGAGACGCCGCCCGAGGTTTTGGCGTGCGGCAGGTTGGCGTGGATCCAGTGCACCGCCTCGATGAAGTCGACCGCGTAGTTGTCGTGCTCGGCAATGCCGGTGGCGATGGCGAAGATGTTGGGGTCGAAGATGATGTCTTCGGGCGGAAAGCCGATGCCGACCAGCAAGTCATAGGCCCGCTTGCAGATCTCGGTCTTGCGCGCATAGGTGTCGGCCTGGCCGGTTTCGTCGAAGGCCATGACGATCACCGCCGCGCCGTACTGCCGGCACAGGCGCGCCTGGCGCAGGAACTCGGCCTCGCCCTCCTTCATCGAGATCGAGTTGACCACCCCCTTGCCCTGGATGCACTTGAGGCCGGCCTCGATCACGCTCCACTTGGAGGAATCGAGCATGATCGGCACCTTGGAGATGTCCGGCTCGGCGGCGATCAGCTTGAGGAATTTTTCCATGGCGGCGAGCGAGTCGAGCATCGCCTCGTCCATGTTGATGTCGATCACCTGGGCGCCGTTTTCCACCTGCTGGCGGGCCACCGCCAGGGCGTCGTCGAAGCGGCCTTCGAGGATCATGCGGGCGAAGGCTTTCGAGCCGGTCACGTTGGTGCGCTCGCCGACGTTCACGAAGAGCGAATCCTTGCCGACGTTGAAGGGCTCCAGGCCCGACAGGCGCAGCTTCTTCTCCAGCGTGGGCACGGCGCGCGGCGCGGTGGTCGCGACGGCCTCGGCGATCGCCGCGATGTGCGCCGGCGTGGTGCCGCAGCAGCCGCCGATGATGTTCACCAGGCCCGAGCGCGCCCATTCGGCCACGGCGCCGGCCAGCGCCTCGGGGGTTTCGTCGTAGCCGGTGGGCGAGAGCGGGTTGGGCAGGCCGGCGTTGGGGTGGGCCGAGACGAAGCAGTCACACACGCCGGACAGCTCTTCCACGTACTGGCGCAGCTCGGCGGCGCCGAGCGCGCAGTTGAGGCCGAAGCTGATCGGCTTGGCGTGGGCCAGCGAGTTCCAGAAGGCCTCGGCCGTCTGGCCCGAGAGCGTGCGGCCGGAGGCGTCGGTGATGGTGCCGGAGATCATCACCGGCAGACGCTGGCCGAGTTCGGCAAACACCTGCTCGATGGCGAACACCGCCGCCTTGGCGTTGAGGGTGTCGAAGATGGTCTCGATCAGCAGCAGGTCGGCGCCGCCCTCGATCAGGCCGCGCGCGGCCTTGCGGTAGTCGGCCACCAGCGCGTCGAACGTGATGTTGCGAAAGCCCGGATCGTTCACGTCCGGCGAGATCGACAGCGTGCGCGAGGTCGGGCCCAGCACGCCGGCGCAGAAGCGCGGCTTGGCGGGGTTCCTGGCGGTGTACTCGTCGCACAGCTCACGCACCAGGCGCGCACCGGCGACGTTGATCTCGTAGGCCAGCTCGGCCAGCCCGTACTCGGCCTGCGACACCTCGGTGGCGTTGAAGGTGCAGGTCTCGATGATGTCGGCGCCGGCGTCGAGGTAGTCGCGGTGGATGCCGGCGATGACGTCGGGCCGGGTCAGCACCAGCAGGTCGTTGTTGCCCTTGAGGTCGCGCGGATGCTCGGCAAAGCGCTCACCGCGGTAGTCGGCCTCGCCCAGCGTGTGCTGCTGGATCATGGTGCCCATGGCGCCATCCAGGATCAGGATGCGCTGGGCCAGCAGGGTCTGGAGTTCGGCGGTGCGGTCGGCTTGCATGGGTCGGTCCTCGGGCGTGCTGTTTCAATCATAGCCGGGGCCACCCAAAGAAAAACGGCGCGGCAAACCGGCAGAAGGTTTGCGAGCGCCGTTATTCGTTGCTGAGCCTGGCCCCGGAAACTCTACCCACGGGTCGCAGCGCTCCTCAGCAAGGGGCGGATTTTACGTCCTTTGGCCGAGTGTGTCGAGGCGTGCCGCCGAGCGTGGTAGCCTGATCGCACACGCCGACAGGCGGCGCCCGTCGATCTGGAGGACAGCATGGCCACTCTCACCTTCCACGGCGCAGCACAGGAGGTCACCGGCTCCTGCCATCTGCTCGAATCCCCGGCGCTGGGCCGGGTTCTGCTCGACTGCGGCCTGCACCAGGGCGGCGATGCGGTCGAGCGCATGCATGAAGACACCCTGCCCTTCGACCCGAAAACGGTCGACGCCGTGGTGCTCTCCCACGCCCACCTCGACCACTCCGGCCGCCTGCCGCTCTTGGTCCACCGCGGCTTCGACGGTCCCATCCACTGCACCGAGGCCACGGTCGACCTGCTCGAACTGATGCTCGAAGACGCCGCCGGCCTCTACCTGCGCGACCTGGAGCGCGACAACCTGCGCAACCGCCGCCGCGGCAAGCCGCTGCGCAAGACCGACTACAGCCGCGCCGACGTGCACAAGGCGCTCAAGTTGTGCCAGCCGCATGCCTACGGCGAGACCTGGCCCCTCGGCCCCGAGGCCACCGTGTGCTTCCATGACGCCGGCCACATCCTCGGCTCGGCCATCGTCGAGCTGACGCTGAGCGAGAAAAAACATCGCAAGACGCTGGTGTTCTCGGGCGACCTGGGCAAGAGCGATGCCGTGTTGATGAACGACCCGGCCACGCTCACGCACGCCGACCTGGTGATGATGGAAGGCACCTACGGCGACCGCAACCACCGCTCGATGGACAACACCCTGGCCGAATTGCGCGACATCCTGGCCGACACCTGGGACCGTGGCGGCAACGTGATGATCCCCTCCTTCGCCGTCGGCCGCACGCAGGAAATCCTCTTCCACCTGGGGCGGCTGCACCAGCGCGGCGAGCTGGCGCCCTGGCAGGTCTTTCTCGACAGCCCGATGGCGATCAAGGCCACCCGCCTGTACGACCGCTGGTTCCACCTGCTCGACCGTGACGACGTCAAGCACATCCGCCGCAGCCATCACAACGCGATCGAAGACTATCTGCCCAAGCTCACCTGCGCGGTGAGCACCGACGAGTCGATGGCCATCAACCGCATCAAGGCCGGCGCCATCATCATCGCCGGCAGCGGCATGTGCACCGGCGGGCGGATCCGCCACCACTTCAAGCACCGCATCTGGAACGCCCGCAACACGCTGGTGTTCATCGGCTTCCAGGCCCGCAACACACTCGGTCGGGTCCTGGTCGATGGCGCCAGGCACATCTCGATGTTCGGCGAGGACTACGTGGTCAAGGCGCGCATCGAGACCCTCGGCGGCTTCTCGGCACATGCCGACCAGGCGCAGCTGGTCGACTGGCTGGGGCACTTCGAGGGCACGCCGCGGGTGGCGCTGGTGCACGGCGAGCCGCGGGCGCTGGACGCCCTGTCGCACAAGCTGTGGAAGGAAAAACAGATCGCCTGCGAGATTCCGGCCCTCGGCCAGAGCCTCGTCTTTTAGGGGGCGTCGGCCGCCGGCGCGGGTTCCGGCGCCTTGCTGACGATCAGCAGGCGGTCGATGGCGTCCTGGATACGCCCGTTGGGCTGGCGCTGCATCCAGTCGTTGGTGAACACCACCAGCGGCTTGATGGCCGGGGCGTCGAGCGGGTCCTTGCCGAGCAGGTCGAAGAGTTCAAGCGCCGCCCCATGCACCTCGCTGTCCGGCTCGGCCGCCACCTGGCAGACCATCGACAAGGCCATCAGGTCGGTCAGGTGGGCCTCGCAAAACCAGGGCTGACCGATGGCCTCGAGCGCGATCAGCGCCGGCAGTTCGGTCGTCGTCCGCTTCTTGATGCCCAGCGGCAGGAGTTTGCGTCGCTTCTGCTTCTTTTTCATGGAGCGGACTACGGCACGGCGCGGCAAAGCTTTAGCCGCAGACAGCGCATCTTACGCTTTCTCGTCGCCCCGCCCGGCCAGCGCACCGTTGCGCACCAGCAGGTCGTCGGTCACGGTCATGGTGAAGGCGGGCGCGTTGTCCGGCGGCACCTCGGCAATGGCGTCGACAAACGCCGCCCGCGCGGCCTTGTCGGGGTAGACCATGCGCGCATCGAAGGCCCGCTGCCAGGTGGCTTCGTCGGGCCACTCGGCGATGGCCACGAAGCGCCCGTCGCGCTCCTGGTGCAGCCGCGAGCCGAGCCCGCCGTAGATGTCGACGATCTGCCGCGTGCCCCGCCGCCAGGCCTCGCGGAACTGCATTTCCTTGCCGGGTTTGACCCGCCACCAGTAGACCACCACGAACATGCTGCCTCCCGCATGCCGGTTGCCGATACCTCCACCATAGCCGACGCCGCCGCCTGCCGTCACGGCGGACCGGCTATTCGAGCGGCGCCAGCGCGCCTTCGGCCTTGAGCGCCCGGTAGGCGCGCCCGAGCCGCTCGGCCACCGGATCGTCGGTCATCTGGCTGAAGGCCATGTACAGGCCGACGGTCAATTCATCGAGGGTCAGCACGCGCGCCACGGTGCTGCAATCAACATGGTATTTGGCACACAGCAGCATCGCGTCCGAATGCGCCAGCGCCACCAGATCGACACGCCCGGCCAGCAGTTGACGGAAGTTCTCGTCGTTGCCCGGCGACACCACCAGATGCTCGAAGCCCTTGCGCTTGAGGTACTGCTGGCGGACATCGTCGCGGATGACACCGATGCTGTGGCGGCGCGCCGCCTCGAGGCTGCTCACCTGGATGTCGCTGCGCGCGGCCAGCTTGTACAGGTGGTACTCCATCTTCATCAGTTCGGCGACCCACTTGAAGCGGTGTTCGCGCTCGGGGGTGCGGGCGATCAGGAAAATCAGCACGTTCGGCTGGCTCAAGGCCATTTCGTAGGCGCGCGCCCAGGGGTAGAGGTCGAAGCGCACGGTGTCGAAGCCGGCCCGGGTCAGTGCGGCGCGCACGACCTCGGTGGCCGGCCCCGCCACCCGGCCCTGCTCAAGGTAGGAATAGGCGGAGTCCTCGGTGACCGCCTGCACCGTCTGGGCATGGACCGCCGGCGCGGCGAGCAGTATCAGGACGGCAAGCCAGCGTCGCATCGTTCCTCTCCCATCCAGCGCTCTACCCGGTTGCGCCCGGCGTGCTTGGCCTCATACAGCGCCACGTCCGCACAGTGATAGAGCGCATCGAAATCAGCCATGCGCGCCGGCGCCAGCGCCGCAACGCCAATGCTGACCGTCACGCAGGCCGCCGCGTCCGAGGCCTTGTGCGGGATCGCCAGCGCCAGCACGGCGGCCTTCAGACGCTCGGCGTGCACGCAGGCCTCGGCGGCGTCGAGCCCGGGCAGCAGCACGGCGAACTCCTCGCCGCCGACACGCGCGGCCACGTCGCCGGCGCGCTTGAAGCTGGCGGCGATGGCCTCGCCGACCCGGCGCAGGCAGTCGTCGCCGGCGGCATGGCCATAGGTATCGTTGAAACGCTTGAAGTGGTCGATGTCACACAGCAGCAGCGACAGCGGCTGCCCGGTGCGCCAGGCGTGGCGGAACGCGACCGCCTTGCATTCATCGAAATGGCGCCGGTTGGGCAGGCCGGTCAGCGCGTCGCGACGCGACAGCGCGTCGAGCTTGCGGTTGACCGCTTCCAGCTCCCGCGTCCGCTCGCCCACCAGCTCGGCCAGATGGTCGCGGTGGCGGGAAAGCTCGCCCTCGTACTGGGCCTGCTGGTCCAGGTGCGCCGCCAGGCGGTCCTGCAGCTCGTTGACGCCGCCGGCCAGTTGGTCGAGCTCGTCGTTGTGCCACAGCTTGTCACGCAACACGAGCTTGCGCGACAGCGTCTTGGCCGACAGCGCGTCGAGATGCGCCGCGACATCGCGCACATGCCGTGTCACGGTGCGGTTGAACATCCACATCACGAAGCCCGCCAGCAGCAGCGACTGGATCAGCTGGGTGACGAAGATGATGACGATCTCGCGGCGCAGGCGCGCCTGCAGTTCGCGGGCGTCGGCAAAGATCTCCAGCTCGCCGACGATCTCGGAGGCGCCGGCATAAGGCGAGTAGGTCAGCGCCCGGCGCAGCACCGGCAACGTCGGGTCCTGAGTCCAGCCCGTGCGGTCGCGGACGTGGACCTCGGGGGCGGTGTCGGCCATGCGCAGGGTAACGGCGATGCGCCCCAGCGCCGGCAGCCGTGCGGCGCTGTCGAGATGGACCGCGACGCTGGTACGGTCCATCTCCCAGATGGCCTTGGTCAGCGCCGGCTGCACGATGTCGCGCAACTGGGCGAGCTCGGCCTGGATCGCGTCGCGTTCCTCGACATAGGCAAAGCCGCCACGCACCAGCGTGCTCAGCACGGAGAACACCAGGCCGGCGGCGATCGTCACCAGCAGCAGGCGCACGACGATGCGGCTGCGCTGCGTGGCCGGGCGGGCCGCGGCCGGTACGGCGCCGGTGCTCACGATCCGCCCGCGCCCAAGCGGGCCAGGCGTCCATCACGCCGCAGCGCCTCGAAGGCGCGGCGGACACGCTCGACCAGGGCATCCGGCGTGTTGTGGCTGAAAGCCATGTACAAGCCGTCGCCGCCCAGCTCGTGCAGCGTCAATTCCGCCTTGAGCTGCTGCGCCGGATCGTCGCCCGCCTCGCGCACCAGATAGGCGGCGACCACGCCGTTGGCGATCCACAGGTCGACACGGCCGAGCTTGAGCTTCTCGTAGTTGTGCGCGTAGCGGTTGCTCGACTGCAGGTTGAGCCGGGGATCGAAGCCGCGTTCGAGCAGGAACTGCTCACCCACGTCCTGATACACCGTGGCGATGCGGTAGGCCTTGGCGTCCTCCAGCGTCTTCAGCGGGATCTCGTGCCCGCGCAGGGCGTAGAGAAACCATTCCGACGGCGCCACCTGGCCGACCCACTTGAACAGATCCTCGCGCGCCGGGGTGCGGGTAATGGAGTAGATCAGCACGTTTTCGGTGTGCAGCGCCAGGTCGTAGGCGCGCGCCCAGGGCATCAACTGGATCGGCGCCTCGATGCCGGCCTCGGCCAGCACCGCCCGCACCACGGCGGTACTCACGCCGTGCACATCGCCGTCCCTGGCGTAGTTGTAGGGCGGATATTCCTCGGTCACCACGCGGATCGGCGGCGCGGCAAGGGCCGGCGACATCATCGCCGCGGCCAGGCACATGGCGAGCACGCGCAGGCCAGCGCCCATGGCCCGCCGCCAGCGGCCGCGGTCAGGCCGCTCATGCCCTCCCCTCCTGCCCTCCCCATCCCCCATTCGATCCATC
>QQUN01000075.1 GCA_008501585.1 Pseudomonadota bacterium | reverse complement strand
GGCGCTCACCCCAAACGGTAGCCGTCAAATTCGCCGTCCGGAAAATGAGCGGCCGTGTGACGATGACGGGCCCGGAAGTGCAAAGCCGGGGCGCAAAAAAAAACGGACTGGCTTTCGCCAATCCGCTTGATCTCAAAAATTCCTGGTGGAGAGGAGGAGGATCGAACTCCCGACCTCCGCATTGCGAACGCGGCGCTCTCCCAGCTGAGCTACCCCCCCATGCTTGAGCGAAAAATTATAGTCCCGCCCTCAAGGCTTGGGAAGCCCCTCGCCGTCGGCCGGGCGATCGGCGGCGGCGCGCTGGAGGCGGTCGTTGACGGCCCGCCATTCGGCGCGCTGCGGCGGGGCTTCGATGAGCAGCACGCTGGCGCCGCATTGGTCGAGGCGGCGCAGGTCGCGGTAGAGGCGGTGGGCGTAGCCGACCGGGTCGTTGGGCAACTGCAGCCAGACCGAGCCGTGGGCCGGGGCATCATCGATCAGCGTGCGCGAGAGCACGCCGATGCGCTGGCCGGCTCGTGCGGCCGCGGCGGCGGCGACGTAGAGGGCGGCGGCGTCGAGCAGGCGAACCGGCGTGTTTGGGGCGTAGTGTGAGGCGAGCGTGCCGGAGGCGCGCGGGGCGGTGGCATCCGGGGCTTCCGGCGTCAGCACGGCTTCGCCGAGCACCCGGCTCAGTTCGCTGGCCGACACCCGCCCCGGGCGCAGCATGACCGGCACGCCGCGCGACAGGTCGACGATGGTCGACTCGATGCCCACCTCGCAACCGCCGCCGTCGAGCACCACGGAGACGGCGTCGCCGAGTTCCTCGCGCACATGCGCCGCGGTGGTGGGGCTGATGCGACCGAAGCGGTTGGCCGAGGGCGCGGCGAGGCCACCGCCGAAGGCGCTGAGCAGGGCATGGGCGACGGGGTGCGCCGGCACGCGCAGGCCGACGGTGTCCTGACCGCCGGTGACGGCGTCGGGCACGTCAGGCTGGCGCTTGAGAATGAGGGTGAGCGGACCGGGCCAGAAGGCGGCAGCGAGCCGGCGGGCAGCCTCGGGAATCTCGCGCGCCCAGTCGTCGAGCTGGTCGGCCGAGGCCAGATGGACGATCAGCGGGTGATCGGCCGGCCGGCCCTTGGCGGCGAAGATGCGCGCCACCGCTTGTGTATTGCGGGCGTCGGCGGCCAGACCATAGACGGTTTCGGTGGGCAGGCCGACCAGTTGCCCGGCGCGCAGGGCGTCGACCGCCGCGCGCAGGTCGCCGCTGAGCTCAGTCATCACCGATGCCGATGGCCGCACGCGCCGCCATGGCCGCCTCCAGCGCCGCCGCCACGTCGGTGGCGACGACGGTGAAGTGCCCCATCTTGCGCCCTGCGCGGGCGTGGTGCTTGCCATACAGGTGCAGGCGCAGATTGGGCACGGCGTGCAGCACCGACCAGTCGGGCTCGTGCGCGCGCTCGTCGCCGGCGCGATACCACAGGTCACCGAGCAGATTGACCATCACCGCCGCGCTGTGGGCGCGTGGCTCGCCCAGCGGCAGGCCGCACAGGGCGCGCACCTGCTGCATGTACTGGTCGGTCACATTGGCGTCGATGGTGGCGTGCCCGCTGTTGTGGGGGCGCGGCGCCATTTCATTCACATACAGGCGGCCGCCGCTGATGAAGAATTCCACCGCCAGCGTGCCGACATAGCCCAGGCGCGTGGCGATGTGCTCGGCCACCTCGCGTGCCTGACGGGCAATGGCGTCGCCCACGCGCGCCGGGGTGATCGACACATCGAGAATGCCGTGACGGTGCTGGTTCTCGGCCACCGGAAAGACCTTGACCGCACCGCAGGCTTCGCGCGCGAGCACCACGGAGACCTCGCAATCCAGCGCCAGACGCTTCTCCAGCACACAGGCTTCGCCGCCGAATTCATTGAAGGCATGCAGCGCCTGGCCGGCGTCGTGCACCGTGACCTGGCCCTTGCCGTCGTAGCCGAAGCGCGCCACCTTGAGGATGGCGGGGAACAGGTCGGCGGGCAGGTCGACCAGGTCCTCCGCACTGCGCAACGCGCGGAACGGGCCATGCGGCAGGCCGTTGTCGGCGAGAAAGGTCTTCTCAGCGATGCGGTTCTGGCACACCGACACCGCCGCCGCGCCCGGCCGCACGGGGACGAACTTGGCGAGGTATTCGAGCGTACCGGCGGGGACGTTTTCGAACTCGGTGGTGACGGCAGCGCAGGTTTCGGCCATCAGGTCGAGCGCGGCGAAGTCTTCATACTCGGCCAGCAGATGACGGTCGGCGACCTTGCCGGCCGGGCTGTTCGGGTCCGGATCAAGCACCCACACCTGGTAGCCCATTTCGTGCGCGGCATGGACAAAGAAGCGGCCGAGCTGGCCGCCGCCGAGCATGCCCAGCGTGGCGGGCGGGAGGATCGGATCGGTCGTCTGCATGCTTGTGCTCAGGCTTGGTCGAGCGGCGACAACGCCATGGCCAGCACGGTGTCGGTCTGCTTCTGGCGGAAGGCGGCGAGCTTGTCGGCCAGCGCGGCATCTTCATTGGCCATCAGCGACACGGCAAACAAGGCGGCGTTGGCCGCGCCGGCCTCGCCGATGGCGAAGGTGGCCACCGGCACGCCCTTGGGCATCTGCACGATGGAGAGCAGCGAATCCTGCCCCGACAGCGCGCGCGACTGCACCGGCACACCGAGCACCGGCAGCGTGGTCTTGGCCGCGACCATGCCCGGCAGGTGGGCGGCGCCGCCGGCCCCGGCGATGATGGCCTTGAGGCCACGACCGCGCGCCGCTTCGGCGTATTCGAACATCAGGTCGGGCGTCCGGTGCGCCGACACCACGCGCGCCTCGTAGGGCACGCCGAAGTCCTCCAGCACCCGCGCGGCTGCCTGCATGGTCGGCCAGTCGGAGTTGGAGCCCATGATGATGCCGATCTTGACGTCTTCGCTCATGTTTCAGATTCCCTTGCGCGCCGCGACACGCTGCGCCGATTCGAGGGTGTTGGCCAGCAACATGGTGATGGTCATCGGGCCGACGCCGCCGGGCACCGGGGTGATGGCGCCGGCCACGTCCTTGACCGATTCGAAGTCCACATCGCCACACAGCTTGCCTTCGTTGGGCAGGCCGGCAGGCACGCGGTTCATGCCCACATCGATGACCGCGGCCCCCGGTTTGACCATGTCGCCGGTGACGAACATCGGGCGGCCAATGGCCACGATGAGGATGTCGGCCCGACGGGTGTGGGCGGCCAGGTCGCGGGTCTTGGAGTGGCACACGGTGACGGTGGCGCCGGCCTGGGTGAGCAGCATGGCCATGGGCTTGCCGACGATGTTGGAGCGGCCGATGACCACCGCATCCGCCCCCGACACGTCGACGTCGCCGGCAGCGAGCAGCTTCATGACGCCATGCGGCGTGCACGGAAAGAAGGCACGCTGGCCCTGCGACAGACGGCCGACGTTCTCGGCGTGGAAGCCGTCTACGTCTTTCTCGACCGAGATTGCCTCGAGCACTTCCTTTTCCTCGAATTGCGGCGGCAGCGGCAGCTGGACCAGGATGCCATGCACGGTGTCGTCGGCGTTGAGCTCGGCGATCTTGGCCAGCACGACCTTGGGGTCGGTATCGGACGGGAAGTCGAAGCGCAGCGACCGCATGCCGGCTTTTTCGCAACCGGCGACCTTGTTGCGGACATAGACCGCCGAGGCCGGATTGTCGCCGACCAGGATCACGGCCAGGCAGGGCGTGATGCCCCGTGCCTTGATTTCCTTGACGCTTTCAGCGAGCTGGGCGCGAACATCGGCAGACAGTGCGTTGCCGTCGAGAATGCGTGCAGACATCGATACTGCCCTCGGGAAAAACCCGTGATTCTATCGCAGGATCAGGGGCTTGTGCGAAGCGGCATGTCGATCACGGCGCGCCCCTCACCCCACGCCGGTCGCCGCGGCCGCCACCGCCGCCCGCCCGCGCGCAAAGGCGGCGCGGTTGAGCTCGAGCAGCTGCGGCTTGCGCCGGGCAAAACGCGCCAGCACGGCCTGTTCGAGCACATCGTCCGGAAACGGCAGATGGTCGGTCATGGCGCCGAGCATGACGGTGTTGCCGAGGCGAATTTCGCCCAGCTCAAGCGCGATGGCCGTGGCGTCGAAGGCATGCACGGTGAGGCCCAGCGCAGTCATCTGCGCGATCGGGTCGTCCGGGTAATCGAAACGCCCGCTGTTGACCACCGGCGGCACGATGCGGCCGACATTGGTGAGCACCGTCGCGCCAGGACGCAGCATGTGCGCCCAGCGCAGCGCCTCGGCCGCCTCGAAGCCGACCAGCAGGTCGGCCTCGCCGGGCGCGATCTGCGGCGACAGCACGCGCGCACCAAAGCGCAGGTGCGAGGTCACCACCCCGCCGCGCTGGCTCATGCCGGCCACCTCGGTTTTCTTGACATCGAAGCCCAGCGACAGCGCCGCTTCGGCGAGGATCTCGGTGGCGGTCATGACACCCTGCCCGCCAATGCCGCAGACCAGGATATTGGTGATCGCATCGCTCATATCGCGCTCCCGTTCTGACGGATGAAGGACAGCGGTTGCACCGTCTGCGCATGCACGATGGCCTCGGGCGCACAGGGCTGGACGCACAGGCCGCAGCCGGTACAGGCGGCGGTGTCGATGCGCACGAAGGCCAGGTCCACCACCTTGCCGGAGGGCTTGGTCTCCTGGCCGCGGCGCGTCACATGGATGGCCGGGCAGCCAACGTCGAGGCAGTTGCCGCAGCCGGTACAGGTGTCGTCGACCACGCGATAGGCCTGGGTCGGCGTGTACTCGCCGATCAGCACACAGGGCCGGTCGGTGATGATCACCGAGGGTTCGTCGATCTTGGTCTCCTCGCGCAGCGCCTTGAACAGTGTCGGCAACTCATACGGGTCGACCTTGCGGATGCGCTCGCGGCGCACGCCCAGCGCCTCGCACAGCTGGGCGAAGTCCACCCGCGCGGTCTCGTTGCCGTGGATGTCGCGACCCGAGCCGGGGTTGTCCTGGCCGCCGGTCATGCCGACGGTGCGGTTATCGAGCAGCAAAACGGTGACATTGCCGCGGTTGTAAGTGATGTCGAGCAGGCCCTGCATACCCATGTGCATGAAGGTCGAGTCGCCAATGACGGCGACGATCTTCTTGTTCGCATCCTGCGCGCCGCGCCCCTTGTCCATGCCCAGCGCCATGCCCATCGAGGCACCCATCGAGATGCAGGTATCGAGCGCATTCCAGGGGTGGCCGGCGCCCAGGGTGTAGCAGCCGATGTCGCCGGAAATCAGCACGTTGCGTAGTTGCGACAGGGTGTAATAGACGCCCAGGTGCGGACAGGCGACGCATAGCGTGGGCGGCCGCGGAAACACCGTCTGCGCCGGTGGTGGCGCGGGCAGCTGCGGCGGCTCGCCGGCCAGCAGGCGGTCGATGGCCGGCTTGAGGATGTCGGGCGACAACTCGCCCAGGCGCGGCAGGATGTCCTTGCCATGACAGGCGATGCCGGCGGCGCGCAGCTCGGTCTCAAGCAGCGGCTCGGTCTCCTCGACCACCACCAGCCGGTCCACCGTGGCCGCCAGCGCACGGATGCGATCGATCGGCGCCGGACACGAAAAGCCCAGGCGCAGCACCGGGGCGTCGGGGAAGGCATCGAGCACATGCATGCCGGCCGGGCCGGCGGTGACGAAGCCGACGCGGGTGTCACGACCGGCGTCGAGCACATTGAGTTCGGAGGCCTCGGCCGCCGCGCGCAGCGCCGCCTCGCGCTCGAACATCAGCGGCAGGCGCGGCTTGGCATGGCCGGGCACCATCACCCAGCGCGCCGGGTCCTTGATGAAGCCGCCCGGCGCGTGCGTCTCGCGCTCGCCCGGCGTCACCAGGCCTTTCACATGGCAGATGCGGGTGGTCAGGCGCACGATCACCGCCGTGCGGAACTGCTCGGACAGCGCAAACGCCGCACGGGTGAGCGTGTAGGCCGCCTGCGAGTCGGCCGGCTCGAGCACCGGCACATGGGCAAAGCGGCCCCAGTAGCGCGAATCCTGCTCGTTCTGCGAGGACGACATGCCCACATCGTCGGCCACCACGATCACCAGGCCGCCCTCGACCCCGGTCACGGTGAGGGTCATCAGCGCGTCGGCGGCCACGTTGAGGCCGACATGCTTCATCGCGCACAGCGCGCGGGCGCCGACCATCGAGGCACCGAGCGCCACTTCGAGCGACACCTTTTCGTTCACCGACCATTCGGTGTAGAGATCCGGATAGCGCGCCAGCACTTCGAGGATTTCGGTCGACGGCGTACCCGGGTAGGCGGCGGCCACACGCACGCCGGCGTCCCAGGCGGCCCGGGCGACCGCTTCGTTGCCAGAAAGGAATTGCCGGCGGTGGGCCGGCGCGGGGGTTGCTGCTGCCATGCGCGCTGTCTCCGGATCCGGCGCGGGAAACGCACCGAACCCGGCAACGCCACCGACCGCCCTGCATCGCCGTGCGATGCGCACCGTCGGGATTGACGGCCGGCAATTAATTTACCGACCGGTCAATCAATTACGGTTGATCTGAATCAATCGTGCGAAACATCTGCCGCGCGCGTCGCCCGTTCAGGCTCTCAGGCGATGAACCGCCCGCGCGCCGCCTCGCAGGTCATCACCGACTGCACCAGCTCGGCCAGCGAGTTGGCCTCCATCTTTTCCATGACGCGGGCGCGGTGCACTTCCACTGTCTTGATGCTGATGCCCAGGTCGTCGGCAATCTGCTTGTTGAGCCGACCGGCAATGATCAGCTCCAGCACTTCCATCTCGCGCTGGGTGAGCTGGTCGAGCCGGCGCGCCACCACGGCGTCCTGGCGCAGGCGGGTGCGGCTTTCGCGCTCGGTGGCCAGGCACTGCTCGATGAGCTTGAGCATGTCGCGATCGGAGAACGGTTTCTCGATGAAATCGACCGCGCCCTTCTTGAGCACCGACACCGCCATCGGCACATCGCCATGGCCGGTGATGAACACCACCGGCAAGGTGGCGTGGCGGTCGCGCAGGCATTCGTAGAGTTCCAGCCCGCTCATGCCGGGCATGCGCACATCGAGCACCAGGCAGCCGGCCATGTCGGCGTGATAGGCCTCGAGGAAGGCTTCGGCCGACGGAAACTGCGCCACGCGATAGCGGTTGGATTCGAGCAGCCACACCAGCGAATCGCGCAGGGCCTCGTCGTCGTCAACGATATAGATGGTCTGTTCAGGCGCTTCGGACGGTCCGTTCACCAGCAATCTCCACGGGCAGCGTAAATCGAAAAACGGTGCCGCCTTCGGGATTGGCTTCGGTCCACAGGCGCCCGTCATGAAATTCGATGATCGAGCGGCAGATGTTCAGCCCCATGCCCATGCCTTCGGACTTGGTGGTGAAAAACGGTGTAAACAGGCGTTCGGCGTCTTCTTCGCGGATGCCGTGGCCGCGATCGGCCACCGACACTTCGACCAGCCCTTCGCGCGCCACCCGCGCCGACAGGGTCAGCACGCGGCAATCGTCCGGCGTGTCGGCCATGGCGTCCATCCCGTTCTTGACCAGGTTGAGCAGCACCTGCTCGATCATGATCCGGTCAGCGTAAACGGGCGGCAGGTTGGGCGCAATATCGCGACGCACCCGCACCGCGGCCTTGCGTGCATCGATCTCGGCAAAACCGAGGGCGTCGTCGACCACATCGTCGAGCACCACGGCCGCGCGGCGTGGTTCGCTCTTGCGCACGAAATCGCGGATGCGGCGGATGATCTTGCCCGCCCGCTCGGCCTGGAAACTGGCCTTCTGCATGGCCGCCAGCACCTCTTCCTGCCGGTAGTCGCCCGACTCCATGCGCTTGACGCAGCCCATGGCGTAGTTGGAGATGGCGGCCAGCGGCTGGTTGAGCTCATGCGCCAGGGTCGAGGCCATCTCGCCCATGGTGACCAGGCGAGCGGTCCGCTGCAGGCGCTCCTCCTGTTGCCGGCTCATCTCTTCCATCTGGCGCCGGTCGGTGATGTCGGTGGCGATGCCCATGCGCACCACGCGCCCGTCCACCCAGCGGGTGGCCTGCTCGCGCACGTGGTACCAGTGGCCCGACAGCGGGTTGCGCAGCTCGTCGTCAAACAGCTCCATCGGCACATCGGCCGGTTGCAGCTTGCGCGGGTCGACCCGGTAGTCGCCCAGTTCGGGCTGCGGCTGGGTCACCGCGCGGGCACGGCGGCCGACCACATCGAAGCCGTGCAACGCCATGAAGGCGCGGTTGGCGTAGAGGATTTCGTCGCTGCGCGCGTCGGCCACGAACACGGCCGAGTCGAGCCCGTCGAGCACCGCCTCGAAGCGTTTGTGCGCCGCCTCCAGCGCGGCACGCACCCGCTTCGGTTCGGTAATGTCGGTCACCGAGGCCATCCAGCCAGTCTGCTTGCCGCTGCCGTCGATCAGCGGCGACAGGTAGAAGCGCGCATCGAGGCGCTCCCCGCTCTTGCGCAACACCCGCATCTCGAAACCCGAGGGTGGCGCCTGGCCGGCCAGGGTCACATCGAGGTTGTGCTGGCAGCGCGGGATATCCTCCTCCGGCCAATACGGAAACGGCGGCATCGCCCCGACCAGCTCATCGGCCGACAAGCCCACCATGCGGCAGAACGCCGGATTGGCGTAGATGATGCGGCCGGTCAGGTCGATGGCGCGCAGGCCGGTGACCACCGATTCCTCCATCGCGCGGCGAAAGGCCGACTCAGCACGCAAGGCTTCCTCGGTGGCCTTGCGCCCGGTGATGTCATGCGCCACGGCGTAGAACAGCTGCTCTTCCGACACCGGGTTGATGCTCCACACCAGCCACTTGTAGCGCCCGTCGGCGCAGCGGCAGCGGTTCTCGAAACTCACCGGCTTGCCGTTGGCGAGCAGGCGCAACTGCTCGATGGTGGCGACGATGTCGTCGTCGTGCACAAAATCGAGCAGCGGCCGGCCGGGCATTTGCTGCGCCGGGTAGCCGAGCAGCCGCTCGAAGGCCGGGTTGCAGCGGCGGAACGCCCCGTCAGCGCTGAAGATGCTGAGAATGTCGAGCGAGAGATTGAACAGCCGGTCACGCTCCTTTTCGACCCGCACCCGTCGCCGCATGTGACTGCGCAGCAACCACAGGCTCCACAGCATCAGCACCGACAGGCCGACGATCATGATCGTCGGCAGCGCACGCGGGATCGCCCCCACCGTGCGGAAGGCGGTGGCACGCAACATCAGGCCGTTGGCCGGCGGATCCAGCGCGACGGCGTAGGCGACCGACTCGTCGAGCGCCTGCACCGAGGAATTGACCGCCAGCGTATCGCCGCGCGGCCCGATCAGCGCCAAACGGTATTTCTCGGAAAACCAGGACGGCACGAGATGGCGCACGATGCGGTCGATGGAATACACCCCCACCATGGCACCGATGAAGCGCCGACCGTGGCGAACCGGCACGTAGAGTTCCAGCACGGCCTCGCCGCGCGGATTCACATACGGGTCGCCATAGGTGGGCCGGCCGATCTCGCGCGCACGGAAGAAGGCCACCGTCTGGGCGCTGGTGAGCACATCGCCGGCCAGCCAGTCGGTGGTGTCGAAGGGCGCACTCCAGCGCACCACCTCGCCGGGTTCGACCCACACCAGGTTGATCAGCTGCGGGTTGTTGGCGATGTGCTGGTTGGCGCGCAACTGAAAATTGTCGAGGTCCAGCGAACCGGCGGCCAGATCCCGCGCCATCTGGGTCAGGAACTCTTCCGTGCCCTGCATGTGCAGGCGCATGGTCTGCTCGGCCCACTGCACGTCGCGGGCGATGGCGTTGCGCTGAACCTCGGTTTCCTGGCGCTGGAGCACCCACACCAGCACCAGCATGGCGACGGCAAAGACCACAACCGCCACGTAGGGGACGGTCCAGTAGAGTTCGGTGCGCGCCTGGGCGCGCGCTGCGGTCTTTTCTGCCATGGCCTCCGGCCCGACGCGGACCCTGCGCACCGGCGCGGGGTCGAAAGTGGATGCGAGAACGCATTGTGGCCGCACGCCCACCGCGTTGGCATCGGGTGATTCCCTATGCTGCCCCGCCGGCCGGCGCCGGCCGCAAGATAGCGAATTGACATATTTTCCGTTACAACTCTAGGGGTTTTCGCCAATGTCGCGGGGCTTGGCCGGGGTCTTACAGTCGTCAAAAAATCGGGAGGAGACCCCAACTTGCGCGCATGCCTCGCTGCATTGCTGTGCTCGCTACTGGCTTTGCCGGCGTGGAGCGCCGAGCCGATCCGGATCGGCGTGACCGGCCCGTTCACCGGTGGCTCGGCCCCGATGGGGCTGTCGATGCGCGACGGCATCCGCATGGCCGCCAACGAGATCAACGCCGCCGGCGGCGTGCTCGGCCGCCCCGTGGTGTTGATCGAACGCGACGACGAGGCGCGCAACGAACGCGGCGCCCAGGTCGTTCAGGAGCTGGTCGAGAAAGACAAGGTGGTGGCCGGCCTGGGCATCGTCAACACCGGGGTCGCCCTCGCCTCGCAGCAGATCTACCAGCAGGCGCGCATCCCGGTCATCACCAGCGTGGCCACCGGCTCCTTCATCACCAAGCAGTTCCAGCCACCGCGCTACCCCGACAACTACATCTTCCGCATCTCCGCGCACGACCGCGTGCAGGCCGAGATGATCGTCGAAGAGGCAGTGGACCGGCGCGGCTTCACCAAGATCGCCATCTTTCACGACGCCACCAACTACGGCCAGCTCGGCAAGCTCGATCTGGTGCACTCACTGGCCATCCGCGGCCTTGGGCCAACCCTCATCGAGCGCTTCAACCTGCGCGATGTGGACATGACCTCGCACCTGCGCCGCGCACGCGCCGCGGGTGTGCAGGCCATCCTCACCTATGGCATCGGCCCCGAGCTGGCGCATATCGCCAACGCCATGACCGTGCTCGACTGGCGCGTGCCGCTGATCGGCAGCTGGACGCTCGGCATGTCGAATTTCATCGACGAGGCCGGCCCCAACGCCGAGGGCGCGCGCATGCCGCAAACCTATATCGCCGAGGACGCCACGGCCCGGCGCAGCGCCTTTCTCACGCGGTATCGGGAAACATACGGCAGCGAACGGATTCCTGTTCCCCCAGCCGCCGCACAGGGGTATGATTCGATGCTTGTGCTTGCTGCTGCGATACGTCAGGCAGGCGACACCGAAGGTGAAAAGATCCGCGAAGCGCTCGAGTCGCTTAAAGAACGGGTCGAAGGTGTCGTTATGACCTACGTTCGGCCGTTCTCGAAAACCGATCACGAAGCGATCGACGACACGTCCATCCCGTATATGGGCGAGGTCCGGAACGGACGGGTGGTCTTTGCGTATGAACGCGACCGCCTGCGTGCTGCAGGCCAATGAGCTCCACACCAGGGCCCATTTCACGATCGGTCGGGGGGTTTCTCCCTCCCTCCCTCACCCCCGGCCGATCTTTTTCTCCCCTGCCCCCATCCGCGCCGCTGTCGGCTGACGGCGGATGCGCCCGTGCCCGCCCGGCCACCACCGCCATGTCGATGGCGGCCGGCGCCCGCATCGCATGATCACCGCGCCGGCACCCGCCTGTCGCACACGACAGCCCGCGCCAGCACCGCACTGCATCGCCTGCCACACCATCGACGCGCCCCGCATCCGTTCGCCTTGACGGCGCTCGCCCGCGCCCGCCCGTGGCGTTGTCGGCGCAGGGCTACGGTTATCCCGTATTGCGCATTCTGAAATTGCATTTTATAGTACGCAAAGGTCGAAATGCGGCCAGGAGTGTTTTCGTCGACATCGCGCGTTAGAGTGTCAGGCGATGGAACGACTTCAGCGATCTTCACGAGGAGAGGAGAGAAGCATGAGCGCCACGAATAACAACACCGTGCAACCGGATCCGGATGCGCAGGAAACCCAGGAATGGCTTGACGCCCTCGGCGGTGTCATCGCCAACGAAGGCCCCCAGCGGGCCCACTTCCTGATCGAGAAGCTGATCGAGGAAGGCCGCGAAGAAGGGATCGACATCCCCTACTCCGCCACCACCCAGTACATCAACACCATCCCCGCCGACCAGCAGCCCCGTTACCCGGGCGATGCGGACATGGAGATCAAGCTGCACTCCTACATCCGCTGGAACGCGATGGCGATGGTTGTTCGCGCCAACAAGCACACCAACGTCGGCGGCCACATCTCGTCGTTCGCCTCCTCGGCCGCCCTCTACGACGTGGGCTTTTCGCATTTCTGGAAGGCTGTCGGCCATGAGTCCGGCGGCGACCTGATCTTCTTCCAGGGCCACTCGGTCCCCGGCGTCTATTCGCGCGCCTACATGCTCGGCCGCCTGACCGAGAATCAGCTCGACGGCTACCGCCAGGAAGTCGACGGCACGGGCATTTCCTCCTACCCGCACCCGTGGCTGATGCCGGATTTCTGGCAGTTCCCGACCGTCTCGATGGGCCTCGGCCCGCTGTGCGCGATCTACTCCGCGCGCTTCATGAAGTACATGGCCAGCCGCGGCCTGATCGACGCCCAGAAGGCCGAACAGCGCAAGGTGTGGGCCTTCCTCGGCGACGGTGAAACCGACGAGGTCGAATCCCTCGGCGCCATCGGCATGGCCGCGCGCGAGAAGCTGGACAACCTGATCTTCGTCATCAACTGCAACCTGCAGCGCCTCGACGGCCCGGTGCGCGGTAACGGCAAGATCATCCAGGAACTCGAAGGCGAGTTCCGCGGTGCTGGCTGGAACGTCATCAAGCTGGTCTGGGGCACCCACTGGGACGCCCTGTTCGAGCGCGACAAGAAGGGCATCCTCAAGAAGCGCATGATGGAACTGTGCGACGGCGAGTACCAGACCTTCAAGGCCAAGGACGGCGCCTATGTGCGCGAGCACTTCTTCAACACGCCGGAGCTGCGCGCGCTGGTCGCCGACTGGACCGACGACGAGGTGTGGCAGCTCAACCGTGGCGGCCACGATCTGTTCAAGATCTTCGCGGCCTACAACGCCGCGGTGAACCACAAGGGCCAGCCGACGCTGATCCTGGCCAAGACCATCAAGGGCTTCGGCCTGGGCCAGTCGGGCGAAGCCATGAACATCGCCCACAACACCAAGAAGCTCGACGTCGAGTCGATCAAGCGTTTCCGCGACCGCTTCGGCCTGCCGGTGCCGGACGACAAGGTCGCCGACCTGCCCTACCTGAAGTTCGACGAAGACTCGGCCGAGTACAAGTACATGCGCGACCGCCGCATGGCCCTCGGTGGCTTCCTGCCCAGCCGCCGCACCAAGGCCGACGCGCTGGCCGTGCCGCCGCTGGAGAACTTCGCCGCCCTGCTCAAGGCGTCGGGCGAAGGCCGCGAGCTGTCGACCACCATGGTCATGGTGCGCATCATGAACACCCTGCTCAAGGACAAGCAGATCGGCAAGAACATTGTGCCGATCGTGCCCGACGAGTCGCGCACCTTCGGCATGGAAGGCATGTTCCGCCAGTACGGCATCTGGAACCAGGAAGGCCAGAAGTACGTACCGGAAGACCATGACCAGCTCATGTTCTACAAGGAGTCGGTGACCGGCCAGGTGCTGCAGGAAGGCATCAACGAAGCCGGCTCGATGGCCGACTGGATTGCCGCCGCCACCGCCTACTCGGTGCATGGCGTGCAGATGGTGCCCTTCTACATCTGCTACTCGATGTTCGGCCTCCAGCGCACGCTCGACCTGTGCTGGGCCGCGGCGGACCAGCGCTCGCGCGGCTTCCTGATCGGCGGTACCGCCGGTCGCACCACGCTCAACGGCGAGGGCCTGCAGCACGAAGACGGCCACAGCCTGATCCTGGCCAACGTCATCCCCAACTGCGTCAGCTACGACCCGACCTTCCAGTACGAACTGGCAGTGATCGTGCAGGACGGCATGCGCCGCATGTTCGCCGAGCAGGAAGACATCTACTACTACATCACCGTGATGAACGAGAACTACGAGCATCCCGAGATGCCGGCCGGCTCTGAAGCCGACATCATCAAGGGCATGTACGCGTTCAAACACGGCGGCAAGGGCAAGGGCCCGCGCGTCCAGCTGATGGGCTCGGGCACGATCTTCCGCGAAGTCATCGCCGCCGCCGACCTGCTCAAGGCCGACTGGGGTGTCGAGGCCGACATCTGGGGCTGCCCGAGCTTCAACGAACTGGCCCGCGACGGTCAGGACGCCCAGCGCTGGAACCTGCTGCACCCGCTCGAGACGCCGCGTCTGTCGCATGTCGAACAGAAGCTGGCCGACACGGAAGGCCCGGTGATTGCCGCGACCGACTACATGAAGCTGTTCGCCGAGCAGATCCGCCCCTTCGTCAAGCGCACCTTCGTCACCCTGGGCACCGACGGCTTTGGCCGCTCCGACACCCGCGAGAAGCTGCGTCACTTCTTCGAAGTGGACCGTCACTGGGTCACCCTCGCCGCCCTCAAGGCCCTGGCCGACGAAGGCAAGATCGAGCGCGAGAAGGTTGCCGCGGCACTGGTCAAGTACCAGCTTGACCCGTCCAAGCCCAACCCCATGTCCGTCTGAACGCTGAGGAGACTGAAAACATGAGCCAACTCATTGAAGTCAAGGTCCCGGACATCGGCGATTACTCCGACGTGCCGGTGATCGAGCTGTTCGTCAAGGTCGGCGACACCGTCGCCGTCGATGACGCCATCGCCATGCTCGAATCCGACAAGGCCACCATGGACGTGCCCTCCCCGGCCGCCGGCGTGGTCAAGGAAATCCTGGTCGAGGTCGGCAGCAAGGTGTCCGAAGGCTCGGTGCTGATCAAGCTCGAAGCAGCGGGCGCAGCCGCCACGGCCGCCCCGGCCGCCGCCGCGGCGCCCGCACCGGCTGCCGCCGCCGGTGGTGGTGTGGTGGAGGTCAAGGTTCCGGACATCGGCGACTATTCCGACGTGCCGGTGATCGAGCTGTTCGTCAAGGTCGGCGACACCATCGCCGTCGATGACGCCATCGCCATGCTCGAATCCGACAAGGCCACCATGGATGTACCCTCCACGGCCGCCGGCGTGGTCCAGGAAGTCCTCGTCGAGGTCGGCAGCAAGGTCTCCGAAGGCGCCGTGCTGATCAAGGTGCAGGCAGCGGGCGCTGCCGCGGCCGCCCCGGCACCGGCGGCCAGCGCACCGGCACCGGCCGCCGCCGCGCCGGCCCCTGCCGCTGCACCGGCGCCGGTCGCCGCCGCCCCCGCAGCC
>QQUN01000029.1 GCA_008501585.1 Pseudomonadota bacterium | reverse complement strand
GTGCCAGAAGCGAGGCGGCAGGCGGCTGGGGGGTGGGCGTCGCGACGTGGGACAGACCCGCGTGGGGGGTCCGAAAACCCCGCTGACGCTCCCCCCCCACCGGGCCGGCGGGCCGGCCGCTGTCGTGGCGAGGTTGGAAATTAAAGTTTAGCCGTTATGGGGTGAAGCGCGGTCGCTCCTCCTAACTCTAGTGGAGCGACCGCCCCCCTGCCAGGCCGGCAACGCCGGCCCCCGCCGATGGGCTCAGGGGCTTAGGGGCTTAGACGGTAAAGCGGGAGACCGCGCCCTGCAGTTCGCCGGCGAGCGCTTCCATTTGCTCGGCGGAGCTCACGGTCTGGCTCACGGCGCCATCATTGTGGCGCGCCATCTCGGCAATGGCCTCGATGCTGTCGGTGACGCTCTGGCTGGCTGCACGCTGGCCCTCGGTCGCCTGGGCGATCTGGTCGAGCCCGCCGCGCACATCGGCCACCGAAGCGTTGGCCGCCGCCAGGCCGCTGGCCACCTCCTGCGCCACGGACCGGCTGGTGGCCAGGCGATCCATGCCGCTGCTCAGGGAGCGCTTGACCGAGCCGGACTGCGACGACAAGGTGCGCGTGATGGCGTCGATCTCGCCAGCCGAGCGCGCCGACTTCTCGGCCAGCTTGCGCACCTCGTCCGCCACCACGGCGAACCCGCGCCCCTGCTCGCCGGCCCGGGCGGCCTCGATGGCCGCGTTGAGCGCCAGCAGATTGGTCTGATCGGCGATCTCGCGCACCTCCTGCGTCATGTGGGTGATCGCCGCGGTCGAGGTCACGAAGGCCTCGACCGTGTCCGACATCTCGCTGACAGCCGATTCCACCTCGGTCACCTCGTCCACCAGGCGCATCAGGTTCTTCTGCCCCGCCTCGGCGCGCTCGAGGCTCTCGTGCGAGCGCGCCCGGACCTGCTCGGCGCTGCCGGCGATGTGGGCAATGTTCTCCATCAAGCCCTCGACGGCCGTGGCGGCGGCATCGGTCTGCACGCGCTGCTGGTGCGAGCCGCCGGCAACCTGGCGGGCACCGGACGACACGTCGCGGGCCGCCCGCGCAACCTCGCCGGCCGAGGTACTGACCTGGCGCACCAGGTCACCCACCGTGCTCAGCATGCGGTTGAAACTGCGTGCAGTGCGGCCGATTTCGTCCTGGCGCTCGACCGCCAGCCGGCGGGTCAGGTCACCGCCGCCAGCGGCAATTTCCTCCAGGCCGGCCGTCATGTGCGCCAGCGGCGCGGTGACGAAGCGGCGGATGAACAGGAAAATGCAGACCATCAGCGGCACCGACACCAGCGCCGCGAACAGAATGCTCTTGTTGCGGAAGCTGCTCACCGCGGCGTCAACCTCGTCGAGCGAGATGCGCATGCTCACGGCGCCCAGCGGCGTGCCCTCCGGCACCGTGTGACAGGTGATGCAGTTCTTGCCCAGATAGCGGGTGGACGCCAGCGCCGGCACCACCACACGCAGCGCCTGCCCGCCCTCGCCGGCGTGCTGGACTTCGAACTGGGCCGTGCCCTGGCGCATCGCGGCCTGCTCCAGCGCATCCAGCCCGGTGGACTCGCCGGCCGAGCCGGGCCCGAACTGGGCGCTGACCGCCTCGCCGCGAATGACCCGCAGGCCACGCACCGACGACAACTCCTTGACCTGGTCGAGAAACACATCGCGCTGGCCGACCGTGCCGGTAATCATCATCCCCGTCAGGCTCGCCATGGTCATGTCGTGCACCGACAGGGCGAAGGCTCGCGCCTGCTCGATGGCGGTCTCCCGGTTCACCTGTGTCTCCCAGGCGATCAGGCCGCCAAAAGCAAACATCAGCATGACCCAGATCACGGCGGTCAGCCGCAACCAGATGGGGGTATCGGACAACATGCGCATGACGGCTCCCTCGTTATTGGTATCACCAAAGAACTACGGCAGGCGCACGCCACCCTTTATTGCAGAAGCACATTTTTTTAACGCGGTGGACAGGTCATTTCCCGCTCCTCTGCGCCCCGGTCTGATGCGGCGCAGTAGCTGCGGCCGCGCGGCGGCTCAGGGCAGCGCGCGCGCCGCCTGCGTCTGCGCGACAAAACCGGCAAACGCCTCGGCCGGCAAGCCGGCGCTGACCAGGAAGCCCTGGCAGGTGTCGCAGCCGAGGCCGACCAGGAAATCGAGCTGTCGCTGCGTCTCGACCCCTTCGGCCACCACGCGCAGATTGAGGTTGCGCCCCATGGCCACGATGGTGGCCACGATCTCGGCATCGCCCGCATCGTCCGGCGTGTCGCGCACGAAGCTGTGGTCGATCTTCATTTCGTCGATCGGGAAGCGCTTCAGGTAGGCCAGCGAGGAATAGCCGGTGCCGAAATCATCGATCGACAGCCCCACCCCCAGCGCCTTGAGCGAGTGCAGCAGGGCGACGGCTTCCTCGCCGTGGTCCATGATGGAGCTCTCGGTCAACTCCAGTGTCAGGCGGTTGGCCGGCAGGCCCGTCCGCTCAAGAACGGCCGCCACCCGCCAGGCCAGGTCGCGCTGCTGCAACTGGCGGGCCGACAGGTTCACCGCCATCACCAGATCGGCCACACCGGCCTGCCGCCAGGCCTGGGCCTGGGCGCAGGCCGTCTCCAGCACCCACAGGCCGAGCTGGACGATCAGCCCGGTGTCTTCGGCCAGCGGAATGAACTGCGCCGGCGGCACCAGGGTACCCTCCGGCTCCTGCCAGCGCACCAGCGCCTCGCAGCCGACCAGTTCCCCCGTGGCCGCGCGGAACTGGGGCTGGTAATGGACGACAAACTCCTCGGCAATCAGGGCCCGCCGCAGCCGTCCTTCCATGGCCAGCCGCTGGTCGGCCGCCTCGGTGAGCGCCGCGGTGTAGAAGCGGAAGGTATTGCGCCCCTGGCTCTTGGCCTGGTACATCGCGGCGTCGGCCTGACGGATCAGCTCCGTGGTGGAGGCGCCGTCGTTGGGGAAGAGGCTGATCCCGATGCTGACCCCGACATAGACCTCGTGCCCGCTGGGCAGGCAGATCGGCGCATCCTGCACTCGGATCAGCGCCTGGGCCACCTCGGCGGCGTCTTCCGGCCGGTGGATGTCTTCGAGCACCACCAGGAATTCATCGCCGCCAAGCCGCGCCAGCGTGTCCGATTCGCGCAGCCGCGTGCGCATGCGCTGGGCAATGGCCACCAGCAGCTCATCCCCCACCGGATGCCCCAGGCTGTCATTCACATCCTTGAATCGATCGAGATCGATGAACATCACCGCGAGCCGGTCGCCGTTGCGCTGCGCGCTGTCCAGCGCGTGGTCGAGCCGGGACTGCACCAGCAGGCGGTTGGGCAGGTCGGTGAGCGGGTCGTAGTGCGCCAGGTGGGCCAGCTCGGCCTCGGACTGGCGCAGGCGGCTGAGGTCGGTCAGCAGGGCGACATAGCGCACCGGCTGGCCGTCGAGATCCCGGACGGTACTCACGGTGAGCAGCTCGGGGAAGACCTCGCCGCTCTTGCGCCGGCTGGTCACCTCGCCCTGCCAGTGGCCGGTGCTGACGATGCTGGCCCACATGCTTTGGTAGATATCTTCGCCCAGCCCGCCGGATTGCAGCATGGCGGGCGTCTGGCCAATGACCTCGTCGGCGCGATAGCCGGTGATGTCGGAGAAGGCCGGATTGACCGCCAGGATGCGCCGGTCGAGGTCGGTGATGATGATGCCCTCGCGGGTGCTCTGGAAGACGGCCGCGGCCTGACGGTTGGCCTCGAAGGCTTCGCGGCGGGCCGAGATGTCCTCGACCACGGAAATGAAATAGTCCGGCGTGCCATCGGCCCGGCGCACCAGCGAGACCGTCAGGTTGATCCAGACGATGTGCCCGTCGCGGTGGAAGTAGCGCTTCTCCATCGTATAGCCGGCGATGTCGCCGGCGAGCGTCCGGGTGAGCTGCAACAGATCGGCGTCGAGGTCTTCGGGGTGGGTGATGTCCTGGAAGGTCTTGGTCAGCAACACATCATGCGAATAGCCCACGATCTCGCTCAGACGCTGGTTGGCCCGGATCCAGCGGCCGTCGGGTGCCACATGGGCAATGCCGACCGCGGCCTGATCGAAGGTGGCGCGAAAGCGCACCTCGCTCTCGGCCCACGCCTTCTCCCGCCGCGCCACTTCGTGCTTGAGCCGGCGATTGGCAAGCACCATCGTCAATGCCCCGATCAACACAATGGCCAAGGCGCCGCCAAACCACGGCCAGTAGCGCCGCAGCAACGGGGTGTAGTCGAGGACCAGCACATGATCGGCCGACACGGAGACCCAGGGCCGGAAGAAGGCCTCGCGCGTCTGCGCCGGGATCGAGGCCAGCGCCTTGTCGATCAGCGGCGCCAGCTCGGGCCAGTCGCTCCGCACGGCAAAGCGCTGGCCGTTGTCTGCCATGTCGAAGGCGGCATTGACCTTGAGGTTGGCCATTCCCTGCTGGGCGGCAAGATAGGTATTGACGCCCAGGACGCCCACATAGGCATCTACCTCGCCCGCCGCCAGCGCACGCAGGCCGGCGAGCGGCGTCGGCACGAAGACCGGCTTCAAGGCCGGATAGCGCGCCATCACCTGCTTGCTCGAGGAATATTCCCGCACCAGCGCCAGGCGCAGATCGGTCAGGGCGTTGACCGACGCCAGCTGGGGCGTGTCCTGGCGTGTCATGACGACCAGGGGTGTGGGCAGGTAGATGTCCGAAAACGCCGCGAACGCCTCGCGCTCGGGCAGATGCACCATGGTGGCGATGGCATCGATACGACGCGCCTTGAGCGCCTCGACCAAGGCGGGCCAGTCCAGATTGACCACCGGTTCAAAGTGAATGCCCAACTGCTGCGCGATGCATTCGGCAAACGCCGCGGCCACGCCCGTAAACTGGCCATCGGCATCGGCAATCGAGTACGGCGCGTAGGCCGGATCCACCCCCAGGCGAATGACCGGGTGCGTCGCCAGCCATTGCTGCTCGGCAGTGCTCAAGGTCCGCAGCAGCGGCTCCGCCGGGCAGCCGTTCAACGACGCAGCGTCGATGCCCGCACTGCCCAGCAGGACTGGCCAGAGAACGATGACGGCCACTCTCAGGCGACCCAGAGCCCCCATGCTTCCTCGCTCATTGCAGCCCCGGGCTGCGGCGTTCAGTTCACATATCTAGCGGCACACGGCCGCGCATGCTTTAGACATTTCGTCTTGTGCCAAGCTATGTAACCAAGGTTACAGACTCGCCCCGGCGGTGGCGAGTCTAATGGCCCCACTTTCGCATCTCGGAGCAAGGAGCCGATCATGAAGATGAACGTGGGTGGAATCGACAAGGTGTTGCGCATTGTGGCCGGTATCGCGCTGATTGCCTGGGCCTTGATGGGCGGGCCGGTGTGGGCGTGGATCGGCATTGTGCCGCTGGCCACCGGCGCGCTGGGCTGGTGCCCGGCCTATTCGCTGCTGGGCATGAACACCTGCCCGATGAAGAAGAGCTGACCCCGGGCCGTCGCGCACAGCACAGGCCGGGCTTGCCCGGCCTGTGTCATTCAAGCCGCGCGCGCGGCACAACAGGCATTGGCAATGGCGACATAGTCGGCCACCGACAGGCGCTCCGCACGCTGCCCGGGATCGATCCCCAGCGCGCTCAGCCCGGCCTCGTCGATGAAATCACGCAGGGTATTGCGCAAGGTCTTGCGGCGTTGGCCGAAGGCCGCGGTCACGATCTTGCCGAGCAGCGCCTCGTCCCGCGCGGCAAGCGTGTCGGACGGCCGCGGCACCAGGCGCACGATGCTGGACATCACCTTGGGCGCCGGGCGGAAGGCACCGGGCGGCACATCGAACATGCGTCCCATGCGGAAGCGGTACTGCAGCATCACCGACAGGCGTCCGTATTCGCTCGACCCCGGCTCGGCCACCATGCGCATCACGACTTCCTTTTGCAGCATGAAGGTCATGTCGCGCACCTGGTCGGCGAACCCGGCCAGGTGGAAGAGGATGGGGGTCGAGATGTTGTAGGGCAGGTTGCCGACGATGCGTAGATCCGGCCCCAGGGTGCCGAAGTCGAACTTGAGCGCATCGCCTTCGTGGATGGTGAGCGCCTCGGGGCGGTAGCGTTCCTTGAGCAGGGCGATCAGGTCGCGGTCGATCTCGACCACATCCAGCGTGCCCAGCCGTGCCAGCAGAGGGTCGGTCATGGCGGCCAGGCCCGGCCCGATCTCGACCATGCGCTGCCCGGCCTGCGGGGCGATGGCGTCCACGATCTTGCGGATGATGTTCGGGTCGGACAGGAAGTTCTGCCCGAAACGTTTGCGTGCCTGGTGGCTCATGCCGTACGCCCTCCGGCGGCCATGTCGAAAGCCAGCGCCACCGCGGCAAAGAGGCTGCCCGGATCGGCACGGCCGGTGCCGGCCAGGTCGAGTGCGGTGCCGTGGTCGACCGAGGTGCGGATGATCGGCAGGCCGAGGGTGACGTTGACCCCGCCGCCAAAACTGGCGTGCTTGAGCACCGGCAAGCCCTGATCGTGATACATGGCCAGCACCGCGTCACCTTGCGCCAGTGTGTGCGGTACGAACAGGGTGTCGGCCGGCAGCGGCCCGATCAGATGCATGCCGGCGGCACGCAGGCGCTCGAGCACGGGGATGATGACGTCGATCTCCTCGCGCCCCATGTGCCCGCCCTCCCCCGCATGCGGGTTCAGCCCGGCCACCAGGATGCGCGGCGTCACCAGTCCAAAGCGCTGGCGCAGGTCGGCGTCGAGGATCGCCAGCGTTTCGGCCAGCGCGGTGGGCGTGACCGCCCCCGGCACGGCCGACAGCGGCAGATGCGTGGTCACCAGCGCCACGCGCAGGTCGCCGCCGACCAGCATCATCACCACCCGGCTGGTGGCGGTGGCCTCGGCCAGGTATTCGGTGTGGCCGGAGAACGGCACGCCGGCGTCGCAGATGACCCCCTTGTGCACCGGCGCGGTGACCATGCCGGCAAACTCGCCGCTCACGCAGCCTTCAATGGCCCGATCGAGCATGCTCAGCACCGGCCGGGCATTGGCCGTGTCGAGCTGCCCGGCCACCACCGGCGCAGCCAGGGGCACATCGAGCACTTCGAGCACGCCCGGCGGGGGCGCCAGGTCGTGCTGGTAGGCTTGCAGCAAGGTGGTCTGGCCCAGCGCCGCGAGGCGCGCTTCGAGCAGGTCGGTGTCGGCGAGCACGACCACGCGCCCCGGCCAGGTGCGGGTGGCCAGTTGCAGGCACAGCTCGGGGCCGACGCCGGCCGGCTCGCCACTGGTGACGGCGAGTACCGGCGTGGGGGACGTGTTCATGGCGGCGCGGGTCAGTTCAGTTCGTCGAGACGGTAGTCGACAAAGGTGCTGTCGCGCAGCTGGCGCAACCAGTCTTCATAGGCTTCGTCGGCCTTGCGCTGGCGCAGGGTGTTGCGCGCCACGGCGCGCTTGCGCTCTTCGGACACATCCTGGCTGCGGCGTTCCTCGACGCGGATCAGGTGCCAGCCAAACGGCGACTTCACCGGCTCGCTCAGTTCGCCGGGCTGGAGGGCATCCATGGCGCGCTCGAACTCCGGCACGGTGTCGCCCGGGTACACCCAGCCGATCTCGCCCCCCTTGGTGGCCGACAGGTCGGCGCTGTTGGCCCGCGCCAGCGCGGCGAAATCCTCGCCGTTGAGAATGCGGGTACGCAGGGTTTCGAGACGCAGGCGCGCGTCGGTATCGGACACCACCTCGGTGGTCTTGACCAGGATATGGCTGACCCGTGTCTGCTGCACCGAGACCGCCTCGGTCGGCTTGGCGCCGCGCACATCGTTGACCTTGACCAGGTGGAAGCCGGCGGGGCTGCGCATGACCGGCGACACCTCGCCCGGCGGCAGCGACTTGATCGATTCCATGAACAGCGCCGGCACCGAGCTGGCCGGGCGCCAGCCGAGCGCGCCGCCTTGCAGCGCGTCGGGGGCGTCGGAGAACTCGGCGGCCAGCTTGGCAAAATCCTCGCCCGCCACCAGGCGGGCACGGATGCCCTCGGCCTTCTGGCCCAGCGCATTGAGCTGCTCGGGACTCGGGCCTTCGGGGGCCCGCAGCAGGATGTGCGACAGGTCGTACTCGCGGCTGTCGGCGGCGTCGGGCGAGCTCTTGAGGAAGTTGTCGATCTCGGCGTCGGTCACCACCACGCGGGCATCGACCTCACGCTCGCGCAGGCGGGCAATGAGCATTTCCTGGCGGATGTTCTCGCGGAATTCGTTCCAGTCGATGCCATCCTTCTCGAGTGCGGCACGAAACTGCGTCGTGCTCAGTTTGTTGGAGGCGGCGATGCGGTCGATCGCGCCACCGAGCGCGGTGTCGTCGATACGCAGGCCGGTCTCGCCGGCCAGCTGCACCTGCGCCCGCTCGATCACCAGGCGCTCCAGCACCTGTTTGCGCAGCACCTCGTCAGGCGGCAGCTGCCCACCCTGGCGGCCGAACTGGCGCTTGATCTGCGCCGTCCGCTCGGCCAGGCTGGATTCGGTGATGACATCGTTGTTGACCACCGCAACAATGCGGTCGACCAGCACCGTGCGGGCGGCGTTGGACACGGCCGGCGCAGCCGCCAGTGCGACCAGCAGCAGCGTGGAGAGGAGTCGGGGAAGCGCCGTTTTCATAGATATCCTGTTGCAATGAGGGGCTGCCGCAGCATCATTCACGGCCAAAAACCGGATCTGCCATGGGCTGGTTGATGGTGCCATAACCACCCACGGTCCGCCGCAGCAGATCCAGCGGGCTGGAGCCGACACTGGCCAGACCGTCGAGTTCGAGTTGCAGGTAGATGGCCTGGGTCACGTCTTCGTCGTTGGTCGCATACCGGTGCACCACGACCCGGAACACCCAGCAGTCCGCATCGTATTCCAGACCGCCGAGGGCTTCGGTCACGCGGTGGTCGCGCAGCGAGCGATTGTAGCGGGCCACGCCATACCAGCGCCCGCCGAGCGGCCACTGGGCGGCGATGTCGACATCGCGCAGCACGTCGCGGGTGTAGCGGTAGCCGAGGTTGACCACCTTGGCAAAGCCCGGCTGGAAGCGCAGATCGGCGTTGAAGCGCTCGGTCTGGCTGTCTTCCGGGTTGTATTGCCAGGCGGTGTCGAGGGTGGTGATCTCGCCGATCCGGCCGCCCAGCGCAGCGAGGAAGTCCGAACGCCGGCTGGTGCGCTCGCCCGAATCGGAACCGGTGTTGAGGGCGACGCGCTGGTCCTCGAAGTAGAAGCGCTGCCCCACGGCGGCGCGCAGCCGCTCGACACCGGTCTCGGCGTCGATATAGCGGGAGGTCACCGCGGCCGTCAGCTGGTTGGCGTTGGCGATGCGATCGCCGCCACTGAAGATGTTTTCGGAGAAGATCTGCGCAAACGTGAAGTCGAACAGGCCGGAATCGAAGTTCGGGATGTCGGACTGGTCACGATACGGCACATAGGCGTAGTACAGCCGCGGCTCCAGGGTCTGGATCATGTCGCGGCCAGCCCACACGGTGTCACGCTCGAAGATCACCGAACTGTCGAGCGAGAAGGTCGGTACGGCGCGGGTGATGCTCTCTTCGCCCACCGTCAGCGGCCTGCTCAGATCGTAGCGGGTGTAGTGCACCCCGAACTTTGGCGTCAAAGTGTAGGCCGACGTGCCCAGCGGCCACTGGATGGTCGGATGGAGAGTGGTCCGGCTGCCTTCGGGCTTGGCCGCGTCCGGGTGGGCGAAACGCACGTACTCGGTGTTGAGGTTGAACTCGCCACCGCCCCAGACTGTTCGTTCGCCGCCCAGCCACAGCCGTGGCAGGCGGCGGTAAGGTTTGTCGCCGGACAGGGTCTGGAAGCTCTGCACCATGGCCGAGGCCGACCACCAGTCGCCGGAGCCGTAGCTCAACACCGCCTGGCGCAGCAGGTTGGTCTGCGCCGCTACGGCCAGGCGCGAGCTGAGGTCTTCGAAGTATTCCTTGTCCGACACGCCGTTCAGGTCCAGCGCACCGCTGAAGCCATAGCCAAAGTTCTGCTGATGGCGGATCGAGCCGGCCGCGCGGTTGGACTGGCCGGTCACGCTGTCGCTGCTGAGCCACTCGAGCGAGGCCTCACCCTGCATGGCATCGGTCAGGTAGCGGTACTGCCCGCCCAGCTGCAGGCCGCGGCGGCTGATGTAGCGCGGCACCAGCGTGGCGTCGTAGTTGGGTGCGATGTTCCAGTAATAGGGCACCGTCAGTTCGACGCCGCTCTTGTTCGAGGTGCCAAAGGTCGGCGGCAAGAAGCCGGACTTCCGTTGCGCCACCAGCGGAAATTCGACCCACGGCATGTAGAAGATCGGCGTGTCCTTGAACACCACCGTGCTGTCGCGCGCCACGCCGACTTCGCGGTCGTAGTCCAGGTCCAGCTCGCCGGCCTTGATGTACCAGTCCGGATCCTGCGGCTTGCAGGTGCTCCAGGTGGCGTTTTCCAGCCGGTACTGATTCTCGCCCTCAAAGCGGATCACGCTGGCCTGGCCGCTGCCGGTCACAGGCCGCTCGATCCCGCCCTTGCGCGAGATGCGGTGGATTTCATAGGCCGGCGTCTGCAGTTCGCCGGTCTGCTCGTCCATGCGCATCTGCACCCTGGGGCCGGACAAGCGGTCCTCGCCCCGACGCAGCTCGACATTGCCTTCGGCCTCGACCTCGTCGAGCGCCTCGCGATACTTGATGCGATCCGCCGTCAGCACCGCGCCGTCGCGACGCAACACCGCGCCCCCTTCGGCCACCAGTTCGACATCCTGCTGGCCGACGATGCGATCGGCATCGATGGTGGTGACGCCCGGCACGGGCGCCGGCGATTCGGCGGCCAGCGGCGCCTCGGCGCGCGGCATGGCCGGCGTGCCCTTTGCCGGCGTCGCCGTCTGTGGCGTGCGCCCGGCACCCCGGCTCGATGGCGTGGTCGCCCGCCGCACCGGCTCGGTCGCGGCCGGGGCAACCGGCTTGGGCTTGGGTTTTTGCGCAGGCGCAGGGGCGCCCAGCAAATCGGCGGGGATAACCAGCGCCGGCAGGCCGGCGGCGGCGCCGGTCGCGGGCAGGGTGGCCAGCAGCAAGGGGATGGCCCGCAAGGTCCAACGCGTGGCAGTCGGCAATGCGTGTCTCCGTTTGAAAGCGGCGGATCGGCTGCACACCGGCAAACAGCGTTCCGGCTGCGGTCTTTGATAAAATTCGCGATTTTACACGAACATCGGACGGCATCCGTGGAAAGACTCGCGCAACTCAAGCACTGGCTGGGCACCCTGTATCCGGACCGCCCGATCGACCTCGCGCCCGCCTCGGCCGACGCCAGCTTCCGCCGCTACTTCCGGGTCCACGTCGAGGGCGAGCCCGCCTCGTTCATTGCCATGGACGCCCCGCCGGACAAGGAAGACACCGGCCCCTTCATCCGCATCGCCAAGCTCTTCGGCGACAGTGGCGCCCAGGTGCCGACGGTGCTCGAAGCCAACACGGACGCGGGCTTTTTGCTGCTCACCGACCTGGGCGACACCACCTATCTGAACGCACTCGACGCCGACAGCGCGCACGCGCTGTATGCCGACGCCCTCGGCGCCCTGGTCTGCATCCAGAAGGCCAGCGCCCCCGGCGTGCTGCCCGACTACGACCGCGAGCGCCTGCTCGCCGAGATGCAGCTCTTCCCCGACTGGTACCTGGCGCGCCACAAGCACATCACCCTCGACGACACCGAGCGCAAGCTCCTCGACACCGTGTTCGAGCGCCTGCTTGAGGTCAACCTGGCCGAGCCGAAGGTCTTCGTGCATCGCGACTTCCACAGCCGCAACCTGATGGTCACCGAGCACGGCACCGGCGTGCTCGACTTCCAGGACGCGGTGTACGGCCCGATCACCTACGACCTCGCCTCGCTGTTCAAGGACGCCTACATCGACTGGGACGAAGCCTTCGTGCTCGACATGCTCGCCCGCTACTGGGACGCCGCCCGCCAGGTCGGCCTGCCGGTCCGTGCCGACTTTGCCGAGTTCCACCGCGACTTCGAGTGGATGGGCGTGCAGCGCCACCTCAAGGTGCTCGGCATCTTCGCCCGCCTGTGCCACCGCGACGGCAAGGCCGGCTACCTCGACGACATGCCACGCGTTGCCCACTACCTGCGCAAGGCTTGCGAGCGCTACGGCGAATTGCGCCCGCTGGTGCGCATCCTCAACCGCTGCGACCCGGTCGACACCCAGGTCGGCTACACCTTCTGAGCGCCGCCATGCGCGCCATGATCCTGGCTGCCGGGCGCGGCGAACGCATGCGTCCGCTGACCGACACCTGCCCCAAACCGCTGCTGGCGGCCGGCGGCACACCACTGATCGTCCATCATCTGCAACGGCTGGCGGCCGCCGGCATCACGCAGGTGGTGATCAACCACGCCCATCTGGGCGCGATGATCGAAGCAGCGCTCGGCGACGGTCGTGACCGAGGCCTGCACATCGCCTACGCTCCCGAAACCGTCGCGCTGGAGACCGCCGGCGGCATCCGCCAGGCCTTGCCGCTGCTCGGCGAAGCGCCCTTCATGGTCATCAACGGCGACATCTTCTGCGACCTCGATCTGGCCGCGCTGGCCACCCGCACACTCGCGCCGGGCGATCTGGCGCACCTGGTGCTGGTGCCCAATCCACCGCATCACCCGACCGGCGACTTCCATCTGCACGACGGTCGCGCCCATCTGGCCGACGGCGAGCGGCTGACATTCTCGGGCATTGGGCTCTATCATCCCGACATGTTCGCGTCATTGACCGCCGGCCAGCGCGCCCCGCTCGGCCCGCTGCTGCGCCAGGCCATGGCCGCCGGACGTGTCAGCGCCGAGCGCTTCGACGGCCTGTGGATGGACATCGGCACCCCCGCACGCCTGGCCGAACTGGACGCCTTGCTGAGCCCGAACAATCCGCCACGCTCGCAGTCTTAACGACACCGCACCAAAGGAACGCCGCCTTGAATCCAGCCTTCGCGCCCTTTCACAACCGCCGCCAGCGGCTGCTCGACACCCTCGCCGCGCGTGGCGGCGGCGTCGCGATCATCCCCACGGCCGCCGAGGTCGCGCGCAACCGCGACACCCACTACCCCTTCCGGCCGGACAGCTACTTCCACTACCTGAGCAGCTTCCCCGAACCCGAAGCGGTGCTGGTGCTGGTCGCCGGCGGCGACGGCCCACGCAGCCTGCTGTTCTGCCGCAGCAAGGACGTGGAGCGCGAGATCTGGGACGGCTTCCGCTACGGCCCCGAGGCGGCGGCCGAAACCTTCGGCTTCGACGCCGCCTTTCCCATCGGCGAGCTGGACACCCAGCTCACCGGCCTGCTGGCCAACCAGCCCGCGGTGTTCTTCGCACTCGGCCATGACGCGGCCTGGGACACCCGCCTCGTCGCCATCCTCAACCGGGTGCGCGAACAGGTGCGCACCGGCATCACCGCACCGGCCAGCATCCAGGACCTGCACGCCGTGCTCGACGAGATGCGGCTGATCAAGGACAGCCATGAAGTGCTGACCATGCGCCGCGCCGCCGCCATCTCCGACATCGCCCACCGCCGCGCCATGCAGGCAACCCGCCCGGGCCGGCACGAATACGAGATCGAGGCCGAGCTGCTGCACGCCTTCCGCCAGGGCGGCGCGCAATCGCCCGCCTACCCCTCGATCGTCGCCAGCGGCCCGAACGCCTGCGTGCTGCACTATGTGAGCAACGCCCGACGCATGGCCGACGGCGACCTGCTGCTGATCGACGCCGGCTGCGAACTCGACGGCTACGCCTCCGACATCACCCGCAGCTTCCCGGTCAACGGCCGCTTCAGCGGGCCGCAGCGCGATGTCTACCAGCTGGTGCTCGCCGCCCAGCAGGCCGCCATCGACGCCACCGCCCCCGGCGTAGGCTGGAACGTCCCGCATGACACCGCCGTCGCCGTCCTCGCCCAGGGCATGCTCGACCTCGGCCTGCTCACCGGCACGCTCGACGGCGTGCTCGAATCCGGCGACTACCGGCGCTTCTACATGCACCGCACCGGCCACTGGCTGGGCCTCGACGTACACGACGCCGGCGACTACAAGCGCGACGGCGACTGGCGGCCGCTGCAAGAAGGCATGACACTCACCGTCGAGCCCGGCTGCTACATCCGCCCCGCCGACGACGTGCCCGAAGCCTTCTGGCACATCGGCATCCGCATCGAGGACGACGCCCTGGTCACCGCCGGCGGCTGCGAGATTCTCACCGCCAGCACCCCCAAGACCATCGACGACATCGAAGCGCTGATGCGGGACGCCCGCCCATGAAGACGCCGGACATCGCCATCATCGGCGCCGGCCCGGTGGGCATGGCCCTGGCGCTCGCCCTGCACGGCGGGCCGCACCGGGTGCTGCTCATCGACGCCCGCGGCCGCGGCGCCTCGCGCCAGGATCCGCGCGTCCTCGCGCTCGCCCACGGCACCCGGCTCACGCTGGAGCGCCTCGGCGTGTGGGACCACCTGGCCACCACGCCCATCCGCCACATTCACATCTCGCAGCAAGGCGGCTTCGGCCGCACCATGCTCAATGAGCGCGACTATGCCGTCGACGGCCTCGGCCACGTCGTCCGCGCCGGCGACCTCGCCGCCGCGCTCGACAACGCCCTCATTGCCGCCGACATCCCGGTCATTGACCACGGCCAGGCCGAGGTCGACCCCGAACTGCACGGCCGCATACTGCTGCACCGCCCCGACGCCACCGAAGCGCTCGAATGCCGGCTGGTGGTCTGCGCCGAAGGCGGCATGCGCGCCGACGACCCGGCCATCCGCGTGCGCGACTACGGCCAGCACGCCGTCATCTGCATGGCCACCCCCGCCGTCGCCCACATCAACACCGCCTACGAACGTTTCACCCCCAACGGCCCCGTCGCCCTGCTGCCCTGCGGCACCGACTTCGCCGTCGTGCACACCGCCGCCCCCGAGCAGGCCGACGCCTGGCTGGCGCTCGACGACGCCGCCTACCTCGCCGAATTGCAGCGCGCCTTCGGCCGCCGCGTCGAACTGGTCGGCGTCAGCCCGCGCGAACGCTTTCCGCTGCAACTGCGCGTACGCCACACCCCGGTCGCCGCGCGCCAGGTCTGGCTCGGCAACGCCGCGCAAACCCTGCACCCGGTCGCCGGCCAGGGCTTCAACCTCGCGCTGCGCGACGTCTGGGCGCTCGCCCGCCGCCTCAGCACGGCGAAAGATCCCGGCGACGACGCCGTCCTCGCCGCCTACCTGCGCGACCGCCGTCTCGATCGCGCCAGCACCGTCGGCTTCACCGACACCCTGGTGCGCCTGTTCAGCAACGACCTGCCGCCGCTGCGCGGCCTGCGCGGCCTCGGCCTGCTCGCCCTCGACCTGGCGCCACCGCTGCGGCACTTCGTGGCCAAGCGGATGATGTTCGGCGCGCGGGCCTGGCCATAGGAGCGGAGCGCGCGTTCGCGGTTCGGTTGGTTGGTGTTTTCGGGCGGTTTTTCCCAGGCTGAGGGGATCGTTGGCCGGGTCTCGCCCCGGCGGGCGACCTACTTTCTTGCTTGTGCAAGAAAGATAGGCAAAGAAGCACACCCCACTGTCGTGGCCCTACGGGCTT
>QQUN01000027.1 GCA_008501585.1 Pseudomonadota bacterium | reverse complement strand
TGAGTTTCTGATGCGCGCCCCCGCCCCCCTGCGCCTCGCGCTACTGCTCTCGCCGCTGGTCGCCGGCCCGGTCACGGCCGCCTCGCACGGCGGTCACGGCGCCGCCGCCAGCGGCCCGACGCTGGCCCAATGCCAGGACGCCGCCGCCCTGCCCTCGCCGCACTGCGGCCGCACGCCCACGCCGGCCTTCGACGCCCAGGGCCGCCTGTGGCTGGCCTTCGTGCAGGGCGCCCATGTGTATGTCACCTACGGCGCCGACGGCGACAACCGCTTCGCCCCGGCCGTGGCGGTCAATCCGCAGGCCGAGTCGATCTACAGCGACGGCGAAAACCGTCCGAAAATTGCCTTCACCCCCACTGGCAGCCTGGTGGTCAGCTGGACGCAGAAGATCCCCGGCGCCTACGCCGGCGACATCCGTTTCGCCCGCGCCACCGACGGCGGCCAGCATTTTGACGCGCCGCTCACCGTCAACGACGACCGCGCACCGATCAGCCACCGCTTCGACTCGCTGATCGTCGATGGCGCCGGCCGCATCACCCTGGCCTGGATCGACAAGCGCGACCTCGCCGCCGCCGGCCGCACCTACGCCGGCGCCGCCATCTACACCGCGGTGTCGACCGACGACGGCGCCAGTTTCGCGCCCAACCGCAAAGTGGCCGACCACAGCTGCGAATGCTGCCGCATCGCGCTCGCCGCCGACGGTAAGCGGCCGCCGCTGGCGCTGTGGCGCCATGTCTTCCCGGTCAATGTCCGCGACCACGCCCTCGCCCGCCTCGACCCGGCCGCGCTGCCCATCGCCGCGCCGATGCGTGCCAGCGACGACGGCTGGGTGATCGAAGGCTGCCCGCATCACGGCCCCGACCTCAGCGTCGATGCCGACGGCCAGGCCCACATGGTGTGGTTCGCCGGCGGAGGCCCTTCGCCCGGCCTGCACTACGGCCGCATCGACCCGGCCACCGGCGCACGCAGCGCCCCCGTCCGGCTCTCCGGCCAGCCCGGCGCCAGCCGGCCGCAAGTACGCGCACTCGGCAACGGCCGCGTCGTCGTCGCCTGGAAGGCGCTCCAGCCCGACGGCACGGTCCTGCTCGTGCGCGAATCGGCCGACGGCGGCCGGCACTTCACGCCCGAACGCACGCTGGCCCGCACCGCCGGCGGCTCCGACCACCCGCTGATGATCGTCCGCCAGGGCGAGTTGTTCGTCTCCTGGCAGACCCAGGCCGACGGCTATCGGCTGATTCCGGTGCCCGCCCCATGACACGCCTCGCCCTGCTGCTCGCCGGCCTGCTCCTGCTCACGCCACCCGCGCGGGCCGACGTCAATGCCTTCGGCACCGACAGCCTGGCGCAGATCGAAGCCCGCCGCGCGGGCGGCGACTTCGTGCTCGTGCTGTGGTCGGTGGATTGCCCGCCCTGCCTCAAGGAACTGGCGCTGCTGGGCAGGCTCACCGACGCCCGCGCCCGCCAGCGGCTGGTGCTGGTCGCCACCGACGAGCCCGAGCGCCACGCCGAGGCCGAGGCCCTGCGCAAGCGCTTCGGCCTGGACGACCTGGAGCACTGGGCCTTCGACGCCACCGAGCCCGAACGCCTGCGCCAGCACATCGACCCGGCCTGGTTCGGCGAGTTGCCACGCAGCTACTTCTATGCCGCCGGCCAGCCCCGCCAGGCGCGCAGCGGCCTGCTCGACGCCGCCACGCTGGGTCGCTGGCTCGGCACGGCCATCCCGGGCGCCAAACACGATTGATCCGGCACGGGGCGTAGAATCGGGACATTCCCCCGACACGCCCCGCCCATGTTCGAACACCCCGGCGAATTCGTCACCTTCCGCCCGGCGCCCTTTTTGCCGGGCGTGGAGCTGTACACCGCGCGGCTGATCGAGCATGCCTTCTCGGCCCATGTGCACGAAGGCTTCTCGGTGGGCGTGATCGCCAGCGGCGTCGAGCGCTTCAAGTATCGCGGCGCCGGCCACATCGCCGACCCGGCCACCCTGGTACTGCTCAACCCGGACGAACCGCACACCGGCGAGGCGGCCAGCGAGGGCGGCTGGCACTACCACATGGTGTATCTGCAACCGGCGGCGATGAGCGCGATCGCCGGGCCGCAGGTGTATTTTCCGCAGGCCACGGTCAAGGACACCGCGCTGGCGCATGCGCTGGCCACGGCGTTCCGGCGCATGTGGCAGGCCGACGAGCCGATTGCCGCGCAGACCGCGCTGACCGACGCCATTCTCGGCATTGCCGAGCGCCACGGCCGGCATGCACGCCGCACGCCGGATGCGGCGGCCGTGCGCTTCGAGGCGGTGGTGGATTACATCGAGGCGCATCTCGACCAGGCGCTCGACCTCGAACAGCTCGCCGCCGTTGCCGGCCTGTCGATGCACCATTTCGCCCGCGCCTTCGCCCGCCACTTTCACCTTAGCCCGCACCGCTATGTGCAGGCGCGCCGCGTGCTGCGCGCCAAGCAGCTGCTGGCCGGCGCGCAGCGGCCGCTGGAGGTGGCGCTGGATGCCGGCTTCACCGACCAGAGCCATCTCACCCGCTGGTTCCGCCAGGCCTATGGCGTAACGCCGGCCGAGTATCAGGCGCAAATCGGTACAAGACCGCGCCCGCGCTGAGGGCTACGCTGCAGGCTCACCCATTGCCCGCAGGCCCGTCATGTCGTTCCGCATCGCCCCCTCGGAGTCCCCATGCTCGCCGGTCTGATCGCCGCGCTCGGCGCCGGCCTGCTGTGGGGGCTGGTCTTCATCGTGCCGCTGCTGCTGCCCGACTACTCCGGCGCCATGCTGGCCGCCGGCCGCTATGCTGCCTTCGGCCTGCTGGCCATCGTCCTCGCCCGCGCCGACCGCGCCGCCCTCAAACGGCTGACGCGTGCCGACTGGATCGCCGCCGCCAAGCTGGCGCTGATCGGCAACATGCTCTACTTTGCCGCGCTGGCCAGCGCCATCCAGCTCGCCGGCGTGACCGTGCCGACCATGATCATCGGCACCTTGCCGGTGGCCATCGCCATCACCGCCAAGCTCACCAGCGGCGATGCCGCCGACCACAGCCTGCCCTGGGCCCGGCTGCTGCTGCCGCTGACGGTGATCGGCCTCGGCCTGGCGCTGGTGCACGGCCAGAGCGCGCAGGCCGGCGACATTGCCCACGACGCCCGCTACTGGAGCGGGCTGGCGCTGGCCGGCGTGGCGCTGGTGTGCTGGACCTGGTACCCGCTCAACAACAGCTACTGGCTGCGCCGCCAACCCACCGGCCTGGCCCGCGCCTGGGCCACCGCACAGGGGCTGATGACGCTACCGCTGGCGCTGCTCGGGCTGGCCGGCATCGCCCTGTGGCAGTGGGCCACCACGGGCGCGGTCGACCTCGCCGGGCCGCGGCCGGGGGTGTTCGTTCTGCTCATGCTGCTCACCGGCCTGCTCGCCTCATGGCTGGGCACGATGCTGTGGAACCGCGCCAGCCACCTGCTGCCGCCGGGCCTGGCCGGCCAGCTCATCGTCTTCGAGACCCTCGCCGCGCTGGCCTATGGCTTTGTCTGGTACCAGCGCTGGCCGACGCTGGCCGAGGTGGGCGGCATCCTCCTGCTGCTGACCGGCGTGATCCTCGCCGTGCAGGCCTTCCGCCGTCCCCAGCCGGTCGCGCAGCCGCTGGGCAGTTGAACGCGCCGACCGCGCGCCACTGTCGGCGATCTTTACACGCCCGATACGCCAAACCCCCCGCCCGGCAAGGGGTACCGCCTGCCCACTCCCTGCGGCACGGTCGCAAGTGTCCCGTGCACGGAACACAATCGGCCTCGCGGGGCCGCCATTTCACCAGCATTGCTCCCAACCCATTGTTTTCATGTGCATTTATTAACCGGCACAGATAGTGCTCCGAGACGCCAACACAACAAGACGGGGAGGGGCACGACCATGGACACACGCATCCGCAAGGCCAGTCTCGTCTGGCTGACCTGCATCGTCACCGCGCTCGGCACCGGGCTGGCCCGCGCGCAGGCCCAGGCGCCAGGCGATCATCCCGCCCTTGGCCGCGGCATGGCCTTGCACACGCCGTCGCACACGACCGGCTTGCGCCTCCACCCGGCCCTGGCATCGCCGGCCGGGCGTTTCACGGTCGCGTTCACCGATCTCCCTGGCCTGACGCGCCCCGCCGCGGGCGCACCAGCCGGCGATGTGCTGCGCCTGCTGGCCGACTGTGTCGCCGTCGACCCCCAGGGCCGCTGTCTGCCCGAGGCCATCGACGACACGCCCCCACGCGGTAGATCGGCGGCATCGCCCCACGCCCGCGCAGCCGCGAACAGCGTGAGCTTGCTGGCCTTGCTGGCGCTCTGGCAACGCCTGGCCCATCGCTGACGCCCCCCCCCCGCCCTCCGGGCGGGAACTTGACGGTACAAGGCGCGTCAGACGGTCGGCGCCCGGCATGGGCTGCTAGAATCCGCCCATCATTTTCCTTGCGACCGCCATGTTCAGCCTGCTCGACCGTCCCCGCCTGCCCTTCTTCGCACTTTTCCTGGTCGGCAGCGGCCTGCTCGGCTTCGGCCTGTACCTGCAACATGTGGTCGGCCTCGAGCCCTGCCCCATGTGCATCATCCAGCGCTACGCCTTCGCCACCGCCACCTCGGTGGCCCTGGTCGCCGGCCTGCATGGCAGCACCGGTGGCACACGCCGGGGCTACGGTGTGCTGATCACCCTGTTCGCCCTGGCCGGTGGCGGTGTGGCGGCCTGGCAGAGCTGGATGCAGCGTTTTCCGCCGAGCATTGCCGAGTGCGGCCCCGGTATCGAATACCTGATGGAGAGCTTCCCGCTCACCGAGCTGCTGCCGATGATCTTCCGCGGCGCGGGCGACTGCACCGCCATCGACTGGACCTTCCTTGGCTTGTCGATCGCCAACTGGTCGCTGCTGTCCTTTATTGGCGTGGTGGCGTTTGGCCTGCACGTGATCTTCCGGCCGGTCGCCGCCTCGCGCTGACCGCCCGATGCCTTTCGGCGGTGCGCAATGCACTGCCGTGGTGCAAAACCGGCGTCTTTTTCGGTGCCCATGCGGCACCGCAGCATCCAAACCAGTGCATTCCCGGCACTGGCACACCCCTTGCTTTTAGGCTGTTGAAGCAGCGCTCGCGTGCGCTGCACCGACAACCGGACGACCGATCCGGCGCCACCGCGCCGGGCCGTATGCAAGGGGCAAAACATGCGCAAACTGAAACTGGTGATGGTGGGCAACGGCATGGCCGGCGTGAGGACGCTGGAGGAGCTGATCAAGATCGCGCCTGACATGTACGACATCACCGTGTTCGGCGCCGAGCCGCACCCGAACTACAACCGCATCCTGCTCTCACCGGTGCTGGCCGGCGAGATGACCATCCAGGACATCATCCTCAACGACAAGCAGTGGTACGCCGACAACGGCATCGACCTGCGCCTGAACAACAAGGTGGTGAAGATCGACCGCAAGGGCCGCAAGGTCTTCGGCGAGGACGGCTGCGAGGTCGAGTACGACCGCCTGCTGCTGGCCACCGGCTCCAACCCCTTCATCCTGCCCGTCCCCGGTGCCGACCTGCCGGGCGTGATCGCCTACCGCGACATTGCCGACACCGACGCCATGATCGAGGCGGCCGCCCGCCACAAGCATGCCGTGGTGATCGGCGCCGGCCTGCTCGGCCTGGAGGCCGCCAACGGCCTGGCGCTGCGCGGCATGGATGTGACCATCGTGCACATCGGCGACTGGATCATGGAGCGCCAGCTCGACAAGACCGCCGCCGACATGCTGCAGAAGTCGCTCGAAGCCAAGGGCATGAAGTTCCTGCTGCCCAAGTTCACCGCCGAGCTGCAGGCCGGCGAGTCGGGCCGCGTGGGCAAGGTGGTGTTCAAGGACGGCGAGGCGATTCCGGCCGACCTGGTGGTCATGGCCGCCGGCATCCGCCCCAACACGGCGCTGGCCGAGTCCGCCGGCATCCACTGCGAACGCGGCATCGTGGTCAACGACACCATGCAGACCTACGACCCGCGGGTGTATGCCGTGGGCGAGTGCGCCAACCACCGCGGCATCGCCTATGGCCTGGTGGCCCCGCTGTTCGAGCAGGCCAAGGTCTGTGCCAACCACCTGGCGATGTTCGGCATCGGCCTGTACAAGGGCTCGGTGACCTCGACCAAGCTCAAGGTCACCGGCATCGACGTGTTCTCGGCCGGCGACTTCATGGGCGGCGACGGCACCGAAGACATCGTGCTCAACGACCCGGGCGCCGGCATCTACAAGCGCGTGGTGCTCAAGGGCGACAAGCTGGTCGGCGCCGTGATGTACGGCGACACCAAGGACGGTGCCTGGTATTTCCAGATGCTCAAGGACGGCCAGAACATCGCCGACATCCGCGACCACCTGCTGTTCGGCAACAGCCACCTGGGCGACGCCGGCCACAAGGGCGTCAATTCCGCCGCGGCGCTGCCCGACAGCGCCGAGGTGTGCGGCTGCAACGGCGTGTGCAAGGGCGACATCGTCAAGTCGATCAAGGAAAACGGCCTGTTCACGCTGGACGAGGTGCGCAAGCACACCAAGGCGTCCAGTTCCTGCGGCTCCTGCACCGGCCTGGTCGAGCAGATCCTGGCCTCGACCATCGGCGGCGCCTACCAGCCGGCCGACTCCAACAACAAGGCGGTGTGCGGCTGTACCGACCACTCGCACGGCGAGGTGCGCAAGGCCATCCGCGAGCACAAGCTGCTCTCGCCGCAGGCGGTGATGGACTTCATGGAGTGGAGCACGCCCAACGGCTGCGCCTCCTGCCGCCCCGCGCTGAACTACTACTGCATCTCCACCTGGCCGCACGAGGCCGCCGACGACGCGCAGAGCCGCTTCATCAACGAGCGCGCCCACGCCAACATCCAGAAGGACGGCACCTACTCGGTGGTGCCGCGCATGTGGGGCGGGCTGACCACGCCGGCCGAGCTGCGCGCCATCGCCGACGCGGCCGAGAAGTACAAGGTGCCGACGGTGAAGGTCACCGGCGGCCAGCGCATCGACCTGCTGGGCGTCAAGAAGGGCGACCTGCCGCTGATCTGGCACGACCTGAACCAGGCCGGCATGGTCTCCGGCCACGCCTACGGCAAGTCGATCCGCACGGTGAAGACCTGCGTCGGCTCCGAGCACTGCCGCTTCGGCACCCAGCGCTCGATGGACCTGGGCGTCAAGCTGGAGAAGATGCTGTTCGGCATGTACAGCCCGCACAAGGTCAAGCTGGCGGTGTCCGGCTGCCCGCGCAACTGCGCCGAGGCCGGCATCAAGGACGTGGGCGTGATCGGCGTCGATTCGGGCTACGAGATCTATGTGGCCGGCAACGGCGGCATCAAGACCGAGGTGGCGCAGTTCTTCTGCAAGGTGCAGACCGACGAGGAGGTGAAGGAGATCTCCGGCGCCTTCCTGCAGCTGTACCGCGAAGAAGGCTACTACCTGGAGCGCACCGTCCATTACATCGAGCGCGTCGGCCTCGACTACGTGAAGAAGCATGTGCTCGACGACACGGCCAACCGCAAGGCGCTCTACGAGCGGCTGCTGTTCGCGCTGCAGGACTATGTCGATCCGTGGCAGGAGCACGCCGAAAAGGCCGAGCTGCGCCGCAACTTCGAAGACGTGACGGCCTGAGGTGCGCACCATGAACGAATGGGACCACTGGTGGCCCGCCGAAACCGGCGACGACGGCACCCCGCTCTGAACAACATTTTTAGGCATTGAGAAAGCTCATGACTGCACAAACCCTCAGCCCCGCCGACCTGGCCTGGCAGCCGGTTTTCAAACTCGACGAGATCCCGGTGCTCGGCTCCCGCGTGGTCAGCAGCCCGACCCACGGCGACATCGCGATCTTCCGCAACCGCGAGGACGAAGTCTTTGCCGTGCATGACAAGTGCCCGCACAAGGGCGGCCCGCTGTCGCAAGGCATCGTCCATGGCCGCTCGGTGACCTGCCCGCTGCACAACTGGAAGATCCAGCTCGAGAACGGCGAGGCGGTCGCCCCCGACAAGGGCTGCACCAAACCCTTCCCGACCAAGGTCGAGGACGGCACGGTCTTCCTGCAGCTATAAGCCCGCCGGCGGCTGGCCGGCACCGATTTCATGACACGCCCGCAGGCACCACGGTGCCCGCGCAGGCGTCGCTCGGCCCCAAGCAGCCGCCGGGCACCCGATTTTCCAAAGCATCGCGAGGTCGCAACATGTCAAACGAGAAAGGCTTCAACCTGTTCTCCTTCACGGGGAAGATGAAGATCCTCCACCTGTCGTGGATGGTCTTCTTCATCACCTTCTTCGTGTGGTTCAACCACGCCCCGCTGCTCGGCGCCATCGCCGAGTCGCTCGGTCTCGAGAAGGGTCAAGTCAAGACGCTGCTGATCCTCAACGTGGCGCTCACCATCCCGGCGCGCATCCTCATCGGCATGCTCACCGACAAGTACGGCCCTCGCATCACCTACGCCGCGCTGCTGTTCATCTCCAGCGTGCCCTGCTTCATGTTCGCGCTGGCCGACACCTTCACCCAGGCGGCCATCGCGCGCTTCCTGCTCGGCTTCATCGGCGCCGGCTTCGTGATCGGTATCCGCATGGTCAGCGAGTGGTTCCCGGCCAACGAGCTGGGCACCGCCGAGGGCATCTACGGCGGCTGGGGCAACTTCGGCTCGGCGGCTGCGGCCATGCTGCTGCCGACCATCGCCCTGGTGTTCGGCGGCGACAACGGCTGGCGCTACGCCATCGGCATCACCGGCGCGCTGAGCCTGCTGTTCTCCTTCATCTGGTACTTCAATGTCAGCGACACCCCCAAGGGCTCGACCTACTTCAAGCCCAAGAAGAGCGGCGGCCTGGAAGTGACCAGCACCGGTGACTTCTACTTCCTGCTGCTGATGAAGATCCCGATGTACGCCGCGCTCGCGCTGCTGACCTGGAAGCTGTCGCCGGCCGGCGTGAAGATGATCACCGACTTCGCCGCCAACGCCATCTACCTCGGCCTGGCCGCCATCTACGTGTATGACTGCTACAGCGCCTACCGGGTCAACCACGAGATCTTCACCAAGCCGGTCCCGGAGATGCACCGCTACAAGTTCAAGCAGGTCGCCGTGCTCAACATCCTGTACTTCGCCACCTTCGGCTCCGAGCTGGCCGTGGTGTCGATGCTGCCGCTGTTCTTCGCCGAAACCTTCAACCTCGACCCGGTCTATGCCGGCCTGGTGGCCTCGGCCTACGCCTTCATGAACCTCATGTCGCGCCCCGGCGGCGGCTGGATCTCCGACCGCTTCGGCCGCAAGAAGACGCTGCTGATCCTCACCGCCGGCCTGGCCGCGGGCTACGGCCTGATGGCGCTGACCAACAGCAGCTGGCCGCTGTGGCTGGCCGTCGCCGTGGCCATGGCCTGCTCCTTCTTCGTGCAGGCCGGCGAGGGCGCGGTGTTCGCCGTGGTGCCGCTGATCAAGCGCCGCCTCACCGGCCAGATCGCCGGCATGACCGGCGCCTACGGCAACGTCGGCGCGGTGGTCTACCTCACCGTGCTGTCGCTGGTCAGCTACGAGATCTTCTTCGGCGTGATCGCGCTCACCGCGGTGCTCGGCTTCGTCACCCTGCTGTTCATGGAAGAGCCCAAGGGCCACATGGCCGAAGTCCGCGAAGACGGCTCGGTGGAACTGATCAGCGTGAGCTGAGACCGGTAGAATCGGGGCGGCCGACGCCCCGTTACATCGTCCGAAAGGCCGGCACCCGCCGGCCTTTCACACATGGAGCCGCCACGCATGAGCACCCGCCTTGAAGTCCGCTTCGGGGGCCACTCCACCGAAGGGCCCAAGCCCGTCAACCAGGACGCCTTCGCCGCCCACTTGCCCGAGGGCACCGAGCGCGACCTGAAAGGCGCCGCCGCCGTGATGTGCGATGGCGTGAGCAGCGCGGCCGATTCGGAAATCGCCAGCCAGATGGCGGTCACCGGTTTCATCAACGACTACTTCTCCACCCCGCCGACCTGGAGCGTGCGCAAGGCCGCCGGCTCGGTGCTCAACGGCCTCAACCAGTGGGTGTACCGCCAGAACGCCGCGCGCCACGGCGTGCGCGACAGCCTGCTCACCACTTTCTCGGCGGCGGTCATCAAGTCCAACACCCTGCATGTCTTCCATGCCGGCGACAGCCGCGTGTGGCATGTGCGCGGCGGCCAGCTCGAACAGCTCACGCGCGACCATGTGATGAGCGAGGGCGGGCGCGAATTCCTGGCCCGCGCGCTGGGCGCCGACACCCGCCTCGAAGTGGACTACCTGACCCGCGAGTTGCTCCAGGGCGACCGCGTGCTGCTGACCACCGACGGCGTGCACGGCGTGCTGCCGGCCGCGCGCATCCGCGACATCGTCGCCGGCGCCGGCGACGACCTCGAAGCCCTCGCCCGCCAGCTGGTCGACGAGGCGCTGGCGGCCGGCTCGGACGACAACCTGTCGGCGCTGATCGTCGCCGTCGACACCCTGCCGCTCGAAACCCTGGAGGAGACCCACCGCCGCCTCACCCAGCGCCCGATCCCGCCGGTGCTCGCGCCCGGCAACAAGATCGACGGTTTTGAGGTGCTCGACGTGATCTTCTCCGGCACGCGCAGCCACATGTACCTGGTCAAGGACATCGACAACGCCCAGCGCTACGTGCTCAAGGCGCCGTCGGAGAACTTCGCCGAGGACGCGGTGTATCTCGACGGTTTCATCCGCGAGGAGTGGGTCGGCCAGCGCATCGACCACCCCAACGTGATGAAGACCTACCCGGGCCGGCCCGACAAGCAGTTCATGACCTACCTGGGCGAGCACATCGAGGGCATGAACCTGCGCGAGTGGATGCACGACAACCCGCAGCCCTCACTCGATGCGGTGCGCGACATCATCCGCCAGGCGGTGGCCGGGCTGCGCGCCTTCCAGCGCGCCGACATGGTGCACCAGGACCTCAAGCCCGAAAACATCATGATCAACCGCGACGGCCGGGTGAAGATCCTCGACTTCGGCACGGTGATGATCGCCGGCACCGACGAGATCGCGTCGCCGCTCGACAAGTCCGTGCCGCAGGGCAGCGTCAATTACGTGGCGCCCGAATACCTGATGGGCGAGCGCGGCAGCTATCGTTCCGACCTGTTCTCGCTGGCCGTGATCGCCTACGAGATGATCACCGGCGCGCTGCCTTTCGACGAACCGGCGGTCAAGCGCGTCAGCCTCAAGTCCTACACCGAGCTGGCCTACATCCCTGCCCGCCACCGCCGCCACGACCTGCCGCTGTGGATCGAAGGCTGCCTGAAGAAGGCCCTGCAACCCAACCCGGCCGAGCGCTACGACGCCTTCTCCGAGTTCCTGCAGGACTTCACCGTGCCCAACCCGGCGCTGGTAGCGAACATCCGCCGCCAGCCGCTGATCCAGAAGAACCCGGTGGCCGTCTGGCAGGTGCTGTGCGTGATCCTGTTCTTGCTGAATCTCTGGCAACTGGCGCGTTGAGCCGGGCTTTCGGCGACGGCATCGATTGGCCATACTGGAAGCGGCCATCCGCCCGTCGCTTCGTCAGGAGATATCCCATGACCCGCCTGCCCGCCGCGCTCATCATGGCGCTGCTGTGCCAGACCGGCCTCGCGGCCACCCCGCAGCCCCCGGCAGCCAGCACCACCCCCGTCAACGCCCCACCGGCGGCGACCCGGTACGTCGAGCCCTGCGCATGCTCGTCGGGTCAGCCCCTGGCGGCGACACAGGCGCTGGTGTTCAACTGCGAATGCGGCGCCATGAAATGCGTGGTGACGGCCGTGGCCGCCAGCCACGCCAAGGACAGTCCGGCGCCAAGCCTGGTCTGTCGTTAAACCCTACTTGAGCACCTGGACGATCTGCGCGCCGAGCACGTACTTGCCGGATTCCGCCCGATGGCAGCGCTTGACCTCGACCCGCACATGCAGCGGCGGGCGGTCCAGGCCACCGTCCGGCTGGCGCACCAGCACATCGAGCAGCTCGGCCACGCTGGGCACATAGGCCGTCTCCAGCGTCATGCCGCCGGGGCTCAGCTCGACACAGTGCGCCGGCACGGCCGGCGTGTCGCCCGCCGGTTTGATCAGTGCATTGCAGCCCAGGGGGATGCGCCGGGTCGCGCGTCGGTCGTCATATGGGTTCATGGCGGATCGCAGAATAGGTCAGAGAGGGAAGGCCGGTCGACATGCGCCCCCGCCGGCAAGGACAGGGCGTGGCACGGGTCATCCAGAGTGCTAACGGCCGCAGCGCGCAGAACCGTAGGCTTTTTTTGCGGAGCGCTCAGAACTTGTGAAGAAATCGTAGCGAGCAGCGCCGAGTGCAAGGCGCGAGCGAGCGAACGACGAGACATATCAAATGGATAGGCGAGGCGTGAGCGAGTGAGCAACGCAGCAATCGGCACGCGCAGTCGATTTATTCACAAGTTCTCAGATCACCGGATCGGCCAGCCCGGGCAAGCCCGGATGCGCCGCGCAATCGATCAGCAAGGCCGACATGTCGTCGTGTGCCGAGGCGCCGGCCAGGTGCTCGGCCAGCGCAATGCGCAAGGCTTCGATGCGCCGCCCATGGTCGTTGGCCGCCAGCACCTGCTCCAGCCGCAACACGCCAAAGCCCTCGGCCGCCTCGTTGGTCGCCTCGATCACGCCGTCGGAATACAGCACCAGCTGATCGCCCGGCCGGGTGGCGGCCTGGGCGACGACGCAGCCGTCGCCCGCCGTGGCCACCACGCCCAGCGGCAGGTGATTCGACACGAACCGCTGCCGCACCCGGCCATCCGCCCCCAGCAGCACGACCTCGGGAATGCCGCCCACCCACACCTGGGCCGACACGCCATCGCTGTCCAGACACACCACCGCCGCCCCCACGAAGCGCCCGATCGGCAAGGACCGGTGGAGCACCGTGTTGAGCTCGCCGACCAGATGCGCCAGCGACACGTCGCGGGCAACCTGGGCGTAGAACACCGGCAGCACCGGCTGCACGCTGATCGCCGCCGACAGGCCATGGCCGGTGGCGTCGGCCAGCATGGCGTACAGACGGCCGCTGGGCGAACTGGCGGCCACCACCAGGTCGCCCGAGAAGCGCCGCGCCGGCATCACGGTGAAATGCACCCGCGGATCGCGCAGCCAGTCGGTATCGATCTGGCTGACCATGATCTGCCGGGCCAGCTCCTGCTCGCGCTGTTGCTCGTCGTGATAGCGCTGCAGGCGCGCGGCATTCTCGGTCATCGCGGCGCGCTGGCTGATCCGCTCGCTGATATCGCGCATCACGCCGATGTACAAGCGATGATCATCGAGCTGCAGCTCGGTGACCCCGACTTCGAGCGGAAACACTTCGCCATCGGCCCGCTCGCCCTCCAGCTCGCGCACCGTACCGAGAATGCCGGCCGTGCCGCCCGACAGGTAGCGGGCCAGGTAACGCTCGGGATGGGCCGCACGCGGCGGCGCGGCCAGGACGCTGACATGCTGCCCGTCCAGCGCCGCCTGCGCGTAGCCGAACATGGCACAGGCGGCCGGGTTGGCCGACTGGATGATGCCCTTCTCGTCGATGGTGATGATGCCGTCGATGACCGCATTGGAGATGGCCTGCACGCGCTCGAGCAGCTCGCGCTGGCGCCGCTCCATGGCCTGCAGCCGCCCGATGGTCCGCATCTTGGCGGCGAACACCGCAAAGGACACGGGCTTGACCAGATAGTCGTCGGCGCCGGCATCGAGGCCGGCGACGATATCGGCATCGGTGTTGAGCGCCGACATGATGATGATGGGCGTCCACACCTCGCCCTGCATGGCCCGGATGCGCCGGGTGGCCTCGAAGCCATCCATGCGCGGCATCATCAGGTCCATCAGGATCATGTCGGGCCGCTGCTGCTCGAAGCGCTCGAGCGCGGCGACGCCATCGACCGCAAACACCGCCGTGTGCCCGAGTTTGGCCAGAAAGGCGGCCATCAGGTTACGGTTCGCGGCGGTGTCATCCACCACGAGAACGGTCAGGGCGGGGCTGTTCATGGCTTGGCCTTTTCTGTGTCCCGAGCCGGCGCGCCGCTGGCGAGCACCGCCCGGTGACGTTTTTTTGCCTTAGTGTGCCCCAAATCGCCCGCGGCGGGCGCAAAGGCACCGTCTTTTCTGCACCCTGGCCACCGCCTATCCCGCGCGCTTGCGGACGGTCGCCCGGACACAACTGCCATTGCCCAGGTACTCCAGCTCGTCGAAGGCCAGCTGCCGCGCCAGCGCAATCCCCCGGCCGTTGGGCGCGAACGCCCGCTCCGGCGCCAGCTCGAGAAATGACTGCCAGGCGAAACCGTCGCCGTCGTCTTCGATGGTAAATACCCAGGCCCCCGGCTCGGCGCTGACCGTCAGGCGCACCCGCTTGGCCTGATTATCCGGCAAGCCCTGGCGGCGCAGGACTTCCGCCTCCCACTGGCCGGACTCGCGCAGCCGCGACTTTTCGTCGAAACAGATTCCCAGGTTGCCGTGCTCGACCCCGTTGACCAGCAACTCGGACAGGCCCAGCACCACCACGTCTGGCTCATCGCAGATCGACGCGGCCAGCGCCGCCAGGCCGTGCGCCTCTTCCATGGTGCGGAAGGCGAACAGGCCATGCTGCAGCGTCTGCAAGGCGTTGCGCTGTACCGCCAGCCGCTCGGCAAGGGCGCGGCGCTGGTGCAGGTCGTCGAGCGCCGCGCGCACGATGCTTTGCAGGCTCTCCGGCTCGAAGGGCTTGGTGAGGTAGTAGTAGGCGCCGGCGGCGAGCCCCTCGCGCACCTGCTCGGGGCTGGCCGCCGCGGTTTGCATGATGACCGGCATGTCCGCCAGGCGGCGGTCGGCCTTGATCCAGCGCAGCAGCTCCAGGCCGTCGATGCCGGGCATCATGCGGTCGAGCACCACCAGGTCGAAGCGGGCCTGCGTATTGCCCAGCAGGGCCCAGGCGTCCTCGCCGCTGGCCGCCATCTCGAGCAGATAGCCGGCGCCTTCCAGGTACTCGCTGATGATGTCGAGATTGAATGGCTCGTCGTCAACAACGAGGATGCGGATTTGACTCATGACGGTTTCGGCTCCTCAACCGGGGTTTGGCCGGACGCCACATCGACCGGCAGCACGATTTCAAAACAGGCCCCCCCGCCTGCCACGTTGGATGCGCGAATCCGGCCGCCATGGGCGACCAGGATCTCGCGACAGATCGCCAGCCCCAGACCGGTGCCGCCGGCACCGGTGCGGGTGGCGCTACTTTGCACGAATTTGTCGAACACCGCTTCGAGCTCCGTCTCGGGGATGCCCACCCCCGCATCGATCACGCGCAGACTCACCTCGGTGACCGGGCCCGACCCCTGCGGCGCCACCCCGCGCAGCTGCACGGTAATGCCGCCGCCGTCGGGCGAAAACTTGATCGCGTTGGACAACAGGTTGCGCACCACCTGCCCCATGCGCACGGCATCCCCCCGCACCCGTGGCGTCGCGGCGTCGAGCTCCGTGAGCACACGGATCTGCCGCGCATCGCACAGGCCGTCGAATTCCGCCGCGACCTCGGTCACCACCGGCGCCAGCGACAGCGGCTGCATGTCCAGCGTCATGCGGCCGGCCTCGAGCTTGGACAGGTCGAGCAGATTGTCCACCAGGCGCAGCAAGCGGTCACCGCTGCTGCGAATCCGGTGGAAATAGTCCCGCAGCTTCTCCGCCGGCGCCGACAGCGCCTTGTCTTCGCCCAGCCGCGCATAGCTCAGCACCGCATGCATGGGCGAACGCAGCTCGTGCGACATGTTGGCCAGAAAGCGCGACTTCGCCTCGTTGGCCCGCTCCGCTACCTCCTTGGCCTCGATCAGGCTGGCCGTCTTCTCGGTGACCAGCTCGGCCAGATGGTCGCGGTGGGTGCGCAAGGCCTCCTGGGCCCGCTTCTCGCTCGAAATATTGATCGCCACGCCGATGAAGCCGACCACCTCGCCCTGCTCGTCCATGCGCGGCTCGCCCATGGCCAGCAGCCAGGCATGCCGGCCGCCGGGCTGGCGCACCCGGAACTCCACCCGGTAGGGCTGCTGCGCGGCGCGCGCCTCCCGCCCCACGGCCTTCACCCGGGCGACATCGTCGGGGTGGATCACGCTCACCCAGCTGACCCCGGCGGTTTCCTCCAGCGACAGGCCGGTCAGCGTCCGCCAGGCACGGTTGGCATAGGTAATGTTCAGCTGCGCATCGGCCAGCCAGATCACCACCGGCGAGGCATCGGCCATGAGCCGGAAGCGTGCCTCGCTCTCGCGCAGCGCGCGTTCGCGGGCCTTCAGCTCCGACACGTTGCGCAGCACCACCAGCAGCCCCCCGGTACTGACCGGCGCCACGCGTGCTTCATAGTCCTGCATGCGGCCGTCGGGGTCGGGCGCGCGGTATTCGACGCACTGCAACTCCCCGCTGGACTGCGCCTTGCGCAAGGTGGGGAGGACCTGCGCCAGGCGCTTGGGCGAGACGATCTCGGCCAGCGGCAAGCCCACCGCCTTTTCGATATCCCGGGACAAGCGCAGGCCCTGGGGGCGGCGCACGGCGAGGAGATTCAAGGCCTCATCGAACTGCACCAGCATGTCGGGCATGGCCTCGACGATCGAGGCATTGGTGGCATGCGCCGCCGCCAGCGCCGCTTCGGCCGCCTTGCGTTCCGAGATGTCCTCGACCACCGTCCAGATGGCGGTCTCGCCATCGGCGGCACGCATGACGGCGCCGCTGAGCACCACCGGCACCTCGACCCCGTCCGGACGCACGAAGGCGCGTTCGTAGGGCGTCACCACCCCCTGGCGCAGGGCATCGATGGTCTTGGCCTGGTCAAGCACCTGCAGGTGCTCCGGGGTGAGTTGGGCATAGCGCATGCCCGGCAGCTGCTCGGCCGCCACGCCCACCATGCGCGAAAACGCCAGGTTGGCCCGCACGATGGTGCCATTGACCTTGACCATCGCCATCCCCAGCGGGGAGTTGCTGAACAAGGCATCCAGTTCGAGCAAGGACTGCTTGAGCGAGCGCTCCGCATGGCGCAGGGCCGACACATCGGTCACCGTCACCAGCACCACCGGCTCGCCCTCCAGGCCAGCCACCCCGGCCTTGCTGATGATGGCGTCGCGCTCGTTGCCGTTGTCCAGCACGATGTGGAACTCGCGGGTGCTCACGCCCCCCTCGCCCAGCACGCGCGCATCTTCGGCCAGGTGCTCGGCCGACTGCCCCGGCAGAACCTCCTCGGTCCGCCGGCCGACGACCGCTTCGGGCGGCCGATCCAGGAATTCCCCCGCCGCCCGGTTGGCGAGCACATAGCGATGATCTTCGGACTTGACCAGCACCGGATGCGGCAGGAAATCAAGCACCCGGGCGTAGAACTGCCGCGCCCGCTCCAGGGCCAGCTCGCGCGCGTGCAGGGGTGTCACGTCCGAGATCGCACCGGCCACACGGGTGGGCCGCCCGAAGCCGTCCCAGGCGGCCTGCCCGCGAATCAGCAGATGCCGGCGCCCGCCCTCGGCGTCGGGCAGGCTGACCGCCACGTCCAGCGCCTGACGGTGTTGCAGGTGGCCCCGCAAGGCAAGCAGCAGGGCGCGCCGCTCGCCCGGCGGCAGGCAGCGCAGCACGGTGCGCCATCCGGCCGCCACCGGCAGCACACGGCCGAACAGGATCTGCTGCGCCCGTGCCGACAGAAACACCTCATGCCGGCCCGGCGACCACTCCCAGATGCCATCGCTGGTTGCACTGGCTGCCAGGGCAAAGCGCCGCTCGGAGTCGGCCAGCGCACCGCTGACCTTGGCGGCGGCGGCCAGCGCACGATGCCGGCCCGAGGCGAGGAAGAAGGTCAGCAGGGCAAAGGCGACCGTCATGAGCGCACCGGCCGTGCGCACGGTGATCCCGGCCACACTGTCCTCGAGTTGCCGGGTCGGGTGGAAGACCAGCCGCAACTGGCGCCCGCCGACGGTCAGCGTCCGTTCCACATGGGCCGTCGATGCCACCTCGCCCGCCGGCACCAGCACCACCGGGGTGTCGCCGCTGTCATCGATCAGCTCGACCGCCACCGCGTTCGTCCAGCTCCCCGCGACCGACGCGATCCAGTCGTGATAGCGCACCCCCAGCACCACCACCCCGCGCACCATGTCCGCCGGATTCACGCTGGGCATCAGATGTTTCGCGGGGTGGAACACCGGCAGCACCAGCAAGCCCGCCGGCGAGGCATCGCGGCTGTCCTGCAATGCCACCGGGGCACTGAGGACGACATCGCCACGCTCGGTCGCCGCCTCGATGGCCTCGCGGCGCACCACGCTGGAGCCCAGATCAAAGCCCAGCACCCCTTCGAGCGCGTCGGTTCGCGGCGCGACAAACTGCACCGGATACGCGCTGCCGACCGTCGAGCCGCGAATGGTGATGACCCGGTCGTAGCCGTAGAACATCGTGTCTTCCCAGTCGGCACGACGATCGGCGGCGACCCGCGGGGCGTAGGCCAGCCCGGCCGCGCCCATGTCGTTGAGCGGGCTCAGCTCGGTGGTGGCGGCATAGCGCTCCCACTCGAAGAGCGACACCCGATCGCTGGCGACGAACAGACCCGCCGTGGCGCGCAGGTGGGCGACATAGTAGTTGACCCGCTCGGACAAGGCCGCGGTGATGCGGCTCACGGCATGCTCGGTGTCCTGCTCGGTACGCGCCGACTCCAGCTGGTCGACATAGCGGCTGGCCGCCCAGGTCAGGACGACGCCGAGAAACAGCACCACCAGCGCCAGCGGCAGCGCGCGACGCCGCGACAGTGCATCCGCCGCCGGGCCATCGTGGCCATCGACAACATCGGGCGGCGTCAGGGAGGCGGGTGCGGGGGACGACATTCCTGCTTATCGGCCGCCACGGCGGGCGACTTGAGGGCCACCCCGCCCGGCGGGGCGTTCAGCTGCAGCCGACGCTGTCCTTGACCCCGAACTTGCGCAGGATGTTTTCGAGCGGGCAGATCTTGGTGAAGCCGCTCTGGAACAGGTTGGCGCCGACAAAGGCCGTGAACCACAGGAAATTGGCATTCACGAACAGCGGCGAGCCCTCGACCCCGAGCGCCAGCGAGATGAGCACGAAGGCGCCGGCAAAGATGCGCACGAACTGGTTGACGGTGAGATTCATGACGGACGTCCTTCTGACTGAAGCTCGGCCACGCGATGCTGCATGGCCGCGAAGTAGAGCACCGGGATGACCACCAGGGTGAGCAGGGTAGACACCAGGATGCCGAAGATCAGGCTGATCGCCAGCCCGTTGAAGATCGGGTCATCGAGAATGAAGGCGGCGCCGATCATGGCGGCCAGCGCGGTCAGGCCGATCGGCTTGGCGCGCACCGCGGCCGAGGAGATCACCGCCTCGGCGAAGGGCACGCCGGCACGTACCTGGTGGTTGATGAAATCCACCAGCAGGATGGAGTTGCGCACAATGATGCCGGCCAGCGCGATCATGCCGATCATCGAGGTGGCGGTGAATTGCGCGCCGAGCAGCGCATGGCCGGGCATCACGCCGATGATGGTCAGCGGAATCGGCGCCATGATGATCAAGGGCACCAGGTAGCGGCGGAACTGCGCCACCACCAGCAGGTAGATGAGGATCAGGCCCACGGCATAGGCGGCGCCCATGTCGCGGAAGGTTTCGTAGGTGACCTGCCACTCGCCGTCCCATTTCACGCTGTAGCCGGCGTAGGGGTCGTGGGGCGGCTGGATGAACCATTCGTCGAGCACGCCGGCCAGGCGCGGGCCGACCAGCGGCATGTCCTTGATCTGGCTGCGGATGTCGAACATGCCGTAGAGCGGCGAGTCGAGCGCGCCGGCCATGTCGGCGGTCACGTACACCACCGGCAGCAAGTCCTTGTGGTAGATGACCTGGTCGCGCCCGGTCGGATGCACGCTGACCAGTTCGGACACCGGCACCAGGGTGCCGTCCTGCGCACGCAGCTTGAGCTGCAGCAGATGCGCCACCGTCGATTGCTGCGCCGGCGGCAACTGGATGCGCACCGGGATCTCGTATTTGTTGTCGCCCCCATGCACCGGCGTGACGCTCTCGCCCGCCAGGCCGAGGCGCATCAGTTCGACGATCTGTGCCTGCGCCACGCCCATCAGCGCCGCCTTGGCCTGGTTGACCCGCAGCACCAGCTTGGGCGCGGTCTCGTCGATGGTGTCGTCGGCGCCGACGATGTCGGCCGTGGTGTCGAAAACCGCGCGCACCTGCTCGGCCACCGCCAGCTGGCCGGTGTAGTCCGGGCCATAGATTTCGGCCACGATCGGCGACAGCACCGGCGGGCCGGGCGGCACCTCCACCACCTTGGCGTTGCCGCCGTGGGCACGCGCGATGCGCGTCACCGCCGCGCGCACCGCACCGGCCACCTCGTGGCTGCTGCGGTCGCGGTGCGCCTTGTCGACCAGGTTGATTTGCAGGTCGCCCTGCTCGGGCGCGCTGCGCAGGTAGTACTGACGCACCAGGCCATTGAAGTTGATCGGGCTGGCGGTGCCGGCGTAGGCCTGCCAGTCGGTCACCTCCGGCGTCTGGCCGACCGCCTCGCCGATCTCCAGCAGCACCTGGGCGGTGCGCTCCAGCGGGGTGCCGACCGGCATGTCGAGCACCACCTGGAATTCGGACTTGTTGTCCAGCGGCAGCATCTTGAGCACCACCAGCTTGACCGCCGCCAGCGCCACCGAGCCGGCGATCAGGGCGATCACCAGCAGCCACAGCAGGCTGCGGTTGCGCCGGCCGCGGCGCGGATCGATCAGCGGGCCGATGGTGGCGCGGAAGAAACCGGTCAGCCGGCGCGTCAGGCGGTCTTCGCCGGCATGCGTGTGGCCATCGACCGACCGGAGCATCTTCTGCGCCAGCCAGGGCGTGACCACGAAGGCCACCAGCAGCGAGATGAACATGCCCATCGAGGCGTTGATTGGGATCGGGCTCATGTACGGCCCCATCAGCCCGCTGACGAAGGCCATCGGCAGGAGCGCGGCGATTACCGTGAAGGTGGCCAGGATGGTCGGCCCGCCGACCTCGTCCACCGCCTTGGGAATCAGCTGCCACAGCGGTTTGTCGGGCTCGAGCTGGTGCCAGCGGTGGATGTTCTCGACCACCACGATGGCGTCGTCGACCAGGATGCCGATGGAGAAGATCAGCGCGAACAGGCTCACCCGGTTGAGGGTGAAGCCCCAGGCCCAGGAGGCGAACAGCGTCGCCGCCAGGGTCAGCGTCACCGCCAGGCCGACGATGATCGCCTCGCGCCAGCCGAGCGTGAGCAACACCAGCAGCACCACCGCACTGGTGGCGAACACCAGCTTGCCGATCAGCTTGTTGGCCTTGTCGTTGGCGGTTTCGCCGTAGTTGCGGGTGACGGTGACATTGACGCCGTCGGGGATCACCGTGCCCTTCAGCGTGTCGACACGGGCGAGCAACTGGTTGGCCACGTCCGAGGCGTTGGCGCCCGGCTTCTTCGACACCGACAGCGTCACCGCGGGCGACACCCCGGTGGTGTCGATCCCCCGCTCGGCCGCCGCCGCGCCGGCACCGAACCACACATAGCGCGAGGGCTGGTCCGGGCCGTTGGCCACCTCGGCCACGTCCGACAGATACACCGGCTTGCCCTCGGCCACGCCCACCACCAGGGCCGCCACATCCTGCGCCGAGCGCAGGTAGGTGCCGGTCTGCACCAGCACCTCCTGGTTGTCGGCCACCAGCCGGCCGGCCGACTGCGAGGCATTCGACACCTGCAGGGCCGCCTTCAGGTCCGCCGCGGTCACGCCGTGGGCATTCATCCGCGCCGGGTCCATCAGCACGCGCAGCACATGGCCGGGGCCGCCGATGGTGACCACATCGCGGGTGCCGGGGATGCGCTTGAGGTCGATCTCGATGGCGCGCGCCACCTGCTGCATGTCGAAGCCGGCGCGCTCGGTATCTTCGGTCCACAGGGTGAGGCCGAGGATCGGCACATCGTCGATGCCCTTGGGCTTGACGATGGGCTCAAGCACGCCCAGCTCGGGGCTGAGCCAGTCGCGGTGCGATTCGAGCGTGTCGTAGAGGCGCACCAGCGCGGTCTGGTTGGGCACGCCAACCTCGAACTGCACGGTGAGCACCGCCATGTCCGGCCGCGACACCGAGTACACATGCTCGACCCCCGCCATGCGCGAGAGCACCTGCTCGGCCGGCCGGGCGACCAGCGACTCCACCGCCTGCGCCGCCGCCCCCGGAAAGGGGATGAACACGTTGGCCATGGTGACGTCGATCTGCGGCTCTTCCTCCTTGGGGGTGATCAGCGTCGCGAACACCCCCATCAGGAACAGCACCAGCGCCAGCAGCGGCGTCAGCGCATTGCGCTGAAAGCCGCTGGCGATCTTTCCGGACAGGCCGAGGACGGGGGTGTCAGTGCTCACGTGATGCGTTCTACCGGTTCTTGAGTTTCATGATGCCGAGCGCATCGAGCACGATCTTTTCGTAGATCGGCTCGGTGGTGCCCTTCTTCATCTTGCGCAGGAAGTACTTCTCGAAGCCGACCTTGGCCAGATGCACCCAGCGCCCTTCCGAGTACCAGTTCACATTGCGCGGCGGAATCTGCGGCAGCGCCACGAAGGCCGCGCCGGTGTCGCCGAAGTCGGCCAGGCACACCGCATTCCAGGTGGCCCGCTCGGCCGGCGGCTCGCCATCGAGCGCGGCGCGGATGTTCTTGGCCGTGGCGGTGACCATCGACTCGATCATGTAGCCGGTCTTGGGCACCCCGGTCGGCACCGGCGTGGCCTCCACCGGCGGGATGGCCACGCATACGCCGACGCCGTAGATGTTGGGGTAGCGCGGGTTGCGCTGGAATTCATCGATCAGCACGAAGCCGCGCGGATTGACCAGCCCCTCGACCCCACGCACCGCGTCGATGCCGCGGAAGGCCGGCAGCATCATCGAGTACTTGAAGGGCAGCTCGTGCTGGCGCTTCGGCTTGCCTTCGTCGTCATGCTCGGTGACGAACATCATGCCGGCCTCGACCTTGTCCACCTTGGCGTTGCAGATCCACTTGATGTGGCGGTCGCGGAACATCGACTCGATCATGCCCTTCGAATCGCCCACGCCGCCCAGGCCGAGGTGGCCGATGTAGGGCTCGGAGGTGACGAAGGTCATCGGCACGCGGTCGCGCAGCTTGCGCTTGCGCAGGTCGGTTTCCATGATGCGGGCGAACTCGTAGGCCGGCCCGAAGCACGAGGCGCCCTGCACCGCGCCAACCACGATCGGGCCCGGGTCGTCGACAAAGGCCTGCCAGTTCGATTCGGCCCCCACCGCATGATCCACATGGCAGATCGACTGGGTGTGGCCCGCAGGCCCCAGCCCGGGGATCTCGTCGAAGGCCAGCTGCGGCCCGGTCGCCAGCACCAGCACGTCGTAGGCCAGGCTGCTGCCGTCGGCCAGCGTCAGGTGGTTGTCCGCGGCGTGCACCTGGGTCACCGCCTGCTCGACGAAATCGATCTTCTTCTTCGCCAGCAGCGGCGCGATCTCCAGCTCGATGTCGTTGCGCTTGCGCCAGTTCACCGCCACCCACGGGTTGGACGGCGTGAAGTGGAAACGGCCGGTATTGGCCACCACCGTAATCCGGTCCTCCGCGCGCGCCAGCGCCTTCATCTCGTAGGCCATCGGCAAACCGCCGAGCCCCGCCCCCACAATCACAATATGCGCCATCTCGTCTCTCCTCCTGGCCGTGAGCATGGGCACCGCCGCAGCGTCCGCCGGCGCGGCCGGCGGCTCGTTCGGGGGCACCGTTGCGAGTCCGCGCTATTGTTGTGATGCGTTCTGATGACGCAGCAGACTCGCCCTGACGGGATCCAGGGCCACCCTGTCTCCCGCGTTCAGTCCGGCCAGGATCTCGATCCGGCCGTCCGGCAGCACTTCGCCGGGTCGTATCTGGCGCAGGCGGAAGCCCGCGTCGGTCTGGACATACACCGCCGTCACCTCGCCCCGGCGCAGCACCGCCGCCCCCGGCACGGTCAGGCGCGGGGTCGCGCCAAGCTGCAGCAGCAGACGGGCAAACTGGCCGGGCACCACGCCGCTCACCGTGGCCGGCAACAGGGCGCGGACCTCCATGGTGTGAGTGCGCGGATCGGCCGAGGGCACCAGCATGACCTGCGCGGCGCGCACACGGCCGTCAGTGCCGGTGAGGATGATGTCAGCGGCCAGCGGCGCATTCGACACCCCCTGGGCGACCGACTGCGGCAACTGGGCCACGACACGCAATTGCGCCGGGTCATACACGGTGAGCAGGGGCCGGCCCGGCTGGGCCATTTCGCCGGCCTCGGCATGGCGCTCGGCCACCACGCCAGCCAGCGGCGCGACGATGGTGGTGAAGTCGCGCACCGTCACCGCCTGGCCGCGGCCGGCCTGCGCCGCCTTCAGCCCGGCCTGTGCGGCCTTCATCGTCGCCACGGCCTGATCCACCACGGCCTGGCTGACAAAACCCTTTTCGCGCAGCGCCACATTGCGCTGCCACTCGGCCTGGGCGTTGATATAGGTCGCCTGCGCCTGGGCCACCGAGGCGGCGGCGCCGGCCACGGCCTGGTTGGCCTCGCTGGCGTCGATCCGCATCAGCACCTGCCCGGCGCGCACGCGGTCGCCGGCATCGGCCTTCACATCGATGATGCGGCCCTGCACCTGCGCGGCGATGGTGGCGCTGCTGACGGCCTCGACCACGCCTTCGGCCACATGCAGCACCTCAACCGGGGCGCGCTCGACGGGGGCCGTCTCAAGCTCGGCGGCACGCACCGGCGCCGCCACGCCAAGGGCGGCGGCGCACAGCAGGATCAGGGGGAAGCGGGGGGTCTGTCGATTCACGCATATTAGTTTATTCTTATATGCGCACGTGTCAAGCCGTGCCGGCCGATCCGTCCGGGCAGAGCACCGCCGGCGCACAATCGACCACCACCTCGCGCCCGCCGTTGCGATAGCTCACCGACAGGAAGCCGAGCCGGCAGGCCAGCGAGATGCCGCGGCCATTGACCTGGGTGGCGCGCTCGGCCGACAGGCTCAGGAACGGTCGCCAGTCGAAGCCCTCGCCCTCATCGCGGATGGTGATGCTGACCAGCTCCGGCGCCCGCCGCACATCGACCCACACCCGCCGGTCGCGATAGGCCGGCAGGCGCATCCGCCGGTCGACCTCATCGCGCCAGCGGCCGCTCTGCACCAGGGCCGTCTTGGCGTCGTAGCCGATGGCCAGGTTGCCGTGCTCGACGGCGTTGCGCAGCAACTCCGACAAGCCGATCGCCGCCAGATCCGGCGTGGCACACAACACCGACAGGCCATGCGCCAGGGCGCTGGCCTCGTCGACGCTGCGAAAGCGGAACTGCGCCGCATCGATCAGCCCCACCGTGCGACGCAGCTCGCGCACTTCGAGGCGCAGACGCACCCGCTCGAAATGATGCGCCAGCGCTGCTTGCACCAGGCCCAGCAGCGATGCCGCCCGATATGGCTTGGTGAGGTAGAAATAGGCGCCGGCCGCAATGCCTTCGGCCACCATCTCGGGATCGGCCACCGCGGTCTGCACGATCACCGGGGTATGGGCCTGGGTCGGCAGCGCGCGCATCTGCCGCAAGACCTCCAGCCCATCGGGGGCGGCCATGCGCCGATCGAGCACGATCAGGTCGAAACCCGTTGCGTCCTCCCGCATCAGGGTCAACGCCCGCTGGCCACCGTTGGCGGTGCTGACATCGTAGGCCTCGGCCGGAAGTGCGTCGGCCATGATCTCGAGATTGAAGGGCTCGTCATCAACCAGCAGGATGCGCGGGCGCGCCACCACGGCGGCGCTCACGGTCGGGCCACCGCGGTGGCCACCGTGGCGCAGGGCAGCTGCACCCGGAACACCGCCCCGCCGTCGTCGCCACTGAAGGCGGCAATGCGCCCGCCAAAGGCCTCCACGAACTGTCGGCAGATCGACAGCCCCAGCCCGCTGCCCGGCGGCGCATCGGGGAGGTCGGCATGCCCGCGGACAAAGGCCTCGAACAACCGGTCGGCGCCCTCCTCGGGCAAGCCGATGCCGTGGTCGATCACATCGAGCTCCATGACCTCGTCGTGTTCGGGGTCGGCCGGCAGGCGCACCCCGGGGTGTGTCGCCAGGCGCAGGTGCACTTCGCTGCCCACGGGCGAGAACTTGATCGCGTTGGTCACCAGGTTCATCACCACCTGCTGCAGGCGCAGCCCGTCGGCCCGCACCGGGCACAGCCGCTCTGCCACCGAGAGCGTCAGCCGCATGTCCTTGGCCCGGGCCAGCGCCTCGCATTCGGCCACCACGTCGCGGCAGACCGTGGCCCAGTCAACCGGCGCCAGCGACAGCTTGCCGTGGAGCGACTCGCTGCGGGCGACGGCAAGCAGGTCGGACACCATGCCCAGCAGGCGCTTGCCGCTGTGTTCGATGCGCTGCAGGCAGTGGATGCGCCGCGCGTCGGTCACCTCGGGGCTCAAGCCCATCTCGGCAAAGCTCAGGATGGCATGCAGGGGGGTGCGCAGTTCATGCGACAAGGTGCCGAGGAACTCGTTCTTGCCGCGGTTGGCGCGATCGGCGGCGTCCTTGGCCAGCAACAGGTCCATGGTCTGCTCGGCCACCAGGTCGGCGAGGTTGTCGCGGTGACGGGTCAGTTCGCGCTCGGCGCGCTTGAGGTCGGTCAGGTTGCGCACGATGCACAGGAAACCGCCGGTATCGACCCGGACCACCCGGCCCTCGAAGCTCTGGGCCGCGCCGTTGGGGGTGTTGAGTTCGTACTCGATCCGCTCGATCCCGCCGTGCACCGCCACCTTCTTGCAGGCCTGGTCCAGCGCGCGGGCCACCGCGGCCGGCAGCACCTCGGCGCTGCGCTTGCCGAGGAAGGCCTCGGGCGGGGCCGCCAGATCGCCCTCGTTGCCGGCGTGGTAGCCGACATAGCGCCCGTCCTCATCGAACTCGAAGAGCAGGTCGGGCAGTGCCGCCAGGGCACTGGCATGACGCGCCGCCAGCCGCGCCTGGGCCTGCGCCGCAAGCTGCTCGTCGGTGATGTCGGCAATGAACCCCGCCACGCCGAGCACCGCACCGCTGGCATCCCGCCGCGCCTTGCCGCGCACCCGTACCCAGCGCATCACGCCATCGGGCAGCACGATGCGGCAGCGCATGTCGAGCGGGGCATTGAAATCGACATGGCGGGTGATCGCAGCGTCGACCTGTTCGCGGTCGTGCGGATGCAGGCGGCTGCGCCACAAGGCCAGCAGCTGGCTGGCCGGCAGGCGCTCGGCGACTTGCAGGATCTGCAGGGCGCGGTCCGAGGCGAGCATGCCGCCACGCACCGGATCCCAGTCCCACCAACCTTCCTGCGCGCCTTCCAGGGCCAGGCGCAGGCGCTGGTCCTTCTCGCGCAAGGCCTCGGTCATGAGCGCGACACGCTGGCGCGCGCCGCGGCGCGCCCGGCCGAGCAGCACCACCAGCGCCACCAGCACCCCACTGAGCACGGCGCCGGCCGCACCCACCGCATGCGCCTGCCACCACGGGATCGTCGCCTCGTAGGCCGGCGTCGAGGCCAGCCGCCAATACCAGGCATGGCCGCCGACATGCAGCTGGCGATCGGTGGCAAAGCGCGCCCGCGGCTCGTCCACGCCGCGCACCGCCAGCCGCTCGGCGGGGTCGGTATCGCGTGAATCGTACAATTGCACCGCCAGCAGCCGGCCCCGCCCGGCCAGCAGGGCTTCCAGGAAAGCGTCGGCGCGGAAGTCGGCGCTGATGACGCCCAGCGCGGCGGCATCCCGCATGGCTTCGCTGGCCGGCACGGCCGGCGTGGCGTACACCGGCATGATCAGCGAGAAGGCAGGGCCGCCGTCGGCATCGCCACGCACCGCGGTATGCGCCGACAGCGCCATCTCGCCGGTCCGCCAGGCGTACTCGGCGGCGACGCGGCGCACCGGATCGGACAACAGGTCGAAACCAAGCACGCGTGACAGATCTGCCGGCGGCGGCGCCACCCGCACCACGGGCAGGTAGAGGCTGCGCACCCCGACCGGCCGGATGTCGAAGTATTCGCCCACCGCCCCGCTGACCCACGGGTCGAGCTGATGGCGGCTGGCATCGGGAATGCGCCAGGCCACCGACAGGCTGGAGAAGCCGGGAAAGGCGCGCCCCAGGCCCAGCGAATCGACATAGGCCTCCCAGTCGCTGGTCGGCATGGTACCGGCCAGGCGCACCAGCCCGGCGGCCCCGCGCTGGATGTCGGCAAAACGGGCCAGCCGCGCCTCGGCCTCGGCCACCAGCGCATCGGCGTCGCGGGCAAAACCCTGCGCCGCCGTTGCCAGCACCCGCGTGCGCATCGCCCACCAGCCGCCCAGCGTCGTCGCCAGCAGCAGCGCCGCCACCAGGACCACCCCCCAGCGGCTCCACCATGGCGGCGAAACAGCGGAGGATGACAAGGGAGTGTCGTCGGGCGGGATCTTCACGCAGTGCTGGGCTCGTCGGGCGACGCGATGGCGTCAGAGCGCCATCATGCAACCCCCAGGGCATAATCCGCAAGCGCCTCGACAACGCCGTCGGCCTCGCCGGCGGCCAGCACCTGCACCACCGACACCGCCGGGTGACGTGCGGCGGCCGCTTCGACCAGCTTCGGCACATCGCGCTTCAGGTGGCCGCCCTGGGCCAGGAAGACCGGCACCACCGTGATCCGGTCGGCGCCCTCGGCCACCAGGGCGTCGACCGCCGCGTCGAGCGTCGGGCTCAGGAACTCCATGAAGGCCACACGCACCGGGGTATCCGGGGCACGCGCCGCGATGCGGGCCGCCACCCGGTTCATCGGGCCGGCCCACTCCGGATCGCGGGCGCCATGTCCGAACAGAACGATGCCTTTTCCTGCCATCAGCCTCTCCTTGTAACGCCTGGACGACAGGTGGCACCGCCACGCTGCCGAGCCCCGGCGCAAATCGTTATCATGCGCCCATGATGACATTCTTCAGCCACTGGCGTCGCCACCTGCTCGGCGCCACGCTCGCCACCGTCTCGCTCGGCGCCGTCGGCGCGCCCACGCCCTCGCTGGTGCCCGGCGGCATCGCCCACCTGGCGGTCGCCCCGGCCAGCGAGCCTCGCCCGGACGTCCGCTTCGGCGACAAGCCCGTGCTGGTGCGCCGGGAGGGCGCCCAGTGGGCCGCCTGGATCGGCCTGCCGCTGGACCTGACGCCCGGCCAGCACGCCGTCTCGGTCACCCGCCAGGGGCGGACCGAAGCGCACCCGCTGACGCTGACCGACAAGGCCTATCCGGTGCAGCACCTGCAGATCAAGAACCCGCGCATGGTCGAGCCCGACCCGGCCGACCTGCGGCGCATCGAGGCCGAGGCGGCGACGCAGAATGAGGTCAAGACGCTGTTCCGCGACACCGAGGCGGTGCAGATCGACTTCATCACCCCGGTGGACGGCCGGCACTCCAGCGCCTTCGGCCTGCGCCGCACCTTCAACGGCCAGCCGCGCGCGCCACACCGCGGGCTCGACATTGCCGCCAGTACCGGCACCCCGGCCAGGGCGCCGGCCGCGGGGGTGATCACCCATGTGGGGGATTTCTTCTTCAATGGCAAAACCGTGTTCATCGACCACGGCCAGGGGCTGATCTCGATGTTCTGCCACCTCGACAGCGTGGCCCTCGACGCGGGCACGCCGGTGGCGCAGGGCAAGGTGGTCGGCACCGTGGGGTCGAGCGGCCGGGCCACCGGCCCCCACCTGCACTGGAGCGTGTTCCTCAACGGCACGCCGGTCGACCCGGCGCTATTTCTGCGCTGAACTGTCCGCCGCGGCCAGCAGCCGGTCGATGGCACGGCCAGCCGCCGCCAGCCCGAAGCTGGCCGTGACCACCACGCTGGAGCCGAAGCCGGCGCAACTGAGCCCGGCCGGGCCGGTGTCGGCATCGCAACTGCCGGCGGGGTAGCGCAGCGGCTCGGTCGAGTACACCGCGTCGATGCCGAAGCGCCGCGCCGGGTTGCGCGAAAACCCGTGGTTCTGGCGCAGGCGCTTGCGCAGCCGGGCCAGCAGCGGGTCCTGCTCGGTGCGCGAGAGGTCGCCGATGACGATGCGCGTCGGGTCGATCTGGCCGCCGGCCGCCCCCAGCGTCACCAGGCGGATGCCGTGGCGGCGACAATGCAGCACGATGGCCGTCTTGGCGGCGAGGTCGTCGATGGCGTCGATCACGATGTCGAGCGGCCCGCCCAGGGTGGTGGCCACGTTCTCTTCCGTGACGAAGTCATCCACGCACTCGACCACGATGCCCGGGTCGATCTGGCGGATGCGCGCCGCCATGGCCTCGACCTTGGCCTGGCCGAGGGTGTCTTCCAGCGCGTGGATCTGGCGGTTCATGTTGGATTCGGCGACATGGTCCAGGTCGATCAGGCGCAGATGCCCCACCCCGCTGCGCGCCAGCGCCTCGACCACCCACGAGCCGACGCCACCGATCCCCGCCACCGCCACCCGCGCCGTGTGCAGCCGCGCCAGCGCGGCGTCGCCATACACCCGCGCCACGCCGCCAAAACGCCGCGCCCGATCCACCTGCGAAATGCCCATCCTACTGAACTCCCTCGACCCACCGTGCTCCAACGAGAAATCCGCGGGAGCCCCTCTCATGCCTGTTCGCCCACTTGCCCTGGCGCTTGCGCTGACCTTGTCGTTCTCCAGCGGCGCCGCCACCACCGAGGCGCAAGCCCAGACCCTCGAAACCATGCGTCTGGCGCGCGCCGGGGCCGACGCCTATGAAGGCGGCGATCATGCCACGGCGGCACGCTATTTCGAAGTCGCCGGCCGGCGCGGCAACCGCCTGGCCCAGTTCAACTTCGCCATGATGCTCTACCGCGGCGAGACCCACAGCGACAACGCCAACGCCATGTGGCAATGGCTGCGCCGCGCCGCCCAGGCCGGGCTACCGCAGGCGCAGTTCAACTTCGCCCTGCTGTACGACCACGGCGACCATGTTGCCCGCTCCTTCTCCACCGCCGCCGAATGGTATCGCCGCGCCGCCGAGCAAGGTCACATGGAAGCGCAGATCGCGCTGGCCACGCTGTACTTTCTCGGCCAGGGGGTCGCGCAGGACTACACCCAGGCCGCCCACTGGTACCGCGCCGCCGCCAACGGCGGCGATGTCGGCGCCCAGTACCTGATCGGCCACATGTATGAAGAAGGCTACGGCGTGGCGCAGGACACCCGCCTGGCCCGCCACTGGTATCTGCAGGCCGCCCTGCAGGGCGACCGTGGCGCGCAGGCCAAGTACGAGGCCCTGCGCGAGTCGCCCTGAATCGCCCTCAAGCCTGGCTGTCGAGCCACACCTCCAGGCCCTGCGCGTTGAGCTCCAGGTCCACCGCAAAGATGTCGAACAGCACCGTCTCGTCCAGCGTCCACTGCTGGCGTCGCGCCTCCTCGCGCAGCAGCGCCGACAGCCCGCTGCGGATGATCTGGTGGCGATGGTCGACCGCATCGGCGCCGGCCCGGGCAATGGCCACATGGGCGTCGATCAGCCGGTGCAGGTCGGCCGCCAGCCGCGGCAGGTCCGTCACCCGGCTGAAGTGGGTGAGGTACATGGCGACCGGCTCGGCCGCCATCAACCGGTCGATGGAGGCATGCAGCGCCGGCGGATCGAACTGCACCGGCGTGGTCGAGGGGAACACGAAAGCCATGCCATCACGGTCCAGCTCGCGGTACGACAGCCCGAACACGTCGCCGGTGAACCATGCCCGGCTGCGCTCGTCGAAATAGCACACATGATGTCGCGCATGGCCCGGCGTATCGGCCACGCGCAGCGGCCGGCCGTTGAGATCGATCACGAGATTGTCGGTCGCCTCGACGATGCGCCCGGCCGGAATCGGCTGGATCTCCCCATAGCGGGCAATCGCATCGGCCTCGCCATACACCGCCACCGTCCCCGCCCACAGTTTGGACGGATCGGCCATGTGCCGCGCCCCCCGCGGGTGCACCACCAGCGTGGCATTCGGGCAGGCCGCCATGAAGGCGCCGGCACCACCCGCGTGGTCGAGATGGATATGCGTGAGCAGCACATGGCTCACCGCCTCGGCGCCCAGGCCCAGTTCGGCCAGCGCCGCCATCACATGCGGCACCGAGGCATTGTTGCCGGTATCGACAATCGCCACCCGATCGCCCGAGCGGATCAGATGAATCGCCGCCAGCTGCGGCCGCATGTAACACGAATCGACCGCGTAGATTTCTTCCGGCCAGGGGATCAGCACCGACATTCTTGCCTCCATGGGTTCGACATTCACCGCATTCTAGCGGGCTTGCGCCGGGCGATTGCCACGGATCAAACTTTACGGTGTCGATCAATGCTTTACTGTCACCAGAATGTCACGACGCCGAGCGGTATCGCCGGCGCACGCTGAATCCGGTGATACGCCCCGCGTCCACTACAGGAGGGAGCCACCATGCTGACGATTCAGGACTGCATCGAACTGTCCGAACTCACCGAAGAAGAAATCCTCGCCATCGCCGAGCACGAACACCTGCCCGAGATGGTGGCGGTCGAGCTTGGCAACTACCTCACCCACACCGCCAGCGGCGAAAAGCGCATCAAGCGCATGATCTGCGACGACATCGAAGCGGCGCGCGCCAAGGGCGACAAGCACCGGGTGACCATGCTCAAGATGGTGCTCAAGCATTTCGTCGAGCATCACGGCGGCGGGGTGTAGAGAAAGGCCCCCACGCTCGCTTCGCTCGCTGCCCCCCGAGGGGGCGGCGGCCATCCTTGGGACGGCCCGGCGGATGACCGAGCCCCCACGCTCGCTTCGCTCGCAGCCTCCCGAGGGGGCGGCGATCATCCGTGGGACGGCCCGGCGGATGACCGCCCCCCCCCACGCCAAGCGCAATGATCGGCCGTGAGCCCCGTGCGTAGGGTGGGCGGCTTGCCGCCCACCATGCAGCGGTTGTGGGGGTATCGCTGGTGGGCGGCAAGCCGCCCACCCTACCAATCCGCATCACGTTCAATGCCGACACCGCTGACGATTTTCTGTCTTCGCCCCCCCCTCTGCGCGTGACACCGACAGCCTCATCTCCCTACACTCGGGTCATCCCGTCCATGCATGCTCCGCCCATGACCGCTCCGACCTTCGACTTCGACACCGTCATCGACCGCCGCGCCATTCCCGACGAAAAATGGGCCCGCTACGCCGGCCGCGACGTGATCCCCATGTGGGTGGCCGACATGGACTTCGCCACCCCGCCGCCCATTCTCGACGCGCTCCACGCGCGCATCGACCAGAAGGTGTTTGGCTATGCCGGCCCCTGGCCCTCGCTGGTCGACACCGTGGTGCACAGCCTCGAGCGCGACCACAACTGGCGCATCGATGCCGACTGGCTGGTGTGGCTGCCCGGCGTGGTCACCGGTTTCAATGTCGCCTGCGCCATCGCCGGCGAGCCGGGCGACGGCGTGCTCACCGCCACGCCGGTGTACCCGCCCTTTTTGCACGCGCCGGCCAACACCGGGCGCACGCTGCAAGCCGTGGCCCTGGTCGAAGCGGACAATCACTGGCGCTGGGACTGGGACGCGGTGGACGCCACCATCGACGCGCGCACCCGCATGCTCCTGCTGTGCAACCCGCACAACCCGGTCGGTCGCGTATTCACCCGCGAGGAACTGACCGCCCTGGCCGAGCGCGCCGAGCGGCACGACCTCATCATCTGCTCCGACGACATCCACTGCGGCCTGGTGCTCGACGGCACCCATACCCCCATCGCCGCGCTCGACGAGGCCATCGCCCGGCGCAGCATCACCCTCATGGCGCCCAGCAAGACCTGGAACATCGCCCCGCTCTACGCCAGCTTCGCCATCATCCCCGACGCGCGCCTGCGCAAACGCTACCTGCACGCCATGCGCGGCCTCGTGCCGCATCCCAATGTGCTCGGCCTGGTCGCCACGGAAGCCGCCTACCGCGACGGCGAACCCTGGCGCCGCGCGCTCATCAACTACCTGCGCGGCAACCGTGAGCGCGTCGTCGACGCCATCGCCGCCCTGCCCGGCCTGCGCACCACCCGCCCCGAAGCCACCTATCTCGCCTGGATCGACTGCCGCGACACCGGCCTCACCGACCCGGCCGCCTTCTTCGAGGCCCACGGCGTCGGCCTCTCCGACGGCCGCCACTTCGGTGCCCCGGCAGGCTTCGTACGGCTCAACTTCGGCTGCCCGCGCCAGACGCTGGACGAGGGGCTGCGGCGGATCGGCGCGGCGATGGCGACGCGCTGAACCACCACCATCAGAGAGAAGCCGTAGCCCGGATGGAGCGCAGCGGAATCCGGGAGCAGCGGTTGCTCAAACTCGATGCATCATTGCTCAACCAGCGATCGGTCCCGGATTCCGCTGCGCTCCATCCGGGCTACGCTTGCTCCGGCCTTCTCGACGCAAGACACAGATCAACCGGGACTCTTTATATCCCGTAGAGCTGACGCCACTTCGCGAATCACTTCACCAAGGCTCGCCATCTGCTCATCAAATACGTCACCATTTCCCACGGCGAGGTCATTTTTCCTCTTGAGCTGAAGCACATTTGCTGCTGCGATCACGTCGGCTACTGGCACACCGTGCTTTTTCGATAGCGTAACGAGCTCTTGAAGAAAAGAATCGATCTGGTCGGTGGCTACACTTCTCATTTCGCGGCGAGGCTGATCGAACAACGTTCCCATGCTTCCACTCCCTGAAGAAAAGCAAAAAGCGGAGTTCCCGCAGGGGAACTCCGCTTTGACATCTTCTCTGAAACACCCCGTGCTCAGAACGGAATATCGTCGTCGAAATCCCCGAACCCGCCGCCCGACCCACTGGCCGGTGCCGGACGGTTGCCGCCGCCTTGCTGAGGGCGCTGCTGTTGCGGCGCGGGGCGGCTGGCCGGGCGCTGGTCGTAGCCGCCGTCGTCCATCGGCGCGTCGCCGCCACCACCGCCACTGTCACGGCCGCCGAGCATCTGCATTTCGGTGGCGCGGATCTCGGTGGTGTAGCGGTCCTGGCCGTTCTGGTCTTGCCACTTGCGGGTCTGCAGGCGGCCTTCAACATAGATGGCACGGCCTTTCTTGAGGTATTGCCCGACGATTTCGGCCAGCTTGCCGAAGAACACCACGCGGTGCCATTCGGTGGCTTCCTTCTTCTCGCCGGTCTGCTTGTCCTTCCAGGTGTCCGTGGTGGCGATGCTGACATTGCAGATGGCGTCGCCGGATGGGGCGTAGCGGATCTCCGGGTCACGCCCCAGGTTGCCGACCAGAATCACTTTATTGACCGATGCCATTTCAGACTTCTCCTCCGATGAGTTGGCGCAGGCGGGATTCGTCCCACCGGTCCAGATTGACTTTGAGATGCGCCATGCGCGCATCATGTTCGATGACGGCTTCGCGCACGCCCGGCAAATCGAGAATTTGCCGGCGTACGGCGTCGATGTCTACCGTGGCGGCGATCGGGTAGCTGCGCGTGGCCACTTTGGGCGGCGGCAGCATGGTCATGGCCACGCCGAGCCACAGCAGGGCCATCAGTGCAGTCACCACAAACACGCTGTCCGGCCCGAGATGCTGGCTGAGCGCACCGCCGAGCATGCCGCCGAGAAACAGGCCGATGGCCTGGCTGGTGTTGTAGACGCCCAGCGCCGCGCCCTTGGAGGCCGGCGGCGCGACGCGCGAGACCAGCGAGGGCAGCGTGGCTTCGAGAATATTGAAGGCAACGAAGAAGGCGACCAGCAGCGCCGCCATCTGCCACAGCTGTTCGCGACCAAACAGCAGGCCGATCTGGGAGAGAGAGAGCAAGGCGATGGCTGCCATGAAGATGGGTTTGAGCCGGTTCTTGCGCTCGGCCACGATGATGGCGGGAATCATCAGCGCGAAGCTGACCAGCACCGCCGGCAGGTAGATCTTCCAGTGCTCGGCAATCGGCAGGTTGCCCCGCGCCACCAGCGCGGCGGGCACCACCACGAACATGGCCATCTGCACCGTGTGCAGGGTGAAGATGCCGAGGTTGAGGCGCAGCAACTGGGTGTCGCGCAGCACCCCGGCAAAGCGCACCGGCCGGGCCTCGACCCGCGGCGGATTGGGCACCACGCGACGCAGCACCACGATGGCGAACAGCGCCAGGCCGGCAGTCATCCAGAAGATGCCCGCCATGCCGATGGCGGCATAGAGCAGGGGTGCGGCGACCAGCGAGATGGCGAACACCAGCCCGATGCTGGAGCCGATCATGGCCATCACCTTGGTGCGGTGCTGCTCACGGGTGAGGTCGGCCGCCAGCGCGGTGACCGCGGCGGAGATGGCGCCGGCGCCCTGCAGGGCGCGACCGGCGATGATCCACGGCAGGCTGTGGGCCATTGCGGCCATGGCCGAGCCGGCGGCAAACAGCAGCAGGCCGAAGATGATGACCGGCTTGCGCCCGAAGCGGTCGGAGGCGATACCGAAGGGAATCTGGAAGCACGCCTGGGTGAGGCCGTAGATGCCCAGCGCCAGCCCCACCAGGGTGAGGTTGTCGCCGCCCGGCAGAGCGCGTGCGTAGACCGCGAACACGGGCAGGATCAGGAACAGGCCGAGCATGCGCAGGCCGAAGATGCCTGCCAGCGACGCGCCGGTGCGCCGTTCGGCGGATGTCATGGTGTCGGTATCGGCCATGGGGGACGAAACTTGGTCCGGGCGAAGTGAATTGCGTATATTAGCAGGTTGCGCCCGGCGGGCTGCAGTGCACGATCGACTGACAGGCTGGCCGGCGGGATCTCAATCGACCTGCCCTGGTGCAGCCTCCACTCGGTTACAAAGCCTGGCATGGACAACATTCGAATTCGCGGTGCGCGCACCCACAACCTGAAGAACATCGACCTCGACCTGCCGCGCAATCGCCTGACGGTGATCACCGGGCTGTCGGGCTCGGGCAAGTCCTCGCTGGCCTTCGACACGCTCTACGCCGAGGGGCAGCGCCGCTATGTGGAGTCGCTGTCGGCCTATGCGCGGCAGTTCCTGCAGTTGATGGAAAAGCCCGATGTGGACCTGATCGAGGGCCTGAGCCCGGCGATTTCCATCGAACAGAAGGCGACCAGCCACAACCCACGCTCGACGGTGGGCACGGTCACCGAGATCCACGACTATCTGCGCCTGCTCTTCGCGCGCGCCGGCACGCCCTACTGCCCCGACCACCCCGAGCATGCGCTCGAGGCGCAGAGCGTGAGCCAGATGGTCGACCATGTGCTGGCCCTGCCCGAAGACACCAAACTGATGATCCTCGCGCCGGTGGTGGTCAACCGCAAGGGCGAGCAGCTCGACCTGCTCTCCGAGCTGCGTGCGCAGGGCTTTGTGCGGGTACGCATCGACGGCGAGGTGGTGGACCTCGACGCCGCACCCAAGCTCGACAAAAACAAGCGTCACAGCATCGACGTGGTGGTCGACCGCCTCAAGGTGCGTACCGACGCCCGCCAGCGCCTGGCCGAATCCTTCGAGACCGCGCTCACCCATGCCGAGGGCCGCGCCGTCGCGCTCGAAATGGACAGCGGCGCCGAGCACCTGTTTTCCTCGCGCTTCGCCTGCCCGGTGTGCAACTTTGCGTTGGCCGAGCTTGAGCCCCGCCTGTTTTCCTTCAACAACCCGGCCGGCGCCTGCCCCAAGTGCGACGGTCTGGGGGCGATGGAGTTTTTCGATGCGCAGCGTGTGGTGGCGCATCGCGAGCTGTCGCTGGCCGGCGGCGCGATCCGCGGCTGGGACCGGCGCAACCAGTTTTACTATCAAATGCTCACCTCGCTGGCCAAGCACTACAAATTCGACATCGAGGCGCCCTTCGAAGAGCTGACCGAAGAAGTGCGCGAGGTGGTGCTGCACGGCAGCGGCAAAACGGCGATCGCCTTCCGTTACCTCTCGGACAGCGGCCGTTCGGTGCTCAAGGAGCACCCCTTCGAAGGCATCATCCCCAACCTGGAGCGTCGCTATCGCGAGACCGACTCGATGGCGGTGCGTGAAGAACTGGCCAAGCTACGCGGCACCCAGGCCTGCCCGGTGTGCGCCGGCGCCCGCCTGCGCGCCGAAGCCCGCCATGTGCGCATCGGCACCCGCACCCTGCCCGAATTGAGCCATCTGCCGCTCGCCGACTGCGCCCATTATTTCGAGAACCTGCAACTCACCGGCCACCGCGCCCAGATCGCCGACAAGATCGTGCGTGAGGTCACCAACCGCCTGCACTTCCTGATCAATGTCGGTCTCGACTACCTCACCCTGCAACGCTCCGCCGACACTTTGTCGGGCGGCGAAGCGCAGCGCATCCGTCTGGCCAGCCAGATCGGCTCGGGCCTGACCGGCGTGATGTACGTGCTCGACGAGCCGTCCATCGGCCTGCACCAGCGCGACAACGACCGCCTGCTCGGCACGCTCAAGCGCCTGCGCGACATGGGCAACACGGTGATCGTGGTCGAGCATGACGAAGACGCCATCCGCGCGGCCGACCACGTGGTCGACATGGGCCCGGGCGCCGGCGTGCATGGCGGCGAGGTGGTGGCCGAGGGGCTGCCCGAAGACATCCTCCAGCACCCCGATTCACTCACCGGCGCGTATCTGTCGGGCCGCCGGGCGATCGCCGTCCCGACCACGCGCGTGGCCCCACGCGAGGACCGCCAGCTGGTGCTGCGCGGCTGCCGGGGCAACAACCTCAAGGGCGCCGACCTCCATCTGCCGGTCGGCTTGCTCACCTGTGTCACCGGGGTGTCCGGCTCGGGCAAGTCGACGCTGATCAACGACACCCTGTACGCCGTGGCGGCACACCACCTGTATGGCTCGAACACCGAGCCGGCGCCCCACGACAGCGTGGACGGGCTGGCCTTTTTCGACAAGGTGATCAATGTCGACCAGTCCCCCATCGGCCGCACGCCACGCTCCAACCCGGCCACCTACACCGGCCTGCTGACACCGATCCGCGAGCTGTTTGCCGGCGTGCCCGAGGCGCGCACCCGGGGCTACGGGCCGGGGCGTTTCTCGTTCAACGTCAAGGGCGGGCGCTGCGAAGCCTGCCAGGGCGACGGCCTGATCAAGGTCGAGATGCACTTTCTGCCCGACATGTACGTGCCCTGCGATGTTTGCCACGGCAAGCGCTACAACCGCGAGACGCTGGACGTGCGCTACAAGGGCAAGACCATCCACGACGTGCTGGAGATGACTGTCTCGCAGGCGCTGGAGTTCTTCGCCCCGGTGCCGGCCGTGGCCCGCAAGCTGCAGACGCTGGAGGATGTCGGCCTGGGCTATATCGGGCTTGGCCAGAGCGCGACCACGCTGTCGGGCGGCGAGGCTCAGCGGGTCAAGCTGGCGCTGGAGCTGTCCAAGCGCGACACCGGCCGCACGCTGTACATCCTCGACGAGCCGACCACCGGCCTGCACTTCCAGGACATCGAGCTGCTGCTGACCGTGCTGCACCGGCTGCGCGACCACGGCAACACGGTGGTGGTGATCGAGCATAACCTCGACGTGATCAAGACTGCCGACTGGCTGATCGACCTCGGCCCGGAAGGCGGCAACGGCGGCGGCACCATCCTGGCCGCCGGCACGCCGGAGACCCTCGCGGCCACGCCGGGTAGCCACACCGGCGCCTACCTCGCCCCCATACTCGCTCGTATCGTGCAAGGCCCTTGAAACACAATAGCTTCAAGCAGATGTAACGAAATATTTGATTCAGCGCAAATTCATCATCTCACAAGGCGGGTAGCGTTGAATCCCCATTTCCTGCCCACGGCCGCGCCATGAGCATCCGCTTCTTCATTCTGCTGACTTCGGCCGTGGTCGGGCTCGTGTTCGTCGGCGGCAGCTGGTATGCCGTCGGCAGCGGATTCGAAGAGACGCTGACCCGCCATGCCCGCAGCCAGGCAGAAGAAAGCGCCCGCCTGACCCGGGCCATGCTCTACGAGGTCATGAATACCGGCTGGTATCCGGACCAGGCCCGGGCCTTCAATGCCGCCCTGCGCGCCAGCAACCCCGACATGACCATCCGCATCCATGCGGCAACGGCCCCGGGCGCGGCCGACGAACGCGGCAGCGACCCGCTGCTGCGCGAGGTGCTGACACGCGGCGCGCCGAGCGAACAAGTCATCAAGGGCAACCTGCGCAGCATTTTCCCGCTGGTCGCCGAAACGCGTTGCCTGACCTGCCACAACCTGGCGACGGAAGGGCAGGTGCTCGGCGCCATCGAGGTGCGGGCGCCGCTGTCGCAGGTGGTCTCCGAAGCGCTGTGGGCGTTCTTCTTCAGCGCCATGCCGAGCATCCTGCTGGGCATCGGCATCGCCTCGGGCGGGGTCTGGTGGGTCAGCCGCCGCATCGGCCGCAGCGTCGAGGCCGTTGAAGAGCAGGTCAATACCATCGGCAGCATCGCCGACCTCAAGGCGCTCAGCAATCCGACCGACACCCAGCCTTTCACCGAAATCTCCCGCATCCAGAATGCGCTGGGCACGCTCGCCATGCGCCTGCGCGCGATCGCGGTGGACAAGGACATCCTGCTGTTCGAGATCGGGCTGCTCGAGAAATTCGTCATCACCTCCGACGTGATCCGCGACTGGCGCGAGTACGTCAACCAGCTGCTCACCGACATCAACGCGGTGATCGAAGTGCATGTGCTGTTCTCGGTCTTCCAGATCGACGACGAAGCCTTCGATGTCGAGGTGTTCTGGCACGGTCGGCCCAGCGATGCACTGCGGGCAATGGTCGAGCGGCAGATCTCAGACGCGGTCCAGCACCATCCCCGGCTGTCCGGCCCGGCCGAAGTCACGCTGCGCCACCACCACAACAGCGACGCCGCGCTATCGGCGACGGTGGACACCACCGAGCTGGCGCTCAAGGTCAAGTCGCTGTTCGTCGAGCAGCCCAAGATCGGCGGCATCGTCGGCATCGGGGTGCATGCCGACACCCTCACCGACCAGACTCACATGCTGGTGCTCGAGAGCATCCTGTCGACCCTGCTCAACGTGGTCGGCTCGATCAAGGCCATCCACAAGTACACCCGCGACCTGGAGTACTACGCCACCCGCGACCCGCTCACCGGCCTCTACAACCAGCGCGTGTTCTGGGAACTGCTCGGCTACGAGATCGGCCGCAGCCAGCGCCACGCGGCCCCCTTTACCCTGTTGCTGCTCGACCTCGACAACTTCAAGCTGATCAACGACCACTACGGCCACGCCTGTGGCGACCGCTTCCTGCAGCAGTTCGCCACCGGGGTTGGCGAAGCACTGCGCCCGGGCGACATCTTTGCCCGCTACGGCGGCGACGAGTTCGTCGTGGTGCTGCCCGAAGCCGACATGGAACAGGGCTATACCGTGGCCCAACGGGTGCTGGATGTAGCGCGCAATGTGTCCATCGAGGCCAGCAACGGCGACCGTCTGCATGCCTCGGCGTCGATCGGCGTGGCGGTGTACCCGGACCACGCGGCCGACGCGAAAGACCTGTTCCTGTTCGCCGACACCATGATGTACCGCGCCAAGGCCGAAGGTAAGGAGCGGGTCCGCCTGCCAACCAACGCCGACGTGATGACGGTGTTCCGCGACCTGTCCGAGATGGGCGTGGCGGTGCTCGCCGCGGTGGAGGAGAAGCGCGTCACGCCGTACTTCCAGCCGATCATGGCCATCGGCAGCAAGCGGGTGGCGGCGGTGGAAGTGCTCTCGCGCATCGAGATCAACGGCGAGGTGATCCGCGCCGACCAGTTCATCGAGATCGCCGAGAAGGTCGGCGTCATCCACCGCCTCGACGCCATCGTGATCGAGGCCGCGCTGGCCCGGGTGGCAGAAACCGACTACGACGGCTATCTGTTCTTCAACCTCTCCCCGCGTGCACTGGTACTGTCGGAATTCACCGCCACGCTACGCAGCATCGTCGCCGCCTCGGGCTTCCCGGCCGAGCGCATCGTGTTCGAAATCACCGAGCGCGACACCGTCAAGAACCTCAGCCTGATGCAGCGCTTCCTGTCCGAACTGCGCTCGGAAGGCTTCAAGCTGGCCATCGACGATTTCGGCTCCGGCTTCTCCTCCTTCCACTACCTGCGCAACTTCACCTTCGACTTCCTCAAGATCGAGGGCGATTTCGTCGCCAACATGCTCCACAACGAGCGCGACCAGGTCTTCGTGCGCAGCATCACCGCCCTGGCCCGCCAGCTGGACATCGAGGTCATCGCCGAGTTTGTCGAAAACGCCGAGATCCTCACCCTGCTCGACGAGATCGGCATCGACTATGCGCAGGGCTATCTGATCGGCCGCCCATCGGCGCAACCGCCGGGACAGCCCCGCCCCGCCCGGGCCGCCTGAACCGCCGCTCAGGCCGCTTCGGCCGACACCTCGCCAGAGGCACGCTCACCCCGGCCCAGGTAAATGGTGCAAGCCACCCGCAGCAGCGACGAGAAGTTGCTGACATCGCCATGCCGCGCCAGGTGCTCATCGTGCAGCCGGGCAAGAAACTGCGCCAGGCTGAAGCCTTCGGTCGCCGCCAGGCGCTCCAGGATGTCCCAGAACTGCCGCTCCAGCGCCACGCTGGTCACATGGCCGTTGAGGCGAACCGACCGCTTCACGGTTTCATAGCTGGCCGGATCCTGGCCGGAATACAGATTGCACATAGCCTCTCCTTGTAGCACCGCGCTACTACCCCGACGCGCCGTCGACTCCCTACAGTGTAGTTGCCGTCGCGGCGATGTCATTGCCGCGCGGCACCCACCTTCAGGAGGAGATCCCAATGACACGCAAGATTCTGATTCTGGCCGGCGATTTCGTTGAAGACTATGAGCTGATGGTGCCCTTCCAGGCCCTGCTCGCCGTCGGCTACACGGTGCATGCCGTCTGCCCCGACAAACAGGCGGGCGAGCAGATCGCCACCGCCATCCACGATTTCGAGGGCGACCAGACCTACACCGAGAAGCGCGGCCACAACTTCACCCTCAACGCCAGCTTCGACGCCATCGATCCGGCCGACTACGACGGCCTGTGCATCCCCGGCGGGCGGGCGCCCGAATACATCCGGCTCAACGCGCGCGTGCTCGATATCGTGCGCCACTTCGACCAGGCCAAAAAGCCGATTGCCGCGGTGTGCCACGGCCTGCAGGTGCTTGCCGCGGCGGATGTGCTGCGCGGCAGGCACTGCACGGCCTACCCGGCCTGCGGGCCCGATGTGCGCGCCGCCGGCGGCCACTATGAGGGGATCGCGGTCGACGCCGCCATGACCGACGGCAACCTGGTTTCCGCCCCCGCCTGGCCCGCCCATCCGCAGTGGATCGCGCAATTCCTGGCCCTGCTCGGCACGAGCATCCACCACGCCTGAACGCGCCATGCCCCCGGCCGGCGCCCCCCGCCGGCCGGGCAGCGGGAACACGGCGCCGGCCGCCCGGCCTTTGTGCTAGTTTCGACGCGTCGGTCGCCCCGCACCGGGGCCGATGTCTGCCGACTTCCGCACCGAGGAGACCCGCCATGCCGGATCCGTCACCGTCTGTCGCCCAGGACCCACAAAGCCGCTATCTGCGCCGCGTCGAGCGCCGGCTGAAGGTACTCGACACGCTCGAAAAGGCCAGCCTCGGCGTATTCCTGCCGGCAGACAGCCAGCAGCGCAAGCATCACATCGAGCTGTTCGCCCGCCTCATTGCCCGCCAGAGCGAGCTACCACAACTCAATCGCAGCACCTTCGACGAAGCCGCCAGGATGCTCGAACAGCGCCTGGAAGCCATGCAGAAACTGCTGCCCAGCGACGTCCAGCACCGCAACCGCATTCGCCGCAACTGGTAGGTTCAAACTGGTAGGTTCAGGCAGTCCCCCACCACGACCGTCGCCGACGCCGCCCAGCGATGCGCATTGGCGACACACCGGTCCTGCCAACGATCCGCAGAGGCTGCGACCAGCCGCGCTGAGCATTCATCGCGGCCGCGCCGGAGGATGGGCGGCGCGAGGGTCCGGCGCGGCCGGCGGCTTGGGCAAGGCGGCCGCGGCGTCCAGCTGCTGGCGAATGTGGCGCGCCTCCCGCCGTGTCCGCAAGGTCCACGGCAGCATGGCCAGCACACCGATCACGCCACCGAGCACGACGGCCCACAGCAAGGCCATCGCCACCGTCGTCTGGAAGTGCCAGACCACAAAGCTCAGTTCGATGGAATGAAAGTTCTGCAGCATGAAGACTGCGGCCAGAACCACCGACACCGTCAACAGCACATTACGCATCACCGCCCTCCGGCTGGTCTGGCGACGCCGGCGGCCGGCTCATGGGCGGGCCATCGGCGGCGTCGGCGCGCGCATCGGGGCTGGGGACTTCACCGCTGCGCTTGAGGGCGTACTCGGTCAGCACCGGCCCGATCGTTTCGAGAATGACGATAGCGCCCAGCACGATGGCCGACAAGGTCGCGGCGAATTCCGGGTAGCGCGCCGCCGTCATCTGCGTGAGCCCGATCGCCATGCCGGCCATGGGCACCAGGGTCAGGCCGGTCAGCGCCGACTGGCGCACGTCCAGCCCGCCGCGGGTCAGGATCATCACCCCGAGGCTCTTGCCCGCGAAACGCGCGAGCACGAACGCCACCGCAGCGAAGCCAGCCGAGCTCAGATCGGACAGGTGCAGGCGCGCGCCGGCCACCACGAACAGGATGACAAAGAAAATCTCGCCGCCGCTGCCAAAATCCACGGGCAGCACATGCGACTGGCGATCCAGATTGCGTGTCATGACGCCCAGCGCCAGCAGGCTCAGCAGCATCGACGCATTGGCCAGCTGCGCCACGCCGACGGTGCCGACGATCATGCCGATCAGCAACGCAAACTGCGTGGTCTCCTCCTTCGGCAGCAAGCGCGCCAGCTGCAGCAGCAACCACGAAAACACGCCGGCGATCCCCACCGACACGCCCAGCACATAGAGCGGCTCGAGCACGGCGACCTCCCAGCCCGAGTTGTGCGCGTAATGGATGAACGGCAGCAAGGCCGTATAGGCGAGGAAGGAGAAGATGTTGTTCATCGCCACCAGCATCAGGCTGCGATCGGTCAGCGGCCCCTTGGCGCCGAGTTCGCGCACCACCAGCAGCACCACCGCCGGTGATGACGAAATGCCGATGGCCGCAGCCACGGCGGCCTGGATGGGTGCGATGTCGAACTGCATCAGGACCAGGAACACCGCGGCAAAGGCCAGGCCGGCCTCCGCCACTGCCGCTGCCAGCAACGGCCGCTCGCGCCAGGCAAGCGACAGGTCGAGCAGCCGCCCGAGCTGGAACAGGATCAGGCCCAGCGCAACATCCACAAACACCTGCGCCCCGTCGAGCATTTCCGGGGTGACCAGGCCGGCCACGCTCGGGCCGAGGACGAAACCGATGGCGATGAAGCCGGTAATGCGGGGCAGAAAGCCGCTACGATGCGCCAGCTCGCCGCCCACCAGGCCGGCGAGCATGAGCAGGCCGAACAGGACAAAGCCGTTGAAATCGGGCGGCCACGCGGGCAGGAACGGCCAGGTCATGGCGGCGAACGCGCGGCGCGTTGCTCAGAGGTCGGAAAACGGCCGGCCGGCGGCATCTTCCTGCACCGCCATGCTTTTGGCCAGCGTGTGCAGGTCGCCACTGAGGCGCAGGAGGACATCCTGCGGCAGCCGGGCCAACGCATCGGGCAGCAGCCCGGCGACCGGCTCGGGCGCCTTCGCCAGCGTATCGCTGCCCGACTCGGTCAGGTAGAGCTTGACCACCCGCTGGTCGGCCTGTGAACGCTCGCGACGCAACAGGCCGGCCTTTTCGGCCTTGGCCAGCAGGTTGCTGGCCGTCGACGGGTGAATCGCCATGGCGTCGGCCAGCTCGGTCACCCGCATGCCCGGCTGACGCGCAAGCAGGGCCAGCGCCCACACCTGCGCACCGCTGGCACCGCAGCGCCGCTCGATACTCTGCAGGTGATGGCGTACGGCCGCGTAGATGGCGCGGAACAGACGAAGGGCTTCATGCGTGGTCGCGCTGGAGACAGATGCGGTCATGATTTACTTTTGTGCAAAAACAAAACGCATCATAAGCGCAGGCCTTGGCGACGTCCAGCACCCCGCACACCGCCCTTATCCGCCGTAGCCGTCCGGGTTGCCCGACTGCCAGCGCCAGGCGTCGACGCACATGGCGGCCAGGTCATGCTCGGCCCGCCAGCCCAGCTCGGCCTCGGCCCGCGCCGGATCGGCGTAGCACTGGGCAATGTCGCCCGCACGCCGCGGCGCAATCCGGTAGGGCACGGGCCGGCCCGAGGCCTGCTCGAAGGCCTTGACCACCTCGAGCACGCTGTAGCCCCGCCCGGTGCCCAGGTTGAGCGTCAGCACGCCGGCGCCCCGCATCAGGCGCTCGACCGCCCGGACATGGCCGACGGCGAGATCGACCACGTGGATGTAGTCGCGCACGCCGGTGCCATCAACGGTCGCGTAATCATCTCCAAACACGCTCAGTTCCCGCAACTTGCCGACCGCGACCTGGCTGACATAGGGCATCAGGTTGTTCGGGATGCCGTTGGGGTCTTCGCCGATCAGGCCCGAGGGGTGGGCGCCCACGGGGTTGAAATAACGCAGCAGCGCCATCGCCCACTCGGCATCGGCAGCGGCCACATCCTGCAGGATGAACTCCAGCATCCACTTGGTGCGGCCATAGGGGTTGGTCGGCCCGGTCGGGAAATCCTCGCGGATCGGCACGCTGGCCGGGTCGCCATACACCGTGGCCGACGAGCTGAAGACCATGCGCTTGACGCCATGCGCGGCCATCACATCGAGCAGCACCAGGGTGCCGGCCACGTTGTTGTCGTAGTACGCGCGGGGCAGCTGCACCGACTCGCCCACCGCTTTCAGCCCGGCGAAGTGGATCACTGCGTCCACCGGATGCGCGGCAAACACCGCGCTCAGCGCGTCGCGGTCGCGGATATCAACGGCATGGACCGCATCAACCGACCGACCGGCGATCTGCGCCACACGGGCCAGCGCCTGCGGCTTGCTGTTGCTGTAGTTGTCGACCACCACCACCTGATGCCCGGCGGCCAGCAGCGCCACACAGGTGTGCGAACCGATGTAGCCAGCGCCGCCCGTGACGAGAATGCATGCCATGCCTGAATCTCCACAATGAAGCCAGGCCGGATGATACCCCGTCTGCGTGACAGCCTATGTCGCTGGCGTGAAAAAGCCGCCCGCAGGCGGCTTCGACACTACCGGCGCGACGGCCGGACAGCCTATTGTCAGTGAGCGCCGCCGTGTTTCATCGCCGGCGAGGCCAGCGCACGCACCGGCGCCTCGATCTCGACCGTCTCGCGCGAGCCGTCGGCCGCTTCGAAGGTGAGCGTCATCGGCACGTTCATGCCCGGCGACAGCGGGGCGGTCAGCCCCATCAGCATGATGTGGTAGCCACCCGGCTTGAGCGCCACCGGCTGCCCGGCGGGCAGATCGATGCCGGCCACCTGGCGCATCTTCATCACATCGTTTTCCATGCGCATCTCGTGCACCTCCACCGTGGGGGTGACCGGGCTGCTGGCCCCGACCAGACGCATCGGCTTGGCCGCGGTCAGGCCCATGAAGGCGCCCGTGGCCTGCTGCGCGGCGACGGTGCCGCGGACCCAGGGCTCACTGACGGTCACCTCGCCCGCCGTGGCAACCGCGGTGGTACAGGCCAGCAACACGGTGGCGATCAGATCTCTTGCGTTCTTCATACGGGGTTCTCCGCTCGATTTATCGCGCAAAAGCCTACTCCAAAGCGGGCCGGGGGGCGCTGCGGCAGTTCGTCGCACCACGGCGCCACCGTGGCACTTCCGCCATAATGGAACACAATGCACACCCCGCCTGCCTCCGTGTCCAGCCCACGCCCCCCCCGTCCCGGCGGCAACCCGCTCACGCGGCTCATCTCCCTGCGCTGGTACACCGTGCTGGCCATGCTGGTGCTCGCGGTTGGCGCGGCGCCGGCGCTGAGCATCCGGATCCCCGCCGTCCCGATTCTGTTGATTGCAGCCACGCTGGGGCTGTGGAATCTGCTCACCCGGCGGCTTCTGCGCCCGGGCGACGAGCCCGGTCCGTGGAGTCTGCTGCTCGAGCTGCTGATCGACCTGGCGGCCTGGAGCGCCGTGCTCTACCTCACCGGCGGCGCCACCAATCCGCTCATTTCGCTCTTCCTGCCGCTGATCGCCGTCGGCGCGGCTGTGCTGCCGGTGATGCAGACCTGGCTGCTGGCGCTCGTCTCCGTGGGCGTGTACTCCCTGCTGTGGATCTACCACCAGCCGCTGGGCCTGGCCGACCCGACCCGCGCCATTGACTGGCACCTGGCGGGCATGTGGGGCACCTTTGCCGTCTCCGCGCTGGTGATTACCTGGTACGTCTCGCGCATGACTGCCGCCGTACGCGCCCGTGACCTGGCCCTGGCACAAGCGCGGGAACGCCGGCTGCGCAATGAGCGCATCGTCGCCATGGCCAACCTCGCCGCCGGCGCGGCCCACGAGATGGGTACCCCGCTGGGCACCATGCGGCTCATCCTCGACAATCTGCAGGCACAATGCTGCGACGACCCCGAAACCCGCGAGGATCTCGGCATCATGGCCCAGCAGATCGGCCACTGCCGGGCGATCCTCTCGCGACTGACGGCTTCGGGCGGCCAGGCGAGGGTCGAAGCCGGCGGCGCGCTCGACGTGGCCGACTGGCTGGACGATCTGGTCATGACCGTCGAATCGCAGCGCCCCGATGTCTCGATCGACTGCAGCGACACGGCGCCGCTAGGCGCCTTGCGGATGGTCGCCGACCAATCGCTGACCCAGGCCGTGCACAACCTCATCAACAATGCCGCCACGGCGTCGCCCGACAGGCATGTTGCCATCGAAGCCCGCCGCAACGGCGACCGGTTCACGCTGGACATCCTGGACCGCGGGCCGGGCATTCCGGCGGACATCCTCAATACCCTGCATCACGCACCGGCGCAACGCGACCCCGGCCGCGACGGCCTCGGCATCGGCCTGCTGCTGAGCCTGGGTGCCATCGAAGCCTTCGGCGGCACGCTACAGTACGCCGCCCGCGCTGGCGGCGGTACCATCACGACCGTCAACCTGCCCCTTCTGAACCCATGACGACACCTGGCATCCAGACCGCGCTGGTCATCGACGATGATCCGGCCTTCAACCGCATCCTGTGCCGTACGCTGGCATTGCATGGCATCGAGTGCATCGGCGCCCACGACGCCACCAGCGCCTTGCAGGAAATGCGGCGTCACCGCCCGGACGCGGTGATCCTCGACCTCAATCTTGCCGGCAGTTCCGGCCTCCCGCTGATCGCGCCGTTGCAAGAACTGCGGCCGGACACCCGGATCGTGGTCCTCACCGGCTACGCCAGCATCACGACCGCCGTCGACGCCATCAAGCTTGGCGCGCACCAGTATCTGGCCAAACCCGCCGACGCCGAAAGCATCCTGCGCGCCCTCACCGACGCCGTCGGCACACCGGCCGACGAGGCGCCGCTGGAGCCGATGTCGGTTGACCGGCTCGAATGGGAGCATATCCAGCGCGTGCTGGCCGAACACCAGGGCAACATCTCGGCAACCGCTCGGGCACTCAAGATGCACCGACGGACACTGCAGCGAAAACTGTCGAAGCGGCCGGTGCGCGAATGAACGACGACGCCGAGACACGCATCGACAAGTGGCTTTGGGCTGCGCGTTTCTTCAAGACACGCGGCCTCGCCAAGACGGCCATCGACGGCGGGCATGTACACATCAACGGCACCCGGGCCAAGCCGGCGCGCTGCGTCCATCCGGGCGACACGCTCGATCTGACGATTGGCGAGCGGAAGATCACGCTTGTGGTGGCGGGCCTGTCGAACACCCGCGGACCGGCGCCGGTCGCACAACAGCTGTATGCCGAAACACCGGAGAGCCTGGCGCGCGCCGAAGCCGCACGCGCGGAGCGACGCCTTGGCCAACCCGTACGCACCGGCGGCCGCCCGACCAAACGAGATCGTCGCGCCATCCATCGCTTCAATGAAGGGGCCGACCGATAAGCGCCCGCCCCGGGCATGGCCGACGGGGTCGCAACGGCGCATCCCAAAACAAAAACGCCCCGAACGAATCGGGGCGTTTTCAAGACCACAGCCTGCGGGCAAAAGCCCGGGCTGGTCAGTCCCTCAAGCGGCTTGCTCTTCAGCCGGCGCTTCGACCGGCGCGGAGGCCTCTTCCGGGCGATCGAGCAGTTCGACGATGGCCATCGGCGCATTGTCGCCGTCGCGGAAGCCGAACTTCAGGATACGCAGGTAGCCGCCGTTGCGGGTGGCGTAGCGCGGGCCCAGCTCGTCAAAGAGCTTGACCACCATGTCGCGGTCGCGCAGCCGGTCGAAAGCCAGGCGGCGGTTTGCCACGGTCGCTTTCTTGCTCAGCGTGATGAGGGGCTCAACCACTCGGCGCAGTTCCTTTGCCTTGGGGAGAGTCGTCTTGATGACTTCGTGCTGCAGCAGCGCATTTGCCATGTTGCGGAACATTGCCTGGCGGTGTGCACTGGTGCGGTTCAGCTTGCGAAGACCGTTACGGTGACGCATGATCTCGTTCCTTTATCCCTGCCGAATCAACCGAGCTTCTCGAGCCCGGCCGGCGGCCAATTTTCCAACTTCATGCCGAGCGTCAGGCCGCGCGAGGCGAGCACTTCCTTGATCTCGTTCAGCGACTTGCGCCCGAGATTCGGCGTCTTGAGCAGTTCGGTTTCCGTCCGCTGGATCAGGTCACCGATGTAGTAGATGTTCTCCGCCTTCAGGCAGTTCGCCGAACGAACCGTCAGCTCCAGATCATCCACCGGGCGCAGCAGCACCGGATCGATCGTCGGGGCCTGAGCCGCCTCGACTTCAACCGGCGTCCCTTCAAGATCGGCAAACACGGACAGCTGATCGACCAGCACGCGCGCAGCAAAGCGGATCGCTTCTTCCGGATCGACCGCACCGTTGGTCTCGATGTCGATCACCAGACGGTCCAGGTCGGTACGCTGTTCAACCCGCGCGCTCTCGACCTTGTAGCTCACACGACGCACCGGGCTGAACGACGCGTCCAGCACGACATGGCCGATGGCCTTCGACTCGCCATTGGTCGGACGCTGGTTGGCGGGCTGGTAGCCACGGCCTTCCTCGACCTTGATCTCCATGTCGAGCTTGCCGCCCGGTGCCAGGTGCGCGATCACGAAATCGGGGTTGATCACCTCGACGTCATGGGTCGTTTCGATGTCTGCCGCGGTCACGACGCCTTCGCCGGACTTGGCCAGGCGCAGCGTTGCGTCCGTGCGGTTGTGCATCTTGAGCACAACGCCCTTCAGGTTCAGCAGCAGGTCGACAACGTCTTCGCGCACACCGTCCAGCGTCGAGTACTCGTGCAGCACACCCTGAATGCTCACTTCAGTCGGTGCACACCCCGGAAGCGACGAGAGCAAAATCCGACGCAGGGCGTTACCGAGCGTGTGTCCGAATCCGCGCTCGAACGGCTCCATCGTGACACGTGCGTGCACGGTCGACAGGCTTTGTACGTCAATGATGCGCGGTTTCAGCAGTACATTGCTTTGCATCAGCAGTCCTTGTTTCGCAAATTACGTCAGAAGCCGCAATCAGCGGGAGTAAAGTTCGACGACCAGACCTTCGTTCAGCGTAGCGGGCAGTTCGCTGCGCTGCGGGTAGGCTTTGAACACGCCCTTGCCGGCCTTCACATCGACTTCGATCCACTCGGGGAAACCACGCGACTCGGCGGCTTCCAGAGCGGCCTTGACACGCAGGGTGCCACGAACGCCTTCGGTCACTTCAACGACATCACCCGGGCGCACGTTGTAGGACGGAATGTTCACGCGCTGACCATTGACCAGCACGCCGTTGTGACGAACGATCTGGCGCGCCTCGGCACGCGAGACGCCAAAGCCCATGCGGTAGGCAACCGAATCCAGGCGGCCTTCGAGCAGCTGGAGCAGGTTCTCACCCGTCTGGCCGCGGCGGCGGTCTGCCTCGGAATACACTTTACGGAACTGACGCTCGAGCACGCCGTACAGACGACGGATCTTCTGCTTTTCGCGCAGCTGGACGCCGTAACCGGACATACGCTGACCGGAACGCTGGCCGTGCTGACCCGGCGCATAGGCGCGGCGCTCGATGGCGCACTTATCGGTAAAGCACTTCTCGCCTTTCAGGAACAGCTTTTCGCCTTCGCGGCGGCACTGGCGGCACTTGGGATCAAGATTGCGGGCCACGTTTTACTCCTTGTTAGATACGGCGCTTCTTGGGCGGCCGGCAACCGTTGTGCGGAATCGGCGTGATATCGGTGATGCTGGTCACCTTGATACCCAGCGCGTTCAGCGCACGCACCGACGACTCACGCCCCGGACCCGGGCCCTTGATGCGCACTTCGACGTTCTTCACGCCACATTCCTGAGCGGCCTTGCCGGCAGCTTCCGCGGCCACCTGGGCTGCGAACGGAGTGCTCTTGCGCGAGCCCTTGAAGCCAGCACCACCGGAAGTTGCCCACGACAGGGCGTTGCCCTGGCGGTCCGTGATGGTGATGATCGTGTTATTGAAGCTCGCATGAACGTGAACGATGCCTTCGGCAACGTTCTTCTTGACCTTCTTGCGAACTTTGGTTGCAGTCTTAGCCATATCTCGTCTCTATCACTTCTTGCCGGCAATTGCCTTGCGCGGTCCCTTGCGGGTGCGGGCGTTGGTGCGGGTACGCTGACCACGGCACGGCAGACCGCGACGATGGCGCAGCCCACGATAGCAGCTCAGGTCCATCAGACGCTTGATGCTCATCGTGATTTCACGACGCAAATCGCCTTCAACCGAGAACTTGCCCACCTCGTCGCGCAGACGCTCCATATCCGACTCGGTCAAATCCTTGATCTTCGCCGAACGTGCAACACCGGCTGCGTCGCAAATCTTTTGCGCGCGCGTCCGGCCAACCCCGAAGATCGCCGTCAGAGCGATTTCCGCGTGTTTGTGATTGGGAATGTTTACCCCAGCAATACGGGCCATCCGATCACCCCAGAAAGTTAAACCTTAAATTATAGTTCTGATAGCTATTGCTATCAACCCTGGCGCTGCTTGTGACGCGGATCGGTGCAAATCACACGAACCACGCCTTTGCGGCGAATGATCTTGCAGTTTCGGCAGAGGCGCTTCACTGAAGCCTGAACTCTCATTTCTTTCTCCTGAAGATTCTGTTACTTGGAGCGGAAAACAATCCGCCCCTTGGTCAGATCATATGGCGTCAATTGCACTGTGACGCGGTCCCCAGGCAGGATCCGAATGTAGTGCATGCGCATCTTCCCGGAAATATGGCCAAGTACTGTGTGGCCATTCTCCAGGCGAACCTTAAACATCGCATTGGGAAGGGTTTCAAGCACTTCCCCCTGCATTTCGATGCCGTCTTCCTTCGTCATGGTGCTCTTACCGCATCGGCATTCCCGCACCTTTGAAGTTCGCCTTCTTCAACAGGCTCTCGTACTGGTGCGACATGATGTAAGCCTGAACCTGCGCCATGAAGTCCATCGTCACGACAACGATGATCAGCAGCGAGGTCCCCCCGAAATAAAACGGTACGTTCCACTTCAGAATCAAAAACTCAGGAAGCAGACAGACCAGCGTGATGTACACCGCACCAGCCATCGTCAACCGCATCAGGATGCGATCGATGTATCGCGCCGTCTGCTCACCCGGACGAATACCCGGCACAAACGCGCCGCTCTTCTTCAGGTTGTCTGCCGTCTCACGCGCATTGAACACCAGCGCGGTATAGAAGAAGCAGAAGAACACGATCGCTGCAGCGTACAACATGACGTAAATCGGCTGCCCCGGCGCCAGCGTCGCGGAAATATCCCGCAGCCAGGTCATCCCCTCCGACGCGCCGAACCACTGACCCAGCGTTGCCGGGAACAGGATGATGCTCGAGGCGAAGATCGGGGGAATCACGCCCGCCATGTTCAGCTTCAGCGGCAGGTGGGAACTCTGCCCACCGTACACCTTGTTGCCGACCTGACGTTTTGCGTAGTTCACCAGGATCTTGCGCTGACCCCGCTCGACGAACACCACCAGCGCCGTCACCAGCACCACCAGGATGCAGATGAACAAAGCGGTGAAGGGGTGCATCGCGCCGGTCCGCACCAGCTCGAACAGTCCGCCGATCGCGCTGGGCAACCCGGAGGCAATCCCCGCGAAGATGATCAGCGAAATACCGTTGCCCAGACCCCGCTCGGTAATCTGCTCACCGAGCCACATCAGGAACATCGTTCCGGTCACCAGCGTGGCCACCGTCACGAAGCGGAACATCAAGCCCGGATCAAGCACCAGGCCAGGCTGCCCCTCGAGGGCCACCGAAATACCCACCGCCTGGAACAAGGCCAGCGCCAGCGTACCGTAGCGGGTGTATTGCGTGATCTTGCGACGGCCCGCCTCACCTTCCTTCTTCAGGGCTTCAAGCTGCGGCGAAGCCACGCTCATCAGCTGCATGATGATCGATGCAGAGATGTACGGCATGATCCCGAGCGCGAAGATGGTGAATCTCGACAGCGCACCACCGGAAAACAGGTTGAACACACCCAGAATGCCGCCCTGCTGGGTCTGGAACAGTTCCGCCAAACGCTGCGGATCAATGCCAGGCACAGGGATGTGCGCGCCGATGCGATACACCACCAGCGCCCCCAACAGGAACATCAGTCGGCGACGCAAATCGCCGAACTTGCCCTGGTTACCGAGGGTCGCGGGTTGTTTTGCCACGATCCGCCGCCTTACGCCGCGACGCTGCCGCCGGCAGCCTGGATGGCAGCCAGCGCGCCCTTGGTCGCACCGATGCCGCTCAGCTCGACTTTGCGAGTGATGGCGCCCGACAGGATGACCTTGGCCGACAGCGCATCCGCCGGCACCACACCGGCCTGCTTCAGCACCAGCAGATCGATCTGATCAACCGGCAGCTGCTCGAGCTCGGACAAACGGACTTCAACGTTGCGACCACGCACCAGCGAGACAAAACCACGCTTGGGCAGACGGCGCTGAATCGGCATCTGACCGCCTTCAAAGCCGACTTTGTGGAAGCCGCCGGAGCGGGACTTCTGACCCTTGTGACCGCGTCCACCGGTTTTACCGAGACCGCTGCCAATGCCGCGACCGACACGCTTGCGAGCGTGCTTGGCGCCTTCGGCCGATTTGATGGTATTGAGTTGCATTTAGCCCTCGCACTTCACCAGATAGGCGACTTTGTTAACCATGCCGCGCACCTCGGGGGTGTCCTGGAGCTCAACCGTGTGATTGAGACGGCGCAGACCCAGACCGCGCACCGTCGCACGATGGGATTGCTTGGTTCCGATGACGCTCTTGACGAGCGTGACTTTCACTTTTTTGTCAGCCATGACCTCACCCAATCAGTTCTTCGACCGTCTTGCCGCGCTTGGCAGCAATTTCAGCCGGCGTGCGAACTGCAAAGAGACCATTCAGCGTGGCGCGAACCACGTTGTACGGGTTCGACGAGCCCAGGCACTTGCAGATGATGTCGGTGACACCCATCACTTCGAAGACGGCACGCATCGGGCCGCCGGCGATGATGCCGGTACCGGACGGCGCCGGCTGCATCAGCACCGTCGCGGCGCCGTGCTTGCCCACCACTGCGTGGTGCAGGGTGCCGTTCTTCAGGGAGACCTTGGCCATCTTGCGACGAGCTTCGTCCATCGCCTTCTGCACAGCGACCGGCACTTCACGGGACTTGCCCTTGCCCATGCCGACTGCGCCATCGCCATCGCCAACCACCGTCAGCGCGGCAAAGCCGAGGATACGACCCCCTTTGACAACCTTGGTGACGCGGTTGATCGCCACCATCTTTTCGCGGAACGAATCGTCGCGTTCTTCGGCTGCCGGGGCGCGTTTGGTTTGCTGTTTCGCCATTGCTAACCTCGCTTAGAACTTGAGGCCGGCTTCGCGAGCCGCCTCTGCCAGCGCCTTGACGCGGCCGTGATAATGGAAGCCGGCACGATCGAACGCGACGGTCTCGACGCCCGCGGCCTTTGCACGCTCGGCAATGGTCTTGCCCACTGCCACCGCTGCCGCCACATTGCCGCCATTGGCCGCATCGCCGCGCACTGCTGCCTCGACAGTCGAAGCCGATGCCAGCACACGGGAGCCGCAGCCCGAAATGATCTGGGCGTAGATGTGCAGGTTCGAACGAAACACCGTCAGTCGAACAGCTTTCAGCTCGGAGATTTTGGCTCGGGTTTTGCGAGCCCGACGCACGCGCGTCGCTTTTTTGTTCATCATGACAAACGGCCCTTACTTCTTCTTGGTTTCGCGGATGACCACCACCTCGTCGGCATACCGAACACCCTTGCCCTTATAGGGCTCAGGCGCGCGGTAGGCGCGCACTTCGGCAGCGACCTGTCCAACCAGTTGCTTGTCAACACCCTTGATCAGCACCTCGGTCTGCGTCGGCGTTTCCACCTTCACGCCGGCAGGCATCTGATGAACCACCGGGTGCGAAAACCCGAGGCTGAGGTTCAGCTTGTCGCCCTGGGCCTGGGCACGATAGCCCACACCCACCAGGGTCAGCTTGCGCTCGAAGCCTTTCGTCACACCCTGGACCATGTTGGCCACCAGGGATCGCATCGTGCCCGACATCGCGCGGCCTTCGACCTTGCCTTCAACGGCGGAGCACTGGATGGCGCCATCGTTGAGTGACACGGCAACTGCCGGGTGCAGCGCACGGGTCATGAGACCCAGCGGGCCCTTGACGGTGATGTTGCCTGCGTCAATCTTGACATCCACACCCTGCGGCACGGCAACCGGATTCTTTGCTACTCGCGACATATCCGCCTCCTTACGCCACGATGCAGATGACTTCGCCACCGACGCGACTGGCGCGCGCGGCACGATCGGTCATCACACCCTTGGGCGTCGACACAATCGCGACACCCAGGCCGTTCATCACGCGAGGCAGATCCTGGCTGCCCTTGTACACACGCAGGCCGGGCTTCGAAATGCGCTCGATGCGCTCGATCACCGGTGCGCCTGCGTAATACTTCAGCGCCACATCCAACTCGGGCTTGCCGTCGGCTTCGCGAACCGCGAACCCGTCGATATAACCTTCTTCTTGCAACACCTTGGCAATCGCCACCTTCAACTTCGAGGAAGGCATCACCACGGTCGCCTTTTGCGCCTGCTGACCATTGCGGATGCGGGTCAACATATCGGCGATCGGATCAGACATACTCATCTTCGTCTCTCCTTACCAGCTCGCCTTGGTCATACCCGGCACCTCACCGCGGAAAGCGACTTCCCGCAGCTTGTTGCGACACAGACCGAATTTACGGAACACACCCCGCGGACGACCCGTCAGGCTGCAACGATTACGACCACGCGTCGGGTTTGCGTTACGGGGCAGTTGCTGAAGCTTCAGCCGAGCCACCATACGCTCTTCGTCCGACAAGCTGCTGTCGTTGATTTGCGCTACCAGCGCGGCACGCTTGGCGGCATATTTAGCCACCAGCTTGCGACGCTTCTCTTCGCGATTGATCAGAGCCAGTTTCGCCATATCGCCCTCAATTCTTGAACGGAAACTTGAACGCCGCCAGGAGCGCTCGCGCCTCTGCGTCAGTCTTCGCGGTCGTCGTGATACTGATGTTCATGCCGCGCAGGGCATCCACCTTGTCGTACTCGATTTCCGGGAAAATAATCTGTTCTTTGACGCCGACGTTGTAGTTGCCGCGACCGTCAAAACCCTTCGCACCGATACCGCGGAAGTCGCGAACACGCGGCAGCGCCACCGTCACGAAACGATCCAGGAATTCGAACATGCGCGGACCGCGCAGCGTCACCATGCAACCGATCGGGTAACCATCACGAATCTTGAAGCCAGCGATCGATTTGCGCGCCCGGGTCACCACCGGCTTCTGACCGGCCACCTTGGCCATGTCGCCCACCGCGAACTCGAGAATCTTCTTGTCGCCAACCGCCTCACCGACACCCATGTTCAGGGTGATCTTCGTGATTCGCGGAACCTCCATTACCGACTTGTAGCCAAACTGCTTGACCAAGCCAGGAACGACGGTTTCCTTGTAGAAATCTTGCAAGCGTGCCATCGCGTTTCCTTAAGCGTCGACCAGTTCGCCGTTGGACTTGAACACGCGCACTTTGCGGCCGTCTTCAAGCTCCTTAATACCGACACGATCCCCTTTCTGGGCAGCCGGATTAAACAGCGCAACATTGGAAACATGGATCGGCATGTCTTTCTCGACAATGCCACCCACCTCACCTTTCATGGGGTTCGGGCGCACGTGCTTCTTGACACGATTGACACCCTCGACCACCACCAGCTCGGCATCCACCCGGCGCAGCACGACGCCACGACGACCACGATCCTTGCCAGCCAGAACGACGACTTCGTCGCCGGTACGAATCTTCTTCATGACCGCTCCTTACAGAACTTCAGGCGCGAGCGAAACGATCTTCATGAAGCGCTCGGTACGCAGCTCGCGCGTCACCGGCCCGAAGATACGCGTCCCGATCGGCTCCAGCTTGGAGTTCAGCAAGACCGCCGCATTGCCATCGAATTTGATCAGCGCACCATCCGAACGACGAACACCTTTCGCCGTACGCACAACCACTGCGCTATACACATCACCCTTCTTGACACGACCACGAGGCACAGCCTCCTTGATCGCCACCTTGATGATGTCGCCCACCCCGGCGTAGCGACGCTTGGAGCCGCCCAACACCTTGATGCACATCACCGAACGCGCGCCGGAGTTATCGGCGACGTTCAGCACCGTTTGCATTTGAATCATGAGTTTTACACTCCAACTTGGCCCGCCATGCGGTCAGTCTTGGAACCCGTACGGGTTTTTGTGCTCGGAAGAGCAAAGAAGCGGAATTATAGTGGCTTGTCAAATCATTGACAAGCCACTATCGCCATTTTTTTAAATGACGCGCGCCTTTTCGAGGACTTTCGAGACTTTCCAGTTCTTCGAACGCGAGATCGGGCGGCATTCTTCGATTTCCACCAGGTCACCCGCGCCGGCCACGCTGTCTTCGTCATGCGCGTGATACTTGGCCGAACGCATGATGATCTTGCTGTACAACGGATGCTTGACGCGACGCTCAACCAGCACCGTCACCGTCTTCTGCATCTTGTCGCTCACCACCTTGCCCACCAGGGTGCGCGAGGTCTTTACCGTTTCCTGAGTCATTACTGAGCCGCCTTTTCACGCAGCAGGGTCCGGATGCGCGCGATGTCGCGGCGCACCTTGCCGAGCTGGCTGGTATTGGTCAGTTGCTGAGTTGCCAGCTGCATGCGCAGACTGAACTGCGCCTTCAGCAACTCGAGCATTTCCTTGTTAAGTTCTTCAACGCTCTTCGCGCGGAGTTCACTTGCTTTCATGATTACCCCACATGCCGTGTGACGAACGTGGTGGCAAACGGCAGCTTCGCCGATGCAAGGCGGAAGGCCTCGCGCGCCAGGGACTCGTCAACACCGTCCATTTCGTACAACACTTTGCCCGGCTGAATCTCGGCAACATAGTATTCCGGGTTGCCCTTACCCGAGCCCATCCGCACTTCGGCGGGCTTGCGGCTGATCGGCTTGTCCGGGAACACGCGAATCCAGATGCGACCACCGCGCTTGATGTGACGGGTCATCGCACGACGCGCGGATTCGATCTGGCGCGCCGTCAGGCGGCCACGGCCGGTGGCCTTGAGTCCGAACTCGCCAAAGCTGACCTTGGCGCCGCGCGTTGCCAGGCCGGTGTTACGGCCCTTCTGTTCTTTGCGGTACTTTCTTCTTTTCGGCTGAAGCATTATTCACTCCTGCTCTCAGTGCCCGCATCGCCGCCGGATTCGGCACGACGCGGCGCGCGACGCTGACCACGGTTGTCGCCATCATTGCGACCACCACGGCGTGCGCGACGCGGTTCATTTTCCGGCTCGCTCACGGCGGGCTGCTCATTGCGGCCCAGCACTTCGCCCTTGTACACCCAGACCTTGATCCCCGAAATACCGTAGGTGGTCTTGGCTTCCGAAACACCGTAATCGATGTTGGCACGCAGGGTGTGCAGCGGCACGCGGCCTTCGCGATACCATTCGGTACGGGCGATCTCGGCACCGTTCAAGCGACCGGAGCTCATGATCTTGATGCCCTGAACGCCGAGACGCATGGCGTTCTGGATGGCGCGCTTCATGGCGCGACGGAACATGATGCGGCGCTCGAGCTGTTGCGCGATCGAATCGGCAATCAGCTGTGCATCAGTTTCCGGCTTGCGCACTTCTTCGATGTTCACATGCACCGGCACGCCAATCATCTTCTGCAGATCGGCCTTCAGACGCTCGATATCCTCGCCTTTCTTGCCAATCACGACGCCAGGACGTGCGCTGAACAGCGTGATCCGCGCGTTCTTGGCCGGACGCTCGATCAGCACGCGGCCAACCGATGCATGCGCCAGGCGCTTCTTCAGGAAGGCACGCACCTCAAGATCGTCCGCCAGGGTCTTGGCGAAATCTTTCTTGGAAGCGTACCAGCGAGCGGTCCAGTCACGGGTGACAGCGAGACGGAACCCGGTAGGATGAATTTTCTGACCCATGAGTTCCCCTCAGTTCCCGACCGTCACGAACACGTGACACGTCGGCTTCAGAATACGGTTGCCCCGACCTTTGGCGCGCGCGGTAAAACGCTTCAGCGTCATACCTTCTTCAACGTGAATCGTCTTCACCTTGAGCTCGTCAATATCGGCGCCGTCATTGTGCTCGGCGTTCGCGATCGCGGACTCGACCACCTTCTTGATGATCTGTGCGCCTTTCTTCGGGGAAAACGCCAGAATATTCAGCGCCTGCTCCACCGGTTTGCCGCGGACCTGGTCTGCCACCAAGCGCCCTTTCTGGGCACTGAGACGGACGCCGCGGAGGATGGCTTTGGTTTCCATTCCAATACTCCTTAACGTTTCGCCTTCTTGCTGGCGAGATGGCCCTTGAACGTACGGGTCAGGGCAAATTCGCCGAGCTTGTGGCCGACCATGTTTTCCGACACATACACCGGCACGTGCTGACGGCCGTTATGCACGGCGATCGTCAGACCGACGAAATCCGGCAAAACCGTCGAGCGGCGCGACCAGGTCTTGATCGGGCGCTTGTCGTTGCTACCCCGCGCCGCGTCCACCTTCTTCAACAGGTGAGCGTCGACGAACGGGCCTTTTTTCAGAGAGCGAGTCATCCGTTACCCCTTAACGCTTTTTGCGGCGCTGAACAATCATCGAGTCGGTGCGCTTGTTGTTACGCGTCCGATAACCCTTGGCCGGCGTGCCCCACGGGCTGACCGGCACACGGCCCTCGCCCGTACGACCTTCACCACCACCGTGCGGGTGATCGACCGGGTTCATGACCACGCCACGAACCGTCGGACGAATACCGCGCCAGCGGTTGGCACCGGCCTTGCCGATCTTGCGCAGGGAATGCTCGCCGTTGCCGACTTCGCCAACAGTGGCGCGGCACTCGACGTGCACACGGCGGATTTCGCCGGAGCGCAGACGCAGCTGAGCGTAAGAGCCTTCGCGCGCCAGCAACTGAACCGAAGCCCCCGCCGAGCGCGCCAACTGGGCGCCCTTGCCAGGCTGCATCTCGATGCAGTGAATCACGGTACCGACCGGGATATTCCGGATCGGCAGCGCGTTGCCCGACTTGATCGGCGCCTCGGAACCGCTGACGATTTCCTGACCGACTTCAATATTGCGCGGTGCAATGATGTAACGGCGCTCGCCGTCGGCATAGCACAGCAGCGCGATATGGGCCGAGCGGTTCGGGTCGTACTCGATACGCTCGACCTTCGCCACGATACCGTCCTTGTTGCGACGGAAATCGACCACGCGATAGTGCTGCTTGTGACCACCACCCTGGTGACGCACCGTGATGCGGCCCGCGTTGTTGCGGCCGGCATTCTTCGACTGCTTTTCAACCAGTGCGGCGTGCGGACGGCCTTTGTACAGCTCTTTATTGACAACCTTGACAACCGCGCGACGACCAGCGGATGTCGGTTTAACTTTTACCAACGCCATAGCTCAGTCACTCCCCAGCCGCGAAGTTGATTTCCTGGCCAGGCTGCAAGCAGACAAACGCCTTCTTCCAACCCTTGCGCTGACCGGTAATCTTGCCGAAGCGCTTGACCTTACCCTTGACATTCGTAGTCTGGACCGACTTCACCTTCACATTGAAGAGCGCCTCGACGGCTGCCTTCACTTCCGGCTTGGTCGCATCGGAAACGACACGGAACACCACCTGCTCATTCTTGTCGGCGATGTAAGTCGCCTTTTCGGAGATCTGCGGTGCGAGCAGCACCTTCAGCAGACGCTCTTGCTTGAGCTGACTCATTGCCACACCTCCTGCATCTTCGCCAGCGCACCCTTGGTCACAACGACCTGCGGGAAGCGCACCAGCGACACCGGATCAGCCTCGGTCACCTCAAGCACCAGCACGTCGCGCAGGTTGCGCGAGGCGAGGAACAGGTTCTCGCTCAGCTCATCGGTAATCACCAGCACCGAATCCACAAAACCCATGCCCTTCAGCTTCTCAGCCACCAGACGCGTCTTCGGCGCCTCCAGCGAGAAATCGTCGACCACGGAAATGCGACCTTCGCGCGCCAACTGCGAGAGAATCGACGCCACGCCGGCGCGATACATCTTGCGGTTCACTTTCTGCGAGAAGTTCTCGTCGGGCTTGTTCGGGAAAATCCGACCACCCCCACGCCACAGCGGGCTCGAAGCCATACCGGCACGGGCGCGGCCCGTCCCTTTCTGGCGCCACGGCTTGCGCGTCGACTTGGCGATCTCGGAACGCCCTTTCTGGGCACGATTGCCGGAACGGGCATTGGCCATGTAAGCCACGACGACCTGATGAATCAGCGCCTCGTTGTACTCACGACCGAACAACACGTCCGACACTTGAATCGTTTCGGCAGCCTGACCCTGCTCGTTAAGAAGCTTGAGTTCCATTACGCCCCCTTGACCGCCGGTCGAACCACCACATCGCCGCCCCGGGCACCCGGAACAGCACCCTTGACCAGCAGCAACTGGCGCTCGGCATCCACCCGAACCACTTCCAGGTTCTGCATGGTGCGCTGCACGTCACCCATGTGGGCGGCCATGCGCTTACCCGGCAGCACGCGACCCGGATCCTGCGCCTGACCGATCGAACCGGCCGAGTTGTGCGACACCGAGTTACCGTGGGAAGCACGGTTGGAAGAGAAGTTGTGACGCTTGATGGCGCCAGCAAAACCCTTACCGATAGAGGTTCCGACGACATCGACCTTCTGACCGACGCCGAACATGTCAACCGTCAGCACATCGCCCGGCTTGACGCCGTCGAGCGCCGAAGCGTCAACACGGAATTCCTGAAGGACACGACTGGCTTCAACACCAGCCTTGGCAAGATGACCCGCGAGCGGCTTGCCCACCCGGCTAGCGCGACGCTTGCCGAAGGCAACCTGGACGGCGGTGTAGCCGTCGGTCTCAGCGGTCTTGATCTGGCTAACGCGGTTGTCGGACATGTCAAGCACAGTCACCGGGATGGTTTGACCATCGTCGGTGAATATGCGAGTCATGCCGACCTTGCGACCTACAAGGCCTAGACTCATTTTATTCTCCCAAATCCCGGTTGCGATTGACCGGGGCCGTAAAGATTTTTGCGCGAAAAACGCAAGGGCCGGATTATACCGGCCCAGGCGCACAGAACACAAGCCAAGAATTACTGCAACTTGATTTCCACGTCGACGCCGGCGGGCAGATCGAGCTTCATCAGTGCGTCAACCGTTTTTTCCGTCGGATCAACGATATCCATCAGACGTTGATGCGTACGAATTTCAAACTGGTCACGCGACGCCTTGTTGACGTGCGGCGAGCGCAGCACATCGTAGCGCTCGATGCGGGTCGGCAGCGGGACCGGACCACGAACCACGGCGCCGGTACGCTTGGCCGTCTCGACGATTTCGAGTGCCGACTGATCGATCAGGCGATAGTCGAAGGCCTTCAGGCGGATACGGATTTTTTGGCTTTGCATAGTAGATTCCAAAGAGCGAGGGCGGCGCGACATGCGCCGCCCGGAACGATGTCGATTACTCGATGACCTTGGCAACCACGCCGGCGCCGACGGTACGGCCACCTTCGCGGATTGCGAAGCGCAGACCTTCTTCCATGGCGATCGGGGCGATCAGCTTGACGGTGATCGACACGTTATCGCCCGGCATGACCATCTCGGTGCCTTCGGGCAGCGAGATCGAACCGGTCACGTCCGTGGTACGGAAGTAGAACTGCGGACGGTAGTTGGCGAAGAACGGGGTGTGACGACCACCCTCTTCCTTCGACAGCACGTAGATCTCGCCCGTGAAGTGGGTGTGCGGGGTGATCGAACCCGGCTTGCACAACACCTGGCCGCGCTCGACGTCTTCACGCTTGGTGCCGCGCAGCAGCACGCCAACGTTGTCGCCTGCCTGACCCTGATCGAGCAGCTTGCGGAACATTTCCACGCCGGTGCAGGTGGTCTTGACGGTCGGCTTGATACCGACGATCTCGATTTCCTCACCCACCTTGACGATGCCGCGCTCGACACGACCGGTCACCACGGTGCCGCGGCCGGAGATCGAGAACACGTCTTCGATCGGCAGCAGGAAGGGCTTGTCGATGGCACGCTCGGGGGTCGGGATGTACGAATCCAGCGCAGCGGCCAGTTCGAAGATCGCCGGCTCGCCGATCGGGCTCTGGTCGCCTTCGAGGGCTTTCAGGGCCGAACCCTTGACGATGGGGATGTCATCGCCCGGGAACTCGTACTTCGACAGCAGCTCGCGCACTTCCATTTCGACCAGCTCGAGCAGCTCTTCGTCGTCGACCATGTCGCACTTGTTCAGGAAGACGATGATGTACGGCACGCCAACCTGACGGGCCAGCAGGATGTGCTCGCGGGTCTGGGGCATCGGGCCGTCAGCGGCCGAGCACACCAGGATCGCGCCGTCCATCTGCGCCGCACCGGTAATCATGTTCTTGACGTAGTCGGCGTGACCCGGGCAATCCACGTGGGCGTAGTGACGGGTTTCCGTCTCGTACTCAACGTGCGCCGTGTTGATCGTGATACCGCGGGCCTTTTCTTCCGGCGCGCTGTCGATCGAGGCGTAGTCCTTGGCTTCACCGCCGAACTTCTTCGACAGAATCGTCGTGATCGCTGCCGTCAGCGTCGTCTTGCCGTGGTCGACGTGACCAATCGTGCCGACGTTGACGTGCGGCTTCGTCCGCTCAAACTTACCCTTAGCCATTGCTCAATTTCCTTGTAGATCTTGTCGAAAATCTGAAATTACTTGCTCTTGATCACAGCTTCGGCCACGTTCTTCGGGGCTTCGCTGTAGTGCTTGAATTCCATCGAGTAGGTCGCACGACCCTGCGTCAGCGAACGCAGCGACGTGGCGTAGCCGAACATCTCGGCCAGCGGCACCTCGGCGCGAATACCCTTCATGTCACCAGCGATGTCGTCCATGCCCAGCACGATACCGCGACGGCCGGACAGGTCGCCCATCACGTTGCCCATGAACTCTTCCGGGGTCTCGACTTCGACCGCCATCATCGGCTCAAGCAGCACCGGGTTGGCTTTGCGCATCGCATCCTTGAAAGCCATCGAACCGGCCATCTTGAACGCGTTTTCGTTCGAGTCGACATCGTGGTAGGAGCCGTCAAACAGCGTGACCTTGACGTCCACCACCGGGAAGCCGGCCAGCACGCCGCTCGGCAGGGTGTCGCGAATCCCGCGATCGACCGCAGGGATGTATTCGCGCGGCACCACGCCGCCCTTGATGGCGTCGACAAACTCGTAGCCCTTGCCGGCTTCGTTCGGTTCCAGCTTGATCCAGACGTGACCGTACTGACCGCGACCACCGGACTGCTTGACGAACTTGCCTTCCTGCTCGACCGCCGAGCGCACCGCTTCGCGGTAGGCCACCTGCGGCGCACCGACGTTGGCTTCGACGTTGAACTCGCGCTTCATGCGGTCAACGATGATCTCGAGGTGCAGCTCGCCCATGCCGGAAATGATGGTCTGGCCGGACTCTTCGTCGGTACGAACACGGAAGGACGGATCTTCCTGGGCCAGACGGCTCAGGGCGATACCCATCTTTTCCTGGTCGCTCTTGGTCTTCGGCTCGACGGCAACGTGAATCACCGGATCCGGAAACTCCATGCGCTCGAGAATGATCGGCGAATCGACGGCACACAGGGTTTCGCCCGTGGTCACGTCCTTCAGGCCCACGCAAGCGGCGATATCGCCGGCGCGCACTTCCTTGATCTCGATCCGGTCGTTCGCGTGCATCTGCAGCAGACGGCCGATACGCTCTTTCTTGCCCTTGACCGAGTTCAGCACGCTGTCACCGGAGTCGAGGACGCCGGAATACACGCGGATGAAGGTCAGCTGGCCAACGAACGGGTCGGTCATCAGCTTGAACGCCAGCGCCGAGAACTTCTCGCTGTCGTCAGACTTGCGGGTGGCGTCATTGCCGTCGTCGTCGATACCCATCACGGCCGGCACTTCGGTCGGCGAGGGCATGAACTCGATGACGGCGTCCAGCATGCGCTGCACACCCTTGTTCTTGAACGCGGTACCGCACAGCATCGGCTGGATCTCGCACGCGATGGTGCGGCGACGCAGGCCGGCCATGATCTGGGCTTCGCTCAGCTCACCGTTCTCGAGGTACTCATTCATGAGCTCCTCGGTCGCCTCGGCAGCCGCCTCGACCATCTGCTCACGCCAGGACGCAGCCTCTTCGACCATGTTTGCCGGAATGTCGGCATAGTCGAACTTGGTGCCCTGCGAGGCCTCATCCCACACGATGGCCTTCATCTTGATCAGGTCGACCACGCCCTCGAAGTGCTCTTCGGCACCAATCGGCAGCACCACCGGCACCGGATTGGCCTTCAGGCGCGTCTTCATCTGCTTGACGACCTTGTAGAAGTCGGCACCCGAACGGTCCATCTTGTTCACAAAGGCCAGACGCGGCACCTTGTACTTGGTCGCCTGGCGCCACACCGTTTCGGACTGCGGCTGAACGCCACCGACCGCGCAGTAGACCATGCAGGCACCGTCGAGCACGCGCATGGAGCGCTCGACTTCGATCGTGAAGTCGACGTGCCCCGGGGTGTCGATGATGTTGATGTGGTGCTCGGGATAGTTCAGATCCATCCCTTTCCAGAAGCAGGTGGTCGCAGCGGAGGTAATGGTGATGCCACGCTCCTGCTCCTGCGCCATCCAGTCCATGGTCGCGGCGCCGTCGTGAACTTCACCAATCTTGTGGTTCACGCCGGTGTAAAAAAGAATTCGCTCGGTCGTCGTTGTCTTGCCGGCGTCGATGTGAGCCGAAATACCGATGTTGCGGTAACGCTCAATAGGTGTCTTGCGAGCCACGGTAGCAACCCTTCCCAATCACGCCGAAGCGCAATTTTCTTTCAGTCGATTACAAAAAAACGAGCCCTGACGGGCTCGATCCACGTCGCATTCCGATCAGAAGCGATAGTGCGAGAACGCCTTGTTGGCTTCGGCCATGCGGTGCACTTCTTCGCGCTTCTTCATCGCGGCGCCACGGCCTTCGGCCGCTTCGAGCAATTCGCCGGCCAGACGCTGGGCCATCGACTTCTCGGCGCGCTTGCGGGCCGCCTCGCGCAGCCAGCGCATCGACAGCGCCATGCGACGCGACGGACGCACCTCCACCGGCACCTGATAGTTGGCACCACCGACACGGCGGCTCTTCACCTCGACGACCGGGCGCACATTGCCCAGCGCAGCCGTAAAGACCTCCAGCGGATCCTTGCCAGCCTTCGAGGAGATGTGATCAAAGGCACCATAGACGATGCGCTCGGCAACCGCTTTCTTGCCGGCTTGCATGATCACGTTAATGAACTTGGAAACATCCTGACTACCAAACTTCGGATCCGACAGGACCTCACGCTTGGGAACTTCGCGACGACGCGGCATATCAACCCCTTCCGATTCTTATTGAGCCAACAATCAGGCTTTCTTCGGGCGCTTGGCGCCGTACTTGGAGCGCGACTGCTTCCGATCCTTGACACCCTGCAGATCGAGCGATCCACGGACGATGTGGTAACGCACACCCGGCAAGTCCTTCACACGACCACCGCGAATCAGGACCACGGAGTGTTCCTGAAGGTTGTGGCCTTCGCCGCCGATGTACGAGATGACCTCAAAGCCGTTGGTCAGACGAACCTTCGCGACCTTACGCAGCGCGGAGTTCGGCTTCTTCGGCGTCGTGGTGTACACGCGAGTGCACACGCCACGCTTCTGCGGGCAGGCGTCAAGCGCCGGCACCTTGCTTTTGAGAACGGCAGATTTCCGCGGTTTGCGGACGAGCTGATTAATTGTTGGCATAGCTTGAGAATTTCCCAAAAAACCGAGGCAGCCCTTTGGGCCGCCTCGGGCGGTGTATTCCGGCTGCGACTGACTACGATTGGTCAGTCTACAAAAAGAGGCCGGATTTTACCCCCGTTCGTTTTAAAAGGTCAACGCGTTGACACATCTTCCTGCGGCAAGTCCAGGAGCTCTTCGGCCGCCGCGGGCCAGGCGTGCTCCCCACCGAGGTCCTGTCCTTCGGACTGGGCTCGGCGGTTTCGGTGATACGCCATCCCGGTACCGGCAGGGATGAGGCGACCGACGATGACGTTCTCCTTGAGGCCGCGGAGTTCGTCGCGTTTGCCCATGATCGCCGCTTCGGTCAGCACCCGGGTGGTTTCCTGGAAGGAAGCCGCCGAGATGAACGAGTCGGTCGACAGGGACGCCTTGGTGATACCGAGCAGAACGTTCTCGTAGCTCGCCGGCAACTTGCCTTCGGCTTCCACGCGGTCGTTCTCGTCCAGCACCTCGGAACGCTCAACCTGCTCTTCACGGATGAAGCGCGTATCGCCGGAGTCGGAGATGACCACCCGACGCAGCATCTGGCGAACGATCACCTCGATGTGCTTGTCGTTGATCTTCACGCCCTGCAGACGATAGACGTCCTGCACTTCGTCGATGATGTAGCGTGCCAGCGCCTCGATCCCCTTCAGGCGAAGGATGTCGTGCGGCTCGGCCGGGCCGTCAACGATCGGCTCGCCCTTGTTCACCACCTGCCCGTCGTGCACCATCACGTGCTTGTCCTTCGGGATCAGGAACTCGTGCGCCGTGCCATCGGGCTCGGTGATGACCAGGCGCTGCTTGCCCTTGGTCTCCTTGCCGAAGGACACGGTGCCGGTGTACTCGGCCAGCACGCCGGCATCTTTCGGCGAACGGGCTTCGAACAGCTCGGCCACGCGCGGCAGACCCCCGGTAATGTCGCGGGTCTTGGCCGTTTCCTGCGGGATACGCGCCAGGATGTCGCCGACGTTGATCTGCTGGCCGTCCTTGACGGTGATGATCGAGCCGACCTGGAAGGTGATGGCCACCGCGTGGTCGCTGCCGGCGATCTTCACCTCGTCGCCCTGTTCGTCGAACAGCTTGACCTGCGGACGCACGCCCTTGGTCGAGGAGGTACCGCCACGACGCTTGGCGTCGATCACCACCAGGGTGGACAGACCGGTCACTTCGTCGATCTGCTTGGCCACGGTCACGCCTTCCTCGACGTTCTCGAACTTCACCGTACCGGCGAACTCGGTCACGATCGGACGGGTGTGCGGATCCCAGGTCGCCAGTTGCTGGCCGGCCTTGATCGTATCGCCGTCATTGACATGCAGCATGGCGCCGTACGGCACCTTGTGGCGCTCGCGCTCGCGGCCCATGTCGTCGGCCACCAGGACCTCGGCCGAGCGCGCGATGATGATCTTCTCGCCCTTGGCGCTGGTCACATAGCGCATGTTCTGCGTGAAGCGGATGCTACCGGCCGACTTGGCCTCGACCGAGCTGGCGGCGGCGGCCCGCGAGGCCGCACCACCGACGTGGAAGGTCCGCATGGTCAGCTGGGTACCCGGCTCACCGATCGACTGCGCGGCGATCACGCCGACCGCCTCGCCGACGTTCACCAGCGAGCCACGGCCCAGGTCGCGGCCGTAGCACTTGGCGCACAGGCCATAGCGGGTTTCGCAGGTCAGCGGCGTGCGCACGGCCACTTCGTCGATGCCGAGGCTCTCGATCAGCTCGACAGCGTTTTCGTCGAGCAGCTCGCCGGCGGCGATGACGGTTTCCTGGGTGTCCGGATTGACCACATCGTCGATGCACACGCGGCCGAGGATGCGCTCGCGCAGCGGCTCGATGACTTCACCGCCCTCGATCATGGCCTTCATGTTGAAGCCATTGCGGGTGCCGCAGTCTTCTTCGGTGACCACCAGGTCTTGCGTCACGTCGACCAGACGACGCGTCAGGTAGCCGGAGTTTGCGGTCTTCAACGCGGTATCGGCCAGACCCTTACGGGCACCGTGCGTCGAGATGAAGTACTGCAGAACGTTCAGGCCTTCACGGAAGTTGGTGGTAATCGGCGTCTCGATGATCGAGCCGTCCGGCTTGGCCATCAGGCCCCGCATACCGGCCAGCTGACGGATCTGGGCGGCGGAACCCCGCGCCCCGGAGTCGGCCATCATGTAGATGGAGTTGAACGACTCCTGATCCACTTCCTTGGCGTCCGGCGCCTTCGCGCCCGGCATGTACACCGTCTGCCACCAGTTGTCGCGCGGCGTCGCGCCAAAGCGGTCTTCGATCTTCTGCTTGCCGAGCTGGTCCATCATCGCCTTGGCGACCTGGTCACCGGTGCGACCCCAGATATCGACCACCTTGTTGTAGCGCTCGCCATCGGTCACCAGACCGGAGGCGTACTGCTGGGCGATCTCCTTCACCTCGTTTTCGGCGGCGCGGATGATCGGCTCTTTCTGATCCGGCACCAGCATGTCCTTGACCGCGATCGACACGCCGGCGCGGGTGGCCAGGCGGAAGCCGAACTGCATCAGCTGGTCGGCAAACACCACCGTCGCCTTCAGGCCGCAACGGCGGAAGGAGGCGTTGATGAGCTTGGAGATCTCTTTCTTCTTGAGCGGCTTGTCGATCACGCTGAACGGCAGGCCGGCCGGCAGGATCTCGGACAGCAGCGCACGGCCGGCCGTCGTCTGGTAGCGGGTCACGCGCTCGATGCGCTCGCCATCCGGGCCGATATCGGCTTCTTTCAGCCGCACGGTGATGCGTGCGTGCAGCGACAGGTTGCCGGACTCGTAGGCGCGCAGCACCTCGGAGACGTCCTGCAGCACCATGCCGTCGCCCTTCTCGCCGATGCCTTCGCGACTGGCGTAGTACAGGCCCAACACGATGTCCTGCGAGGGGACGATGATCGGCTCGCCGTTGGCGGGCGAGATCACGTTGTTGGAGGCCAGCATCAGGGTGCGGGCTTCCATCTGCGCTTCGAGCGACAGCGGCACGTGCACGGCCATCTGGTCACCGTCGAAGTCGGCGTTGAACGCGACGCAGACCAGCGGGTGCAGCTGGATGGCCTTGCCTTCGATCAGCACCGGCTCAAAGGCCTGGATACCGAGTCGGTGCAGGGTCGGTGCGCGGTTGAGCAGCACCGGATGTTCGCGGATCACCTCTTCGAGGATGTCCCACACCACCGGCTCCTGGCTCTCCACCATCTTCTTGGCCTGCTTGATGGTCGTGGCCAGCCCCATCAGCTCGAGCTTGTTGAAGATGAAGGGCTTGAACAGTTCCAGCGCCATCAGCTTGGGCAGGCCGCACTGGTGCAGCTTGAGCTGCGGACCCACCACGATGACCGAACGGCCCGAGTAGTCCACACGCTTGCCCAGCAGGTTCTGACGGAAACGGCCGCCCTTGCCCTTGATCATGTCGGCCAGCGACTTGAGCGGACGCTTGTTGGCGCCGGTCATGGCCTTGCCGCGACGACCGTTGTCGAGCAGGGAGTCGACCGACTCCTGCAGCATGCGCTTCTCGTTGCGCACGATGATCTCGGGCGCCTTGAGCTCGAGCAGGCGCTTCAGACGGTTGTTGCGGTTGATGACGCGACGGTACAGGTCGTTCAGGTCGGAGGTGGCGAAACGGCCACCGTCCAGCGGCACCAGCGGACGCAGGTCCGGCGGCAGCACCGGCAGCACGGCGAGGATCATCCACTCCGGCTTGATGCCCGACTGCTGGAACGCCTCGAGGATCTTCAGGCGCTTGGAGAATTTCTTGATCTTGGCGTCGGAGCTGGTCGCTTCGAGTTCGCCGCGCAGCTTCTCGATCTCCTGGTTCACGTCGAGGGTGCGCAGCAGCTCGCGCACGCCTTCGGCGCCCATCGAGGCTTCGAACTCGTCACCGTATTCTTCGACCTTGGCGAGATAGTCGTCTTCGGTCAGCAGCTGGCCGCGGGTCAGCGGGGTCATGCCCGGCTCGACCACCACGAAGCCTTCGAAGTACAGCACGCGCTCGATGTCGCGCAGGGTCATGTCGAGCACCATGCCCAGACGGCTGGGCAGGCTCTTCAGGAACCAGATGTGGGCGACCGGCGAGGCCAGTTCGATGTGGCCCATGCGCTCGCGGCGCACTTTCGACAGGGTCACTTCGACGCCGCACTTCTCGCAGATCACGCCGCGATGCTTGAGGCGCTTGTACTTGCCGCACAGGCACTCGTAGTCCTTCACCGGGCCGAAGATCTTGGCGCAGAACAGGCCGTCGCGCTCCGGCTTGAAGGTACGGTAGTTGATGGTCTCGGGCTTTTTGACTTCGCCATAGGACCAGGACCGGATCTTGTCCGGCGATGCGAGACCGATAGTAATCGCATCAAACTCTTCCTCGTTGGGAAGGGTCTGTTTGAACAGATCAGCGAGCAGGCTTTTCATGTGTCACTCCATCCGATTGAGCGTTGGACTCAGTCGGCTCAAATACGATCCAGGTCGATGTCGATGGCCAGCGAGCGAATTTCCTTCACCAGCACGTTGAACGACTCGGGCATGCCCGCATCGATCTTGTGCTCGCCCTTGACGATGTTTTCGTACACCTTGGTCCGGCCGGTCACGTCGTCGGACTTGACCGTCAGCATTTCCTGCAGGGTGTAGGAGGCACCGTAGGCTTCCAGCGCCCACACTTCCATCTCACCGAAACGCTGACCACCGAACTGCGCCTTACCGCCCAGCGGCTGCTGGGTGACCAGCGAGTACGGGCCGGTGGAACGGGCGTGCATCTTGTCATCAACCAGGTGGTGCAGCTTCAGCACGTGCTTGTAGCCCACCGTCACCTTGCGCTCGAAGGCTTCGCCGGTGCGGCCGTCGAACAGCGTGACCTGGCCGGACGTCGGCAGGCCGGCGATCTCGAACATGGCCTCGATCTCGCTTTCCTTGGCGCCATCGAACACCGGCGTCGCGAAGGGCACGCCCTTGCGCAGGTTGTCGGCCAGTTCGAGCACTTCGCCATCGCTGAAGCTGGCGAGGTCTTCCTTCTTGCCGTTGCTGTTGTAGATGTTGTCCAGCAGGCCGCGCACTTCCTCGGCTGCAGCGTTGGCACGCAGCATGGTGTCGATCTTGTTGCCGAGGCCCTTGGCCGCCCAACCCAGGTGGGTTTCGAGAATCTGGCCGATGTTCATCCGCGAGGGCACGCCCAGCGGGTTGAGCACCACGTCGACCGGCGTGCCGTTTTCCATGTACGGCATGTCTTCGACCGGCACGATGCGCGAGACCACACCCTTGTTACCGTGACGACCGGCCATCTTGTCACCCGGCTGCAGACGACGCTTGACCGCCAGGTAGACCTTGACCATCTTCTGCACGCCCGGGGGCAGTTCGTCGCCCTGGGTGAGTTTCTTCTTCTTGACCTCGAAGGCCAGTTCGAAGTCCTTGCGGGTCTTCTCGAGGCCTTCGCGCACCGCTTCGAGCTGGGTGGCGAGTTCTTCGGCTGCCATGCGGATGTCGAACCAGTGGTAGGGCTCGAGGCTGTCCAGGTAGGCTTCGGAGATCTCGGTGCCCTTGGCCAGCTTCTTCGGGCCGCCGTTGGCTTTCTGACCCACGATCATGCGGCGGATACGGGCGAAGGCGTCACGTTCGACGATGCGCATCTGGTCAGCGAGGTCGGTCTTGAAGCTGCGCAGCTGGTCGTCGATGATCGACTGGGCGCGCACGTCACGCTCGATGCCTTCACGGGTGAACACCTGCACGTCGATGACGATGCCGTTCATGCCCGAGGGCACGCGCAGCGAGGTGTCCTTCACGTCGGAGGCCTTCTCGCCAAAGATCGCGCGCAGCAGCTTCTCTTCCGGCGTCAGCTGGGTCTCGCCCTTGGGCGTGACCTTGCCGACCAGCACGTCACCGGCTTCGACTTCGGCGCCGATGTACACGATGCCGGACTCGTCCAGGCGCGACAGTTGCGCTTCGCCCAGCGAGGCAATGTCGCGGGTGATTTCTTCAGGGCCGAGCTTGGTGTCGCGAGCGACGACGGTCAGCTCCTCGATGTGGATCGAGGTGAAGCGGTCGTCGGCCACCACGCGCTCGGAGATCAGGATCGAGTCTTCGAAGTTGTAGCCGTTCCACGGCATGAACGCCACCAGCATGTTCTGGCCGAGGGCCAGCTCGCCCAGGTCGGTCGAGGCACCGTCGGCGATCACATCGCCGCGGGCAATCTTGTCGCCCACCTTGACGATCGGACGCTGGTTGATGTTGGTGTTCTGGTTCGAACGGGTGTACTTGATCAGGTTGTAGATGTCGACGCCGACTTCACCGGCCAGGGTTTCATCGTCATTGACACGCACCACGACCCGGTTGGCATCGACATAGTCGACCACGCCGCCACGGGTGGCCTGCACGGCAGTCCCCGAGTCAACGGCGACCAGGCGCTCGATACCGGTGCCGACAAAGGGCTTCTCCGGGCGCAGGCAGGGCACGGCCTGACGCTGCATGTTGGCACCCATCAGCGCGCGGTTCGCGTCGTCGTGCTCAAGGAACGGGATCAGCGAGGCGGCCACCGACACGATCTGGCCCGGCGCCACGTCCATGTACTGCACCGAATCCGCCACGGCGAGCGAGAATTCACCACGGTGACGGCAGGAGACCAGTTCGCCGGTGAGCTTGCCATCGGCGTCGATCTGGGCGTTGGCCTGCGCGATCACGTACTGGCCTTCTTCAATTGCCGACAGGTAATCGATCTGATCGGTCACCTTGCCGTCGTTCACCTTCCGGTACGGCGTTTCCAGGAAGCCATACTGGTTGGTGCGCGAATACACGGCCAGCGAGTTGATCAGGCCGATGTTCGGGCCTTCCGGCGTTTCGATCGGGCAGACGCGGCCGTAGTGCGTCGGGTGCACGTCGCGCACCTCGAAGCCGGCACGCTCACGGGTCAGACCGCCCGGGCCGAGGGCCGAGACACGACGCTTGTGCGTGATCTCGGACAGCGGGTTGGTCTGGTCCATGAACTGCGACAGCTGGCTGGAGCCGAAGAATTCCTTGATGGCGGCACTGATCGGTTTGGCGTTGATCAGGTCGTGCGGCATCAGGTTGTCGGACTCGGCCTGGCCGAGGCGTTCCTTGACGGCACGCTCGACACGCACCAGACCGGCACGGAACTGGTTTTCGGCCAGTTCGCCCACCGAACGCACACGGCGGTTGCCGAGGTGGTCGATGTCGTCGATCTCACCGCGACCGTTGCGCAGCTCGATCAGGATCGCGATGACCGCGAGGATGTCCTCGTTCGACAGCGTGCCCTGGCCTTCTTCACTGCGTGCGCCAACGGCTTCGAGCATGCGGCGGTACCAGTCCGGCGCCTTGTCGTCGATTTTCTCGGGATAGGCGCGGCGGTTGAACTTCATGCGACCGACGGCCGACAGGTCGTAGCGCTCTTCGGCGTAGAACAGGCCCTTGAACAGCGCCTCGACGGCGTCCTCGGTGGGCGGCTCGCCCGGACGCATCATGCGGTAGATGGCGACCTTGGCGGCCCACTCGTCGGTGGTCTCGTCGATCCGCAGGGTCTGCGAAATGTGCGCACCGCGGTCGAGGTCATTGATGTACAGCGTCGGCAGCTCGGCCACATTGGCGTCGCGCAGCGCAGCCAGCACGTCTTCGGTGATCTCGTCGTTGGCGCGGGCCACGATCTCGCCGGTTTCCGCATCCACCAGATCCTTGGCGATGACACGGCCCAGTACGAAGTCGTCCGGCACGTCGATCGCCGACACGCCGGCTTCGGCCAGTTGACGGATATGACGCGCGGTCACGCGCTTCTCTTTTTCGACGATGATCTTGCCGTCGGCATCCAGGATGTCGAACTTGGCCACTTCACCGCGCAGGCGCTCCGGCACCACGGCGAACGAGGCGCCATCGGCCTTCAGCTCGAAATGGTCGAAGTCGTGGAAGGTCGCCAGGATCTGCTCGGTCGACATCCCGATGGCGCGCATCAGGATCGACACCGGCATCTTGCGGCGGCGGTCGACGCGGAAGTAGAGGTAATCCTTGGGGTCGTACTCGAAGTCCAGCCAGGAGCCGCGGTAGGGAATCACGCGGGCCGAGAACAGCAGCTTGCCGGAGGCATGCGTCTTGCCGCGGTCGTGCTCGAAGAACACGCCCGGCGAACGGTGCAGCTGCGAGACGATGACCCGCTCGGTACCGTTGATGACAAAGGAGCCGGTGTCGGTCATGAGCGGAATCTCGCCCATGTACACTTCCTGCTCCTTGACTTCCTTGACGGTCTCTTTCGGCGCTTCGCGATCCATGATCACCAGGCGCACCCGCGCGCGCAGCGGTGCCGCAAAGGTCAGGCCGCGCTGCTGGCATTCCTTGACATCAAATGCGGGCTCGCCGAGCAGGTAATGCACGAACTCGAGGCGTGCATTGCCGCTGTGGCTGCTGATCGGGAAGATCGAGGTGAAGGCGGCCTGCAGGCCCTGGTTGATCCGCTGCGCAGGCGGCTTCTCTGCCTGCAGGAAGGATGCGAAGGACTCGATCTGCGTCGCCAGCAGAAAGGGCGCGTCCAGCACAGCCCCGCCCTTGGCGAAGCTTTTGCGGATACGCTTTTTCTCGGTGTAGGAGTACGCCATAGATGCTCCGGGTAGCGTTCAGACGTGGGAAGACAGGAGACAATGAGCCGTCACGGACGACGTCGCTCTCTTCTGGCTTCGAAAAGTACGAAAGGGCTGGCGCCCATTTTCGGGTGCCAGCCCTGCCTGAGACCGGGAAATTACTTGATCTCGACCTTGGCGCCAGCTTCTTCGAGCTGCTTCTTGAGGCCTTCGGCCTCGTCCTTGGCCACGCCTTCCTTGACGGCCTTCGGAGCGCCGTCGACCAGGTCCTTGGCTTCCTTCAGGCCCAGACCGGTGGCGGCACGCACGACCTTGATGACCTCGACTTTCTTCTCGCCGACAGCGGCCAGAATCACGTCGAATTCGGTCTTCTCTTCAGCAGCGGCAGCGGCTTCACCGGCCACGGCGGGGCCGGCGACGGCCACGGCAGCGGCGGCGGACACGCCAAACTTCTCTTCCATTTCCTTGATCAGTTCGGACAGTTCCAGAACCGACATGGACGCGATTGCGTCGAGGATTTCTGCTTTGCTAACAGCCATTTGAGTTACTCCTGATAACTGAAATAAAGCCACTTCGCCTGAAGTGGCAATTACTCGGGAAATTACGCAGTCTCTTTCGAATCACGAACCGCTGCGAGCGTACGCACGAACTTGGAAGGCACCTCGTTGAGCGTCTGGACAAACTTGGCGATCGGTGCCTGCATCGTGCCGAGCAGCTTGGCCAGCAGCTCTTCACGACTCGGCATGGTGGCCAGTGCCTTGACCCCAGCTGCGTCCATGACGAAGTTGGGCATCACACCAGCCTTGACGATCAGTTTGTCGTTGTCCTTCGAGAACTGCTGCAGGACCTTGGCCGGCGCCACCGGATCTGCGGAAATACCGTAGATCAGCGGACCAACCAGCTGGTCGGACAGGCCCTCGAAGTGCGTGCCGGCAATGGCACGCTTCGCCAGGGTGTTCTTCAGTACGCGCAGGTAAACGCCCGCTTCACGCGCCTTGGCGCGCAATTCGGTTACTTGACCCACTTCGAGACCACGGTACTCAGCGACAATGATTGCCTGAGCGTTCGCCACTTCGGCGGACACCTCGGCAACAACTGCCTTCTTACCTTCAAGATTGAGACCCACGGTCATCTCCCACTGAATGGTTACGCCTTCACCCGGAAACCTGTGGCCCGGGATCAGACTACTTTCGGCGACCGTCATTCAGGAGATCAAGAGCTACTCGGCAGGGCCGATAATGAATCCTGATTCGGGCTTCGCCATCTACGTTGGGCTTCTCCGCCAACCACGCGTCGAAATTTGAGGCCATGCCGGCACGCCGGCGCACAACCCCCAACGGTCTTTGACAACCTGCAGCCCCCGCGGGAGCCGCAGCCCAAAGACCCGGCCGCCCCTCTCGGGCCGGCCGGGCAAACTTGCATCAAGCGGCGATTACGCTCGACGGTTCGACGCGCACGCCGGCACCCATGGTGCTCGACACGGCGACGCGGCGCAGATACAGGCCCTTCGACGTTGCCGGCTTGGCCTTGTTCAGCGCATCGATCAGCGCGGCGGCGTTCTGCTGCAGCGCCTCGACCGAGAACGACGCACGGCCGATGGTGGCGTGCACGATGCCGCCCTTGTCGGCGCGGTACTGCACCTGGCCGGCCTTGGCGTTCTTCACTGCGGTCTCGACGTCCATGGTCACGGTGCCGACTTTCGGGTTCGGCATCAGTCCACGCGGACCGAGGATCTGGCCCAGCTGACCGACCACGCGCATGGCGTCCGGCGTTGCGATGCAGACATCAAAATCCAGATTGCCGCCTTTCACCTGCTCGGCCAGATCGTCGAAACCGACGACATCGGCACCCGCAGCGCGGGCCAGCTCGGCCTTGTCGCCCTGGGCGAACACGGCCACGCGGACGCTCTTGCCGGTACCGGCAGGCAACACCACCGAGCCGCGCACGACCTGGTCGGATTTACGCGGATCGATACCCAGATTCACCGCCACATCGACCGACTCGTCGAACTTGGCATTGGCCACGTCCTTGATGAGGGTCAGCGCTTCGGCCATGGAGTACACACGATTGCGATCAACCTTGGCGCGGATCGCTTGAACGCGCTTGGAAACTTTAGCCATGATCAGAGCCCCTCAACCGTCACACCCATCGAACGCGCAGAACCGGCGATCGTACGCACCGCTGCTTCCATGTCAGCCGCCGTCAGGTCAGGCATCTTGGTCTTGGCGATTTCTTCGACCTGGGCGCGGGTGATGGAACCGACCTTGTCGGTATGCGGCTTGGCCGAACCTTTCTGCAGACCAGCGGCCTTCTTGATCAGGATCGACGCCGGCGGCGTCTTCATGATGAAGGTGAAGCTCTTGTCGCTGAAAGCGGTGATGACCACCGGAATCGGCAGACCCGGCTCAAGGCTCTGCGTACGGGCGTTGAACGCCTTGCAGAATTCCATGATGTTCAGGCCGCGCTGACCCAGCGCCGGGCCAATCGGGGGGCTGGGGTTGGCCTTGCCGGCCGGCACCTGCAGCTTGATGTAGCCAATGATTTTCTTAGCCATGTCGGCTTGCTCCTATCGTGAGTGCGAACGCACCGGCCAACCGGCCGGCGCTCCTCGATCCCGCCCGGAGGCGGGGGTCTGGCTCAGGTCTTCTCGACCTGGCCGAATTCCAGCTCGACGGGCGTACCGCGACCAAAAATGGTCACCGACACCCGCAGTTTGCTCTTTTCGTAGTTCACGTCCTCGACCGCACCATGGAAGTCGGTGAACGGACCTTCCTTGACGCGCACCACTTCGCCGACCTCGAACAGCACCTTGGGACGCGGCTTTTCCACGCCCTCCTGGATCTGGCTCATGATCTTGGCCACTTCCTTTTCGGAAATGGGGGTCGGCTTGGTCCCGGTGCCGCCGACGAAGCCGGTCACGCGTGGCGTGGACTTGACCAGGTGCCAGGTCTCCTCGTTCATTTCCATCTCGACGAGGACATAGCCCGGGAAGAACTTCCGCTCGGAAATGCTCTTCTGACCGGACTTCATTTCAACCACTTCTTCCACCGGCACCAGCACCTGACCAAACAGGTCCTGCATGCCGGCACGGGAGATGCGCTCGATCAGCGCACGCTGCACCGATTTTTCAAAGCCCGAATAGGCATGAACCACATACCAGCGTTTGGACATAATCACTTCCAGTTCAGCACGAGGTCGTACAACACCCACTCGAGACTCTTGTCCGTCAGCCACAGGAACAAGGCCATGGCGACGACAAACGCGAAGACAACACCCGTCATCTGGACCGTCTCTTTACGACTCGGCCAAACCACCTTCTTCGCCTCGACCACCGTCTCGCGCACGAACACGGCGAAACGCTGACCCGCCTCGGTAAACCGGGCCACGGCGACGGCCGCAGCAACACCCGCCAGCACGGCGAGCACACGCAGCACAAGAACCTGCTCGGAGAGCAGGTAGAATCCGGCTATGCCGGCAGCCACCAGAAGCAGCGCCAGCACAAACTTGAGCTTGTCAGCCATTCGGGTCTAACAGTCCAGAAAATATGGCAGGGGCAGAGGGAATCGAACCCCCAACCTTCGGTTTTGGAGACCGACGCTCTGCCAGTTGAGCTATACCCCTGCAGCAGAGACTACAGGGCGCCACGACCTGCGCAGCGCCCTTCGGAAACATCACTCGACCAGCAATTACTCGATGACCTTGGCAACCACGCCGGCGCCGACGGTACGGCCACCCTCGCGGATTGCGAAGCGCAGACCTTCTTCCATGGCGATCGGGGCGATCAGCTTGACAGTGATCGACACGTTGTCGCCCGGCATGACCATCTCGGTGCCTTCGGGCAGCGAGATCGAACCGGTCACGTCCGTGGTACGGAAGTAGAACTGCGGACGGTAGTTGGCGAAGAACGGGGTGTGACGACCGCCCTCTTCCTTCGACAGCACGTAGATCTCGCCCGTGAAGTGGGTGTGCGGGGTGATCGAACCCGGCTTGCACAGCACCTGGCCGCGCTCGACGTCTTCACGCTTGGTGCCGCGCAGCAGCACGCCAACGTTGTCGCCTGCCTGACCCTGATCGAGCAGCTTGCGGAACATTTCCACGCCGGTGCAGGTGGTCTTGACGGTCGGCTTGATACCGACGATCTCGATTTCCTCACCCACCTTGACGATGCCGCGCTCGACACGACCGGTCACCACGGTGCCGCGGCCGGAGATCGAGAACACGTCTTCGATCGGCAGCAGGAAGGGCTTGTCGATGGCACGCTCGGGGGTCGGGATGTACGAATCCAGCGCAGCGGCCAGTTCGAAGATCGCCGGCTCGCCGATCGGGCTCTGGTCGCCTTCGAGGGCTTTCAGGGCCGAACCCTTGACGATGGGGATGTCATCGCCCGGGAACTCGTACTTCGACAGCAGCTCGCGCACTTCCATTTCGACCAGCTCGAGCAGCTCTTCGTCGTCGACCATGTCGCACTTGTTCAGGAAGACGATGATGTACGGCACGCCAACCTGACGGGCCAGCAGGATGTGCTCGCGGGTCTGGGGCATCGGGCCGTCAGCGGCCGAGCACACCAGGATCGCGCCGTCCATCTGCGCCGCACCGGTAATCATGTTCTTGACGTAGTCGGCGTGACCCGGGCAATCCACGTGGGCGTAGTGACGGGTTTCCGTCTCGTACTCAACGTGCGCCGTGTTGATCGTGATACCGCGGGCCTTTTCTTCCGGCGCGCTGTCGATCGAGGCGTAGTCCTTGGCTTCACCGCCGAACTTCTTCGACAGAATCGTCGTGATCGCTGCCGTCAGCGTCGTCTTGCCGTGGTCGACGTGACCAATCGTGCCGACGTTGACGTGCGGCTTCGTCCGCTCAAACTTACCCTTAGCCATATCGATACCTCTGTTCGAAATCAGGAATACGCGCTACACAATTCACGCTGGCGACACCAAGAAAAGCTTGGTGCCCATGGGCAGGATTGAACTGCCGACCTCTCCCTTACCAAGGGAGTGCTCTGCCACTGAGCTACATGGGCGCACCACATAAACCATGGAGCGGGTGAAGGGAATCGAACCCTCGTCGTAAGCTTGGAAGGCTTCTGCTCTACCATTGAGCTACACCCGCACACAACGAAGCGACACACCGACACCGCTCGCTTCACCGGGCAACTTGCCTCGGCGCCAATCTTGCTGCGTACATCTAAAAATCTGGTGGAGGGGGAAGGATTCGAACCTTCGAAGGCTGTGCCGTCAGATTTACAGTCTGATCCCTTTGACCGCTCGGGAACCCCTCCAGCGAGAAGCCCCGCACTATAGTCGGACCGGTTTGTTGTGTCAAACCTTTTTTGACGACGAGGGTGAACTGGCCTGGGTTTGACGCGCCAGCCCATCGAGCGGCAGCGCCGTGGTGTGCTTGACGGTCTGCAGAACGAAGCTCGATTTCACGTTGGCCACGCCTTCGAGCTTGAGCAGGCGATCCATGAGAAAGCGCGAGAAATGCTCGAGATCCTCGACGATCACATGGAGCAGGTAGTCCATTTCGCCGGTCAGCGCGAAACACGAGAGCACCTCCGGCCAGGCCTGCGCTGCGGCATGAAATGCGCGGATCTGCGTGTCGCCGCGCTTTTCCATGGTCACCGTCACATAGGCCTGCAACCCCAGGCCGACCCGCCAGGGATCGACGATGGCTGCGTACTGCCGGATCACCCCCGCCGATTCGAGCTGACGCACCCGCCGCAGGCAGGGCGATGGCGACAGCGACACACGCTGCGCCAGATCTGCATTGGTCATGCGTCCATCGCGCTGCAACAGCTCCAGAATGCCCAGATCGGTCCGATCCAACGGCTCCATGCCACGCTCCCGGGGTTGAATGGCGGCATTTTGCGCGCGCCGGTCGGCCGACGCAATTTCGTTGCGCGACACGCCGGCCGGCCGCGGGTCGGACGCAACCTTCTCCGGCCTGCAGGCTCCAACCAGGACATGGCATGAAGCGTTTCGACAAACAGCCCCTAGCCGCAGGCGCAAGCTCGCGCTAGGCTAGCAAAGCCCGCCGCCCGGGCAGTTCAAGGCCCGTCGGCGCGCACCCGCTGGTTGCGACACCCAAAAAACATGTTTTTTGAGGAGAAGCCCCATGGCCGACAGTGCACTTGTCTCGGCGCCGCCACGCGACGTCACCCTCGACGACAAATACACCTTGCACACAGGCCGTGTGTACCTCACCGGCTACCAGGCACTGGTGCGCCTGCTGATGATCCAGCAGGAGCGCGACCAGGCGGCCGGCCTGAATACCGCCGGCTTCGTCTCCGGCTACCGCGGTTCGCCCCTTGGCGGACTGGATCAGACGCTGTGGAAGGCGCGCCCACATCTGAAGCAGCGCAACATCGTCTTCCAGCCCGGCATCAACGAAGACCTGGCCGCCACCGCCGTATGGGGCTCGCAGCAGGTCAACCTGTCGCCCGAGGCCGAATACGACGGCGTGTTTGCGCTGTGGTACGGCAAGGGGCCGGGCGTGGATCGCAGCGGCGACGTATTCCGCCATGGCAATGCCGCCGGCAGCTCGAAGTTCGGCGGCGTGGTGGTGGTGGCCGGCGACGACCATGCGGCCAAATCCTCCACCTTCCCGCACCAGACCGATCACTTCTTCAAATCGATGATGATGCCGGTGCTCGCCCCCGCCGGCGTGCAGGAGTACATCGACTTCGGCGTGCACGGCTACGCGCTGTCGCGCTATTCGGGCTGCTGGGTGGCCTTCAAGGCGCTGGCCGACACGGTCGAGACCTCGGCCTCGGTGGATGTCGACCCGAACCGGGTGCAGGTGCAGATCCCGGAAGACTTCGCCGTGCCCGCCGACGGGCTGAACATCCGCTGGCCCGACCCGCCGCTGGAGCAGGAGAAGCGTCTGCTCAACTACAAGCTGTACGCGGCGCTGGCCTATTGCCGCGCCAACAAGCTCAACCAGATCGTCATCGATTCGCCGGCCCCCCGGCTCGGCATCATCACCTCGGGCAAGAGCTATCTCGACGTGCGCCAGGCCTTCGACGACCTGGGCATCGACGACGCACTGGCCGCCGAGATCGGCATCCGGCTGTACAAGATCGGCATGGTCTGGCCGCTCGAATCGGTGGGCGTGCGTCATTTTGCCGAGGGGCTCGAAGAGATCCTGGTGGTCGAGGAAAAGCGCCAGCTGCTCGAGTACCAGCTCAAGGAAGAGCTCTACAACTGGCGCGAGGACGTGCGCCCGCGCGTCATCGGCAAGTTCGACGAAAAAGGCGAATGGGCGCTGCTACCCAAGGGCGACGGCAAGGTCGATCACGGCAAGTGGCTGCTGCCGGCGGCCGGCGAACTCACGCCGGCGATGATCGCGCGGGTCATCGCCGATCGCATCGCCCGCGTGTTCACCTCCGACCGCATCCAGGCGCGCCTGGCCTTTCTCGAAGCCAAGGAGGCCGCGCTCGATGCGCGCGTCTTCTCCATCGACCGCGTCCCCACCTTCTGCTCGGGCTGTCCGCACAACACCTCCACCCATGTCCCGGAGGGCAGCCGCGCGCTGGCCGGCATCGGCTGCCATTACATGGTCACCTGGATGCCCGAGCGTCGCACCGGCACCTTCACCCAGATGGGCGGCGAGGGCGTGCCCTGGGTGGGCCAGGCGCCCTTCACCCGCGAGAAGCACATCTTTGCCAACCTCGGTGACGGCACCTACTTCCACTCCGGCCTGCTGGCCATCCGCCAGGCCGTGTCGGCCGGCGTCAACATCACCTACAAGATCCTCTACAACGACGCCGTCGCCATGACCGGCGGCCAGCCGCATGACGGGGCGCTCACGGTACCGATCATCGTCCGTCAACTGCAGGCCGAGGGGGTCAACAACATCGTCGTGGTCACCGACGGCACGGCGCGCGCCTATGGTCCGTCCGACATCCCGCACGTGCCGATGCGCCACCGCGACGAGCTCGACACCATCCAGCGCGAGCTGCGCGCCTCGGGTGGCGTCACCGCGCTGATCTATGACCAGACCTGTGCCGCCGAGAAGCGCCGCCGGCGCAAGCGCGGGCTCTACCCTGACCCGGCGCGGCGCGTGTTCATCAACGAGGCGGTGTGCGAGGGCTGCGGCGACTGCGGCGTGGCCAGCAACTGCATGTCCATCCTGCCGGTGGAAACCGAGTTCGGCCGCAAGCGCCAGATCGACCAGTCCTCCTGCAACAAGGACTATTCCTGCCTCAATGGCTTCTGCCCCAGCTTCGTCACCATCGAGGGCGGCGCGCCGCGCAAGGGGCGGGCGATCGCCGAGGCCGGCGAGCGTTTTGGCGACCTGCCCGAGCCGACGCTGCCGGACACGCGCAAGCCCTTCGGCATCATGGTGACGGGGGTCGGCGGCACCGGCGTGGTCACCATCGGCGCACTCATCGGCATGGGCGCCCATCTCGATGGCAAGGGCGTCACCGTGCTCGACATGACCGGCCTGGCACAGAAGGGCGGCTCGGTGTTCAGTCACATCCGCGTGGCCGACCAGCCCGACGCGCTGCACGCCGTGCGCATCGCCGCGGGCGAGGCCGATGCAGTGATCGGTGGCGACGTGGTGGTCTCGGCCAGCGTCGAAGCGCTGGCCAAGATGGCCGCCGGACGCACCCGCGCGGTCATCAACTGCGCCGAGACACCGACCTCGGACTTCACCAAGAACCCGGACTGGCAGTTCCCGCTCGACACCATGGAGCGCACCGTGCGCGACGCGGTCGGCCCCGACAACGCGGATTTCCTCGATGCCCAGGCCCTGGCCACCACCTTGATGGGCGACGCCATCGCCACCAACCTGTTCCTGCTCGGCTACGCCTGGCAAAAAGGCATGGTGCCGGTCAGCCACGCCGGCCTGATGAAGGCCATCGAACTCAACGGCACGGCCGTGCCGATGAACAAGCAGGCCTTCCTGTGGGGGCGTCGAGCCGCCTGCGACCTCGCCGCCATCACCCGCATCGCCCGGCCGCCGCGCGCCGTGCCCCTGCACCCGCCGGCGCTGGACGAGATCATCGCGCGGCGCATGCGCTATCTCACCGACTACCAGGACGCGGCCTATGCCCGCCGCTACCAGCTGCTGGTCGAACGCGTGCGTGCGGCCGAGGCGCCGCTGGGCATGACGCGGCTGGCCGAGGCGGTGGCGCACAACTACTTCAAGCTGCTCGCCTACAAGGACGAATACGAAGTCGGCCGGCTCTATAGCGACCCCGCCTTCTGGTCGCAGCTCGACGAAGCCTTCGAAGGTGACTTCGAGGTCAAGTTCCACCTCGCGCCCCCCTTCCTGTCTCGCCCCGACCCCGTCACCGGGCGCATCGCCAAGCGGATCTACGGCGAAGGCATGAAACGGGTGTTCCGCCTGCTCGCCCGCCTCAAGGGCCTGCGCGGCACTCGCTGGGACATCTTCGCGCGCACCGAGGAACGCCGTGCCGAGCGGGCCTTGATCGAGCAGTACGAGCAAGACATCGGCGAACTGCTCGATTCACTCAGCTTCCTGCGCCACAAACAAGCGGTTGAGATCGCGCGCATTCCCGAAAGCATTCGCGGTTTCGGTCATGTCAAGGCGCGCAACATGGCGGCGGCACAAACCCAGCGGCAGGCGCTACTGGCCCGCTGGCGGGCACCGACGCCGACGGCCGCCCGCGCCGCCTGAGAACGTGTGAGGCAGTCGTCGCGGGCACGGCCGGGAACCTGGCCGCGTTTGGCAAAGGCGCGCGCAAACAGCGCGATGCATCCATGGGACAGGCAAGCAGTGAGCCTGTCAGCAACACCGCAATCGACGCGCACCGTCGATGGGTTCGCACGTTCCGAGGCGGCATGGCGTACTCGAGCCGCAGCGCCAATGGCGCTGCGGCCTCCGGGCCGGCGCCGGCGGGCAGCCCTGCGCCCGGCCGCCGAAATGCCCTGCCTTTTGCGCCCAGATCGCGCCTTGCAACCGGCGCCCACCCGCTATGATGCGTCAACGCTCGCGGCCTTTCCCCTCATGCCCCTCATTCGATTCGTGCTGGCTCAACTGCTTGGCTGGGCCCTGATCTTCGCTGCACTCAAGGCCGGCGCGCCGCTGACCGGCCTCTGGCTGGCAACAGGCCAGGGCGTGCTCGCCGCACTGGCCAGCCGCGCCCTGCGTGCCGAGCGCTGGTGGCACGTGTTCCACCTCGCCTTCACGCCGCTGATCTGGGCTGCCAGCCTGCTCGGCATCGGCGCCGGCTGGTATCTGGCCGCATTTGCGGTGCTCGCGCTGTTCTACTGGACCAGCTTCCGCACCCAGGTCCCGCTGTTCCTGACCAACGCCACCACCACGGCCGCGGTGCTCGACCTGCTCCCCCGCCAGCCGGCCCAGGTCCTCGACGCCGGCGCCGGCACCGGCTCCCTGCTGCGCCCCCTGGCCGCCGCACGGCCCGACTGCCGCTTTGTCGGCATCGAAGCCGCCCCGGGCCCGTGGCTGATCGGCCGCTGGCTGGCCGCGGGAACACCCAATGTCGATTGGCGGCGCGGAGATTTCTGGGCCGAGGACTGGGCCCGCTACGACCTGGTCTACACCTTTCTCTCGCCGGTCCCCATGCCCGAAGTGTGGGCCAAGGCCCAGCGCGAGATGCGGCCGGGCGCCCGGCTGGTCAGCAACAGCTTCGCCGTGCCGGAAGCCAGGCCCGACTTCGTGGTGCCCGCGGCCCGCGCCGGCGGGCGCGAGCTCTATGTCTATTCGCCGGCCGGAAACCGAAAAGCGCCAATAAAGGGATAAAAACCGGTCAGTTCCACCCGTCGCCGCAGGCACGCCGCACCGATAATTCGATCATGCGGCATCGGCCGCGCATCGGAATTACCGTCATGGCTGACATCATCTGCGTGATCGGGAACAAGGGTGGCACCGGCAAGACCACCCTCTCGCACATGCTCTGCCAGGGGCTTGGCCTCCTCGGGCAGCGCTCGGCGTGCGTGCTCACCGACACCTCCCGCGAACCGCTCGCCCCCAACGGCCGACGCTATGTCACGGCCGACGCGCGCACCCCCGAGAGCCTGACCAAGGTGGTCGACAAGCTGCGCACCATGGACGGCTGGCTCGGCGTGATCGACGGCGGCGGCAACCGGCCGGAGGTGGACCGGCGCCTGTACGCGCTGGCCGACATCATCCTGTTGCCCTTCCGCGAGTCGCACGAAGACATCCGCACCGTGCTGGCCGACCTGGAACGCTTCCCCCGCGCCTACGCCCTGCCCTCGCAGTGGCCGACCAACGCATGGGCGCGCGAAGCCGCCGACCGCAGCGTAGGGCAGTGGATGAGCGCCTACCGTCACCGCATCCTGCGGCCGGTCAATGGCTTGTCGTCGACCAAGTTGCTGCTGCAGCGTGAAGTGCCCGACCAGTTGCCGACGCCCCTGGCCAACGCGTGCCGGGGCATTGCGCGACAGATGCTGGACGTGCTGGAAATCGAATACCGGGATACGAAAGATCCCGAAGAAGACGTTGTCGACGCCGACGACGACATGCCTGGCAGCCTGCCGCACTACGCCAACGGCCACTCACGCTGACACCGCCCCGGCACCTGGCCGGGGCCTGATCGCGGCATCGCTCAGACGCGCGAGCCGTGGCGAGTGATGACGAGCACCGCCTGGGCGCGATTGGTGACGTTCAGGGCGCGGAAGATGGCCGACATGTGCACCTTCACCGTCCCTTCGGACAGGCCGAGGAGTTCGGCGATCTCACGGTTGGTGCGCCCCTGGGCGAGCAACTCCATGACGCGGGTCTGCGCCGTGGTCAGGCCGAAGCGGTCCTGCACCGGTGCGCCACTGCGCCGCCGTGCCGCACCCGAGGCGTCCTCCTTCGGGGTGTAGACCCCGCCACCGAGAACGATCCGGATCGCCTCGAGCAATTCGTCGCTCGAGCATGACTTTGGCACGAAGCCCGACGCCCCGGCCTTCAAGGCCCGTTGAATCGACGCGCCGTCGTCCAGCGCCGAAACGACAATGGCCGGCAGGTCAGGGAATCGCTTGGCCAGGATCGCCAGCAGGGAGAAGCCGTTCATGTCCGGCAGCATCAGGTCGATGACCGCCAGATCCCACTCCGGGTCGCGCTCCAGCTCCGCCAGCGCCTCGTCCGCCGCCTTGAACCCGGTGCACTGCACGCCCTCTTCCAGACGCATCAAGGTCTGAGACATGGCCTCACGCACCAGAACGTGATCTTCAACCACCAAAATCTTCGTCACGCACACTTCTCCACAGTTGCGGCAGGTATCGGCGCCGTGGCGCCGTACCACCCCCCGCGCAGTACGCAGACCGCACGATACAATACATTCCGAAAGGATAGCACGCCTCCCCGCCGGCCGGGCGCGTGCATTTGTATCCGGGCACACCGGCCAGGCCCCTATTCTGCCCCATCCAGCGATCATCGCCACCGCATGAAATCCCACCTATGCGAGGCCCGTCAATCCGGTGACAATGACGCCATCTTCAACCACGCTGGACCGGTCGCTCTCGCCCCCGGCGGGCAAGGCACCGTCCCCAACGCCATGCCCAGTTCATCACTTGCCAGACACTGTGTCTTGCTGGCCCTGGTCCTCGCGCTCCCGGCCCATGCGACCAGCGACGTGCTATCGACGGAAATGAGCTTTCTGGACGACATCCCGGTGGTGCTCTCGGCCGCGCGCCTGGTCCAGCCCCTCAAGGATGCCCCCGGCGCCGTCACCGTCATCGACCGGGCCATGATCCGCGCCTCCGGCGCCCGCGATGTCGCCGAACTGCTCACCTGGGTCCCCGGCTTCCAGGTGGGCCGGAAGAACGGCGCGACCGCGCTGACCACCTACCACGGCCTGTCGGACGACGCGCCGCGCCGCATGCTGGTGCGCGTTGACGGCCGCTCGGCGTACTCTCCCTACTTCATCAGCGGCATCGAGTGGGCCAAGATCAGCGTCGACATCGACGACATCGAACGCATCGAGGTCTTCCGCGGCTCCAACGCTGCCGCCTACGGCAGCAACGCGTTCCTCGGCGTGGTCAACATCATCACCCGCCCCGCCGCCGACACGCCACGGTATCGCGTGCGCATCACCGAAGGGGAGAACGGCATCCAGGAGCGCGTGCTGTCCACCCGCCAGCAAGTCGGCGACGTCACCGCCCGCCTGACGGTCGGCCGACAGGGCGACAACGGCCTTGCCCCCATCGACGACACCTACCGCAACCAGCGGGTGGACGCCCGCATCGACTGGCAACTGGCCCCGGACCAGGAACTGGAGTTCCACCTGGGCTTCGTCGATGGCCGCGCCCGCACCGGTTCGAGCGATGTCACCGATCCGGCGCGCACCGTCGACAACACCACCGGCTTCGGCCAGATCCGCTGGCGCAAGCAACTCGGGTTGGGTGACGAGATCAAGGCCACGTATTTCCACCAGGAAGAGCGTGCAGCCGACGCCTATTCGATCCCCTTCCTGACCTTTCTTGTCCAGCAAGGCATCCCGGCCAATGTCGCCGCCTTCCAGATGGCCCTGCTCGGCATCGCCCCCAATGGCGGCGTCGAGGTGGACTACGGAACACGCTCGCTACGCGACGACCTCGAATTCGAACACCTGCTCCACCCTGACAGCGATCTGCGCCTGGCCTGGGGCGCCGGCCTGCGGGAAGACCGGGTCACCTCGGCACAGATGTTCAGCACCGAAGACAACCTTGTCATCCGGCACGCCCGCCTCTTCGCCAATGCCGAGTGGCAAGCCGGCCCCCGCTGGACGCTCAATGGCGGCGCCATGCTGGAAAAAACCAATGACACCGGCCCTCGCCTCTCACCGCGTCTGGCCGCCAACTTCCATCTCCTGCCCGACACCACCTTGCGCGCCGCCGTCAGCCGCGCCTACCGCAACCTCACGCCCTTCGAACGACGGGCCGACCTGCGCTTCTACGAAAGCAGCACCGGCAAGCTGGTGCGCCAGAGTTTCCAGCCCTCGCCGGGCCTCCGGCCCGAACGGGTCACCACCCGTGAGATCGGCATGCGCAAGGAATGGCTGGGCGGGCGCAGCAATGTCGACCTCCGCCTGTTCGAGGAGCGTATCGAGGACATGCTGCGCCGGGACACCACCACCACCAACGCCACCGCACCGATTCTGTCCGGCGCGTTGTGGAACGGCGAGAGCCCTCGCTACTACAACGGCGGCTACGCGAAAATTCGTGGGGCAGAATTGACCGGTCTATATCGTCCGACACATGACACATGGATCGGTGGGCATTATGCTTCCGTAGATATCAACAGCAACGACGAGTTTGCTGACCGGTCCGCACCCAATGAGCAGTTTTCCGTCTTTGCGGCCACCGAACTTTTCGCCGGATGGCATATGAGCGTTTCGCACCATTTTGTTGGCAGCATGCAGTGGTACACGCAGGACAAGCACCGGCTCAAGCCCTACCGGCAGACGCACCTCCGCCTGGCCCGCCGCTTTGCCGCGGCGGGCGTGCGCGGTGAGTTCGCGATCGGTGTCGAGCGCCTCACCGACGACATCGCCGACTACCTGCCGACCCTGACCCGGCCCACGCAAGCCTACGCGACACTGAGACTGGAGTACTGAGCCGGCAATGAAACGGTCAGGCGCCCGCCTCCTGCGTGCTGTTGCCATGCTGCTGTGCTGCATGGCCGGGCCTCTGATGGCGTCGCCTTCCGTGTACCTGGTGCTCAGCGGTGACGCCGACGCCTATCTGCGCACGGCCAGCACCATTGCCGACACCCTGCAGGCCAACCTGCCCGGCGTGCCGACCATTCGTGCCGATGTCGACCGGTTCGAAGCCCACGCCCCCGCCCCTGACGACCTGGTGATCACCATCGGCACGCGCGCCGCCATGGAGGTCGCCCGCCGCGCAGAAGGCCAGCGCCTCATCTGTACCCTGCTCACCGAGCAAAGCTACGACGACCTGCCGGCGGCCGAGCCTGGCCAGCGCACGGCCGTGTTCATCGACCAGCCCGCCGGACGCCAGCTGGCGCTGATCCGCACCGCGCTGCCCGAATGGTCGCGCGTCGCAATCGTGCATGGGCGCCAGTCGGGCGATTTCATCCGCGCCATCAACGCCGCCGCACCGGCGCTGGCGCTCAATATCCGCACTGCCGAAGTGACCGACGACCAGACCCTGTACAGCGCCCTGCAAAGCGTGCTGGCCACCCCCTCGGTCCTGCTCGCCGTACCGGACGCCAAGGTGTTCAACAACTTCACCATCCAGAACGTGCTGCTCACGGCCTATCGGCACCGCGCCCCGGTCATCGGCTTCTCGCCCGCCTACGTCCGGGCCGGCGCCATCATGGCCGTCTATTCGACCCCCGAGCAGATGGGGCAGCAGGCGGCCGAACTGGCCACCCTCGCGCTGGCCGGAAAACCCCTGCCCGAGGCCGGCTATCCGTCGCAGTTCTCGGTCAGCATCAACCCGCACGTCGCCCGCTCGCTATCGATCGACCTGCCCGACGCCGCCACGCTCGAAGCGCGCCTGCGCCGCCAGGAGCCGCGCCCATGATGCAAGCGTGGGGCATTCGCGCCCGGGTCATCCTGGTGGCTGTCGTACCGGCCATCGTGCTTGCGGTCTTCATGACCGCCTACTACACCCACTCACGAATCACCGACCTCGAAGAAGCCTATCGCGACCGCGGCCGCGCCTTCGCGCGCCAGATCGCCACGGCCACCGAGTACGCCGTGTTCTCCAACAACCGCGAAGACCTGCGCCGGCTGCTCGACAGCGCGCGGGCCGAAGAAGGCGTGCGCGGCGTCTTCATCAGCGACATCGCCGGCCGCGAGCTGGCCCGCAGCGGGATCATCTCCAGCGAAATGCCGCTGCTCAGCGCGAAACGCTCCTTTGACGAAGGCGTCGGCCAGACGCTGCGCTTCTACGAACCCATCCTGCCCACCCGGCTGGATGTCGACCTCCTGGCCTTCGACGATGTCCAGCAAGGCACCACCACCCAGCAACTGGGCACGGTCATCCTCGACCTCTCGCGCACCCGCCTGGACGAACAGCGCGACACCCTGATGTGGACCGGCCTGTCGGCGCTCATGCTGGTGCTCGCCGGCAGCGTCCTGCTCGCCATCCGGATGAGCCAGGGCGTCAGCGAGCCGATCCGCAATGTCGCCGAAGCCGTCGGGCGCATCGGCGCCGGCCGGCTGCTTGAGCGTGTCGAAGTCCGCGGCGGCGGCAGCCTCAAACGGCTGGCCGTCGGCGTCAACGACATGGCCGAACGCCTGCAGGGCGCGCATGAAGACATGACCCGGCGCATTGCCGAGGCCACCGCAGAGCTGCGGGCACGCAAGGAAGAGGCCGAGCGCGCCGACATTGCCAAGTCGCGCTTTCTGGCGGCCGCCAGCCACGACCTGCGCCAGCCCATGCATGCGCTCGGCCTGTTCATCGCCGAACTCAGCGAACAAGAACACCCGCCCGCCACGCACCGCCTGGTACGCCAGATCGCCGCCTCGGCCGAAGCCATGGAGAACCTGCTCGACAGCCTGCTCGACATCTCCCGCCTCGACGCTGGCGCGCTGCAACCCAACATCCAGCCCACGCCGGTGCAACCGATCCTCGACCGCATCGCCAACGACTTCCACATCTGGGCCGAAGAGCGCCACCTGCGCCTGCGCGTGCGCCGCTGCCGCCACTGGATCAACACCGACCCGCTGCTGTTCGAGCGCATCCTCTCCAACCTGGTCAGCAATGCCATCCGCTACACCGACAACGGCAGCATCCTGATCGCCTGCCGCCCCGAGGGCGACGCCCTGCGCATCGAGGTGCGCGACAACGGCCGTGGCATCGAAGCCGATGCGCAAGAGCTGATCTTTCAAGAGTTCGTCCAGCTCGACAACCCCGAGCGCGCCCGCAGCAAGGGCCTCGGCCTCGGCCTGGCCATCGTGCGCCGCCTCACCCAGCTGCTCGACCACCGCCTGAGCCTGCGCTCCGCGCCGGGGCGCGGCTCGGTGTTCGGCGTCAGCGCCCGCCGCGTCGCCCCTGAAACCCCGCCCTCCCTGCCCCCGGCGGACCGTCAGCCCGGCAGCCTCCATGACGTGCGGATCGCCATCCTCGACGACGACCCGCTGGCCCTCGAAAGCCTCAACAGCCTGCTGTGCTCGTGGGGCTGCGAGGTCACCTCCGCCGCCATGCCCTCGGCGCTGATCGATGCGCTCGCCGGCACCCCCGCCCCCGACATCCTGATCACCGACTACCGCCTGCAGGAACACCTCACCGGGCTCGACGTCATTGCCAGCCTGCGCCACGCCTTTGGCTACCAGCTGCGCGCCATCCTGATCAGCGGCGACACCGCCAGCGACCCGCTCGACCGTGCCCGCGCCGCCGGGGTCCCGCTGCTGCACAAACCCGTGCGGCCGGCCAAGTTGCGCGCCCTGGTGCAACGCATGCTCGCCAGCGACCCCGCCGACACCCCCGACTAGGGACGGCCGCCTGCGGATGCTGCCATGCACCATGCATTTGCCCGCCGGCTCCGCTAAGATCAAGCCTCAGACAGCCAACCACGGAGCCGACATGAGCCACGAATCCTCGTCCGACCCCCTCGATTTTGTGCGCAGCATGTGGAGCAACATGGGCTTCTCCCTGCCCGGCATGGTCACGCCGACCCTCGATGTCGACGAACTGGAGAAGCGCATCGCCGACATGAAGGCCGTCGAAGGCTGGCTGAAGATGAATCTCAACATGCTGCAGATGAGCATTCAGGGGCTCGAAATGCAGCACGCCACGCTCTCGGCGATCAAGGCCATGGGCGAAGCCACCCGCCAGAAGGGCCCGGAGGCAGCCGCCACCGAGGCCGAGGCTGACGCCAGCCCCTTCAATAACGCCGCGTTGTGGTCGTGGCTGCAGGCCATGAGCGGCTCGGCAGCGGCGCCGGGCGGTGCCAGCGCAGGCGCCCCGCCGGAGGCAGCCGACGGCAGTGCCAATCCGTTTGCCGACGTAGCTGCCGCCGCCACCAACGCCGCGGCCAGTGCCGCCATGTGGCCCTGGCAGATGATGAGCGAACAGGCACAGGAGGCCGAACCCGCCCCCCGGCGCAAGCCTGCCGCCAAGAAATCCGCGGCAAGCAGCCGTAGCAAGGCCGCCGCGGCCGCCACCGGTACGCCACGCAAGACAAGCGCCGCCGCCACCAAGCCCCCCACCGGTGCGGCACGCAAGAAGCCGGCCGCAAGCCCGCGCAAGAAACCGTCTTGAGATTCGCGGCGCTCAGCCGCGCAACCAGCCCAGCCAGAGCGTGAGCGTGGGCACCGCCAGCAGCGTGGTGGCGGAGATCATCCACGCCACGCCCGGCCCGTCGCCCCCCATGCGCATGGCCAGGATATAGGCCGACGACGCCGACGGCAGCGCCGCAAAAATCACCGCCACATCCCGCGCCACGCCGGACAACCCCAGCCAGGGGCCGACAAACCACACCAGTGCGGGCAGGCACAACAGCTTGACGGCCATGATCCAGGCCGAGCCGACCCAGCGCCCCCCGGCCTGGCCCCAGCGCAGGGCCGCGCCCACCGCCAGCAAGCCCAGCGCGATCGAGGCATCGGCCAGCCGGGTCAGGAAGAACTGCGCCGGCGCCGCCAGCGAGCCGCCCGCCATGTTGAAGGCCAGCCCGGCCAGCGTTGCCAGGATCAGCGGGTTCTTCGCCAGTTCGCGCAGCACGCCGCCCTGGCCATGGCGCGCCATCAGGCTCACCGCCATCACATTGGCGAACGGCACCATGGTGCCGCACAACACACCCATCGTCGCGATCCCCTCGGCACCATGCACCTTGCCGGCCACCGCCATGCCGATATAGGTGTTGAAGCGAAAGGCACATTGCACCCGCGACGCAAACGCCATGGCCGACAGCCCGGTGAACGGACGTGCCGCCAGCCCGAGCACAAAGCCGGCGCCCATCACCGCCAGGCCCGCCAGAAACAACGGTAGCGTGGTGTCGAAATCGATCCGCGCACGGGCCAGCGCGCTGAACAGCAGTGCCGGGAACAGCACGAAGTAGACCAGCCTCTCCAGCCCCGGCCAGAAGCCGTCGCCAAAACCACCGTAGCGCCGCAGCAGCGCCCCGAGCAGGATGAGCGAAAAGTCCGGCAGCAGAAGGAGGAAGGTATCCATGAGCGCGAGGATACCCGCCACCTGCCGCCGGCGACATCCGTAGCAAACACATTCTTTTCGCCACCCGTGCATCCAGGCTCCCGCCTGCCCCGTACAGGAGGCACGGGCGGCCGTCGCCGCCCCGTCCCCCCACAACGGAGAACGCCATGAACACGCAAGAACTCGATCTGTCCCTCAGCCGCGTCGAACGCCGCCTGTTCCTGAAGCACAGCAGCCTGTTTGCCCTCGGCGCCACCGCTGCCATCGGCCTGGCCGCCCCCGGCCGCGCACTGGCCGGCAAGGCGAAAATGAGCGAAACCGACGACCTGGCCATCCTCAACGTGGCCCTCGGCCTCGAATACCAGGCGATCGCCGCCTATCAGGTCGGCGCCGAGTCAGGCCTGCTGCAAAAGCCCGTGCTCGATGTTGCGGTCAAGTTCCAGGGCCACCACAAGGCGCACGCCGAGGTCCTCGCCGGCACCATCGACAAGCTCGGCGGCAAGCCGGTGATGGCGATGAGCGCGGCCGACTACCAGTTCCCGGTTGCCCAGCTCAAGGACCAGGCCGATGTGCTGCGCTTTGCCGCCGGACTGGAGAAGGGCGCCGCCAGCGCCTATCTGGGCGCGGTACCGCAGTTCTCCAACCGTGAGCTGGCCCGCGCTGCCGCCAGCATCCTCGGTGACGAGACCATGCACTGGGCGATCCTGCTCAATGCCCTGGGTGAAGACCCGGTGCCGGCGGCCTTCATCGGCTAGACACCTGCGATGCGTCTGCCCGGCCTGGCCGGGCGAGACGGCAGCAAACGGGGATCACGCCAGGTCGGCGCGATCCCCGTCTTGCATTGATGCGGCAGCGGCGCTCAGCGCATGCGGGTGGCGAAGTGCTCGTCGTACCGCGCCACGAAGTCGGTCGCAGCCATCGGCAGGTGGCAGCTGCGGCAGGCGGCGAAGTCCGCGGTGGCGGCCGTCGTGCCATCCGACAGCCAGGCACCGTACAGCCAGTCACCATTGCCCACGGTGCCGGCGGGCAGGCTCGCCCCCCAGCCCTCGCCCTTGGCCATCACGAAGATCCTGGACAGTTCGCCCTTGATCAGCCGACCCTCGGCGTTCTTGATCACCTTGCCGGCGCTGTCCTTGCGTGCGCCATAGATTTCCATCACCGACACGGTGCCGGCCGGAAAGGCCTCGCCCTTGCGGGTCGTCACCCCAACCGGATTGATGTAGATCTCACGCACCTGGCCGGCATCGACCTTATCGACGGTGGGCACGAACCTGGCCCAGCTGCGATAGGTCGTCGGCACGGTGATATCGCCATCGCCGGAGATCTTTGCCATGGGCTCGGCACCGCGATGACTGGCACAGCCGGCGCTGATCAGGGTGGCACCGATCACCGCGAGGCCAAGGGCTGGAAAGTGGAATCGTTTCGTGTTCATGCGCGTTCTCCCGTTGTCGGTCAAGTCGTATCCGGTGGATACCTGACGTGTACGGGTGAGACTGCGCATTGGATGCACGCTGCAGAGGTGAACGCGAGGCGCCCGCCGAAGCGGGCGGCTCAGCCCGCGTTGATGGCCCCGACCAGAATGACCGGCCCGGTGGGCGCACCGGTCGGCGAGCCGCCCGCCGGTTCGACCGACACCGCCAGCTTGGCACCGGTCTGCAGGCGGCCACGCAGCGCGTCGGGCACCTGCAACTGCGCGGCCAGTTCGCCCAGCACGGCCACCGACACCGGCGCACTGCCATCGGGCGGCAGCAGCCACAGCTCGTAGCTTTGCGTGCTCGCGGCCATCACCGGACGGGCCGGTGCCAGCTGCAGCCAACGGCCATCACCGGACAGGGACGCCACCACTGGCGCGGCGCCCGCGGCGCTGGCCAGCGTGGCGATCGGGTGCATGGCGGGCGGGGCCGGCGCACGGTCGACCAGGCTTGCGCCCAGCCACACGGTCAGCACCGCCGTGGCCGTCAGCGCCCAGCCACGCCACAGACCGACCCGCGCAAACCACGGCTGCCGGTAACGGCGCAGTTCGAGATCGTGCGCAATGCGCTGCCAGGTACGCGGAGCCGGTTGCATGCGGAACGCCTCGCTGGGCTGGGGGGTGAACAGGTTTTGCCAGTGTTGCAGGCGCAGGGCGACCACGGGCTCGTCGGCGCAGGCCCGCTCGAAGCGGGCGCGCGCGGCGCCACGCAGGGTGCCGAGCAGATAGTTGCCACACAGGGCATCGAGATGCGGGGAGGCAGCGAGCTTCATGACACCCCCATGCAGCTGTCGACACATTGCTTGAGGCTTTGCATGCCGCGCCGGACCCAGGACTTGACGGTGCCCAGCGGCTTGGCGAGCTGATCGGACAGCTCGCCGTGGCTGAGGCCGTGCAGGTAGGCCAGCACCAGCGCCTGCCGCTCGCCGCCCTTGAGTTCGTCGAGACAGCCACGCAGCCAGTGGCGCATGCGGGCGCCATCGGCTTCGTCGTCGGCCGCGGCCGACCAGTCGAAGAAGCGGTCGAGGCTGTCTTCGTCCTCGCCGACCGACACCACCCGCGCCACATCCGCGCGGCTGACGGTATCGATGGCGCGATTGCGCACGATGGTGGCCATCCACGCCACCGGCCGGGTGGCGACCGGATCGAAACGCGCCGCCGCATGCCAGATCTTGATGAAGGCATCGTGCAGCACTTCTTCCGCCAGTTCTCGCCGGCCAGTGATCTTGAAGGCCACGCCGAGCAACACCGGCGCGGTCAGGCGATAGAGCTGTTCAAAGGCCCCGGCGTCGCGCGCGGCGCTGAGGAGGATCAATCGTCGGATCTGGATGTCGTCGAGCATGGCTCCCTTCCCGGCGCAAAAGAGGCGCCGCCAGTCCTGTGTACGGTCAAGGCATCGATCTGGATGCACGCGCGCGCAGTGCGTCGCCATCGGCATCGGCCGCCGGCGCCGGCGTCGCCTCGCCCAGCGTGTAGTCGCTCAAGCCGAAGGGCGGCGCAAACTGGCGGATGCCACCGACCTCGACCACCATGCCGCGCGCCTGGATGTGCGGGTGCTGCAAACTCTCGTGTAAGCGCAGCACCGGGGTGACGCAGCAGTCGACGGCGTCGAACACCGCCGTCCAGTGCGCCAGTGTCTGCGTACGGAAGATAGCCTCGAGTTGCCCGCGGGCATAGGCGCCCTCGGCGCCGCGCGCCAGGTGATAGGGCTTGAGATCGGCCCGGCCGAGGGTGTCGCAGGCCAGGTGCCAGAACTTCTCTTCCAGCGCACCGACCGCCATGTGGCGGCCATCCTGCGTTTCATACACGCCGTAGCAGGGCACAGCGCCGGTGAGCAGGTCCTCGCCGCGCGGGCGGGTTTCGCCCTCGGCCAGCACCTCGGCCATGGGAAAGATCGCGTGGGCCAGCGCGGCGTCGGTCATCGCCACGTCGACCTGCCGGCCGCGGCCATTGGTGCGGGCGTCGATCACGGCCGCCAGCACGCCGACCAGCGAGGTCAGCGTGCCCCCGAGCAGGTCGGCCACTTGCAGGTTGCTGATCGCCGGCGCGCCGCCGGCCACACCGATCTGGTCGAGCACCCCGGCGTAGCCGAGGTAGTTGATGTCATGACCGGCGCGCTGGGCGTAGGGGCCGGTCTGGCCGTAGCCGCTGATGCTGGCATAGACCAGGCGCGGGTTGCGCGCGCTGAGCGTGGCGTAGTCCAGCCCGAGCTTGGCCATCACGCCGGGGCGAAAGCCCTCGACCAGGATGTCGGCGGTGTCGACGAGCCCCAGCAGCACGGCCTTGTCGGCCGCGTCCTTGAGGTCGAGCACCAGGCTCTTCTTGTTGCGATTGACCAGCTGGAAGAAGTAGCTGGTGTCGCCATGCATGGCCCCCATGCTGCGGGCGTAGTCGCCCACGCCGGGGTCTTCGATCTTGATCACCTCGGCCCCCAGGTCGCCCAGGTGCATGGTGGCCAGGGGGCCGGGCAGCAGGCGGGTGAGGTCGAGGACGGTGAGTCCGGCGAGCGGTTTGGCGCGTTCGGTCATGGCTTACTCGTTTCTGGCGCAGCGCGGCCGCGAGGCCTGCACGTTGATGCAGCCGGTGTCCATGTCGTACACCCAGCCATGCACGGCCAGCTTGCCGGCATTGGCCGCTCGCGCCACGAAGGGATAGGCCAGCAGATGCTCCATCTGCAGGCTGACGTTTTCTTCGACGATCAATCGATGACGCCGCGGCGCATCGAACGGCTGGCCCTCGGCGAGCAGCCTGGCATCGACACGATGGGCGGCTTCGCGGGCGCTGTTGAGCCAGATGGGCACGTACTGGTCGTGCTCGCTGGCGTTGTCGAGCGCGAGGATGCCGCCGCAGCCGTAGTGGCCGCAGATGACGATGTCGGGGATGTTGAGGTGGTTGATCGAGAACTCGAGCACCGCGGAGAGGTTCCAGTCGGCGCCGGCGACGATGTTGGCCACGTTGCGATGCACGAAGATCTCGCCCGGGCGGGTCTGGGTGATGGTGTTGACGGGCACCCGGGAGTCGGAGCAGCCGATCCACAGCACCGTCGGATGTTGTGCCTTGGCCAGTTCGGCAAAGTACGGGCGTTCGCGCTCGAACACCGTGTCGACGAAACGGCGGTTGCCCTTGAGCAGGTCGTTGATCATGCGCCTCTCCCGCAACGGAGGATCCTGTGGGTCCGCCCGTATCCTGTGCGTTGCGGGGGCATCTGTCGAGGGCGTGTTACTCGTAGGTCCGGATGTCGTCGATCACCTTGCCGTCGTTGGGCAGCGAGCCGACCTCGCAGAACGCCACCTCGCCGCGCAGCTTGGTCATCTCGCGCAGGCTGCCGACGATCGCCGCCTGCAACGCCTCCGACGCGGCAGCCTCGCACTGGAGCGTCATGCGGTCGGTCAGGCCGGGGTTGTCCACCACCAGCCGGGCGCGGGCGATCTCGGGGTGGCGCTTGACCACGGCCGCCACCTGCCCGGGATGCACGAACATGCCCTTGATCTTGGTGGTCTGGTCGGCCCGCCCCATCCAGCCCTTGATGCGGCCGTTGGTGCGCCCGCAGGGGCTGGCGCCCGGCAGCACGGCGGAGAGGTCGCCGGTGCCGAAGCGGATCAGCGGGTAGTCGGGGTTGAAGGTGGTGACCACCACTTCGCCCACCTCGCCGTCGGCCACCGGGTCGCCGGTGCCCGGGCGAACGATTTCGACCAGAACGTCTTCATCGATCACCAGGCCCTCGCGCGCCGGGGTCTCGTAGGCGATCAGGCCGATGTCGGCCGTGGCATAGGCCTGGTAGGCGTGGATGCCGCGCGCCGCCAGGGCGTCGCGCTGGCTCGGCGGAAAGGCCTCGCCGGACACGAAGGCCTTTTTCAGCTTGAGCGTCAGGCCGGCTTCGTCTGCCTTCTCGAGCAGGATGCGCAGGAAGGACGGTGTGCCGGTATAGGCCACCGGCTGCAGGTCGAGCATGGCAGCGAGCTGTTGCTCGGTCTGCCCGACACCACCGGGAAACACCGTGCAGCCGATCGCATGGGCACCGGTCTCCATCATCGAGCCCGCGGGCGTCATGTGATAGGAGAAGGTGTTGTGCACCAGGTCGCCTTCGCGGAAGCCGGCGGCGAACAGCGCGCGGGCCATGCGCCAGTAGTTTTCGCGCGCGGCCTCGGGCTCGTAGAGCGGGCCGGGCGAGGCGAACACGCGGGCGCATGCGGCACCCCAGCTGACCGCCGAGAATCCGCCGAACGGGCGCGCGGCCTTTTGCAGTTCGAGCAGTTCCGACTTGCGGGTCACCGGCAGCGCGGCCAGGGCCTGGCGTGAGGTGATGGTGCTCGGGTCGACCCCTTTCAGCAAGGCCGCGAACGCCGTGGTTCGGGTCTTGGCGTGCTGGATCTGCTGCGGCAGGCGGGCCAGCAGGTCCCGCTCGCGCTCGGCGGGGTCACGGTGTTCTCTGGCGTCGAAGAAGCTCATAGGATTCCTTGGTTCAGTCTGGTCAGGCCCGGGCAATGCGTGGTCTGCGCCGGGCCGGCCGCCGTTGCCGGCGGCGCCCGCAACAGCCGGTCAGGACAGCCAGCGCTTGCGGCGGCGGTAGTGCTTGACGTCACGGAAGCTCTTGCGCCCTTCGCCGGACAGGCCGAGGTAGAACTCCTTCACGTCCTCGTTGGTGGCCAGGTACTGCGCCTCGCCTTCCATCACGATGCGGCCGTTCTCGAGGATGTAGCCGAAGTCGGCATAGCGCAGCGCCACCATGGTGTTCTGCTCGGCCAGCAGGAAGCTGACATGCTCCTTGCGGTTCAGGTCCTTCACGATCTCAAAGATCTCTTCGACGATCTGCGGCGCCAGGCCCATCGAGGGCTCGTCGAGCAGCACCATCTCGGGGTTGGCCATGATGGCGCGGCCGATGGCGCACATCTGCTGCTCACCGCCCGAGGTGTAACCGGCCTGCGAACTGCGGCGCTCCCGCAGACGCGGGAAGTAGTCATAGACCATTTCCAGCGAGCGCTTGATGCCGGCACTGCCATCGCCCCGGGTGTAGGCGCCGGCGAGCAGGTTCTCTTCGATGGTCAGGTGACCGAAGCAGTGACGGCCTTCCATCACCTGGATGACGCCGCGCTTGACCAGGTCGGCCGGCGTCATCTGGTCGATGCGCGCGCCCTTGAATTCGATGTTGCCCTTGGTCACGTCGCCGCGCTCGGCACGCAGCAGGTTCGAGATGGACTTGAGCGTTGTGCTCTTGCCGGCGCCGTTGGCGCCCAGCAATGCCACGATCTTGCCTTTCGGCACTTCAAGGGACACGCCCTTGAGCACCAGAATGACGTGGTCGTAAATGACCTCGACGTTATTGACGCTGAGGTAGGGTGCGGCCTCGGTGGCCGCGGCAGTGTTCTGCATTGTCATTGTCATGTCTCTGCCGACTTGGTGTTGTCCCCTCCTCCCCCGCAAACTTCTCAAGAGAGGGTCCGCCCAGCACACCGCGATGCGCTCGGCGGACCTTCCCCGGTCGGGGAAGGCCGCGCACAGCCGCCGGGGCGGCCGTGCGTGCCCTTGCGATTACATCTCTTTCGAGCAATCGCGCGGGGTAATGCCTTTTTCCTTGGCGTAGGCCGCCGCGGACTCCTCGATCATGCCGCGCACCAGCTCCTTGTCGGCGTCGATCCAGTCGGTGACGACGTTCCACTTGCTGCCGTCCCACTGCTGGTACTTCACCTTGCCGGAACCTTCATGGTCCATGCAGCTGGTCTTGAGCGGCGGCAGGAAGCCGGTGGCGCCCATTTCAGCCAGGCGCTTGTCGTCGATGTCGAGGTTCTCGAAGCCCCAGCGCACCTGCTCGCCGGTCAGGGCCTTGCCCTTGCCGAACTTCTCCTGCGCCTTGCGGATCGCCTCGACGGTGATCAGGCCATGGACCACACCGCGGTTGTAGTAGACGCTGCCGACACGGGACTTGTCTTCCATGTTGCCCTTGCCCTTGGCATAGACATTGGTCTCGATGTCCTTGATGACCGGGTAGTCGGCACCGGCCACGTTGTAGCCTGCGGCGGTGAAGCCCTTGGCAGCGCTGCCGGCCGGCACGGTGTCTTCCTCGGCGCCGGACCACCACACACCGACCATCTTCTCGCGCGAGAAGCCGGTCTTGGCGGCAGACTTGAGCGCGGTCGGGTTCATCACGCCCCAGCCCCACAGGATGACCCAGTCCGGACGCAGCTGGCGGATCTGCAGCCACTGCGACTGCTGCTCGTTGCCCGGGTGGGCGACGGCCAGCTTGGTCAGCTCATAGCCATAGCGCTCGGCCATCTTCTCGAGCACGGCGTGCGATTCCTTGCCGTAGGCCGAATCGTGGTACAGCAGGGCGATCTTCTTGCCCTTGAGCTTGTCCGTGCCGCCTTCCTTGTTGGCGATGTACTTGACCATCGTGGTCGCCTGCGACCAGTAGGTGGTGATCAGCGGGAAGACGTACGGGAACACGCGGCCGTCAGCGGCGTCGGTGCGGCCATAGCCCATGGTCACCAGCGGGATCTGGTCCTTGGCGACCTTGTCGAGCACCGAGTAGGTGATACCGGTCGACAGCGGCTGGAACACCGAGTTACCGGTCTCGCCCTTGCTCTTCAGGCGCTCGTAGCACTCGACGCCTCGCGCGTTGTTGTACTCGGTCTCGCACTCTTCCCACGCCAGCTTGACGCCGTTGATGCCGCCGTCGCGCTCGTTGATCATCTGCATGTAGTCGATCCAGCCACCGAAAATCCCGGAACCGCCGGCCGCGTACGGGCCCACTCGGTAACTCGGCAGACCGATGAACTGCTCGGCTGCGACGGCCATCGACGAACCCAGCAGCCCCGCAATGGCGGCGCCGAGAATGACTGTTTTCTTCAGCTTCATGTGTCTATCTCCTCTCTTTTTTGGTGTTACCTGGGTAGATCAGCGGGAAACGCCAACCGGATTCCAGTTTAGTGCGGGAACGGCCACAGCCGCAGCTTCTCCTTGCCGATCTGCCACAAGCGGGCCAGCCCGTGCGGTTCGACAATCAGGAAGAACACGATCAGCCCGCCGAAGACGATGAGCTGAAGGTTGGATACGAAACTCGAGGACACCAGGTCACCGAGGAACATCGGCACGAACACGTCGAGCGCGATCGGCAGCAGCACGATGAAGGCTGCCCCGAGGAAGGAGCCCATGATCGAGCCGACGCCGCCGATGATGATCATGAACAGGATGCGGAACGACAGGTCGAGGTTGAAGCCCTCCGGCTCAACGGTGCCGATGTAGGTATAGGCATACAGCGCGCCGGCCACGCCGCAGTAGAAGGACGACACGGCAAAGGCGGTGAGCTTGGTGCGCATCAGGCGGATGCCGATCACCTCGGCGGCCACGTCCATGTCGCGCACCGCCATCCAGGCACGGCCGGTGGTCGAGCGCACCATGTTCTTGGCCAGCAAGGCCATGACCACCACCACGAACAGGGTCAGCAGGTACTTGGAGACCGGCCCGTCGAAGGCGTAGCCGAGGATCTCGATTTCCTGCGCGGTGATCACGCCCGAGGACGAGTAGTTGGAGAACCACTCGATCTTCACCAGCGCCCAGACGATGAAGAACTGCGCCGCCAGGGTCGCCACCGCCAGGTAGAAGCCCTTGATGCGCAAGCTCGGCAGGCCGAACATCACCCCCACCAGCGCCGCGCACAACCCGCCCAGCAAGATGGCCACCAGGAAGGGCATGCCGTCGATGCGCAGCATGAAGTTGTAGGCACCGAAGGCTCCTACCGCCATGAACGCGGCCGAACCGAGCGACAGCTGGCCGGCGTAACCGGTCAGGATGTTCAGGCCGATGGCGGCCAGCGAAAAGATCAGCACCGGGATCAGGATGGCCTTGAGCCAGTACTGATCGGCAATCAGCGGCACCACCAGGGCGAAGAAACCGATCAGCAGCAATACGCCGACCCGGTCCTGCAAAATCGGGAAGATCTGTTGATCTGCCTCGTAACTGGCCTTGAACTGGCCGGCTTCACGGTAAAGCATGTGTTGTCTCCAATCTTGTCTTTATCGTTGGTCGCAGACCATCAGACCCGGTCAATGTGCTTCTCGCCGAACAAGCCTTCAGGCCGCACCAGCAGAAAGGCCAGGGCCAGGATGTACGGGAACCAGGATTCGATACCGCCGCCCACGAAGGGACCGACATACACCTCGGCCAGCTTCTCGGAGGCGCCGATGATCAGGCCGCCGACGATGGCGCCCGGCACCGAGGTGAAGCCACCGAGGATCAGCACCGGCAGCGCCTTGAGCGCGGTGAAGGTCAGCGCAAACTGCACGCCGTTGCGCGCGCCCCAGATCATGCCGGCCACCAGGGCCACGAAACCGGCCACGGCCCACACGATGACCCAGATGTGACGCAGCGGAATGCCGATGGACAAGGCCGCCTGGTGGTCGTCCGCCACCGCCCGCAGCGCACGGCCGATACGGGTGTATTGGAAGAACAGCGCCAGGGCCGCCACCAGGATCGCCGCCACCGCCGCCGCAAAGACGTCGAAGGAGGAGATCAGGATGTTGAAGTTTTCCATCATGTATTCGATGGGTTCATCCTGAATACCGAGGTTCAGGCCGCGCACGTTGGCGCCCCAGATGCCCTGGGCAATGCCCTCGACCAGGAAGGTCAGGCCGATGGTGGCCATGAACAGGGTGATGGCCGGCTGGTTCACCAGCGGGCGCAGCACGAACTTCTCGGTCACGATGGCCAGCACCACCATGGCAGCCAGCGAGAGCACGAAGGACAGCCAGAACACCGCCCGGCCGCCTTCTTCCAGCCCGGTCCAGCCCGGCAACACCTCGAGAAAGCCGACAAAGGTCAGCGCGGCGAAGAACACCATCGCGCCCTGCGCGAAGTTGAACACCCCGGATGCCTTGTAGATCAGCACGAAGCCCAGCGCCACCAGGGCATACAGCACCCCGGAGAGCAAGCCGCCGATCAGCACTTCGAAAAAGAACTGCATTGTTAGTCTCCTCTTATCCCTTTTCGCGGCGCGCTCAGTGGCTGGTGCCGAGGTAGGCGGAAATCACGTCCGGGTTGTTCTTCACTTCGTCCGGCACGCCGTCGCCAATCTTCTTGCCGTAGTCGAGCACCACCACGCGGTCCGAGATGTCCATCACCACGCCCATGTCGTGCTCGATGAGCACGATGGTGGTGCCGAACTGGTCATTCACGTCGAGGATGAAGCGGCACATGTCCTGCTTTTCTTCCACGTTCATGCCGGCCATCGGCTCGTCGAGCAGCATCATCGACGGCTCGGCGGCCAGCGCACGGCCCAGCTCGACCCGCTTCTGCAGGCCGTAGGGCAGGCGACCCACCGGCGTCTTGCGGATGCTCTGGATCTCGAGGAAGTCGATCACCTCCTCGACCTTCTTGCGGTGCTCGATCTCCTCCGCCCGCGCCTTGCCCCAGTGCAGGGCATGGTGGAAGAGGTTGCACTTCATCTTCAGGTTGCGCCCGGTCATGATGTTGTCGAGCACGCTCATGCCCTTGAACAGCGCAATGTTCTGAAAGGTGCGCGCAATGCCCTGCGTGGCGGCCTTGTGCGGCTCCATGTCGCGGCGCACCTCGCCGCGGAAGGTCACCTGCCCCTCCTGCGGGTGATACACGCCGTTGATCACGTTGAGCATCGAGCTCTTGCCGGCGCCGTTGGGGCCGATGATCGAGCGGATTTCGTGCTCGCGCACATCGAAACTGATGTTGGTGAGCGCCTTGACCCCGCCGAAGGAGAGCGAAATGCCCTCCATCTTCAGGATGACGTCGCCGATTTCCCGTGCCATGTTGTCTCCTCGCGCTCAGGCGGCCGTCTTTGCGGCCTGCGGGGCGAAGGTCTTCGCCTCTTCGATCTTAAGGTCGGCAGCGATCTTGCCCTGGCGACCATCCTCGTATTTCACTTCGGTCTCGATGTGCTGCTCGGTCTTGCCCGAGTACAGCGCATCGATCAACACCGCGTATTTCTCCGACACGAACTTGCGACGCACCTTGCGCGTGCGGGTCAGCTCGCCGTCGTCGGCGTCCAGCTCCTTGTGCAGGATCAGGAAGCGCTTGATCTGCGAATCGGCCATCATCGGATCGGACGCCAGCTGCGCGTTGATTTCCTCGACGCATTCCTTGATCAGCTGCATCACCATCGGCTGGCTGGCCAGGTCGGTGTAGCCCGAATAGGCCAGGCCGCGACGCTCGCCCCAGTTGCCCACGGCCTCGAGGTCGATGTTGATGAAGGCGGTGACAAAGTCGCGGTCATGGCCAAAGGCCACCGCTTCCTTGATGTGCTGGAAGAACTTGAGTTTGTTCTCGATGTAATTGGGCGCAAACATGCTGCCGTTATTGAGCTTGCCCACATCCTTGGCGCGGTCGATGATCTTCAGGTGGCCGTCTTCGTCGAAGAAGCCCGCATCGCCAGTGAGGAAGTAGCCCTCGTCGTTGAGCGACTCGGCGGTGGCATCGGGGCGCTTGTAGTAGGCCTTGAGCAGCATCGGGCCCTTGACCAGGATCTCGCCGTTCTCGGCCAGCTTGACCTCCACACCCGGCGCCGGCTTGCCGACCGAGTCGAGCTTGATCTGGCCGTCCGGTTGCAGGCACACATAGGCGCAGGTTTCGGTCTGGCCATAGAGCTGCTTGAGGTTGATGCCGATCGAGCGGTAGAAGCGAAACAGATCCGGGCCAATGGCCGCGCCGGCGGTGTAGGCCACGCGGATGCGCGAGAAACCCAGCACGTTCTTGAGCGGGCCGTAGACCAGCAGATTGCCCAGCCAGTACTGGAGACGGTCGCCCGCCGACACCGGCAGTCCGTCCAGGATCTCGGCGCCGCAGCGCTTGGCCACGTCCATGAAGTGCGCAAAGATCTTGCGCTTGATCCAGCCCGCATCTTCCATGCGGATCAGCACCGTGGTGAGCAGGTTCTCGAACACCCGCGGCGGCGCAAAGTAGTACGTGGGGCCGATCTCGCGCAGATCGGTCATCACCGTCTCGCCCGATTCCGGGCAGTTGATGGTAAAGCCCGAGACCATCGCCTGCGCATAGGAGAACAGGTGGTCGCCCACCCAGGCCATCGGCAAGTAGGAGAGGATGTCCTCGTTCTCGGTCAGCTTGTCGAACTGGCAACCGCCCTTGGCCGACTGGATGAACGCATCGTGCGTCTGGCACACACCCTTCGGCTTGCCCGTGGTGCCCGAGGTGTAGAGCATCACCGACACATCGTCCGGCTGGCCCTTGCGGATCTCGCCATCGAGGAAATCCGGCTGGTTCTTGTCGTGCGCCGTACCCATCGCCTGCAGCTCGTCGAGCCCGAGCAGGAAGGTATCGGCGTAGTGGCGCATGCCGCGGTCATCGTCATAGACCACATGCTCGAGCATCGGAGTCTGCTCGCGGATCTCGAGCATCTTGTCCACCTGCTCCTGATCCTCGACCACCACGAACTTGATCTCGGCATCCTGCAGCACGTAGGCCATTTCCTCGGCCACCGCGTCCTGGTACATCATTACCGGGATGCCGCCCAGGCACTGGCAGGCCGCCACCGACCAGTACAGGCGCGGACGGTTGTCGCCAATGATGCCGAGGCGATCGCCCCGCTTGAAGCCCAGCTCGGCCAGACCGCAGGCGATGGCGCGCACGTTCTGCGCCACTTCCGCCCAGCTATAGGTCTGCCAGATGCCGTATTCCTTCTCGCGCATCGCCGGCCGGTTCGGCCGCTGTTGAGCATGGTGCATCAACAGGCGCGGAAAAGTGTTCAGTTCAACCTGCCCACGGGGGTCTGACATACCCGCCTCCTCCTTGTGTGTCTCTTCTCGCTGTGCCTCGGCGCCGGGGGTGTTGTTATTCGGCGTCCGGGTGGCCTGGGGGCCATGTTCGAGGCTGGAGTCTCGCAGGGCATGTTTGCGCAACTATTTTCAGAATGTACGCAATTGTGACAATTGCCCGACGCCCCGCCGCGCAGGGCCGACAGCCACGCCCAACGCGGTTACAGTAGGGCCTTCACGCATCCGTAATCGCCGACCGCCGTGACCACACTCACCCGCGCCCTCCGTTACGCCCTCGTCCCCTGGCGCGCCGCGCACAAATGGGGCCACGACCGCTGCGCCACCTACGCCGCCGCGCTCGCCTACTACTCCGCCTTCTCGCTCGCCCCGGTGCTGGTCATCGCCGTCTCCGTGGCCGGCCTCATCTTCGGCGCCGACACCGCCAGCGAGCGCATCGTCGGCGAGCTCGAAGCGCTCATCGGTGCCGACGGTGCCCGCCTCATCGCCCGCATGGTCACCGCCAGCCAGCAATCCGGCCAGGGCGCGCTGGCCGCCCTGGTGAGCACCGCCATCACGCTGATCGGCGCCACCGGCCTGTTCGTGCAGATGGGCCACGCCTTCGAAGCCGTCTTCGGCCGCCCCACCCAGGGCCGCAGCGCCTGGATGAAACAACTCATCGGCCGCCTGCGTGGGCTCACCGTGGTCATCGGCATCGGCTTCCTGCTCATGGTCTCGCTGGTCGCCAGCGCCGCCATCCTCGCCGTTGGCGAATACGCCACCCGCGGCATGCAGGCCCTGCTGTGGCTCGCCACCGCCCTGCAGATCGGCATCTCGCTCGCCCTGCAGAGCAGCATGATCGGCATCATCTACAAGGTGCTGGTGCCCACCAAACTTTCTACCCGCGCACTGATGATCGGCGCCGTGCTCACCGCCATCCTGTTCGAACTGGGCAAATGGGCCATCGGCCTCTACCTGGGCCGCAGCAATACCGCCGCCACCTTCGGCCCCGCCGGCTCGCTCGCCATCGTGCTGCTGTGGGTGTACTACGTGTCGCTGATCCTGCTCTACGGCGCCGAGATCACCTTCCAACTCAACCGCATCGAGCATGTCGGCGACCGGCGCTTCCGCCGGCAGAAGAAACAAAAAAAGGCGGCCACGCCGCCGCCCGAAGCACCCGAGGCGCTGCCCGAGGCCCCCACCGCCGAGGCCACGCCCGCCCTGTTCAAACCGCCCGCCACCGAAGCGCCCCCCCAGCCGGTAGCCCGGTCGAGCGCCACAGGCCCGACACCGGGATCACCCCCCAAACGGTCACCGCGCCCGATGTCACTTCGCGCGACGCCGGGCCACGCCCTTGGTACAACCCCGTAGCCCGGCCAAGGGCCGCAGGCCCGCCGCCGGGAATCCAGGCACCTGACGCGCGCTGCCCCCGCTACGCCCCCCGATACACCGCGCAGAGCTTGTTGCCATCGGGGTCGCGCACATAGGCCAGATGCAACGCGCCGGCCTTGCCCTCGCGCAGCCCCGGCGGGTCTTCGATCGACACCCCGCCGTGCGCCACCGCCACGTCATGAAACTGCTTCACCTGCTCGGCCGACGCGCACGTAAAACCGATCGTCCCGCCATTGGCCGGCGTGGCCGCCTCGCCATTGATCGGCTCGGTCACCCCGAAGCTGCCCCCCGCGTGCCGGTAGAACAAGCGCACATGGCCCGTCGGCGCCTCGTTGCGCACCGGCTCGCCCACGCCAAGCACCGCCAGCACGGCATCGTAGAAACGCTTCGAACGCGCGATATCGTTCGACCCCACCATTACATGGCTGAACATCGGTTTGTCTCCTGTTGTTGTGTGCGTTGTTGTGTGGCGTCGCAGCGTATCGCAAAGCGGGACAATGCAGAGGGTCGTGCGCGCAGCGAAATTCGGGAACGACCGCCATCAACGCCCACCCTCAACTACGCGGCGCCTCAAAGCACTTCGCCCGCGCCAACTCATACTCCAGCCACGCATCCCGCGCACGCCCCATGGCCTCGGCCAGCCCAGCATCCGCCTCACCCACCATCAAGGCCGCCCGCCGCGCCTGCATGGCCGCCAGCAACTGCGCGCCCACCCGCGCGGCGCAACCCGTGGCCGGCACACCGGCCACGGTCGCCTCGCCCCGCTGCAGTTCCTCGAGCAAGGGCGCGCGGGCATCGGGAGCCGCCTTGCCCGCTGCATCGGCCGCGCGCTGCCACGGCCCGTCGGCCGCATCAAACGCCGCATACGCCGCCAGCACCTTCGCCATCGCCTGACGCTTGTCGTAAATGTCGTACCCCGTGCGCGCCATGAACCCGAGCACGAACACCGCCACGCTAATCAGCATCCACGGCACCCGGCGGCCCGGTCGCACGGCGGCGCGCTCAGTCATGCCCGGAAAACCTCACATCGGCAATCCAGTTGCGCGCCCGCCGGGCAAGGCGCGCATCCGTCGCCTCGCCCTCAAAGTCGGCCACCCCATGGCGCAACAGGTCCGGGGCCACATCCTCAAAAGCATTCACATTCACCACCGCATACAGATGCCCGTCGATCCGGCTGCTCACCACCGGCACCACGCCGCAACGCGCGCACACATGAAACTCGGCCGTCCGCGTACCAAAGGCATAGCGACTCACCAGCCCGGCGTCCTTCACCACCACCTTCAGCACCCCATCCGGATTGGAGGTCCACACCCCGCCATGCTTGACGCAGAACGAACAGCCACACGCCCGGGCAGGGATGAATTCGGGGTCGGGCGCCCAATCGAGGGTGAAGGCTATGTTGCCGCAATGGCACTGGCCTTGGATCAGCATGGGGGGGGTTCTCCGCGAGTAGCGTCGGTCATTAGCAACGAGGGACTATCCGTCACTCGACGCGCTGCTCGTCTTCGCCTTAAGGGCGAGCGCTTCGGCTTTCGTGCGTTCAATCGCTTCGCGCCGAAGATTCTCGGCCTTAAGCCGCACAAACGCTTCCGGATTCCGCTCACAGTGGTAATGATGATGCTGCATCTTCAAGTCCTCGGCCTCTTTCTCGCTTTTCCGAGCAGAGCTCGGCAGATGCCCGGTCAGGCGTAGTGCGTGGATGGCCGCTTTCACGAACGCGTAGCCCAGTACCAGAAGGCCGAGAAGGTCACTCCACCACTCCAGAACTGCAACACCGAATGGAACGGCCACTGCCCAAACAAACACCAACCACCATCCAACTCGCTGGGAAGCGACTCGACCTGCGACTTCAGCCCGAATCTCGGCACCAGTCTTGTGAGGAACATCCGTGAAGACCTCTACCAACCAGTCCCGATTGAGCGCAATGTCGGGGAGCACATCGTCCCCAATGATCTCCCAACAAAGAACCGGTTCGTTGCTTTCCGATTCGAGCCAAGCGATGAGATAGTTGATCGGACGAACGCCACTGAGAGAGAGGACGCTGTTGTCAGCCGAGAAGGCTATTGCCATGATCGGTACCGGATAGCGACTTAGCCACTCCCTTGCTTCAGACTCCATTTCTGCGACAACCGCTTCGGTGTCGCGTGACTCGACGATTGAAAGCCGCAGAATCGAGAAGCGAAAGCCTGTGACGGGCGGCGAGTACTCAACGTAATACCAGCCGCGATCTTCCTTGAGAGAGCCAAAGCGGATCTCGTCAGAAGCCATGCTCGTGGCTCTCGACGGCCAACTTGAATTCACTGGACTGCGCGGCTTTTTGCGCAGGCCTGGTGGAATGATGGATTGAGCTTATGCTGAACGTAGCCACCGAACGGTCCCAATAGATTTGAACTTGGCGACGCCCAAAGCTCCGCGCTCATTCCGTGACTTGGAACCCGGAGCGGTGAGCGCAGAAACTACGGCTTGGCGCGGCGCCTCGTAAATGGCGGTGGCCTCAAGGTCTCCGTCAAGAAGAACAAGCAAGACAGCATCGAATTCCTTCTGAATATCAATAGAGCCCATGCGCTGGCCCGGCTTACTACCTTTGAGTACGCACCTACCTTTGATTTGAAGCCGAAAGGGCTGCCCCTCGCGAATCTCGATGGCGTCATAGCCAGCCTGCCTTGCTGGGGTAAGTTCGACACCGAGAATGCGAGCAGCCTCATATTCGGCAACCTCTCCGGTGATTCCCAACGGCTTACCCGTGAGGGCGCGGTACTGCTGCGCGAGCTTCTTCGCTTCGGCCAAAACCACGAGAACCGGATCAACGCTCATTGATGAACCCCACTTGAGGTAGCCAACAACCACTTGTCCAATAAACCAAGCGCACCATCCATTAACGCACGATGACCAGAAACGCCACTCCCTTTGGTGGAAGCTGATCTCAGCGAGCGCAGGGTGCAATAACCGAAGGGCATTGCACCACGCAAACGTAGAACGGTGCAATGCCCTTCGGCTATTGCACCCAACAGCCTCGGCGGCCGATCGCACGAGCCCCACTTCGTAGGGCGGTCAGCTTCGCTGCCCACCACCGGCCGGTGATCTCGTGCGAGGTTTGGTGGGCGGGCGAGCCGCCCACCCTACGACAATCCATGCCGCCCTCCCAAGCATCGCGTCTCGCAAGCCCCTTGCATTTCCCTCGCCCACAAGGAACAATAACCAAGCGCTTGCTTGCTTAAAAACGCACCACACATCGGAGACCCGCATGAACGCCCCTGCCGCCCACCCCTACCCCCACCTTCTTGAACCGCTCGACCTGGGCTTCACCACGCTGCGCAATCGCACGCTGTTGGGCTCGATGCATACCGGGCTGGAGGAGGAGAAGAACGGGTTTGAGCGCATGGCGGCGTTCTACGCCGAGCGTGCGCGTGGTGGGGCGGGGCTGATTGTGACCGGGGGTTACGCGCCGAATCTGGCCGGGCGGGTGTATCACTTCGGTTCGCAGCTGAGCTTTTCGTGGCAGGCGAAGAAGCACCGGGTGGTGACCGACGCAGTGCATGCCGAGGGCGGCAAGATTGCGCTGCAGATCCTGCACACCGGCCGCTATGGCTACCACCCGCTGTGCGTGGCGCCCTCTGCCGTGCGTGCGCCGATCAACCGCTTCAAGCCGCGGGCGCTCACCGGCTGGGGCATCCGCCGCACCATCGCGGCCTACGCCAAGTGCGCCAAGCTGGCGCAGGACGCGGGTTATGACGGCGTGGAGATCATGGGTTCCGAGGGTTACCTGATCAATCAGTTCATCGCGCCGCAGACCAACCACCGTACCGATGAGTGGGGCGGCAGCTTCGAGAACCGCATCCGCTTTGCGGTGGAAACGGTGCGCGCCACGCGCGCCAAGGTGGGGCCGAACTTCATCATCATCTTCCGCCTGTCGATGCTCGACCTCGTCGAAGGCGGCAGCAGCTGGGACGAGGTGGTGGCGCTGGCCAAGGCCATCGAGGCGGCCGGGGCCACGATCATCAACACCGGCATCGGCTGGCATGAGGCGCGCATCCCCACCATTGCCACCATGGTGCCGCGCGCCGGCTTTGCCTGGGTGACCCAGCGCCTCAAGGGCGAGGTGAAGATTCCGCTCATCACGACCAACCGCATCAACACCCCCGAGGTGGCTGAAGACGTGCTCGCCTCGGGCTGTGCCGACATGGTCTCCATGGCCCGCCCCTTCCTGGCCGACGCCGACTTCGTGAACAAGGCGGCGGCCAACAAGGGCGACGAGATCAATACCTGCATCGCCTGCAACCAGGCCTGCCTGGACCACATCTTCAACGGCAAGCTCACCTCCTGCCTGGTGAACCCGCGTGCCTGCCATGAGACCGAGCTGATCATCCAGCCCGCCACCGCACGCAAGAAGGTGGCCGTGGTCGGCGCCGGCCCGGCCGGCATGGCCTGCGCCACCACGGCGGCCGAGCGCGGCCATGCTGTGACGCTCTTTGACGCCGCCGAGCGCATTGGCGGCCAGTTCAACATTGCCAAGCAGATCCCGGGCAAGGAAGACTTCAACGAAACGCTGCGCTACTTCGGCAAGCGCATCGAGACCACGGGCGTGGACCTCAAGCTCAACACCCGCGTGGATGCCGACCTGCTCAAGGCCGGCGGTTTCGACCATGTGGTGCTGGCCACCGGCATCACCCCGCGCAAGCTGGACATCCCCGGCGCCGACAGCGACAAGGTGGCGAGCTACCTGGACATCATCGAAGGGCGCAAGACGGCCGGGGACACTGTGGCCATCATCGGCGCCGGCGGCATCGGCTTCGACGTGGGCGAGTTTCTCACCCACAGTCATGACGCGCGCAGCGAGGCCGAGCGCTTCAACGCCGAGTGGGGCATCGACACCAGCTACGCCAACCGCGGCGGCCTGACCGCGGCGGTGGATGAGCCGGCGCCGCGCCAGGTGTACCTGCTGCAGCGCAAGGAATCGAAAGTGGGCAACGGGCTGGCCAAGACCACCGGCTGGATCCGCCGCACCCTGCTGAAAAAGCGCGGGGTAAAGATGATCCCCGGCGTGAGCTACGAGTCCATCACCGACACCGGCCTGAACATCACCGTCAATGGCGAAGCCAAGACGCTGCCGGTGGACACCGTCGTGGTCTGCGCCGGCCAGGAACCGCGCCGCGACCTGCTTGCGCCGCTCGAAGCCGCCGGGCTGAAGGTGAGCCTGATCGGCGGCGCCGATGTGGCCGCCGAGCTGGACGCCAAGCGCGCCATCGACCAGGGCACCCGCCTGGCCGCGGCGCTCTGAGCATGGGCCGCCGCAAGGCCGATCCGGCCACCGACGCCAACCGCCGCGCCGACGTGTTGCGCAGCGCCGCCCGCCTGTTTGTGGAGAAAGGCTTCGAGGCCACCACCACGCGCGACATCGCCGAGGCCGCCGGCATGCGCTCGGGCAGCCCCTTCTACCATTTCAGGAGCAAGCTCGACCTGCTCAAGGCAGTGATCCTCGAAGGGCTGGCCAACAGCGACGCCCGCCAGCAGGCCGCCATCGCCGGTGTGGACGACCCGCTCGCGCGCCTGCGGGTGCTGGTGCGCACCCACCTGACCAGCCTGCATGAGTTCGACTGCGACTCGCCCTTGCTGATCGGCGAAACCCGCGCCCTCGACGCGGCCGCCAAGCGCGAGATCGCCGCAGCGTTCGATGCCTATCAGATCCCCTGGCAGGCCACGCTCGACGCGCTCGCCGCCCGCGGCCAGCTCGCCAGCGCCGCGCCGCCGGTGCGGTTGTGGCTGTTCGGCATGCTCAACTGGAGCACCCACTGGTACCGACCCGACGGCACGATGACGCTGGATGCGCTGGCCGACAGCGCGGTGGCGACGCTGCTGGGCGGGGCGCCACAGTAGCGCGGCGGCAGCGCCCAAAAAGAAAATCGCCGCACATGGCGGCGATTGTGTTGGCAGATGCCCGGCCGCCCTCTCAGGCCTGGGCCGCCCATGCCCCGCGCACATCGCCACGCTGCCGCGCCTCGGCCGGCGATTCGGCGCGCTCGGCGGCCAGCACCGTCTGGTCATTGGCCGACAGCTGCAAGCCCACGGCCGCCAGGCGGGCGAGGGTGGCGTCGACATCCCACGGTGCGGCCAGGCGCAGCTTCTTGCCGGTGCGCAGTTCGGCGTGCAGCCAGAAGGCGTCGATCTCGGGGTCGGCCCGCAGGTAGAGGCGCGCCACCTGCGACGGATCGGCTTCGATCCGGGCCAGGCCGCCTTGCTTCTTGCGCTTGCCGGCAACGTATGCGCCCGCCAGCACGCCCACCACGAGTACCACTGCGCCGATCAGTTCCATCGTTTTCCTCCCGGTGCGGCATCCTCGCGCCGCGCATCGATCCACTGGCGCCCGACGGCGCACTTGATGGAGTCGAAGCCTAAAGCAGCGACGGCCGCCGCGTCGCGCATATGGATAGTGTGTTTATCTATATGCGGCCCCTGACCGCCCCCTCGCGCGGGCGGCGTCGCGACATGCGTCACGCCGCGACGCCCCGTGGTGCTTCGGCTTCCGCCGCGAAGCGCGTTAGACTGGATGGGTCCGCGCGCCCGGCGGCGCGCTGAGGAGCCGATGCCGATGCAACCCAAAGCGTTCACCCGGCCCGTCCATGCCACCACCTGGATGAGCCTGTTCCTGGCCCTGGTGGCCGTGCTGGCCGCCTTCCTGGCCCCGCAACTCGAACACGCCTTCCGCGCCAATGCCCTGTTCAACGGCGTGATCATCGCCGTGCTGCTGGTCGGCATTGCGGTCAACCTGCGCCAGGTGTGGCGCCTGCAACGCGAGGTGCTGTGGATCGAAGCCTTCGAGCCACGCAGCGAGCGCATCAGCACCGAAGGGCGCCCGGTGCTGCTCGCCCCCATGGCCCGCCTGCTCACCAGCCGCGACGGCGGCCGCTTCCACCTCTCGCCGGCCTCGATGCGCACCCTCCTCGACAGCGTGCAGATCCGCCTCGAAGAGCAGCGCGACTTCTCCCGCTACCTGATCGGCCTGCTCATCTTCCTCGGCCTGCTCGGCACCTTCTGGGGCCTGCTCGCCACCATCCGATCGGTGGGCGACATCATCGGCGGCATGAGCGTGGGCACCGACCCGGTCGCCATGTTCGACACCCTCAAGACCCGGCTGGACGCGCCGCTCTCCGGCATGGCCACCAGCTTTTCCACCTCGCTGTTCGGCCTGGCCGGCTCACTGGTGGTCGGCTTTCTCGACCTGCAGTCGGGCCATGCGCAGAACCGCTTCTACAACGAGCTGGAAGAATGGCTCTCGAGCATCACCCGCCTGCCCTCGGCCGGGGTCGGCGGCGATGGCGACGGCAGCGTGCCGGCCTACGTCGTGGCCCTGCTCGAACAGACCGCCGAAGGCCTCGAGCGCATGCAGCGCGCCTCCGTCGAGGCCGAGCGCGACCGCCGCGCCACCGGCGAACAGCTCGGTGAGCTGAACACCCAGCTCACCCGCCTGGCCGACCTGATCTCGCGCGAGTCGCGCGACTTCACCGCCCTGGCCAGTTCGCAGGACGACCTCGCCGGCCTGGTCCGCCACCTCGCACACCAGCCCAACCCGACCGCGCAGTTCTCCGACGAGCTGCGCGCCGAGCTGCGCCTGCTCTCACGCACCATCGCCGCGGCACTCGACGGCCGCCGGGCGGACTGAGCCCATGGCCTCGCTCACGCGCCGCCGGCGCGGCATCGACTTCTGGCCCGGCTTTGTCGACGCCCTCGCCGCGCTGCTGATGGTGATGGTGTTCGTGATCCTGATCTTCACCATCGGCCAGTTCGTGCTCACCGACGCCGTGTCGGGCCGCGACCGCGCGCTGGCGCAGCTCAACGCCGAGCTGTCGCAACTGGCCGAGCAGCTGAGCCTGGAAACCAACGCCCGCAAGCAGGCCAGCATCCAGCTCGGTGAGCTGTCCGCCTCGCTCGCCAGCAGCGAGTCCGCCCGCCAGGCGCTCGACGCCCGCCTGCAATCGACCGAGGCCGCCCGCGCCGAATCCGAAGCGGCCCGCCTGGCGAGCGAAGAAGACACCCTGCGCCTGACCGCCGACATCGCCGCCCTGCAACGCCTCAAGGCCGAGCTGGAAGCCGAGGCCGCCCGGCTGGCCAGCGAACTGGACAGCACCGGCACCGCGCTCAAGGAAAAGACCGAGCTGTCCGAGCGCTCGCTCGCCCAGGTCGAACTGCTCAACCGCCAGCTCGCCGCCCTGCGCACCCAGCTCGAACAGCTCAACGCCGCACTCGGCGCCGCCGAGACCGCCGCGCGTAACAAGGATCTGGAAATCGAGGCACTCGGCAAGAAGCTCAACGTGGCGCTGGCCAGCCGGGTGCAGCAGCTGGCGCGCTACCGCTCCGAGTTTTTCGGCCGCCTGCGCGAGGTGATCGGCCAGCGCGAGGATGTGCAGATCGTCGGCGACCGCTTCGTGTTCGCCAGCGAGGTGCTCTTCGACAGCGCCTCGGCCGAGGTCAGCGACGCCGGCAAGACCCAGCTCGCCCGCCTGGCCAGCACGCTCAAGGGCATCGCCGACGAGATCCCGGCCGACCTGCCATGGGTGTTGCAGGTCGACGGCCACACCGACCGCCGGCCGATCTCGACCGAACGCTTCCCCTCGAACTGGGAGCTGTCCACCGCCCGCGCGCTGTCCATCGTCAAGTATCTGCGCGCCCAGGGCATCGACCCGCAGCGCCTGGCCGCCACCGGCTATGGCGAGTTCCACCCGCTCGACCCACGCAACACCGACGCCGCCTACGCCAAGAACCGGCGCATCGAACTCAAGCTGACGAGTCGCTGAGCGCCACCTCGCCGCGCACCTGCGCCAGCCACTCGCGCGGCGCGCAGCCCATGCGCGCGCGAAAGGCCCGCGCCAGCGCATTCGGGCTGCCGTAGCCGACGCGGTCGGCCACCACCGACACCGGCCGGCCCTGCTTGAGCAAGGTGCAACTCACATTCATGCGCCAGTCGGCCAGGTAGTCACCCGGCGTCACCCCCACCGTGTCCTTGAACGCCGCCGCAAAGCGCGCGCGCGACATGCCGGCCTGCGCCGCCAGCGCCTCAAGCGACCACGGCGTCTGTGGCGCGTCATGCATGGCGGTGATGGCCCGCGCCAGCTTCGGGTCGGCCAGGCCGGCGAGCAGCCCGGTCTGCGCCGCGCTGCGGTCCATCAGGAAGCGCAGCAGCTGGATCAGCAACAGCTCGCACAGCCGGTCGATGGCCGCCTGCCGGCCGCACTGCTCACGCTCCGCCTCGGCAAACAGCAACTCCAGCGTCGGTCCCAGGGCGGGCAGGTCCGCCAGCGGAATCAACAACACCGGCGGCAAGGCCATGGCCAGCGGATTGCCTGCCGAGGCGCCCAGGTCGACCTCGGCGCACAGCAACTCGGCTGTCTCGCCCGGCGCCGTGATGAAGCGATGCGAGGCCACCCGGGGGTAGAACAGCAGGCTCGGTTCGGTCACATGCAGGTCGGCGTGCACCGATGAGCGCGCCGTGATCGGCCCGCGCCGTACCAGATGCACATAGCCATGCGGCGCCGCGTAGTGGTGCTGGCCACAGAAGGCGCCACTGTGAAACACCCGGGCCGACAGGGTGTAGTGCTGAAGCAGCCCGGCCAGGCGATCCACCATTGCCACCTCCATTCAAGACGATAAGTTATGTTTTTGATACTGCATGCGCCATATCGTATCACCAGCGGGGCGATGATGCGTCACGTGCTCTGGCACTTCATTCACTTCATCGAACACGGAGATCCCGATGACCCAAATCGCCCCCCTGACCCTCGACACCGCCGACACCGCCACCGCCGCCACGCTCAAGGCCGTCAAGGCCAAGCTCGGCATGGTGCCCAATCTGTTCGCCACGCTGGCCCATGCGCCGGCGGCGCTCAACGGCTACCTCGGCCTGTCCGAAACCCTCGGCACCGGCCGCCTCAGCGCCGCCCAGCGCGAAATCGTCGCCCTCGCCGCCGGCCAGGCCAACCGCTGCCAATACTGCCTGAGCGCCCACACCCTGATCGGCAAGGGCGCTGGCCTGTCGGCTGCGGCCATCGCCGCCGCCCGCGACGGCAAGGCCGACAACGCCCTGGACAACGCCATCGCCGGCTTCACCCGTGCGCTGGTCGAGCAGCGCGGCGTGGTCTCGACCGACGCCATGGCCGGCTACCGCCGCGCCGGGCTCGACGACGGCCTGATCCTGGAGGTGATCGCCAACGTGGCCTTGAACACGCTCACCAACTACACCAACCACGTCGCCGACACGACGGTGGACTTCCCGGTGGTCGCAGTCTGACCACCTCCGGCAACAAGGAGAAGACGATGAAAACCGTTCTCACCCGCGCGCTGCTCGCCAGCGCCATCGCCCTGCCACTGGTCGCCACCGCGGCCGGCTTTTCGCCCTATGTCGATGCCAAGGGCGGCATCAGCCGCCCGACCGACTTCCGCACCCATTTCGTCCACCTGGGCTCGTATGCCGTGCTGGACGAAAAATCCGCCGCGCGCGGCCTGCACGATGTGTACACCGAAAAGGCCTCTGCCGAGCACTACCGCAAGACCGGTCAGTTCCCCGACGGTGCCACGCTGGTCAAGGAGATCCGCAAGCTCGAGACCAGCGCCATGACCACTGGCGACCCGGTGGTGTGGGGCTCGGACGCGGCGGTGTGGTTCGTGATGGTCAAGGACGCCAAGCGCCGCTTCGCCGGCAACCCGTTGTGGGGCGACGGCTGGGGCTGGGCCTTGTTCAAGGCCGATGCCCCCGCCACCAACGCCGCCGTCAGTTACGAGGCCGACTGCATGGGCTGCCATGTCCCCGCCGCCCAGACCGACCGCGTCTTCGTGCAGGGCTACCCGACGCTGAAACCGCACTGACTTGCTGATGGCGTACGCTTCGCGCAGGATGATGGCACCCGTCCTGCGCGAAGCGTCCAACCCGGAAGCCCCCCATGCCGACACTCGATGCATTCCTGGCCGATGTCCGCGCCTGCACGCGCTGCGCGGCGCATCTGCCGCACGGCGTGCGCCCGGTGTTCCAGTTTCATCCGCACGCGCCCATCCTCATCGCGGGCCAGGCACCCGGCGCCCGCGTCCATGCCTCCGGCGTGCCCTTCGACGACCCCAGTGGCGACCGCCTGCGCACCTGGCTGGGCGTGGATCGCGACACCTTCTACGACGCGACGAAGATCGCCATCCTGCCGATGGGCCTGTGCTACCCCGGCACCGGCAAAAACGGCGACCTGCCTCCGCGCCCCGAGTGCGCCCCCACCTGGCGCGACGCCTTCATGCAACGCTTCGAGCGGCTGTCGCTGGTCATCGTGCTGGGCCAGTACGCCATGGACTACCACCTCGGCACCGGCAAGACCCCGCTCACCCAGGTGGTCGAACGCTGGCGCGAGCACTGGCCGGCAACGCTACCGCTGCCGCACCCCAGCCCGCGCAACAACCGCTGGCTGGTGCGCAACCCCTGGTTCGAAAAAGACGTGCTCCCCGCCCTGCAAGCACGCATCCGGGCCATCCTCACCCCCAACCCCAAGGAAAGCCGATGACCGACGCAACCGCCGCCATCACCGACCTGCTGCACAAGTACTACGACGCCCTGGTACGCTGCGACACCGCGCTGCTGGCCGAGGTGTTCCACCCCGAGGCGCATTACTTCACCGCCAGCGACGGCACGCTACTGCACCTCGACATGCCCACCTACTTCCCCATCGTGGCCGGACGCACCTCGCCCGAAAGCACCGGCGAGGCCTGCAGCTACCACATCGACCGCATCGAGTTGCTCGGCCCGGTCACCGCCGTGGCGCGCATGCGCAGCACCATGATGCACAAGCATTTCGACGACATCCTCAGCCTCATCTGCATCGACGGCCAATGGCGCATCATCGCCAAGGTCTTCCACTTCGACCCCCTTCCCTCCGCCGGAGCCCGCTGACCATGCCCTATGTGAACATCAAGATCACCCGCGAAGGCGGCACCACCGCCGAACAGAAAGCCGAACTCATCGACGGCGTCACCTCCCTGCTCGCCCGCGTCCTCGGCAAGAACCCCGCAACCACCGTGGTGGTCATCGATGAAGTGGACCTCGACAACTGGGGCATCGGCGGCCTGCCGGTAGAGGCGTACCGGCAGTTGCAAAAGGGTGGCCGCCAGTAGCCCCGGCTATTGGCGCTCGCCCTCCCAGCGAATCGTCACCTCGCGCCGCCCCCAGGCGCGGGCCTTCTTGACGTTCTCGCCCATGTAGATGTCGATCTTCTGGTTCCAGCGCGGGTGCATCTTGTCGAGCACCACGTAGCGCCCGTCGAGCCCTTCGATGGTCACCTCGGCGCCCTGCACCAGGCCCAGCTCGAGCAAATCACGGGAGACGGCGATGGCTTTCATGCCCGGCGCCAGGGTGTCGCCCCAGGCGGCGATATTGGGCGTGTCGTCGGTCTCGCCAGGTGACGAGGTGTAGGCGGTGGCCGTTACGGTGAGGGCGCGTTCGTCGTCGCCGCAGGCAGCGCAGAGCGCGGCGATCATCAACACGGCAAGGCAGCGGACGGGTGGCATGGGGGCGCGGCGAGTGTGGGCGGGCACACGCTAGCGCAAACCGCGGGTCGGCGCCAAGCCCCCTCAGGCCAGCCCGAGCTGGCGCAGCACCGGCCGCCAGCAGTTGGTGGCGATCTTGCGAAAGCCCGAGGGCTTGGGGTGTAGCTCGTTGGCCCAGTGCTTGTCGGCGAGCGTGCCGACGCTGTCGACGCGCCGGATGCGCGCGGGGTCGATCGCCACCATCGCCAGCAACTCGGCGGAGAAGCGGTCGATCAGGTAGTTGATGCAGGCTTGCTGCAGGGTGGCCGGCACCCTGGCGTCGTCGAGCGCAGGCTTGAGCCAGGCGCTTTTCTTGCCGAACACGCCGCGCCCGCTCGGCCGGGCATAGTCGTAGTTGTGCAGCACGATGGCGGTCCCCGGCGGGGTGGAGGCCATGATCTGGCCGATCAAAGCGCGATAGCTGGCCATCATCTTGCCCATCAACCAGTCCAGCGTGCCGCTGTGCGCGCCGGGACGGAAGCAGGCCGCCGCGGTGGTGGCCTGGGCGCAGTCATCGTTGAGCAAGGGCCGCAGGTCGTTGAAGCCGGCAAAGTCGTTGCCGCCGCCGCTGATGAACACCGCCGACAGCGCGCTGCCGTGCAGCCGAAGCGCCTCGCGCACCGCCTTGCGATACTTGCCCTCGACATAGTCGAAGGCTTCCGCGCCGTTGTTGCCAAGCACCAGCACGGTGTGCTGCTTTTTGGCGACCAGGCGGCCGAGGCGGGTGATCAGCGACCCGCCGGGGAAGGGGTACCAGAACCAGGAGTCCCCGATCGCCAGGATGGAGGGGTACAGGCCATCGCGCTGCATGGCGCGCCAGTCCCAGTACACATTGTCGTCGTTCATCGCCGGTCTCCCCGGCGCGTCATGCGCCAGCCCACGCCTTCAGCATAGTCGCCGAACGCGGCCGCGGCAGTTCAGTCGGGGCAGAAGTTGAGCAGACGGCGTTTGTTGGGGATGCGCACATAGCGCCCGCTCATCTCGATCAGGCCGGCTTCGGTGAGTTGCTGGAAGGTGCGCGACAGGGTTGGCGGCGTGAGGTTGAGGTAGGACGCGATGACCTGCTTCTGTGCCGGCAGGACGGCTTCGAGCACGCCGTGCCCGTTGGTGCGGGCATGCTGCAGCAGATGGCTGACGACACGCTCCAGCCCGGTTTGCAGGGCATAGGCCTCCAGATCGGCCGCCAGCGCGTGATAGCGCTGGCCGATATGCAAGGCGACGGCACGCGCAAACGGCAGGCTGCCGGCCATGAGGTTGTCGAGCGGAGCCTGCGGAATGAGCAGCAGCACCGTCGCCGTCAGGCTCTGCGCGAACATGCCATGGGGCCGCCCGGTCAGCGCGTCGGTCTCGCCGAACACCTGCAAGGGGCTGACGATCTCCATGACTTTCTCGCCACCGCGCGCGTTCGACACCGCCAGCTTCACCTGCCCGCTGATGACCAGATAGACGCCCAGGGGCGCGTCATCGCGGTGGTACACCACCTTGCCCTTGGGCAGGCGCAGCAGGCGGGAGGCGGCCTCGAGGCTGTCGCGCTGGGTCTTGTCCAGCGACTGGAACAGGGGGTGGCGCGACAGGACCGAGCTGTCTTCCCGCAGGCGGTCGCCCGTCCCGGCAGTGGCCGGTGCGGCATCGGCCACGGGGCGCAGCAAGACCAGCAGCACCATCTGGCCATGCAGCGCCAGGTGAATCACCCGCGCCTGAACCGCTTGCTCGGCGCCGTCGTGCGTTCGGCAGCGCATGGCGCCCTCGAAACGCCCCGCCATCAGCACTTCACTGACCAGAATCGGAAAACGGGCCGCCTCGTTGCTGGCCAGCACCTCGGCCAGGGTCCGGGTGGCCAGGACCGCAGGCGCCACGCCGAGAAAATCCGCCGCCGCCGCGTTGGCATGAAGGATTCCCGCCGGCGTCAGCGCGGCATCGAGCGAGACGATCAGGGCCGGCACCTCGCCTTGGGCGCACATGTCGAGCACGCCGGCCTCGCTGGCCAGCAAGGAGGCGCTGTGCCGCGCCACCACATCGGAGAACGCCGGCTCTCCGGCGCCGGCCGGTGCCACCAGCGAGCGGGCCCGCGCCTCCCAGCCGCCGAGCGGGTCCACCGCGCCGGCAAGCACCGGCGCACCCGCCGGCGATGCCGCCGCCAGCGCCGCGCGCAAGGTGCGCGCAATGCTCTGGTCTTCGCCCTGGATATGGTCGATCAGCCAGTCGCCCAGGAACATCAGCAGGCGCTGGGCGTCGAGCACGCCATCCTCGCCCAGCGCGTCGGCCATGTCGCTGACCTGTGCCAGGAAGCGCGCATGGCTTTCGTGGTGGTGATCGGTCTGGCGCGCCTCGAGGCCGCACAAGGCCATCAGCGCCTCCTCGGTACTGAAATGCACTTGCGCATAGTCCGTCAGATACCCGAGCAGCAGCCGCACCTCGTCCGCCGACAACTCGGGGGTTTCGGCCAGCTTCGCGGCCGTGGCATTGACCAGCTCGACCAGGCCGCGATGCTGCTGGTCGACCACGTCGATGTCGGTTTTCAGGGAATCGTTCCACGCCACTATCTGCATTCAATTACCTCGACAGTCACTCCACCCGCTCGACGGGCGCGCGCGCATGGCGCAGCGCATCAAGCCGAGATTGTCGCGAACGGGCCAGCGCGCGTGTTGATGGAGGTCAATTACCCTCGTGCAAACCCCTGACACAACAGCAAAACCGCCCTCGCGGCATGACACGCATGCCATGCGACTTGCCCGCGCCGGCGCGGTGTCTACACTGAAATCTGCCGCACCGCAGTCCCGACCCACGCCGCCCCCAAAGGACGCCCACCATGGCGCAAGGCCTGAGCTACCAGGACGACTACCTCGTCGGCGGCCCCGCCCGCGCGTGGGTCACCCCCAACTTCCGGCTCGCCGAATACACCCGGCCCGACGGCCGCATCCGGGTGCACCGCGAACTGGTCGCCGGCGTGCAACTGCTCCGCAATGCGCTCGGGCGCAGCGTCGGCATCGTCTCGCTGATGCCTGAAGGCGGCTTGGGCCACGGGCGCGACGGGCGCTTCGTGTGGGTCGAGGCCGGCGACCCGGCCGCGGTGGTGGCCGCCGCCACCCGCCTGGCGCGGGATGGCACGTTCGAACACATCGAGGCGCGCGGTCCGCGGGTCTATCTCGAGATGCCGGACCCGGCACACCTGCCGCCCCTGGTGGCCGAGAACGCCCTCGCCCGCGCCATCGAGGTCACCGCGGCCTTTGAGACCTCGGGTGACCCCTACCTGCAGGTCACCGGCAACTTCGACGGCGCCGGCCTGTCCTTCGGCCCCATCCAGGTCAACTTCGGCACCGGCACGCTGCAGGAGATGTTCCGCCGCTACCGGGCGCGCGACGAAGCGGCGCTCAAACGCTGCTTTGGCGAACTGTGGGACGAATGGCAACAGGTCATGGCCCTGCCCTCGCGCAGCCGCCAGGTGGCCTGGGCCGATGCCCTCAGCCGCGGCCGCAACAAGGCCGACGTCGACCCGCGCTGGAAAGCCGCCCTGCAAGCGGTGGGCAACACCCCGGCCTTTCGCGATGAAACCCTGCGCTACGCCTACGATGTCTATGGCCGCAAGCTGATTGCTGCGCTGTCGTGGCTGGACGGCGTCTGCCCGATCCCGATCGGCAACTTCCGCTGCCTCGCCGCACTCTACGACCTGTGCGTACAGCAAGGCAGCCTCGACAAGGCGCACGAGGCCATCCGCCGGCGCATTGCTGCCGAGCGGCCCAGCGACGAGTTCCAGCTCACCCGCATCGCCGTCGAAGAACGTGGCCGCAAGGCCAACGCCGCCTGGCGCGCCGACTGCATCAGCCGCCGCCTGTGCATCCTCGAGCGCGAACCGGTCGAAGTCTCCGACTCCGGCCGCAGCGCCCGGCGTGACAACCCCAACCTCTACCTGCTGCGCAATGTGCCAGTAAAGCAGATGGCGCGTTACCTGCTGTGACCCACGCCCGCGGCACTTGCCGCGGCATCCAGCACGGCGTCGGCATTATTTACACGGGCGCAGCACCCACACCGGGTGACGCAATGCAAGCCATTGTTTTTCAATGACAACCGCAGCACACGGGAAGCATGGCGCGGCATTTGCTTTACTCCGTCTGAAACCGTTTTCCTGCCGGGATGGCGCGGCCATCCGACGATACCGCCCTCTGAATTTCGGAGCGACCGCATGAACCCCATCACTCGCGTGACCCTGACCACCGCCCTGACACTCGCCGCCGCTGGCGCCCAGGCCGCCCCCGCCTTCTGGACCGACTGGGCCGGCACCGACCTCGACCCCACCTCCGGCTTCCAGGCGCAAGGCACCATCACCACCACCACCTCGACGGTGCAGGTCACCTATACCAACACCAACGGTATCGGCTTCTACCAGCCGAGCGGTGGCATCGACTACTGGCAGAACCAGGGCGGCGGCCGCAACGACGCCATCTCGCCCTACACCAGCGCGGCCGTCGACAACAGCCCGACCGGCACCGACATCATCGCCCTGCGCTTTGCCGGCACACAGACGCTGCAGTTCTCGCAGGCCATCGCCAACCCGGTGTTCGCCTTCGTCAGCCTCAACGGCAACGGGTACGCCTTCGACCAGGACTTCGACATCATCAGCGCCGGCGGCGCCGACGGCAATGCCTGCGGCTACTGGGGCTGCGGCACCTCGTACAAGAACATCGTCGATCTGGGCAACGGCAACTTCGAGTACCAGCTGCTCGGCACCGGCGAGCCGCACGGCACCCTGCGCTTCACCGGCGCGTTCGACACGGTGAGCTGGCGCAGCCTGAGCAACGAGTACTGGAACGGCTTCACCGTCGGCGTGCAGGGCACGGCCGCCGAGGTCTTCCCCGAGCAACCCGGCGGTTCGGTCCCCGAGCCCGCCACGCTGGCCCTGCTCGGCCTGAGCCTGCTGGGTCTGGGGGCGAGCCGGCGTCGCCGCTGATCGCGTTCGCAAGACACCAGAACGGCGACCGAGGTCGCCGTTTTCGTTTCTGGCCACGGCTGACGCCGGCAAGATCAGTTGCGCACCGCCTTTTCGCCGCGATCACGATCCGTGTCGCGCCGCTCGGTGCGCTTGCGCTCAGTCTTGATGACCTCGCCCGAGCGCGGATCCACATACAGTTCAACGCGCTGCCCGTCGGCCGCGGTCGCCTTGACCTCGTAGCGATTGCGCTCGCGCTCCACCGACGTGATGTCACGGTAGCCCGCCGCGGTGAGCGTGTCATGAATCTGCGGAATGCCGAGCCACGCGGCGTCGGGCGTCGGCGCGCTGGCCGGCGCGGTCTGGGCAAACGCCGGCACCAGGGTGGCGCCGGCCACGAGTCCGGCGGCGATGGCGAGGGATGCGAACAGGGTACGGGTTTTCATGGCGGTTCTCCTTTGGGTTGGTCTCGATCGACAGTTCGACCGTGAGCCCATTCTGTTGCGCCCGCCCTGAACCACTGCTGAAGCCGACGTTCACCCGGCATTCATCCCGCCCCTCTGGCACCGCCTTGCCGCCCGCCGCCTCACGGTCGATGCAAGGATTCGAGCGCCGACGGCACTCCCGGCTGCTCAAGCAGCAGCCGGGCCAGACGTTCGCGTTGTGCCGGGTCGAGCATCGCGCGCTCGGCCAACAACTGCTCGATCATCAAGCGCTGCTGTGCCTGCTGCAGTTCGGCGATCTGCGCACGTTCGGCCTCAATGGCCGCCGGGTCGACCGTGTCGGCAAAAATGGCACGGATCAAGTCTGTCCGGTGGGTTTCTAGGCGATGCGAGGCGGCGCTGAACTGCACCAGGAAAGGCCCTTCGGCCGCTTGCCAGCGCACCCGCTGGTCTGCGCTCAAGGCCAGATAATCAGGGAGTGCCCGCACAGCCGGCACGCGCATGGCATCAAGCGCAATGGCCGCCACCACACCGAGGTTGAGCAGAACGGACAACAACAAGGCAAAACGCTGGGCAGAGGGTTTCATCGGGACACACTCACAAGCAAACAGGCATGGGGACGAGGGCACAGGTTGCCCGGTGGAACAGCGTCGAACACCGACATGGCCTGTACCGCGGGCAAGACCGCAGTCTGCACGGGACCGGCGGACACCAGGCTGACGCCAAGGCGCAGGCCGAGGACCAGCGCCGCGGCCGCGCCGGCCAACGGCACCAGCGAACGCCAGCCCAGCCGCCATCGACGTTGCGGAGTCGGTTGCGCCCGGGCAGGGAGACGTGACTCGATGCGCGCGCCCAGGTCGAAACCCAGCGACTCACGCGGCAGGCCCCGCAAGGCTTCGCTCAGCGCTTGCAACTCGACCAGGCGTGCGGCACAGGCCGGGCAGCGTGCGACATGCGTGCGAACGCCCTCTTCGGCCGAGGCAAGCAAGACACCATCGGCCAGGGCCGACAGGGCCTCATGGTCAGGGCAGGCTTCAGTCATCTACACCTCCGGCAAGTGGGCGATAGCGCGCCAGCAAGGCCAGGCGCGCACGGGCCAGCCGGGACTTGACCGTGCCCTCGGTCAGCCCCAGCGCCGTGCCAATGTCGGCATACGACAGATCTTCTATTTCACGCAGAAGCAAGATTTCGCGATGCGCCGGGGCGATCTGACCGAGCGCTTCAAGCAGGAGCGCCTGGCGCTGGCGCCCGGCATAGTGCGCGTCGGGCCCTGGCGCCGGGTCGGCGACGTCCGGCAAGGCATCGAGCGCAGAGAAGCCAACTCGCTCGCGGCGACGCAGCACGTCCAGCGTCGCGTTGCGCGCGATCTGCAGCAGCCAGGTCGACAGGCGCGCGTCAGGGCGCCAGTCGGGCAATGCGGTCCAGGCCTTGAGAAAGATGTCCTGGGTCAGCTCCATGGCCTCTTCCCGCGCCCCGGTCATGCGCAGAACAAAACCGAACACGCGGTCCTGGTAGCGACGCACCAACGTCGCGAAGGCACCGGTGTCGCCGGCGCGGGCACGCGCGATCTCGGCGGCCTCCTGCGACGCATCCTCATCGTGCATGCCCGGCGCGGCTCAGTGCCCGGTCGCCACCGGGGTCCAGCCCGGGTGGTCGAAATGGCGCCCATAGGCATCGAGCGCCGTTACCAGCCGGACCACGCCGGCGCGGCGATCGGTTGTGGCCGGGGCACGGAGCGTGTCGGCCGCGCCGGCCAGTTCGGCGATCACGCCGTGCAGCATGGCATCGGCGTCGGGCGGCAACTTGCAGTGTTCGACGATGGCGGCGATTTGCGCTTCCACGGCTGCGCCGAGGGCGTCGTAGTGCGCGGGCGATGCCTGATCGGCATGCACCGCCGGCAAGGCCTGCTCGACTTCGGCACGAATATGCGTCATGCCCTCGCGCAACGGGGCGTCCGTCTGCCACTTGGCGCCGGCGTTGAGTGTCAGTGCTGGGGGACGGGCATCGTGGTGATGGTCGGCTGCGGCGACGGCACCACCGGCCGAGAAGGCGGCCAGTACGCCCAGAAGGCAAGCAAGGCGGGGCAAGCTGCGGGAAGTCATGATCAGGAATCCTTTTCGTTCAGTGATTGGAGGCAGGCCGCCGCGGCGCGTTCCTCCGTGCCGCGGCGGTCCTGCTCACTGAAACGAACGGCGCCGGAAAATGTTCCCGCACGCAGTCCGATCGCGCGCTTACACCGCTTCGACCGCCTCCATCGACGGGTAGTCGATGTAGCCCTCGGGGCCGGACGTGTAGAACGTCGCCGGGTTCGGCGCGTTGAGCTCGGCCCCGGCGGCGATGCGTGCCGGCAGGTCGGGGTTGGCGAGGAAGCTGGTGCCGAAGGCGACGGCGTCCAGCAGGCCCGCGGCCACGGCGGCGCCGGCCTCGGTCGGGGTGTAGCCCATGTTGCCGACGAGCACGCCGTTGTAGTGCTCGCGCACCGGCGTGGCCACGTCACCGTGTTGCTTGCCGAAGAAATCACCGCGCATCAGGTGCAGGTAGGCCAGGTCGTAGTCGTTCAGGCGCTTGGCCAGCCAGGTGACGAGGCCGACGGGGTCGCTGTCGATCATGTCGTTGTAGCTGTTGAGTGGCGACAGGCGCAGGCCGACCCGATCGCTCCCCCACACACCGATGACGGCCTCGAGCACCTCCAGCAGCAGGCGGGCGCGGTGTTCGATCGGGCCGCCGTAGGCGCCCTCGCGCGTGTTCACGCCGTCGCGCAGGAACTGGTCGAGCAGGTAACCGTTGGCGCCATGCACCTCCACCGCGTCAAAGCCGGCCGCCCTGGCATTGGCCGCGGCCTGCGCGAAGCCGGCCACAATGGCGGGGATCTCGTCGTCGGCCAGCGCACGCGGCACGGTGTAGGGCTGCTTGCCTTGCGGGGTGTGGACTTCGTCGTTGGCAATGGCCACGGCGCTGGACGACACCGGCTGGCGGCCGTCGTTGAGCAGCGGATGCGCTGCGCGGCCGGCGTGCCAGATCTGCAGCGCGATGCGGCCACCGGCGGCATGCACGGCGTCGGTCACCTGGCGCCAGCCGGCGATCTGCGCCTCGGAATAGATGCCGGGCTCCTTCCAGAAGGCGGAGGTGCCTTCCATGGCCATGGTGGCCTCGGCGATGAGCAGCCCGGCGCTGGCGCGCTGGGCATAGTGGGTGGCCATCAGCGCGCCGGGCACATGGCCGGCCTCGGCGCGGGTGCGGGTCAGCGGCGCCATCAGGATGCGGTTGGGCAGCGTCAGGGCGCCGGCCTGGAGCGGGGAAAACAATGAGGTCATGGGGGTGTCCTTGTTCGATTCTCTGAGCGGGAAAACAGCTTGAGCCAGAGTGTGGGGGCGCTGGTAACAAATATCAACCAGTGGTATTTTGGTAACCTTGTTTTTGTGTACCCCGGAGCCTCACATGAATGCCCCCACCACCGCGCATGACCTTCAGAAAACCGCTTGCAACGAACCGTGCCCGATCGAGCGTGGCATGCGCGTGCTCGGCGGCAAATGGACCGGCTCGGTGCTATGGCACCTGAAGGACGGCCCGGTGCGCTTCAACGAGCTTGCCCGCCAGCTGGGTGGCGCGAGCAAGAAGATGGTGGACCAGCGCCTGAAGGAGCTGGAGGCGCATGGGCTGGTGCGCCGCGAGGTGCTCAGCACCCGGCCGGTGGCGGTGGCCTATGAGATGACGGCCGCCGGACGCAGCGCGCTGTCGGTCCTCGACCAGCTGCGCCACTGGACGGAAGCCAACGGCATCTGAACCGGCAGGGGGCGCTTAGCCGAGCAGGACCACGCCCCAGACAATGGCGGCGTTGACCAGCGCCACGAACACCGCGGCACTGCCGATGTCCTTGGCCCGCTTGGCCAGCGAGTGGCTGTCGAGCGAGACGCGATCGACCGTGGCTTCGACCGCGGAGTTGAGCAGCTCGACCACCAGTACCAGCATCACGCTGGCAATCAGCATGGCGCGCTCGATGCCACTGATCTCGAACCACAGCGCCAGCGGAATGAGCACGGCGGCGAGCAGCACCTCCTGGCGGAAGGCGTCTTCGACACGAAAGGCAGTGGCCAGGCCGTTCATCGAGTAACCAAAGGCGTTGATCAACCGGCGCAGGCCGGTCTTACCCTTGAACGGGCTTTCCATGCAGATCTCCGGGGATGGGTCGGGCGCCGGGGGCGGCGAGTTGTCGGTACAGCGTGGCCAGCCGCGCGGCCATGGCCGCGTCGGACCACTCGGCAGCGTGCGCACGGGCGGCGGCGGCGAGCGTGGTCTTCCGGGCCGGGTCGGCGAGCAGATCGATCAGCGCCTCGGCAAAGGCGCCGGCCTCGTCCGGCGGGGTGCGCGCGGCGGGGCAATCGGCCACCACGTCGCGCACGCCCATCTCGGCCAGGCACACCACCGGCACACCGGCCGCCATCGCTTCGAGCAGCACCAGTCCCTGCGTCTCGGTCTTGGAGCCGAACACGAAGGCATCGGCCGCCGCGTAGCAGTCGGGCAGTTCGTCTTCGCGCGACAGGTAGCCGACAAAGGCCACGCAGTCGGTCAGCCCGCGGCTTTTGACCGCTTCGCGCAGCGGCGCATTGGCCGGCCCGTCGCCGGCCAGCAGGATGCGCGCGGGCGACTGCTTCTGGCGCAACTGCTCGGCCACATCGAGCAGAAAGTGCAGGTTTTTCTCGAAGGCCAGCCGCCCCACATACAGCGCCAGCGGGCGCTCGGCGTTGAAGCCGTGACGCGCGCGAAAGCGCCGCCCATTGCCCTTGGCGTAGTGCGCCACCGGGATGCCGGTGGGCAGGATGTGAATGGGCTGGCACACCCCGTAGGCCCGCAGCCGCTCGGCCATGGCCGAGGACGGCGCGATCACCGCATCGACCGCATTGCACTGCTGGCGCGACAGCCGCCGGGCCAGCGCGCGCAGTGCCACACGGGGCGCCCATGGCGCGTAGTGGTGCAGGTAGTCTTCAAACAGGGTGTGGTAGGTCACCACCGTCGGCAGCCCGGTCTTGCGGCGCAGGCGGCTGCCCAGGTGGTGGGCGAGGAACGGCGTCTGGATATGGATGGCGTCGTAATCGGCCAGCGGCAACGCATCGACCGCGCGACAGGCCTCGCGCCAGCGCATGATGCGGTCTTCCGGGTCGCCGGGCACCGGCCGGCCGGCGATGCGCAGGATGTCCGCCTCGACCGCGGCCGTGGCCTCGCCGCCATAATCCGGCGCCAGCAAGGTCGTCGCCACCCCATGCTCTGGCAACTGCCGGCGAAAGGTCTCGATCGAGGTCGACACCCCGTTGATGCGCGGGAAATACACATCACTCAACATCAGGACACGCATTCGGCATCCTCCTTGTGGGGCGCAGGCTCGGCCGCCGGACGCGCCATGCTCGGGTCCCAGCGCACCACGCGCAGCGTGCCGCTGTCGTCTTCGACCAGCGCCGAGCAGGAGTCCACCCAGTCGCCGCAGTTGGCATACAGCGTGCCGTCGACGGTCTTGATCGTTGGCCAGTGAATGTGCCCGCAGACCACCCCGTCGAGGCCGCGGTCGCGCACATGGTGGATGACCGAATCCTCGAAATCGAACACGAAGTCGATCGCCTTCTTCACCTTCTGCTTGGCGTAGCCGGCCAGCGACCAGTAGCCGCTGATGCCCAGCAGGCGCCGCGCGCGCGACAGCCAGATGTTGAGCCGCACCAGCGTGTTGTAGGCCATGTCGCCCAGCACCGCGACCCAGCGGTGATGCCGCGTCACCTGGTCGAACGCATCGCCGTGCACAATCAGCAAGCGCCGGCCGTCGGCCGTGGTGTGGATGGTCTCCTCCAGCAACTGCACATCGCCGAACGAGGTGCCGCAATAGTCACGCAACGCCTCATCATGATTGCCGGGGATGAACACCACCTGCGTCCCGTGCCGCGCCATACGCAATACCTTCTGCACCACGGTGTTCTGCTGCGCCGACCAGTGGATGCTGCGCGACATGGCCCAGAAATCGACGATGTCACCGACCAGGTACAGACGCTCGCAGGGATGGTGACGGAGGAAGTCGAGCAACCGATCGGCCTGGCAGGCCCGCGTGCCCAGGTGAATATCGGAGAGAAAAACGGTTTTCCAGCGCATTGCTGCGCAGTGTGGGCAGCGGCGGTGTCAGGGATGTGACAGTGGGGTTGCGGAGGTGTGACGGGCTGCCGGTTTGCTCGGTCGTACCTCACCGGCGAGGAGCCAACCCCGCCTGTCGTTCAGTATGGCCTGCCCCCGAACCACGACAGTTCCATCCGGCGAATTTGAACGGACAGCCCGGACCAGGCCCTGCCTGTCTCGGGAAATGTTTTCACAATCCGGCGCCCCCGGCTGACGACGGGCGGCAGGCCCTGGCATGCGCGTACGGTCCCGGTTGAACTTCCCCAAACGCCCTGACGCGCCGGTTTGCTTGCCGAATTGATGATCTCCCTCAAGCCCCCGGAAACCGGGCGGTCAGTTGCCGATCCGGAACATCGTCCCCGGCAGCCACAGCGCGATCGACGGTACCGCGGCGACCAGCACCAGCGCCAGGATGAGCAGGAACACGTAGGGGATGACACCGCGCACGATCTCACCCATCGGTGCCCGGCTGATCGCCTTGATGGTAAACAGGTTCATGCCCACCGGCGGCGTAATCAGTGCCAGTTCCAGATTGATCATCAGCAGCACTCCGTACCACACCGGGTTGATGCCCAGGTGCAGCATCACCGGCAGGATCACCGGCGTGGTGATCAGGATGATCGAGATGGTTTCCAGGAACATGCCGAGCACGAAAATCAGCAGCATCGCGACGAGCAGGAATTCGGCGATGCCGATGCCGTGTTGCGCAACCAGGCCGACGATCTCCTGCGGGATGCGCAGCTTGGTCAGCACGTGGCCGAAGATGCTCGCCCCGGCGAGAATCATGAACAGCATTGCCGAGGTCCGACTGGCGTCGAGCGCGGCGTGCCACAGGTCGCCGATACCGAAGTTGCGATACGCGAGCACCGCGATCAGCAGCGCGGCCATGGCTCCGACGCCGGCGGCCTCGGTGGCGGTAAACACGCCCAGGTACATCCCGCCAAGCACCAGCACCGGCAGGGTCAGGGACCAGAACGCGCGACGCAATGCGGTGAGAAGTTCCGGCAAGGTCGCGCGCGGCTCGGTACGCAGGCCGCGCCCGCGCCAGCGCGCGTCGAACATGCACCAGGCGCAGAAAATCGCTGCAAGCAGCAGGCCCGGCACCATGCCAGCGACAAACAGCGCACCGATCGATGACTCGGTGATCACGCCGTAGAGCACCATCGGCCCGGAAGGCGGAATGAGGATGCCGAGCGTTCCCCCGGCCGCCACCAGCCCATAGGCGGTGCGCGGACTGTAACCGTAGTGGATCATCTGCGGGATGGCCACGGCACCGATGGTCAGTGCGGTGGCGACGCTCGAACCCGAGATGGCCGCGAAGATGGTGCACGCCAGCACGGTGGCAATGCCAATACCGCCCGGCAAATGACGGGTGAAGGTGAAGGCCGCGCCGTACAGGTCATCGACCAGCTTGCCGCGGATCATGATGTGCGCCATCAGCGCAAAGAGCGGAATCGCGACCAGCAGGTAGTGGTTGAGTTTGCCGAAGACGATCTCGCCCAGTGCGCCCAGGTCGCCCTGGGTCAGGAAGGTCAGCGTGCCACCGAACAGCGCCAGCCCGGCGAAGATCGGCAGTCCACTGAGGAGCAGGAGCAAGGCCCCCAGCAGCAGCAGGAAGAAGGTCATGAGCGTGCTCCGTCTTGCGATTCTCCATCCGGGTCGTGACCGCCCACCGCGGACTCCCCGCGGCTCACCCGCACGTCCTCGCCGAGCGCGGTGCGCAGCAGCGCCACCAGCGCCGCGAGGCCGAACAAGGCACCGCCGATCGGCACCGCGAGCTGGACAATGTAGATCGGCACTTCCAGATGCCCCTGCGACACGATGCCGAGCATCTTCGAGAAGCTCACCGTCTCCCAGCCCTCGACGACGAACATCGCGGCGGTCACGAGCACTGCGAGCAACGACCAGATGGCGGCAATGCGCTGCCCCCTCGGGCCCAGCCGGCTGGTGAGCAGGTCCACGCCGATGTGCTCGCCGCGGCGCATCACGTCGCCGGCGCCGAGCAGGACTATGGCCACCAGCAGGAAGCCGACCAGGTCATCGACCCAGGTCTGCGGGACATTGAAGATGTAGCGCATCACCACCGAGTACACGACCATGCCGAGCGAGGCGATCAAGGCCAGCGCGGACATGGCCATTGCCGCCGAGCACAGGCCGCCGACCACGGCATCGAGGCCTTTGGCGGCGCGCTGCGCAAGGGTCGGGGTGGATGGGTGTGTGCGTGTGGAGTTGGTATTTGTCATCGGAAATACGCCACCGGATAGAACGGCCCGGCCCCGGCGTCGCACGATGGCAACACCGGGGCCGGACAGACGGAGGTCAGAGCTTCTCGATCAGCTCGACCAGTTTCGTGGCATCGGGGCCGAGCTTGCGGAACGCGTCAAGCACCGGCTTCTGCATGCGCGACTTCCACGCCGCGACCTCCGCCTCGGGCTGCACGTGGATCACCATACCCTTCTCCTTGAGCTGGGTGATGGCGTTGGCGGCGGTCTCCTCGGTCACGCTGATGATGTCGCGCTCGGCCTTGTCGGCGGCGCGCTCGATGCCGGCACGCACATCGTCGGGCAGCTTGTCCCACCACGCCGGGGTGACGAAGAGGTGGAAGTAGACGGCAAAGAAGGGGGTCACCGTGCCGTACTTCTGCACTTCGTAGTAGCGCCGGCTGTAGCCGGCCGAGACGTCGGTGAGGCCGGCGTCGATCACCCCCGTCTGCAGTGCTTGGTACACCTCGGAGCCGGGCATGGTCGCGGGCGCGGCACCCACAGCGATCAGGCCCTCATCGACCAGTTTGGACAGGCCGCGCACCTTCATGCCGGAGAAGTCCTCGGTATTGATCAGCGGCTTGCTGTTCGAGGTGAAGATGCTCTGCCGCGAAGTGTACAGCCAGGCGATGTTGCGCACGCCCTTCTCGAGCAGCTTGTCTTCCAGCACCTTGGCTGCGTCCGATTTGGGGAAGCGCTCCAGTCGCGGCAGGTCGGTCATGAAGTACGGCAGGGTGATGACGTTCATCTCGGGGATGGTGCCGCCCCACTGGAAGTTGGTGACGACCGCTGCCTCGATCTGCCCGCGGGCGACGGCGGCGTGGTTCTGGGCTGCCTTGAAGGCCTGCTCGGAGCCGAAGATCTGCACCTCGACACGCTTGCCGGTTTCCTTGGCAACATCCTCGGCAAAACGGTCGAGCGCCTTGGCGACGTGGTGGGTGGGCGGCAGCTGATGGCTCAGACGCATCGTGAAGTCGGCCGCATGGACGATGCCGACGCTCGCGGCAAGCAGCAGACCGGCCAGCAGGTTTTTTTTCATTTTGGTGTCTCCTCGTTGATGTGATGGGCAGCCCAACGCTGCCCGGTTCTGCTTTCCGCCACCACCGTCACGGCGGATGAATCGGTGCGCGACGCGAACCTCGCCGTGCAATTCGGTACATTCAGGCCCTAGCCAGCCGATGGCACGGGCCGGCACGGCCGACATGGCCGTGCAGCGCATGGCCAACGGCATTCTCCAATGCCGGCCGCAGCGCAATCAGTGTGTCCAGATCGACGCCTGTGTCGTAGCCCATCAGTTCGAGCATGTGCACGAGATCCTCGGTACAGATGTTGCCTGACGCTCCGGGCGCGAACGGGCAGCCTCCCAGCCCGCCCAGGCTGGCGTCGAAACGCTCGATGCCCACGCCCAGCGCCGCATGCACGTTGGCCAGGCCGAGCCCACGGGTATCGTGCAGGTGAAGCCCGATGCGCACGTCGGGGAAGCGGCGCAGCGCCGCCTCGCACAGCGCCGCAATCTGTGTCGGGTAGCCCATGCCGGTGGTGTCGGCCAGGCTGACCGAGCGCACGCCGAGATTGGCATAGCGGCCGACCAGGCCGAGCACGCGCTCGAACGGAATATCGCCCTCCAGCGGGCAGCCGAAGCTCATCGCGATGGCACCGCACAGCGTGGCCGGGGTGTCGCGCGCGAGCAGCGCGATCTCGGCGAAACCGTCGAACGAGGTGTCGATGTCGCGGCCCGCGTTGGCACGGTTGTGTGCCTCCGAGGCGGACACCACCAGCGATAGTTCGTCGGCCTGTGCGGCCAGCGCGCGCGCCGCGCCGCGCGGGGTCATCACCAGCGCACTGTACACGGTACCCGGCCGCCGGCGGATGCGCGCGAATACCTCTGCCGCGTCGGCGAGCGCCGGCACCGCGCTGGCGGAGACGAAGGAGCTCACCTCAATGCGCGCGTACCCCTGTTCGGAGAGTTGGTCGATCAGCGCGACCTTGGTATCGGTCGGCACGATCGCCGGCTCGATCTGCAGGCCGTCGCGCATGACCACTTCGGTGAGTTCGATGCGCTTTCGAGTGGCTGTCATTGCGCACCTCCCTGCGGTGCGGACAGCGCAATCGCCCCCTTAGCTTCCAGTTCGGCAAGCTGCGCGCCGGTGTAACCCGCGGCGCGCAACACCTCGGCGGTATGGGCGCCGATGGCGGGCCCGAGGGTCTCGACCGCGCCCGGCGTCAGGCCGAGCTTCGGGACAATGCCCGGCATCTTGATCTGCGCCCCGTCCTCAAGCTCGGCGGCGAGAATCATGTCGCGTGCCTGGTATTGCGGATCCTCGACGATGTCGGCGGCGCTGTAGATCTTGCCGTTGGGCACGCCGGCCGCCTTGAGCAGCGCGATGATCGCCTCGGCGTCGTGACGGGCACACCATTCGCCAATTGCCCCGTCGATGAAATCCGCCGCTGCCCCGCGCCCGCTGTTGTTGGCAAAGCGCGGATCGTTGCCAATGTCCTCGCGGTCGATGACTGTCATCAGGCGGCGGAAGATGCCGTCGCCGTTGGCGGCAATGATGATGTTCACGCCGTCGCGCGACACGTAGGTGTTCGACGGCACGATACCGGTCAGGTTGCTCCCGGTGCGCTCGCGCACCACACCGTACATGGCGTACTCGGGGACCATGCACTCCATCAGGTTGAAGACCGACTCATAGAGCGCCACATCCACCACCTGCCCCGTGCCGCCACGCGCCTCGCGGTGGCGCAGCGCCATCAGCGCGCCGATCACCGCGTGCAGGCCGGCGACCGAATCGCCGATCGACAGATTCAGGCGTACCGGCGGTCGGTCGGGGTAGCCGGTGACATAACGCAACCCACCCATCGACTCACCGATGGCGCCGAAGCCGGGTTGGTCGCGCATCGGCCCGGTCTGGCCGAAGCCGGACACGCGCACCATGATCAGCCCGGGGTTCTCGGCCGACAGGGCGTCATAGCCCAGGCCCCATTTCTCCAGCGTACCAGGGCGGAAGTTCTCGATCACGATATCGGCCTCGCGCGCCAGCCGGCGCACCACCTCCTGGCCTGTCTCGCTGCGCAGATCGACCGCCACGGACTTCTTGTTGCGTGCCTGCACGTACCACCATAGCGAAGTCCCATTGTGGAGTTTTCGCCATGAGCGCAAGGGGTCACCTTGGCCCGGGGGCTCGATCTTGATCACCTCGGCACCGAACTCACCGAGCATGCGGGCCGCGAACGGGCCGGCGATCAACTGGCCGAGTTCGAGCACCTTGATGCCAGTCAGAGGGGCGTGCATGGCGTCTCCTGATATATAGTTATTCTGTGTTGCAGTGCGAAATCGAAGATTCCTCACCGGAAAATCCGCCTCGATCAGAGCCGAGTCTGGCATGGATGCTAATCCCGCAAGAAACAACTATGCCAGCGAGTTTTTCTGTCACGCTGTATAGTTTTTCTAAACCCAATAAGTCCTCTGGAATACACCAGTGAGCCGTCCGCGCATCCCCCTCACCGCCCTGCGCGCCTTCGAAGCCGCTGCCCGCCATTCCAGCATCGCGCAGGCCGCCGAAGCACTGTGCGTGACGCCCGGCGCAGTGAGCCAGCAGGTCCAGCAGCTCGAAGCCTGGGTGGGCGTGCCGCTGTTCGAACGCACCGGCCGCCGGCTCGTATTGACGGCCGAGGGGCGTCGGCTGGGTGAGCGGCTCGGCCCTGCCTTCGATCAGCTCGAACGCGCGGTGCTCGAAGTCCGCTCCAGCGCCGCACCCACCCACCTGCGCCTGCGCCTCGCACCGACCTTTGCGATCCGCTGGCTGGTGCCGAATCTGGGTGACTTCATCGGCCGTTATCCGGAGATCGAGGTGGAGGTCAACACGACGGCGATTGCTGACGAGGTCGCACTCGACGACTTCGACTTCGCCGTGCGCGTGCGCGACGAGCCGCCCAAGGACCACGACTGGCTGCTGGTCTTCCGCGACGCCTTCACGCCGGTGTGCAGCCCGGAGACGGCACGCCAGTTGCGCACGCCAGCTGACCTGGAGCACGTGCCGCGACTACACTCGATGATCCGCCCGGAGTCCTGGGGGGTGTGGATCGACACCGCCGGGCTCGCCATCGATCCGCTCGCCGGCCCCAAGTTCGCCAATGCGGCGCTTGCCTACCAAGCCGCCGCGGACGGCCTCGGGATCGCCATCGGCCAGACCGTGTATGTCGACGCCGACCTGCGCTCGGGGCGGCTGGTCGCGCCCTTCGGTCTGGTCGCCAACTCGCGCAGCGCCTACTACCTGGTCAATGCGCGGCACAAGTCGACCTGGCCAAAGATCCGCGTCTTCCGCGAGTGGTGTGAAGCCCTTCTGAAACGCAGCTGACACGCTTGGCCGGCGCTCCGGCGAAGGTGCCGATGAACGCCGATCAGCGCCCGCCTTCAAGCATCGTGCGCAGGCCGCTCATTGGTGCATGTGTTCGCTTTCGCCAGCGAGGCAACCCGGTCGTCGCCGACGCGTTGGCCTGCGCCCCCGACGACCCAGTCAATACCTGCCGGGCATTCAGAAATGCGTGGAAATGGCCTGATTGGCTGACACCCCACCCCCAGCCTACCCCCGCTTGCGCGCCCCTCGCGCCGCGTCCTCGATGATCAGCATCTCGGCCTGCGCGGCCGTCACCGGCCGTGAATACAGGTAGCCCTGCGCGTATTCCACGCTCAGCTCGCGCAGCAGGGCTTCCTGCTCGGGCAGCTCCACCCCTTCGCAGACCACCGGGCGGCCGAGTTTCTGGGCCAGGTTGACGATGGTTTCGACGAAGCTGCGGTCTTCGATGCGTTCGTGCATGTGCATGACGAAGGAGCGGTCGACCTTGAGCACGTCGATGGGCAGGCGGTGCAGGTAGGAGAGCGAGGAGTAGCCGGTGCCGAAGTCGTCGAGCATGAGCTTGAGACGGGTGCGCTTGAGGGTTTCGAGCAGCTCGATGGCGCGCTCGGCGTCTTCCATCATGGCGCTTTCGGTGATCTCGAGCTTGAGGTGGCGGGCCGACAGCCCGGTCTCGCGCAGGGTGCGGCGGATCTCGGGGAGGATGTCGGGGTGCAGCAACTGGCGGGCCGAGAGGTTGACGCTGACGGTGAGCGCCGGCCGGCGGGGGAAGGCCAGTTGCCAGGCGCGCATCTGGGCGCAGGCCTGGTGCAGCATCCAGCGGCCGATGTGCACGATGAGGCCGCTTTCTTCGGCCAGCGGAATGAAGTCGGCCGGGGAGATGAGGCCGCGTTCGGGGTGGTTCCAGCGCACCAGGGCTTCGAAGCCGATCAGCCGGCGGTCGCTGACACGCACGATGGGTTGGTAGTAGGCCTCGAACTGGTTGCGCTCGAGCGCGCGGCGCAGGTCGAGCTCGAGGTCGAGCCGGCGCAGGGCTTCTTCGTGCATGCCGCGATCGAACAGCACGTAGCCGCCGCCGCCCTGCCCCTTGGCGCGGCCCATGGCCATGTTGGCGTCGCGCAGCATGACGTCGGCTTCGACATACTGTTCGCCGGACAGGGTGATGCCGGAGGACAGGCTGGAGAACACCTCGTGCGTATAGAGGCGGAAGGGCAGCACGAGCTTGTCCTGCAGACGCTGGATGACGCGCACGGGCGAGGTAGCGTCGCGGATGTCTTCGAGCAGGATGCCGAATTCGTCGCCACCGAGGCGGGCAACCATGTCGGTGGGGCGGGTGGTTCGGCGCAGCAGGTTGGCCACTTCGATCAGCAGCAGGTCACCGATGCGGTTGCCGAGGCTGTGGTTGATGACGCTGAAACGGTCCACGCCGCAGTGGATGACGGCAAAGGTCAGGTCCTTGCGCCGCGCGGCGCGCTGCATGGCGTGGGTGACACGGTCGAGGAACAGGCCGCGGTTGGGCAGGCCGGTCAGCCCGTCGACAAACACTTCGGGCAGGCGTGCCTCATGGTGCGTCAGATTGAGTCCGGTTTCATGCGCCGCGGCGTAGAACAGCCCCTGGGAGACATCGTGGCTGACACTCCAGGCCAGGCCAACATACTGCCCGTCGGCCTTGCGGCAGCGACAGGAGAAACGGACCGTGGTGAGGGTGTCGTCGATACAGGCGAGGCGGGCGAGCACGTCGCCGTGGTCGAGTTCGTGAACCAGTTCGGGGAAGCGCCGCCAGCGCAGGGTGTCTTGCCCCATGCCGAGCACATCGCGCCACGATTCACTCATCATCTGGATGATCCAGTCTTCGTCGAGGATCATCAACAGGGCGCCGGGCAGGCGGAAGAAGGCGCTCTCCGAGGGCAAGGCCTGTGGCGGTTTGCGGTAGATCTGCATCATGAAACAGCGGGCCTCGAAAGCCGGATTGGATGAAAGCCGTCGCCCACCATCATGGCGGCGGCCGGGCGAGCATGCCGGGGGCGACGGCGCGAACGGGGGACGATGGGGACCCTCACCTCAGGGTTGCGCCACGGCCGACGCCGCGCCCTGGCGCACGGGCAGCCAGAGACGGAAGGTGGTGCCGGCACCCGGCTGGCTGTCGACCTCGATGCAGCCGCCATGACGATGAGCGATGCCGTAGGAGACCGACAAACCCAGGCCGGTCCCCTGCCCAACCGGCTTGGTGGTGAAGAAGGGGTCGAAGATCTTTGACAGGTGCTCGGGCGCGATGCCGGCGCCCGTGTCGGCCACCGCGATCCACACCCGCTCGCCGTCCACGCCGGAACTCAGCGTGATGGTGCCGCGCCCGTCGAGCGCCTGGGCGGCGTTGACCAGCAGGTTCATGAACACCTGGTTGATCTGGAATGGCAGGCACTCGACCTCGGGCAGACAGCCGAGCTTCTTGACGATCTGCGCCTTGTACTTGATCTCGCTCCACACCACGTTGAGCGTACTCTCCAGGCCGTGGTGCAGGTCGGCCAGCTGCCAGCCGTCGTCGCCCATGCGCGAGAAGTCGCGCATGTCCTGCACGATGCGGCGCACCCGCGCCGTACCGTCGATCGACTCGTCGATCAGCGCCCCGATGTCGGTGCGCAGGTAGTCGATATCGATGGCCTGGCGGACTGCCTCGATATCGCCCGGCGGCGCCCCCTGCTCGTAGGCGGCGAGCAGTCGCAGCAGATCAGCGGCATAGGTCTTGAGCGTTGCCAGGTTCGAGTGCACGAAGCCGATGGGGTTGTTGATCTCATGCGCCACACCGGCGGCCAGCTGCCCGATGGAGGCCAGCTTTTCCGACTGCAGCAGCTGGTGCTGGGCGCTTTCGAGCTTCTGGATCAGCGCACGCTGGGCCTCCTGCGCCCGGCGGCGTTCATCGATCTCCTCCGCCATGCGGGCCCGCGCCGCGGCGAGGTTCTGGGTGATCTTCTTGTTCTCGAGCAGCGCGTTCTCGAGCTCGACGGTGCGTTCGCGCACCTGGTTCTCGAGCGTCACGGTGCTCTGGAACAGGCCGAAGTCGGAGCGTCGCGCGTCCGATTCGCGTTCGATACGGTCCATCAATGCGCGGATGATCTTCTGCTGACGGACGACCTCGTCCTGCAGGCTGCGCTTGGCCGTGCCGTGATCCTCAGCCATCACCGGCCTCCAGCGAGCGGCCGATGGCGATGCCGGTCAGCGTCTGGTTGATATGCACGCCGCCGTATTGCTCGCCGTAGGTGCTGAAACCGACCGCATTGTTGCCGACCAGCAGCTCGGCCACCGCCTCGCGCTGAGCACGCGCCTCCATTTCGAGGTGACGCAGAATGCAGTCGCAACTGAAGATCAGCTCGGGCGGGCCGATCAGTTCGCGCACGCGGTCCAGGGTCTGCGCCAGATCAGCGACAATGTCCTGCCCCCGCGCCACGCGCAGCACCAGCCCTTCCTCGATGGCACAGTAGAACGTCAGGCTGCCGTCGGCATTGACCTTCTGGATCGAGCGCACATAGTCGGTACCGTCGATCAACACCACGATCGGGTGGGCCGCAAACTGCGCCGGCCCCAGGCCAGCCTGCGTCGCGCCGATCAGCCGCGCGTATTCCTCGGCCGCCGGCAGGCCATTGATTTCGTAGACAATGCGGCGGCTGGCATCCGCCTCGGTCACCACCAGGCGCTCCGCCTCGGTCAGGAAGTGCTGGGTCTTGAAGGCCATGAACGGCAGCTCGGTGTGGAGCAAGGCCAGCACCGCGCCGTCGGCATGGAATGCCCCGTCGTGGTACACCCAGGTGCGGCTGAACTTCAGGTCATCGCCCGCCGACCCGCCCACCACGGGCAGGCTGCCAAGCGTTGACTGAATCGTATGCGCCACCGCCTCTTCACGGATCGACAGCCCGTCGATCAGCAGCATGCCGAAGCTGTTGGCCGCCGATGCCGCGGGCCGCTGCGCCTTGAGCTGCGCCAGCAGGCCGCTGGCCAGGGCCTGGCCCTGCGCCACCTCGAACTGCTGCAGCGCATCGAGGGCACCGACCACCGCCGTACAGCCGTCGGCCGCAAAGCTCGCCCCCGACAGGCTGTGACGACAGTAGCCGGCCGGCCCGATCTCGCCAGCGGTGGTACAGCCGATCACGGCGACACCGGCAAAGCGCCGCGCCATCTCGTCGGCCAACACTTCCAGGTCGTACAGGCTCGAGCAGAAGAACACCACCAGCGCCGCATCGGTCTGCGCCACCGCGGCATGGAATTCCTGCACCGCCAGGCGGGCATCCTGTGCGCGCGAGTGACCGAGTCGGATCGAGGGCTGCCGGGACATGGAGGTGCGCATATCCTTTCGCAAAGCGAGGGGGACGAGGTCCGGTCGAAAGGCGCGCCGGCACAGACATGAGCCAACCCGGCGCGTTCGTCTGTGCATCTACGGCCGCGGGCACGGTTTTCTGAAGGGCGGGCGCAACAAAAAATTCACACGCCAGCCCACCTCCGACCGCCCGTCGCTTTCACGCCGCCATGCCCGGTCAGCTCAAGGAATTGCCTCGCAGCGCGTCGTACCATGCCCGTTTTTTCGAGAGGCCCGCGCCATGGAACTGACCCATTTCAACGACTTTCTCGCCGTTGCCGCGCAGCAGACCGAACCGCAGCGCCTGCTGTTCGTCTTCGCCGCGGCGGCCCTGCCGGCCGAGCACACCGACGACGAAGCCCGCCGCTTTGCCGATGGCCAGGGCGGCACGCTGGCGCCGGTGATGTATGTGGACAAGGCGCAGACCGAGGTCGCGGACTTCGACAGCCTGGTCGAGGAATCGCGGCACACCGGCCGCGACTGGCAGATCGTGTTCGTCGGCGCACTCGACGGCCAACGCGGCCAGGTGATCAGCAGCGAGGCGGCACAACAGCCGCTGGAGCTGATGGTCAAGCACATCGAGAACGGCCAGATCGAACGCTTCCTGGCCTTCGACAAACAGGGCCAGCCGGTGCGTTTCGTCTGAGCGGGCGCGGCCGAGCGGCGCCCCGGAGGCGGCCTGATTCAGACCGTTCGCCGCCCGACGCCGATGGCGGCATAGACCGATACCATCAAGACCACCGCCGCCCCCGCCAGGGTGGCGGCATACCAGCCCTGGTCCATGAACACCCCAAAGACCACCGGCGAGATGGCGAAGCCCACATCCAGACCCGAATACACCGTGCCGTACACCCGGCCGGTGGCGCCTTTGGGGGTCGCGCGCTTGATCATCATGTCGCGGCTCGGACCGCCGATGCCCACCGCGAAGCCGGTCGCCGCCAGCGCGGCCATGGTGCCCGCGCCGCCCAGCCAGCCGGTGGCGCACACCAGCAGCAACACCGCGCCACCGCTCATCGCCAGCGCCACCACCCGGTCGCAATGGCGGGCCTGGCCGGCCACGAAACCACCCACCAGCATGCCCAGCGCACCGCACAACATGTAGGCGCTGATGGTCAGCGTGGCCGCCTCGACACTGACGCCGTACAAGGCCTTGAGAATCGACGGCGCAAAGCTCTGCACCACCGCCAGCGTCATGGTCGACAACAGGAAGAAGGCGAAACACCACCACACCACCGGCAGCTTGAGGAAATCCAGATCCGCGCCGCGGGGCGCATCGGGGTGGCGCACCACCACCTCGGTGAGCAGGGCATCGCGCTGCCAGAACAGCACCGCCAGCACCGTGGCGTACAGGCCGGCCGCCGCCAGATAGGCCGTACGCCAGTCGGCCAGTGTCGACACCCCCACCAGGAACGCCGGCGCCAACGCCCAGCCGAGATTGCCGGTCAGCCCGTGCGCACTGAAGGCATGCCCCAGGCGCGCGGTCGACACCCGCTGGTTGAGGATGGTGAAGTCGGCCGGATGAAAAGGGGCATTCCCCAGGCCGGCGAGCACGGCCACCAGCATCAGGCCGGCATAGCCTGTCGCCTGGCTGGCCACCAGCGCCGCCAGCAGGAACAGCGCGATCGCCGCGAACAGCACCGGCCGGGCGCCAAACCGGTCGACCACGAAACCGGCCAGGGCCTGACCGCTGCCTGAGACCACGAAGAACAGGCTCATCAGCAGGCCAACATCCGAAAAGCTGAGCCCGAAGTCGCGGATGAACACCGGAAACAGCGGCGCCAGCAGCAGATGCGAGAAATGCGAGGTGCCATGGGCCAGCCCGACCAGCCCGATCACGCGGGCGTCCTGCCGGAGCGTGGGCAGGGCGGGGGTGGCGGCGGCAGCGGTTGTCGTATTCATGCTGCCGATGGTACGTTTGACGGGCACGCGCAGTTTGCGACAATCCGCCAAGATTCATCGAGCTTCTGCCAACCCGATCGACGCGCCCCGCCATGAACCGCCGCAGCCCACGCCATGCCATCCCGGTCGGCAACACCGCGCCCTACGCGCCCACGCCGGCCCAGCCGGTGCGCGCCCGCGCCCGCGCACTGGGCAACGATGTGCAGGTCGAGCCGCATCAGCACCCATGGGGCCAGCTGGCCTATTGCGCCAGCGGCCTGCTGCAGGTGACCGTGTCCGCGCCGCCGGACGGCACCACGCACGAGCGGCGCTGCGACATCACCGCCATCGTTCCGCCCTCGCGTGCCATGTGGGTGCCGCCGGGGGCCTTGCACGGGGTGACGATCCTGGAGGACGCTCAGCTCTACACCTTGTATTTCGACCCATCGGTGGTGCCGGCCCACTGGCAGGGCCCGCGGGTGCTGATGGTGTCGGCCCTGATGCGCGAGCTGGTGCTGGCGCTGGCACTGGCCACACCGGCCGCCTCGCCGGCGCGCCGGCAGGCGCTCGACACCCTGCTGCTCGGCGAGATGACCGACGCCGCCACCCAGGCGCTGGCCGTCCCGATGCCCGACCCGCAGCATGGCGACCGCCGCTTGCGCGCCCTGTGCGAAGCCATCGTGCACGACCCCGCGCAGCACACGACCCTGGCCGCCTGGGCCAGCCACAGTGGCGCCAGTGAGCGGACACTGGCCCGCTTGTTCCGCGAGGAGCTGGGCACCAGCTTCCGGCACTGGCGGCAACTGGTGGTGCTGGCCCATGCCCTGCCGCTGCTGGCGCGCGGCACACCGGTGAGCGACGTGGCCGCCGCCAGCGGCTATGCCAGCGACAGCGCGTTCACCGCCATGTTCAAGGCGGCCATGGGCCAGCCTCCGTCACGGCTGAACGCCGCCGCGCACCGATGAGCCACGGCCCGTGCGGCACGAAAAAAATTGGCCCGCACGCGGCGGGCCAAAAAGGGAGATCGACGGCGCCCGTCCGGGCGCTTACATGCTGCGGCGGTACTGGCCACCCACTTCGTAGAGCGTGCTGGTGATCTGGCCGAGCGAGCAGTAGCGCACCGCGTCGACCAGCACCGCGAACACGTTGCCGTTCTCGATCACGGTCTGGCGCAGCTTGGCCAGCCACTTGTCGCACTCGGCCTTGTTGCGGCCCTGGAAGTCGGCCAGGCGCTTGAGCTGGCTCTGTTTTTCTTCCTCGGTCGAACGGGCCAGCTCGATCTCTTGCTGGGCCGAACCTTTCGGGTTGAGGAAGGTGTTGACGCCGATGATCGGGTAGGAGCCGTCGTGCTTCTTGTGCTCGTAGTAGAGCGACTCTTCCTGGATCTTGCCGCGCTGGTAGCCGGTTTCCATGGCGCCGAGCACGCCGCCGCGTTCGGAGATGGCTTCGAACTCGCGCAGCACCGCCTCTTCGACCAGATCGGTGAGCTCGTCGATGATGAAGGCGCCTTGGTTGGGGTTCTCGTTGTTGGCCAGGCCCCACTCGCGGTTGATGATGAGCTGGATGGCCATGGCACGGCGCACCGATTCCTCGGTCGGCGTGGTGATGGCCTCGTCGTAGGCGTTGGTGTGCAGCGAGTTGCAGTTGTCGTAGATGGCGATCAGCGCCTGCAGCGTGGTGCGGATGTCGTTGAAGTCCATCTCCTGCGCGTGCAGCGAGCGGCCGGAGGTCTGGATGTGGTACTTGAGCTTCTGGCTGCGCTCGTTGGCGCCGTACTTGTTCTTCATCGCCACCGCCCAGATGCGGCGCGCGACGCGGCCGATCACGGTGTATTCCGGGTCCATGCCGTTGCTGAAGAAGAAGCTCAGGTTGGGCGCGAAATCGTCGATGTGCATGCCGCGCGCCAGATACGACTCCACATAGGTGAAGCCGTTCGACAGCGTGAAAGCAAGCTGGCTGATGGGGTTCGCCCCGGCCTCGGCGATGTGATAGCCGCTGATCGACACCGAGTAGAAGTTCTGCACCTTGTGGTGCACGAAGTATTCCTGGATGTCGCCCATCATCTTGAGCGCGAACTCGGTGCTGAAGATGCAGGTGTTCTGGCCCTGGTCTTCTTTCAGGATGTCGGCCTGCACCGTGCCGCGCACGGTCGACAGCGTCCAGGCCTTGATCTTGGCGTGTTCGTCCTCGGTCGGCTCACGGCCGTTGTCGGCCTTGAACTTGGCCACCTGCTGGTCGAGCGCGGTGTTGAAGTAGAAGGCCAGGATGAAGGGCGCCGGACCGTTGATGGTCATCGACACTGAGGTGGTCGGCGCGCAAAGGTCGAAGCCGTCGTACAGCACCTTCATGTCGTCGAGCGTGGCGATCGACACGCCCGAGTTGCCGATCTTGCCGTAGATGTCCGGACGCGGATCGGGGTCGCAGCCGTACAGCGTGACCGAGTCGAAGGCGGTCGACAGGCGGTGCGCCGGCATGCCTTCGGACACGCGCTTGAAGCGGCGGTTGGTGCGGAAGGCGTCGCCCTCGCCGGCGAACATGCGCGTCGGGTCCTCGCCCTCGCGCTTGAAGGCGAACACGCCGGCGGTGTAGGGGAAGGAGCCCGGCACGTTTTCCTTCATCAGGAAGCGCAGCGTCTCGCCGTCGTCCTCGAAGGCGGGCAGCGACACCTTGCGGATCTTGGTGCCCGACAGCGACTGGCGGGTGAGCTGGGTGCGGATCTCCTTGTCGCGGATCTTCACCACGTACTCGTCTTCGGCGTAGAGCGCCTTCTCGGTCGGCCACTGCTCGAGCAGCTTGCGCGCCGCCGGGGTCAGCTCGCCGTCCTTCCACGAGATCATCTCGTCAAAGGAGCCGACGTCCTTGCCGCACTGCTCGAACAGCATCTTGGCGGTCTTCAGCGACTGGCGCTCGCGTGCCACGCGTGCCTGCTGCTGCACATGCTTGTGGTAGTCGCGCACGGTTTCGGCGATCTCGGCCAGGTAACGGGTGCGCTCGGCCGGTACGATGGCGCGGCCCTTGGACGAGGACTTGACGCTCACCTTGGGCAGCTTGCCCGGCTTGGTTTTGAGGCCGGCCTCGATCAGGCTGGGCAGGATCGCCTGGTACAGCGCGGTCACGCCATCGTCGTTGAAACGCGCGGCCATGGTGCCGAACACCGGCATCTCCTCGGTCGGCGTGCCGAAGGCCTCGCGGTTGCGCTGGTACTGCTTGCGCACGTCGCGCAGCGCGTCCTCGGCGCCCTTGCGGTCGAACTTGTTGATGGCCACGAAGTCGGCGAAGTCGAGCATGTCGATCTTCTCCAGCTGGCTGGCCGCGCCGAATTCGGGGGTCATCACGTACAGCGACTTGTCCACAAACGGCACGATGGCCGCATCGCCCTGGCCGATGCCGGAGGTCTCCACCACCACCAGGTCGAAGCCGGCCAGCTTGCAGGCGGCGATGACTTCGGGCAACGCGGCCGAAACTTCGGCGCCGGTGTCGCGGGTCGCCAGCGAGCGCATGAAGATGTTCTCGTGCTCGATGGCGTTCATGCGGATGCGGTCGCCCAGCAGCGCGCCGCCGGTGCGCTTGCGCGAGGGGTCGATGGACACCACCGCCAGCTTGAGGCGGTCTTCCTGGTCGAGTCGGAAGCGGCGCACCAGCTCGTCGGTGAGCGAGCTCTTGCCCGCGCCGCCGGTGCCGGTGATGCCCAGCGTCGGCACGGTCAGCTTGGCCGCAGCGTCGATCAGCGCCTTCTTGGTGGCGGCGTCGTAGGCGCCGTTCTCCAGGGCGGTGATGGCGCGCGCAAGCGCGCGCAGATCACCGGCCTTGAGCTGCTTGAGCACCTCCTTGGCGGCCGGCGCCAGCGGTGCCAGGTCGTAGTCGGAGGTCTTGACCACATCGTTGATCATGCCCTGCAGGCCGATGGTCGCGCCGTCTTCGGGCGAGTAGATGCGGGTCACGCCGTACGCGTGCAGCTCCTTGATCTCGGAGGGCACGATCACCCCGCCGCCGCCGCCGAACACCTTGATGTTCTCGCCGCCGTTGGCCTTGAGCAGGTCGATCATGTACTTGAAGAACTCGACATGCCCGCCCTGGTAACTGGTGATGGCGATGCCCTGCACGTCTTCCTGCAGCGCGGCGTTGACGATCTCACCGACCGAACGGTTGTGGCCCAAGTGGATGACTTCGGCGCCGGAAGATTGCAGAATCCGCCGCATGATGTTGATCGAGGCGTCGTGGCCATCGAACAGGGACGCGGCAGTCACGAAGCGCACCTTGTTTTTCGGCTTGTAGGGTTGCAGCTTCTTGGCGACGCTCAGATCGGTCATGTGTCTCTCCCGGTTGCGGTTAGGCGTTATCCTGCTCATGGTAGAAGGCGCAGCGCCGATTTGCCATTGCCCCCGATGACGCCTATCGTGCAAAATCGGCCAACATCCTCCGTCGCCTGCCAGCAGCGGCGCCCCGGGAGCCCACCATGCCTCGACCTGCAAAGTCCGCCGACTCGCCCCCCGGCACGGCCGGCCGGCCGCGCCGCCCGCGCGCCACGGTCGCCTCCGGCTTCGTCACCGGCATGCTCGCCGGACTGCAGCACCAGGGCCGCGACACGGCCCCGCTGCTCGCCGAGGCCGGCATCGATCTGTCGGCCCCGGGCGCGCGCATCCCGGTCGATCGCTATGCCGCGCTCTACAACCGGATCATCGCCGAGCTGGGCGACGAGGGCTTCGGCCTGTTCTCCCAGCCAATGCGCCCCGGCAGCTTCGAGTTCCTGTGCCGCAGCATGCTCGGCGCGCCCAACCTCGCCGACGCGCTCGAGCGCGCCGGCCGCTTCCTGCACCTGGTGCTGCCCGACCTGAGCATGACCATCCGCCGCGGCGGCGACATGGCCCGCCTGCAGATTGCCGAGGCCCGCCCCATCGGCCCGCGCGACGCCCCCGGCCGCGTCTTTGCCTTCGAATGGCTGCTGCGCCTGCTGCACAGCGTGGCCTGCTGGCTGGTCGGACGCGGCCTGGCACTCGAGGCGGTGCGCTTCCCCTACGCCCGCCCGCCCCATGCCGATGACTACGCACTGGTCTACACCGAGCACTCGTCCTTCGACGCGCCCTGCCTCGAGGCAAGCCTGCGGGCCAACCTGCTCGACCTGCCGATCCGGCGCGACGAAGCGGCGCTGGCGGTGTTTCTGGACGGCGCGCCGGGCAAGATCAGCATGCTCTACCGGCGCGACCGCGAACTGGTGTTCCGCGTGCGCGACCTGCTGCGCGACGCCCTGCCCACCGCCCTCACTGTCACCGAGGCGGCCGCCCGCCTGCACATGTCCACCCGCACCCTGCACCGCCGGCTCGAGGAAGAGGGCTCCGGCTTCCGCCTGATCAAGGACGCCTTCCGCCGCGACATCGCGCTGTCGCGCCTGGCCAAGACCCGCCACAGCGTCGCGCAGATCGCCGCCGACCTGGGCTACGCCGACACCTCGGCCTTCTATCGCGCCTTTGTGGCATGGACCGGCATCGCGCCGGACCGCTTCCGCCGCCAGGTCCAGCAGCAGGCCGACGACACGGCCGCGCCCTTCCCGCCCGACACGGCCACGCACTAGAATGGTGCCTCGCACCGCCGCCGCCCACCGAGATTCGCCCATGCCCCCGCGCAACCCCTTCGCTCACCCTGCGCCCGCCACGGGCAACTCGCCGGAAGAGCTGCGACGCTACGACCTGCTGCTGGCCGGGCTGGACCTGCTCGACCAGGCCATCGCCGTCTTCGACGCCACGCCCAAGCTGGTGACCTGGAACAAGGCGATGGTGCGCCTGCTCGACTTCCCCGAGTCGCTGGTGCGCGTCGGCACCCCCTTCGAGGCCTTCGTGCGCTTCAATGCCGAGCGTGGCGAATACGGTGACGGCAGTCTGGAAAAGCAGGTCGCCGAGCGCATGGCCTCGGTGCGCGCCTTCGAGCCGCACTACATCGAGCGGGTGCGCCCCAACGGCAAGGTGCTGGCGATTCGCGGCGTACCGATCCCCAACCTGGGCTTCGTCTCGCTGTGGACCGACATCACCGAGCAGCGCCGCTACGAAACACTGATCCAGCAGCAGAACGCATTGCTCGAGGCGCGGGTGCGCGAACGCACCGCCGAGCTGCTCTCGGCCAAGACCGAGATCGACCAGTTCGCTCAGGCGCTGGGGCGCAGCGAGGCGCGGCTGCAGATGATCATCGACTCGATCCCGGCGCTCATCGCCTATGTCGACCGCCAGCGCAACTACCAGTTTGCCAACAAGGGCTACGCCGAATGGTTCGGGCTGACCAAGGAGAGCATCGTCGGCCGCTCGATCCGCTCGGTTTTCGGCGACGAAGCCTACGACCAGATCTCCGGCTATCTCGACACCGCCTCGGCCGGCGAGCGCGTCACCTACGAGTACGCGCGCAAGGCCGACAAAGGCCGCACCGTGTATGCACGCAGCGTGGTGGTGCCGGAGTTCGACGAGCGCGACAAGGTGGTCGGCTTCTTCGTGCTGTCGATCGACATCACCGAGCAACGCGCCAGCGAGGCGGCACTGGTGCAGGCCCAGAAGATGGAAGCCGTCGGCCAGCTCACCGGCGGGCTGGCGCACGACTTCAACAACCTGCTGACCATCATCATGGGCAACCTCGAAGCGGCCAAGGAGCGCTGCGACCCGGCGCTGGCCAGCGACTATCTCAACCCCGCCCTGCATGCCGCCCAGCGCGGCGCCGAGCTGATCCGCCGGCTGCTCACCTTCTCGCGCCGGCAGACGCTGGAGCCCTGCGCGGTCGAAGTCGGCCAGCTGGTGCACAACATGTCGCAGCTGCTCAGCCGCTCGCTGACCGAATCGGTGCGCCTGCGCACCTATCTGCCCGAGGCGCCGCTGTACGCCATGGCCGACCCGCACCAGCTCGAGAGCGCGCTGCTCAACCTGGCCATCAACGCGCGCGACGCCATGCCCGGCGGCGGCGAGCTGAGCATCCGCGTACATGAACGGCACATCCCCTCCAGCCTGGCCATGCTGATCGAGCTGCCGGTGGGCGACTATGTGCAGATCGAGGTCGAGGACACCGGCAGCGGCATCGCGCCCGAACTGCTGCCGCGCGTGTTCGAGCCCTTCGTCACCACCAAGCCCTTCGGCCGTGGCTCCGGCCTCGGCCTGTCGATGGTGTATGGTTTCGTCCGCCAGTCGGGCGGCAACATCCGGGTGCGCAGCACGGTCGGCAAGGGCTCGACCGTCACCTTCGTGCTGCCGCGCACCGACCCGCCCGCCCCCGCCGCCGAAGACACCCGCAGCGGCACCCCCGACACGGCCACGGCACGCCCGCCCGTGCTGCTGGTCGAAGACGAACCCGACGTACGCAAGATCATCCGCATGCAACTGACCGAGCTCGGCTACCCTGTGCTCGAGACCGACAACGGCGCCGCCGCGCAGGACATGGTGCGGCAGATCCCCGACATCGGACTGCTCGTCTCCGACACCGTCATGCCTGGCGCCATCGGCGGCAGGGAGCTGGTCCGGTTCGCCCGCGAGATCCGACCGGACCTGCCCGTGCTGCTGATCACCGGCTACGCCAGCGGCAACGCCATCCACGATGTACAGGAACTCGACGTGCCGGTGCTGCGCAAGCCCTTCGACCGCAAGCTTCTCGAGCGCACGCTGGCCCAACTTCTCCAGGACACCGACGCATGACCACAGACGCGACCCACCCCCGCATCCTGGTGCTCGAAGACGAGATCGACATTGCCCGGCTGATCTGCAACGGGCTCGACGGCTACGGCTTCCGCTGCGAACACCACCAGACGGGCCGGCGCTTTTTGCAGGCCGCCCGGCAGTGCCCGCCCGAGCTGGCGATTGTCGACCTCGGCCTGCCCGACATGGACGGCATGCAGGTCATCCGCGAACTGCAGGAGCATTCGCCCTGTGCGGTGCTGATCCTCACCGGCCGCAACGACGTCACCGACCGGGTGCTCGGCCTCGAGCTGGGCGCCGACGACTACCTCGTCAAACCCTTCGAGCCGCGCGAACTGGTGGCGCGGGTGCGCTCCATCCTGCGGCGCTACCTGCGCAGCGCCGAGGCCAGCGACACGGCCACCTCGCCCGGCGTCGCCACCTTCTCCGGCTGGCACTTCGACCTCGGCCGGCACATGCTGATCACCCCCGACGGCCGCGAAGTGTCCGTCTCCGCCACCGAAGCGAGCATGCTTACCGCGCTGCTCAAGAGCCCCAACCGCATCCTCACCCGCGAGCAGCTCATCGGCGAGCGCGACATCGACCCCTACGACCGCAGTGTGGACGTGCGCATCTCCCGCCTGCGTCGCAAGCTCGAGGACGACCCGCAGAACCCGGCCCTGATCAAGACCGTGTACGGTGCCGGCTACCTCTTTTGCAGCAGCGTCAGCTGGGCCTGAGAGTCTGAGCGTTTTTCGGGCGCGGTCGGGCAGCGCCCGAAAAAAGCGCGCCGGCGCTGACACGGGGCGACAGCGCCGGTCGGGCAACGTCACCGTCGATCCCGACGTCCCGCGCTATCTGCCCCGACACCCATTGCCGCGAGCTGGCGCCTTGCCTGGCGCCCGCCAGATCATGTCGGGGCCAGGAGGCGGGCCGGCGAAACGATGCGCCCCAACGCACGCGCCCCCCCCACGGGCACACGCGGCCGCACGACGCACTCGACAAAGCGCGGCACCCTATCCATAATTATGGATTATTAATCCACGGAGGCTTCCATGACGCAACGCCCCTTCAAGGTCCTCGGCATCCAGCAAATCGCCATCGGCGGCCCGAGCAAGGACCGCCTGAAAACCCTGTGGGTCGACATGCTCGGCCTCGAAGTCACCGGTAACTTCGTCTCCGAGCGCGAGAACGTGGATGAAGACATCTGCGCCATCGGCAGCGGCCCGTTCAAGGTCGAGGTCGATCTCATGCAACCGCTCGACGCCGACAAGAAGCCCGCGGTGCACGCCACCCCGCTCAACCACATCGGCCTGTGGATCGACGACCTGCCCACCGCCGTCGAGTGGCTCACCGCCCAGGGCGTGCGCTTTGCGCCGGGCGGGATCCGCAAGGGCGCAGCGGGCTTCGACATCACCTTCATGCACCCCAAGGCCAACGACGACTTCCCGATTGCCGGCGAAGGCGTGCTGATCGAACTGGTACAGGCGCCGCCGGAGGTAGTGGCGGCCTTTGCCAAGCTGGCAGGCTGAAGCCGGCATAAGCCAAAACAGGGGCGCTCGACGAGCGCCCCTGTCGTTTCATCGTGCGCAATGGCCACGGACAGCATGTCGGGCGGAAAGCGCTTCGCTTTTCCGCGGTAAGGGAGATGCCGTCTCAGAGCGCGTTGGTGGCGAAGGTGTCGCAGCTTTTCAGCGCGCCGGTCTCGAGCCCCCGCTTGAACCAGCGCACCCGCTGCGCCGAGCTGCCGTGGGTGAAGCTGTCGGGGACCGCATAGCCCTGGGCCTGCTTCTGCAAGCGATCGTCGCCAATGGCGGCAGCAGCGCCGAGCGCCTCATCGACGTCGCCGGCTTCGAGGACCTGGCGGGCCCGGTCCGCGTGGTGGGCCCACACGCCGGAGAAGCAGTCGGCCTGCAGTTCGAGCCGCACCGACAGCTGGTTACCCTCGGCCTCGCTCAGCCGCTGACGCGCTTCCTGCACCTTGCCCGAGATCCCGAGCAGGTTCTGGACATGGTGCCCCACCTCATGGGCAATCACGTAGGCCTGGGCAAAGTCGCCCGGTGCGCGAAAACGGGTGCGCAACTCGTCATAGAAGGCCAGGTCGATATACACCTTCTGGTCGCCCGGACAGTAGAACGGTCCCATCGCCGCCTGCCCCAGGCCGCAGGCGGTGCGCGTGGCGCCGGTGAACAACACCAGCTTGGGCTCGACATAGTGCCCTCCGGCCTGCTGGAAGAGGGCGTGCCAGGTGGTCTCGGTATCGGCCAGCACCATGGACACGAAGCGGGCCTCGGCATCGTTGGCCGGCGGGGCACCCGCCGGCGCCTCGACCGGCATGCCGCCACCGCCGAGGCCGGTGTTGAGAACCACCGACGGATCGACGCCGAAATACATCGCCACCAGTGCCAGCACGATGGTGCCGACACCGATCTTGCCGCGGCCTACCCGCATGGGCCTCCGCGCACCGCGGCGGTCCTCCACGTTGTCGCTCTGTCGTCCGTTGTCGAAGCGCATGGCATCCCCTTTTGCCGCGGTCCGCGCGGCCGAGTCAGGCTCCGATTGTGGCACACCACCGGCCGCCTTCCGGCCCGCGTGCCCGCCTCACCCGTCGGCTGTTGCATCAATTGACGAAAAAGCCCGCCACCAGGGCGGGCTCTTGTGACCTCAGGACCGAACGGCTCAGGCCTGGGCGGCGTCGATGCGCTCGTTGCGGATCGCCTCGTACTCGTCCTCGAAGAAGAACTTCTCTTCGCCAAAGGCCGGCTCGAGGTGGTTGAGCCAGGTGGCGTCGGGGTTGTACTTGGCAAAGAACGGGCGCTGGATCCAGTCCGGGTTGCGGCCCTGGATGAAGCGCAGCACGAACACCTTCTCGCCGTTGATCTCGGTCACGCCCTGCACCTCGACCTTGCCGGGGCTGGCCGACATCGACGGGCCGCGCGCGGTGCGCGCCAGGCCGGAGACCTGCTGCATGGCCTCGCGGTAGATCTGCCAGGCCCGCTCCAGCGGCACTTCGAAGTAGCCCTTGGCGCCGGTGTCGCGCTCGACGAACATGTAGTACGGGATGATGCCGAGCTTGACCTGCATCTTCCACATCTTGGCCCACACATCGGGGTCGTCGTTGATGTGGGCGATCAGCGGCCCCTGGGCACGGATCTGCGCACCGGTGCTGCGAATGGCGCGGATCGCGGCGCGCGCCGGCTCGGTGTCGAGTTCCTTCCAGTGGTTGTAGTGCGCCATCACCGCCACGTGCTTGCCGGCGCGCACCATGCGGGTGAGCAGCTCGATCAGCTCGCCGGCGTCCTCGGCGCCGAGGAAGCGGTGCGGCCAGAAGGTCAGCGCCTTGGTGCCGATGCGGACGGTCTGGATATGGTCGAACTCGGGCTCGAGCAAGGGCTCGAGATAGGCGGCCAGGTGCTTGGTCTTCATCACCATCGGGTCGCCGCCGGTAAACAGCAGGTCGGTGACCTCGGTGTGTGCCTTGAGGTAGTCGTGCAGCGTGCTGGCCTCGGAGGCGGCGATGCGCAACTCCTTGTCGCCGACGAACTGCGCCCAGCGGAAACAGAAGGTGCAGTAGGCGTGGCAGGTCTGCCCCTGGCTGGGGAAGAACAGCACCGTCTCGCGGTACTTGTGCTGAATGCCGTCGAGGCGGTTGCCCTCGTCGTCCACCGGCATGTTCATTTCCATCTGGTCGGCCGGGTGGGGGTTGAGCGCCTGGCGCACTTCATTCACCGCGGCGTTCAGCGTGGCCTTGTCGGCGTCCGCCTGAATCAGCTTGGCGATGGTGTCGTAGTGCTCCGGCTCGAGCATGCCGCGCTGCGGGAAGGTGAGCTGGAAGATGGGGTCGGCCGGGATGTTGTTCCAGTCGATGAGTTCGTCGATGACGTACTGATTCACCCGGAACGGCAACACCGAGGACACCACTTTCATCTCGAAGCGCAGGGCTTCAGGAAGGGCCTGAAGGGGTTCGATCTTGTCCAGATCGCGCTGCGTATACACCTTGAAGGGCACCATTTCGTAACCTCCGTCCACAGCATGCAAGGGCCACTGGTTGATCACGGTTTCAGCTTGTTGAGGCATGGATGGTCTCCTTTCTTTGGCCGCCGGCCGATCCACAGGCACACAGCGGCAGACTAGCGCGGGGGGCGCCAGGGCTTTTTCGCCAACTACATTGGGGCAGCAAGCTCGGGTTGGGCGCGTTGGGGAAGCGCCGGCCGCTGCCGACAGGATGCGCGGCAGACGGTTTCTGCCCGCGCTCAAAGCTTAAGGATCAAACGTTAACGCCCGAATACTATTGCACAAAACATTTTTGCGCAAATCCGGCGTCGCTCCGCTGCCGTGTTGCAAGAGGTTGACGCCGCGATCGCCCCCGAGGTTCCGCACCGTCGCCCACGGGGTCAGCGCATAAAAAAAGGGGCTCACTTTCGTGAGCCCCGTGCGCCGACAGGCACTCGCCGTCTTGCGCGGCGAGCCTCCCTCCCTATCGATTCGCGAAAGCGGTCTGTTTATTCAAACTCGATGATGATTTCGTCCACTGTGAGGCTGGCGCCCGGGTGGGCGACGACCTTCTTGACCACGCAGTCCTGCTCGGCCTTGAGCACGTTCTCCATCTTCATGGCCTCGATGACGGCCAGCTTCTCGCCGGCCTTCACTTCCTGGCCGGGCTGGACGGCCACTTCACGCAGCAGGCCGGGCATCGGCGAGAGCAGGAACTTGGACAGGTCGGGCGGCAGCTTCTCCGGCATGCGCTCGAGCAAGGTGGTGGCCACCTCGGTCATCACCATCGGCTGCACCTGCAGCCCGAAATGGCTGATGTGGTAGCGCAGGCCCCGGCGCTCGATCTGCAGGCACACCGGAACGCCATTGACCGTGCCCTTGAACAGCAGGTCGCGGAACGTCCAGTCGGAGACGATGTCGTAGGTCTTCTCGCCCTGGCGGATGCGCATGCCGCCGGGCAGGTCGTCCACCGACACCGGATACTTGTCGGCCCCCATCAGCACCACCAGGTCCTTCTTGACGCTGCGGCCGTGGCCGGCCATCTGGCCGGAGATCTGCACCGCGCGCTCGATGTAGCGCATGCGGGCAAAGGTGGCGACGGCGGCGAGCAGGCCGGGGTCGTCGTGGGGCACCATCGAGGCATCGAAGCCCTGCGGATACTCCTCGGCGATGAAGCCGGTGTTGAAGTTGCCCGAGCAGAAGCGCGGGTGCTGCAGCAGCGCGGCCTGGAAGGGAATGTTGGAGCTGATGCCGCGGATCACGAACTCGTTGAGCGCATCGCGCATCTTCTGGATCGCGTCGTCGCGGTCCTTGCCGTGCACGATCAGCTTGGCGATCATCGAGTCGTAGTACATCGAGATCTCGCCGCCGTCGTACACCCCGGTGTCGACACGCACGTCCTCGCGCTCGACCGGCGGCTCGAACTTGACCAGGCGACCGGTGGAGGGCAGGAAGCCGCGGAACGGGTCTTCGGCGTTGATGCGGCATTCCATCGACCAGCCGTTGATGCCGACATCGGCCTGGCTCAGCGGCAGCTTCTCGCCAGCGGCCACGCGGATCATCTGCTCGACCAGATCGAGGCCGGTGATGTATTCGGTGACCGGATGCTCGACCTGCAGGCGGGTGTTCATCTCCAGGAAGTAGAACTCTTTGGTGGCGCCCGAGACCACGAACTCGACCGTGCCGGCCGATTCGTAGTTCACCGCCCGCGCCAGCGCCACGGCCTGCTCGCCCATGGCCTTGCGCATTTCCGGATCGACGAAGGGGCTCGGCGCCTCCTCGATGACCTTCTGGTGGCGACGCTGGATCGAGCAGTCGCGCTCGTTCAGGTACACATAGTTGCCGTGGCCGTCGCCGAGCACCTGGATCTCGATGTGGCGCGGCTCGAGCACGTATTTCTCGATGAACACGCGGTCGTCGCCGAAGGCGTTCTTGGCCTCGCTCTTGCAGGAGGCGAAGCCTTCATGCGCTTCCTTGTCGTTGAAGGCCACGCGCAGGCCCTTGCCACCGCCGCCGGCCGAGGCCTTGATCATCACCGGGTAGCCGATGCCACGGGCGATCTCGACCGCCTCATCGGGGCCGGAGATGGCGTCGTTGTAGCCGGGGATGGTGTTCACCCCGGCCTCGATGGCCAGCTTCTTGGACTCGATCTTGTCGCCCATCTTGGCCACCGAGTAGTGCTTGGGGCCGATGAACTTGATACCTTCTTCTTCCAGCCGGCGCGAGAACTCGGCGTTTTCCGACAGGAAGCCGTAGCCCGGATGCACCGCCTCGGCGCCGGTCTGCTTGCAGGCGGCGATGATCTTGTCGGCCACCAGATAGGACTGCGCCGAGGGCGCCGGCCCGATGCACACCGCCTCGTCGGCCAGCTCGACGAACAGCGCGCGCTTGTCGGCCTCGGAGTGCACGGCCACGGTCTGGATGCCCATCTTACGGGCGGTCTTGATCACGCGGCAGGCGATTTCGCCCCGGTTCGCGATCAGAATTTTCTTGAACATATTCAGTTTTCCTCCGGTGCAGGAGGTGCCTCGGCACCTCGACTCACCCAATCACCAATCACGAATCACCGATTACAGGGGAATGTTGCCGTGCTTGCGCCACGGGTTTTCCAGTTCCTTGTCCTTGAGCATGGCCAGCGAACGGCACACGCGCTTGCGCGTCTCGTGCGGCATGATCACGTCGTCGATGAAGCCGCGCGCGCCGGCCACGAAGGGGTTGGCGAACTTGGCCTTGTACTCGGCCTCGCGCTCGGCGATCTTCTCGGGGTTGTTCTTTTCTTCGCGGAAGATGATCTCCACCGCCCCCTTCGGGCCCATCACCGCGATCTCGGCGGTCGGCCAGGCGAAGTTCACATCGCCGCGCAGGTGCTTGGAGCTCATCACGTCGTAGGCGCCACCATAGGCCTTGCGGGTGATGATGGTGACCTTGGGCACGGTGCACTCGGCGTAGGCGTAGAGCAGCTTGGCACCGTGCTTGATGATGCCGCCGTATTCCTGCGCGGTGCCCGGCATGAAGCCCGGCACATCCACCAGCGTCACCACCGGGATGTTGAAGGCGTCGCAGAAGCGCACGAAGCGCGCCGCCTTGATCGAGCTCTTGATGTCCAGGCAGCCGGCCAGCACCAGCGGCTGGTTGGCGACGATGCCCACCGGCGAGCCTTCCATGCGGCCGAAACCGATCACGATGTTCTTGGCGTAGTCGGGCTGCAGCTCGAAGAAGTCGCCGTCATCGACCATCTTGATGATCAGCTCCTTCATGTCGTAGGGCTGGTTGGGGTTGTCCGGCACCAGGGTGTCGAGCGACATGTCGAGGCGGTCGGCCGGGTCGTCGCAGGGCACCACCGGCGGCTTCTCGCGGTTGCTGGCGGGGATGAAACCCATCATGCGGCGGATCACCATCAGCGCTTCGACGTCGTTCTCGAAGGCCAGGTCAGCCACGCCGGACTTGCTGCTGTGGGTCATCGCGCCGCCCAGCTCCTCGGCGGTGACGTCCTCGTGGGTCACGGTCTTGACCACTTCGGGGCCGGTCACGAACATGTAGGACGAGTCCTTGACCATGAAGATGAAGTCGGTCATGGCCGGGCTGTACACCGCGCCGCCGGCGCAGGGGCCCATGATCAGCGAGATCTGCGGCACCACGCCGGAGGCCATCACGTTGCGCTGGAACACGTCGGCGTAGCCGCCGAGCGAGGCCACGCCTTCCTGGATGCGGGCGCCGCCCGAGTCGTTCAGGCCGATCACCGGTGCGCCGACCTTCATCGCCTGGTCCATCACCTTGCAGATCTTCTCGGCGTGCGTCTCGGACAGCGAGCCGCCGAGCACGGTGAAGTCCTGCGAGAACACAAAGACCAGACGGCCGTTGATGGTGCCGTAGCCGATCACCACACCGTCGCCCGGCACCTTTTCGGACGCCATGCCGAAATCGGTGCAGCGGTGCTCCTTGAACATGTCCCACTCTTCGAAGCTGCCGTCGTCGAGCAGCAGGGCGATGCGCTCGCGCGCGGTCAGCTTGCCCTTGGTGTGCTGCGAGGCGATGCGCTTCTGGCCACCACCGAGGCGGGCCTTCTCACGCTTCTCCTCCAACTGGCGGATGATTTCATGCATAACTCAGGTCTCCTGAAAGGCACTTCTCTGCATGCGGCGCGCCGGCGATCCGGCCACCCCGCTCAATGTTCACGCAAATGGTTCAACAACCGGTGGGCCGCCGCCGCCGGGGTGGTATCACCCCGCGCCACGGCCGCCTGCAGGCCCGCCAGCTCGGCGCGTACCTGCGGATGCTCGCGAAAGCCCTGCCGCAGGCCGCTGTCGATCAGCTCCCACATCCAGGCCTCGGCCTGGTGGCGACGCTTGTCGTCGAATTCGCCGCTGCCGCGCATGGTGTCGCGATAGCGCTGGATCTCGTCCCAGAACTGGGCGATGCCGTCTTTCTTGAGCGCCGACAGGGTCAGCACCGGCGGCACCCAGTTGGGCGAGGTATGGCGCAGCATGCCCAGCGCGGTCTTGATCTGGCTCCTGGCCACCGCCGCCTGGCGCGGGTCGATGTCGGCCTTGTTGATGACGATCAGGTCGGCCAGCTCCATGATCCCCTTCTTGATCGCCTGCAGGTCGTCGCCGGCATTGGGCAGTTGCAGCAGGCAGAAGATGTCGGTCATGCCGGCCACGGCCGTTTCGCTCTGGCCGACGCCCACGGTCTCGACGATCACCACGTCGAAGCCGGCCGCCTCGCATACCAGCAGCGTCTCGCGCGTCTTGCCGGCCACGCCGCCGAGGCTGCCGGCCGAGGGGCTGGGGCGGATATACGCCTCTGTGCGCTGCGACAGCAACTCCATGCGCGTCTTGTCGCCTAGGATGCTGCCACCGGTCACCGATGAGGACGGATCGACCGCCAGCACCGCCACGCGCAGGCCCTGCTCGATGAGATACAGCCCCAGCGCCTCGATGAAGGTCGACTTGCCCACCCCCGGCACGCCGGAGATGCCCACCCGCATGGCACCGCCGGTGTGCGGCAGCAGGGCCTCGAGCACCCGGCGCGCGCGCGCGCGGTGATCGGGCCGCGAGGACTCGATCAGGGTGATGGTCTTGGCCAGCGGG
>QQUN01000051.1 GCA_008501585.1 Pseudomonadota bacterium | reverse complement strand
AGCCCAGCTTCGGTGCAATTGCCCGGTACGCCGCTGTATCGCTGGAATAGTCGGCGCGGTTCTCTCGAAACAGCCGAACACCGCGTTCGCGGAGTTCAGCCGGATAGGCGGGGGTGAATCGTCTCTTCGTCATGGGGCTCATCCTTCGAGTGTTTTACTCTCCGGTAAACCCGGGGCGGTTCAATGACATCCTGGCCCGACACCAGCACGATCCGGCCTGCATAGGCGCGCAGCGACACATGTTGTCCGGCGAACCGGGAGGGAACACTGTAGCGATTGCTGGCATATTGAACCAGGCAAGTGGAGCGGACACGAACGGTCTTCTCCACATAGCCATCAAATGCCCGGCCCAGAGGGCGCAGATCAGTGCGTTCGTCTTTGAACAGCTCTGCAATCGTGCGATCCTGATGTTCGGGATGGGGCCGGTTTGCCAGCTCTTCACAGCGCAGGCGCAGCCAATCGTTCAACGCATCGAGATCATCAAAGGCAGGTTTGGGCACAAACAACCGGCCGCGCAAAAACTGGACCTGGTTCTCGACCTGTCCCTTCTCCCAGCCCGCAGCCGGGGTGCAGGCAACCGGCTCCATCACGTAATGGTTCATCAAGGTCAGGAACCGGGGATGGAATATTCGGTCCTTCGAGCGCGAGACATAGGTCACCATCGTTTTGGGATTGTCGATGATCACCCGGCGTGGAACCCCGCCATAGAAAGACAGCGCCTGCGCAAAGGCATCCAGCACCATCTCCTGGGCTTCGCCGGGATAGGCCACGACAAAGGGCTTGCGGCTGTGGCACAGGCGGAAATGGGCAACCTTCACCTTCTGCTCGACACCGCCCAGGACAACCCGTTCTTCGCTCCAGTCAAATTGCAGCGCGTCACCTGCCGCAAAATGCAGCGGGATAAAAGCCTCGCCCGAACCGGCACCGGCCCGCTTCAAATCGCGGACAAAGCGCTGAACCGGCGAATAGGAACCGGTGTAGCCTTCCATCACGAGCTGCTCATAGAGCTTCTGGGCCGTCCGCCGCTCCCGGCGTGGCCGTTTCTGGTCCTGATCGAACAGGTCCTGAAGCCGAAGATCAAACCCGTTGCATAGTTTGTGCCGAACCGGCGGCGCTTGGCGCTGGTAGCTCGGCGGGCTCTCATCCTTCAGATACTTCTTGATCCCTCAGCCATTGTCCTCGGACCAATGGCGGTCAATGGCTTCGATCCGCGATAATCCCGTCGCCCGCGCAACAGACCGGATGCTGCGTTCCTCAACCAATACCCATCGTCGGATCTTCGACACGCTTTCCATCAATAACACCTGCTCTTTCCTCCGCACTTTTGTACGGATGTTAACGAAAACAGCCGGGTCAATTTTACTCGCTCATAACCCACCCAAGTGGGTCAATTCTGCATGCCGATTTACACGCCAAGGCGGAAACCGCACTGGCCGAATTGGTCGCGGATTATCGCGATACAGCGCCAGCGCTTGGTAACCGCGCCATTGGCACCGCCTGCCTGACGCTTGGGCGATGATCTAAAACACGTGTTTAACGACGTCGTTAACGACGTGTCTTATGCGGGGTCATCGATGCGTGGTGAAATTCTTGGGATGGAGTGGCGGCGCTTCTGGCGTGATGAGGACAAGCTCGAGATCATCATGTCGGTCGGGGTTGGCGGCGCAACGGTGACGCAGGTAGCGCAGCGCCATGAAGTCACTCGGCAGCAGATTTATGCTTGGCGGCACGACCTGAAGAAGAAGGGTCTGTGGTCACCGGATGCCGGGGCGCTTTTCTACCCATTGGATATGCCAGTGGCGGCTGGAGTTCCGATAGCGCAGGATACGGTCGCTGAAACGTCGCCACCGGTTGCGGTTGAATTGCGTCTGCGTGGTGGTCGTAGTTTGCATTTTGAAAGCACGATTGATCCAACTGCGCTGTCGGTGCTGATCCGCGCGGTGGACGCCGCATGATCGGTCCCGGCACCGGTGTGCGTGTGTATCTGGCATGTGGTGTCACGGATATGCGAAAGGGGATCGCGGGGCTGGCCGCTTTAGCGCAGGATGTGTTGCGTCAGAAACCAGCCAATGGTGCGGTATTTGCGTTCCGTGGGCGTCGCGGGGATCGGATCAAGCTTCTGTTCTGGGATGGCCAGGGGTTTTGTCTCTACTACAAAGTCTTGGAGCGTGGCCGCTTCCCCTGGTCGAATGCTGCGGATGGGTCGATGCGGCTGACATCAGCACAGCTCGCGATGCTGTGGGAGGGGTTCGACTGGCGACGACCGGATTGGGGCGCTCCGCCAGCGCGTGTGGGGTAATTCTGCGCTCGAATTATCTTTATTTAGAGCGTGTCGGCTTTGATCGGATTCGGGATTCCCATTTTGGTCATTCTGTGATTCCCTTCTGCCGAGGCAGATATGGGGGGCAGTGATGGGTAGACCGCATCCTGTTGAGTTGCGAGAACGAGCCGTGTCGCTTGTTGAGCAGGGCAATACGCACACCGAGGTGGCGCGGCGGCTGTGCGTTTCAATCAAGTTCGTCAACGATATGGTGCGCCTCAAGCGCGAGACCGGATCGCTTGCGCCAAAGCGGCAGGGCAATCCCGGGCGCGGCAAACTGACCGGTGTCAAGGATTGGGTGCATGCCCGGATCGAAGCGAAGCCTGATCTGACGATTGACGAGTTGACGGCGGACCTGGCCGTACATCACGGTCTGACGGTGCATCGTTCGGCGGTCGGGCGGCTGCTCCACCGGCTCGGGCTGTCACACAAAAAAAGACGTGCAGGCGCTTGAGCAAAAGCGCAAGGACGTCGCTGACCTGCGGCGCATCTGGATCGCCAGGCGCCAGCCATTCATGGCCAATCATCTGGAAAGACTGGCCTTCATCGACGAGACTTCGGTCAAGACCAATATGACCAAGACCACGGGATGGGCGCCGCGCGGGCAGCGCCTGGTTGATCACGCCCCGTTTGGTCACTGGCGCACCCAGACCTTCATCGGCGCTTTGCGCCACGACCGGTTGGATGCACCATGGGTCATCGACGGGGCGATGAACGGCGCAATGTTCGACCTCTACGTTGAAACGCAGTTGGCCCCTGCGCTGCGCGAGGGTGATGTGGTCATTCTCGACAACCTGTCCAGCCACAAAAGCCCCAACGCAGCCCGCACCCTACGCGAGATCGGCGCATGGTTCCTGTTCCTTCCACCATACTCGCCCGACCTGAACCCGATCGAAATGGCATTCTCGAAACTCAAAGCACTGATCCGAAAGGCTGCCGCCCGGACCTACGATCAACTCTGGCAGGCCGTCGGGCACGTTTGCGATCTGTTCACTGATGAAGAATGCTACAACTTCTTCAAAGCGGCTGGCTACAAATCCGATTAAACGCGACACGCTCTAACGTGGCAGGTGGGTCAATTTTACTCGCTCATAACCCACCCAAGTGGGTCAATTTCGCACGCCGATTCACAGCCCGTCAGAGCAGCGACGCCGGACGCTTACGATTGAAAGCCTTCTGGATCGCATCGTGGAGGTAGTTAGTGTCCGCGCACGTGGTGTAATTTTCGCGCCTTCAACGGTGTAATCCGGATGGCCATGGAGGTGTATGGTCGAGGTGGAGTTTCGACGCTTCAAGCACGAACCACACGGAGACCCCGATGACCAAGACCAACATGGACCTTTCCGAACTTTTTGCAAAGCAGGACGGTGGTGATTTTCTGCGCGCCGTTGCCGAGGCCGTTCTTCAGTTGATCATGGAGGCCGATGTCGAAGGCCTGATCGGCGCCGGCAAGCATGAGCGGGCGGATCAGCGCACGACGTGGCGCAACGGGTATCGAGAGCGCGCTCTCGATACCCGTTTGGGCACGCTGAACCTGAAGGTGTCCAAGCTGCGGCAGGGCAGCTATTTCCCCGGCTTCCTGGAACCCCGCAAGACCTCGGAGAAGGCCTTGGTGGCCGTAATCCAGGAGGCTTGGATCGGCGGGGTGTCCACCCGCCGGGTTGATGAGTTGGCACAGGCCATGGGTCGTAAGCGTCCGGCGTCGCTGCTCTGACGGGCCATAGAGTGTGTTGATAGTGTCCACCATTGATAGTGGACATCTTGAGGGCAGATATGGCGGGTAAAAAGGGTCAGAAGAAGCGGTTCTGGTCGGATGAGGAGAAGATC
>QQUN01000067.1 GCA_008501585.1 Pseudomonadota bacterium | reverse complement strand
CGAACTGGCCCTGTGCGCGCGCCTGGCCGCCTTTGCCGAGGTGGTGCAGTCGGCCGCGGCCGACTACGCGCCGCACCAGGTGGCCTTCTATCTCAAGGATCTGGCCGGCGAGTTCCACAGCTGGTATAACGCCGAGCGCATGCTGGTCGATGACCAGGCCCTGATGCTGGCCCGTCTGGCACTGGCCGCCGCGGTGCGTCAGGTGCTGGCCTCCGGCCTGGCCTTGCTCGGCGTGTCCGCGCCGGCCTCCATGTAACCCGCCCGAGGAGTCGATGGCGTGAGCGGTAATCGCAGAACCAGCAAGAAGGCGCCCGCGCGGCGCAGTGGCGGCGGCGTGTTCGTCGGGATCATCATCGGCCTGATGCTCGGTGCCGTGTTCGCCGCCGGTGTGGCCTGGTACCTCACCCGGGCCAACCCCTTTGCCGGCCAGGAAACCCGCGCACCCACCGAAACCGGCAGCCCGCTGGCGCCGCGCGTGTTGCCGGGCAAGCCGGGTGACCGTCCGGTCGAGAAGCCGCAGTTCGACTTCTACAAGATTTTGCCCAAGGGCGATGGCGCGGCGGCCGATGTGCCCACCACGCCCGCGCCCGCCGAGACCTCGCGCCCTGCCGCCGAGCGCTTCTACCTGCAGGTGGGCGCCTTCGAGGACCCGACCGAAGCCGACAATCTCAAGGCCCGCCTGGCCCTGATGGGCGTCGAAGCCTCGGTGCAGCGTGGCGAATCGGCCAACAAGGGCACGGTGCACCGGGTGCGCGTCGGTCCTTACAATCAGATCGAAGACTTGAACGCGGTGCGGGCCGAACTGGCGCGCGCCGGCATGGAAAGCTCGCTGGTCCGGGTCAAGCCCTGAGGGAACTCCACCGGCCGGCCGGCGTCTGAACCACGCACTTAACTGATCAGGAAGACATAATGAATCGACGTCAGCTGTTGCTCCAGATGGCCGCCCTGGCCGGAACCTCCGCCATCGGCGCGCCGGCCTTCGCGCAGGGCGCCCGGTTTGCCCCGGTGAGCCCCGTCCAGCCGACCGACGACAAGACCAAGGTGGAAGTGATCGAGTTCTTCCACTATGGCTGCCCGCACTGCCGCGACTTCGATCCGCTGCTCGAACACTGGCTCAAGAACCTTCCCGCCGACGTGAATTTCATCCGCGTGCCGGCGATCTGGGGCAATGCCCAGCTCAAGGCCCTGGCCCAGTTCTACTATGCCGCCGAAGCCACCGGCGATATCGGCAAGCTCCACGAAGCCGCCTTCGTCGCCCTGCAGGACGAAAAGGCACCGCTGACCACCGAGGAAGGCGTGGCCGCCTGGGTCGCCAGCAAGGGCGTCGACGCCAAGCGCTTCATGGATGCCTACAAGTCCTTCGGCGTGCAGAGCAAGATCCAGCGTGCCGACCAGGTAGCGCGCGCCTACAAGATCAATGGCGTGCCGACGCTGGCCATCGATGGCCAGTGGACGACCTCGGCCTCCATGGCCGGCACCCATGAAGCCGCCCTGCAGGTGGCCGACGAGCTGATTGCCAAGGCCCGCAAGGCCAAGGGCCGCGGTTAATCCGTCGTCCCCGGAGCCTGCCATGCGCCGTGATGCCGACCGCCGGCCACGGCGCATTTTCATGACGGGCGCCTCCAGCGGCATCGGTGCCGCACTGGCACGCCACTATGCGCGCGGCGAGGTGCAGCTCGGCCTGGTCGGCCGCCGGCGCGAGGCGCTCGAGGCACTGGCCGCCGAGTGCGGCGGCAAGGCGCAGGTGTTCGTGGCCGATGTGGCCGACGCGGCGGTCATGCAGCACGCGGCCGCGCAGTTCGTTGCCGCGGGGGGGCTGCCTGACATCGTGATCGCCAGTGCCGGCGTGTCGGTCGGTACGCTGACCGAGCATGCCGAAGACGCCGACGCCTTCGCCCGCGTCATGCACACCAATGTGCTCGGCATGGTGCACACCTTCCAGCCCTTCGTGGCGCCGATGCGTGCGGCCGGCGCGGGCACGCTGGTCGGCATCGCCTCGGTCGCCGGCGTGCGCGGCCTGCCCGGCGCGGGCGCCTACAGCGCCTCCAAGGCCGCGGTGCGGCGTTATCTGGAAAGCCTGCGGGTGGAGCTGCATGGCAGCGGCGTGCGGGTGGTGACGATCTCGCCGGGCTATATCGACACGCCGATGACGGCAATCAACCCCTACCCGATGCCCTTCCTCATGCCCGCCGCAGTGGCGGCCGAGCGCATGGCGCGGGCCATCGCTGCCGGGCGCCGCCATGTGGTGATTCCCTGGCAGATGGGCTGGGTGGCGCGGGTACTGGGCTGGTTGCCCGACCCGCTCTACGATCGCCTGTTCGCACGCGCCGGACGCAAGCCGCGCGGCCTGCCGCTGTAGGCTGCCGGTGTCACGGTCGGCGGGCGGTGATGCGTCTCTGGCCGATACGCCGCCGTACGGTTAATCTGGCGGCCTTGCCCCCGGCCAGCCGACCATGTCCGCGCCCTCCCTGACCTCGACCTATTTCAAACTGGTGCTGACAACCGCCTTCTGGGGCGGCACCTTCATCGCCGGGCGCTATGTGGCGCAGCAGATGCCGCACTTCCTGGCCGCCAGCGGGCGCTTCCTGATCGCGCTGATTCCGCTGTTCCTGTTCACGCTGACGGTCGGCGGCGGGCTGACCCGGCTCAACAAGCGGCAGTGGCTCGGCACCGTGCTGCTGGGCGCGACCGGCGTGTTCACCTACAACACCTTCTTCCTCGGCGGGCTGGCGCATATCCCGGCCTCGCGGGCGGCGCTCATCGTGGCCCTGTCGCCGATCATGACCATGCTGGTGATGCGCGTCATCGCGCAGGAGCGCTGGACCTGGCTGCGGGTGGTCGGGGTGCTGCTGTCGCTGACCGGGGTGTCGATGGTTATCACCCGCGGCGACTACGCCAGCGTGTTCAGCGGTGCAGTTGGGCGGGGGGAGCTGTACATCTTCATCGCCGTGGCGGCCTGGGTCGCGTACACGGTGATCGGACGCTACACCCTGGCCGGCATGAGCGCCGCCGCAGCCACCACCTGGTCCACGCTATGGGGCACGCTGATGCTGCTGGTGCCGGCCAGCGCCGACCTGATGTCGCCGGCGCTGGCCTGGCCGGACGGGTGGTCGTGGGTGGCCATGGCCTATCTCGGCGTGTTCGGGACGGCCGTGGCCTTCTTCTGGTACAACCAGGCCGTGGCCGCGATCGGGCCGGCGCGGGCGACCCTGTTCACCAACCTGGTGCCGGTGTTTGCGGTGGTGCTGTCGGTGCTGCTGCTCGGCGAGCGGCTGGTGCTGGCCAGCCTGATCGGCGGGGCGATGGTGATCGCCGGCGTCATCCTGGCCAACCGGCCGGGCGCGGTGTTGCCGCCGGGGCGCGACTGAAACGTTGTGAATCAATCGACTGCGCTCGGTATCTCGGGCTTGGGCGGTGCTCGCTATGCGCATGTATTTCAAGACATTCCGCTTGCTGCGCGCCGGCTGCCCCCGACCTGCCTGCGCTCGCGACGATTTCTTCATAACTTCAGAGGGGTCAAGTTGGGCGTGCCGGCGCCGTAAACGGGGACAGGATCTGTCCCGTGGAGTCAGGTGATGAGCGAAGTGAATGAACGCCGCCAGCGTCAGCGGATCATGGTCGAATCGACCCATGTGCCGGCGCCGGCCTTTGGACTCGAATGCGACGGCAAGGCGATTGTGGTGCGCGATGTGTCGCTCGAAGGCTTTTCGATGCATGTGTCGACCGCCCCGGACAGCCAGGCCGAATTCCGCTTCGTGCTGACGCGCGTCGGTGCCGAGGGGGCGGTGTCCGGTCTGGCCCAGGCGGTCAACTTCGTGCGTGGCGCCACGGCCGAGTCGGGCATCGCGGGCTGCCATGTCACCCGTTATGATGGCGACGGCAAGGCGCGTCTGGCCCAATGGCTGTCGGCGCACGTGGCGGCGGTGGCCGGCGTGCCGCTGACCGAGCAGGAAGCGCGCGACATCGTCAGCGGGCCCTCGCTGGTCTGAGCGCCGGCGGCGCCGACGCAGGACGACGAAAAAGGGCGACCCAGCGGTCGCCCTTTTTTGCATCACGGCGCGGACGGGCCGCGCCGGGTGCAGGCCGATTACATCCAGCCCTTTTCCTTGTAGTACTTCATGGCGCCCTCATGCAGCGGCGCGGACAGGCCGTTCTTGATCATCTCTTCGGGCTTCAGGTTGGCAAAGGCCGGGTGCAGCTTCTTGAAG
>QQUN01000053.1 GCA_008501585.1 Pseudomonadota bacterium | reverse complement strand
GGCGCCTGCGCCGGTTTCGGCATGGCCGCCGGGGCGACGGGCTGCGGTGTTGCCGGCCGGGTCGGGGCTGGGGCCGCCTGGGCAATGGCTACCGGCGCATCGCGACGGACGGAAACGGTCATCAACTCGCGGATCAAGGCCAGCTTGGATTGCGCGACGGTGTTGTTCGAGTCGAGTTGCAGTGCCTTGTCATAGGCCTGGCTGGCCATCCGTGCGTAGACATCGCCCAGGTTTTCATGCGCGGTGGCGTAGCTTGGATGGGTGCGGATCGCCATCTCCAGCGCTGCCTTGGCCTTGTCGAAGGCTTTTTGCTGCGCGTAGAGCACCGCCAGGTTGTTGTACGGCTCGGGCAGCTCCGGATAGTCCTCGGTCAGTTTGCGGAAAACGCTGATCGCGTCATCGACCCGGTTGAGCTCGGTGAGCGCCACCGCCTTGAGAAAGCGCGTCTGCGGATCGGTCGGGTTGCCGCTCAGGTCAGCGTCGGCGGCCTGGACCGCTTCGGGGTATTGGCCGCGCGAAATCAGCGACTGGATTTCCTGAACCGAGGCGAAGGCCGTGTGCCCGAAAGCCAGTGTCAGCGCGGCGCTCACGGCGCGCAGGACGGAAGAATCGCGTTTTTTCATTGTGATATACTTCGGCACCAAATTTGCCGCCGTTGAAAGCTGGAAAATCAACGGGGCATTCTACCAATAAACATCTGTCGAGTCTCACCCGGGGCGCTTGGCCGGTGACCGACGTGCCGCCGGACGAGGCGGGTTCTCCGTGAGCCCGCCTTTTTTGCGATTGCAGCGGGCGTTGGCGTCATGCGCCCTTCAGAAACAGGTCCTTGCTCCATGTTGATGATTCACAACACCCTATCGCGAGACAAAGAAGCCTTTCGCCCGCTCGAGCCGGGCAAGGTGCGGATGTATGTGTGTGGGATGACGGTGTATGACTACTGCCATCTCGGCCATGCGCGGGTGATGGTGGTGTTCGACATGGTGTCGCGCTGGTTGCGTGCCAGTGGTTACGAGGTGACCTATGTGCGCAACATCACCGATATCGACGACAAGATCATCCGCCGCGCGGCCGAAAACGGCGAGTCGATCCGGACGCTGACCGACCGTTTCATCGCGGCCATGCACGAAGACGCCGCCATGCTCGGTGTGTTGCCGCCAGACCACGAGCCGCGCGCCACCGAACATGTCGACGGCATGCTTGGGATGATCGGGCAGCTCGAAACCCGCGGCCTGGCCTATGTGGCCGACAATGCTGACGTGTGCTACGCCGTGCGCAAGTTTGCGCCCTATGGCCGCCTGTCGGGCAAGTCGCTCGATGAACTGCGCGCCGGTGAGCGCGTGGATGTGGCCGACGGCAAGCGCGACCCGCTCGACTTTGTGTTGTGGAAGCGCGCCAAGGACGACGATCCGCGTGATGCCCGCTGGGCCTCGCCGTGGGGCGAAGGGCGCCCGGGCTGGCACATCGAGTGCTCGGCCATGGGCTCGGCGCTGCTGGGCAAGCAGTTCGACATCCACGGCGGCGGGCAGGATCTGCAGTTTCCGCACCATGAAAACGAAATTGCCCAGAGCGAGGGCGCGCATGATTGCCGGTATGTGAACTACTGGATGCACAACGGTTTCGTGCGGGTGGACAACGAGAAGATGTCCAAGAGCCTGGGCAACTTCTTCACCATCCGCGAGGTGCTCAAGCAGTACGACGCCGAGGTCGTGCGTTTCTTCATCCTGCGTGCCCACTATCGCAGCCCCTTGAACTACAGCGATGCCCACCTGGATGACGCGCGGACCGCGTTGACGCGCTTGTACACCGCGCTCAAGCATGCGCCGGCGGCCACCGAGGCGGTGGACTGGGACAATCCGTTTGCGGCGCGTTTCCGCGCTGCAATGGATGATGATTTCAACACGCCTGAGGCCATTGCCGTACTGTTCGAGTTGGCCGCGGAGGTCAACCGCACGGGCAGTGCCGCGCTCGCCGCCCAGTTGCAGGCGCTTGGCAGTGTGCTTGGCCTGCTCGAGCGCTCGGCCATGGCCTTTCTGCAGGCCGGCGATGACCAGGGGCTGGATGGCGCGGCCATCGAGGCGGCCATTGCCGAGCGCGCGGCCGCGAAGCGCGGCAAGGACTATGCCGCAGCGGACCGCATTCGTGCCGAACTGCTGGCGGCCGGCGTCGTGCTCGAAGACACGGCCGATGGCACGCTCTGGCGGCGGGCCTGAGATGATGCGTGTTTGCTCACGGCAGCCTGGCGCCGATTCGGGCACACTGCGTCCATGACGCGAGTGCACCTCCTCTCCCAATGGGCCGGCCACACCGATTGCGCCAAGTGCCCGGTGCGCGATTCGGCGCTGTTTTCATCGCTCGGACCCGAGCAGATTGCGCTGGTGCAAGGCAATCTGGACGACCTGCGCATCGACGCCAAGCGGGTGCTCTATCACCAGGGCGCGCGTAGCGACGCGCTGTACACGGTGCGTGAAGGGGCGCTCAAGCTGGTGCGCCATGGCGCCGATGGTTCGGCGCGGATCGTGCGCATCGTCAAGCCGGGCGACCTGGCCGGGCTCGAAGTGCTCAGCGGCCGCGAGTACGACGCGTCGGCGATTGCGATTGGTCCGGTGCGGGTGTGCCGGCTGCCGCTGGTCACGCTCGACCGGCTTCGCGCCGTCGATGCCGGCCTGGGGCAGCGCATGCTCGAGAAGGCGGGCGACGCACTGGCCGAGGCGCAACTGTGGCTGGCCGAACTGACCGCCGGTAGTGCGCCGGCGCGGGTGCGGGTGGCGCGCCTGTTGCTGCGCCTGCAGACCAAGCCGGGCAGTACCGAGGTGTTTCGCCTGGCATCGTCGGACATTGCCGCGATCCTCGGCATCACGGTCGAGACGGCCAGCCGGGTGGTGGCCGCGTTCAAGCGCGAGGGGGTCCTGACCCCGCCGTCGGCTGGCAGCTACGTGATGACGGCCGACACCGACCGCCTGAGCCAGGAGGCCGACGGCCGACCGCTTTGAGTGTGTCGGGCGGGCGCCTCAGCGCAGGTATTTGCCGCGGCTGATGATCGCCAGGTCGACGAACTCCGAAGCAACGTGGTTGCGCGGCGAAAAACCGATTTTCACCCCACCGGCGTCCCAGCCATTGAGGCCTTCGAGCGCCTTGATCAGTTTTTCGCGCGTCAGCTCGCTGCCGGCGCGCGAAAGCCCCTCGGCGAGCACCTTGGCCGCCATATAGCCTTCCAGTGAGGTGTAGGACATCTCCACCTTGGCCGTTTCGGCCGCCTTGCGATACCCCTGCACCACGTCGTGGTCGAAGCGGAACGGTGACGGCACGACCTGCGCGATGACCAGTCCGTGGGCGTTTTCGCCCAGCGCCTTGATCAACTGGTTGGCACTGATCACCGACAGGCCATAGAGCATGGGGCGCGCGTTGCGCGCTTGCAGGCCCTGCATGATGCCGATCGAACTCTTGCCTGCGGTCACCATGATCAAGGCCGCGGGGTTGGCGTCGGCAATCGTGGTGGCGGCCGTTGCGGCGTCCTCGGCCGAGGACTGCACGGCGGTTTCCACCACCGGACGCAGGCCCCGGCTGGCGAGCGCCTTGCGGGCGGCTTCGAGGCCAGCGGTACCAAAGCTGTCGGCGTGATGGACCACGCCGATGCTGGTGATGCCCGCACTCACCAGGTGACTGACGATCTTCTCGATTTCCTGACCATAGGACGCCCGCAGGTGGAATACCTCGGCCTGGTGGGTGCGCAGCATGTCCGCGCCGGTGTACGGCGCAATGAAGGGGACGCGCGCTTCGGTGGCCAGCGGGATGGTCTTCAGGCTGGGACCGGTGCCGAAGCAGGCGAAGAGGGCAAACACCTGTTTCTCGCCGATCAGCGTGCGGGCATTGGCCTCGGCCTTGGCGGGGTCGTAGGCGTCATCGAGCGCCAGCAGTTCGATCTTCCGGGCATGGACGCCACCGCGTTGGTTGAGGGCGTCGAAGAACAGCCTGGCGCCGCCGATGTATTCCTCGTTCAGGGTGGCCAGCGGGCCGCTGGCCGGCCCGGTCTGGCCGAGCACGATGCGGTCGGCGCTGACGCCGGTTTCGGCGTGGGCAAGCGAAAGTGTGGCCATCAGGGCGGCGCCGATCCAGCGGGTCAGAGAGCGCATGAGGTTTCCTTTATTGGCGGTTGCGAATCGAAGGGCGGCGAGGCGCCCTAGCGCAAGATGCGGCCGTTGCGGCCAATGATGGTGAGGTCGACCTCGTGGGCGCCGCCATGGTCGTTGGGCGTGAAGCTGACCCGGTGTCCGCCCAGGTCGATGGGCGCGTGTTCGAGTGAGGCGATCAGCTTCTCGCGTGTTGGCGGGCCGCTGATGCGTTGCAGGGCCTCGATCATGACCCGCCCGGTGACATAACCTTCCAGGCTGTAGTAGTCCGGCTCGGCGTTCTTGTCCTGCATGGTGAGCGCCTTTCGGTAGCGCCGGATCAGCGGTAGCGCGTCATTCCACGGATAGGGCATGACCTGCGTGATGCCGATGCCGCGGGCGTTGGCTTCGCCCATCTCTCCGGCCAGCAGGTTGGCGCCGACGGGGGACAGGGTGACGAACTGCGGTGTGTAGCCGGCTGCGCGCATGGCGGTGACGAAGGCGGCGGTGGGCTTGAGCAGCGTGACCATGATCACCGCTTGCGGCGATGACTTGGCAATCTGCGCCACCGCCGCACTGACCTCGACCGAGTTGCGTGGCACGGTGCCGGTGGCCACCGGAGCGAGCTGATGGGCCTTGAGCCCTTCGGTCACGCCGGTCAGCCCGGACTGGCCAAAACCGTCGTCCTGGTAGAACACGGCGATACGGGTGATGCCCAGCGCCACCAGATGATTGACGATGGCCGCGGTTTCGTCGGCATAGCTGGCGCGCAGGTTGAACATGTGCCGGTTGACCGGTGTGCGCAGGGTGTCGGCGCCGCTGATGGTGCCGACCAGGGGGACGCCCGCGCCGCTGAAGACCTTCATCGCGGCCGTGGTCGGGCTCGATCCGTAGAAGGCGAGCAGGGCAAAGACCTGGTGGGTGTCGATCAGTGCCTGGGTATTGGCGACGGTGCGCTCGGTTTCGTAGCCATCGTCCAGGGCGGTCAGAGTCAGCTTGCGCCCGCCAATGCCGCCGGTGGCGTTGACTTCGTCAAAGGCCGCGACGACGCCGCGTCGCATCGCGATGCCGTAGTCCGCGTTGGGGCCGGAGAAGGGCGATGACATGCCCAGGTGAAGGGTGTCGGCCGTTACGCCGGGGTCGGCCTGCACGGGGGCGCTGAACCCGGCAAGCAGTGCGCAGGCGGCAAGGCCAAGGCGCACGCGTGCAATGAGCTTGAGTGTCATTGTTATATATCTTTTGTAAGAGTGTCTCCTCGATGCGCGAGTATAGCCAAGCTGACGCGAACGTTAACGTCCGGTCGGCGCTGGTGTGACGAACTGGGGTTTCGGGGGGATGTGCGGTCGGTTGCGGCCGCAAGGCGGCCGGAGTGGCGCGAACGGCCACTCCGGCGCGGGCGGTCTTACTGGAAGAAATCCTTGACCTTGTCCATCCAGGACTTGGCCTTGGGGTTCTGCCGGTCGGCGTTCTCGGAGCCGATGTGCTGGAACTCCTCGAGCAGCTCACGCTGACGGTCGGTCAGCTTGACCGGCGTTTCGACCAGCACGTGGCACATCAGGTCGCCCTGGATGTGTGAGCGCACGTTGCGAATGCCCTTGCCGCGCAGGCGGAACACCTTGCCGGTTTGCGTCTCGGCGGGCACCTTGATGCGTGCCATGCCGTCCAGCGTGGGGATCTCGATGTCGCCGCCGAGGGCCGCGGTGGCAAAGTTGATCGGCATTTCGCAGTGCAGATCGTCGCCCTCGCGCTGGAACACGGCGTGCGGCTTGATATGGATTTCGACATACAGGTCACCCGACGGGCCGCCATTGATGCCGGGCTCGCCGTGGCCGCCATGACGCAGGCGCATGCCTTCGTCGATACCGGCGGGGATCTTCACCTCCAGCGTCTTCTGCTTCTTGACCCGGCCGGCGCCATGGCAGGTGCTGCACGGGTCGGGAATGTACGAGCCCGAGCCGTGGCATTTCGGGCAGGTCTGCTGGATCGAGAAGAAGCCTTGCTGGATGCGCACCTGGCCGGCGCCGCCGCAGGTGGGGCAGGGCTTGGCCTGGGTGCCGGGCTTGGCACCGCTGCCGCCGCAACTGTCGCAGCGTTCCTGAGTGGGGATGCGGATGGTCTTCTCGGCGCCGCGGGCGGCTTCTTCAAGCGAGATCTCGAGGTTGTAGCGCAGGTCGGCGCCCCGATAGACGTTCGAGCGCCCGCCGCGGCCGCCGCCGCCGAAGATGTCGCCAAAGATGTCGCCGAAGGCGTCGCCGAAGCCCTCGAAGCCGTGCCCGCCGCCGGCGGCGCCCATGCTCGGGTCGACCCCGGCGTGGCCGTAGCGGTCGTAGGCGGCGCGCTTGTCCGGCTCGGACAGGATCTCGTAGGCTTCCTTGACTTCCTTGAAGTGCTCTTCGGCGTCCTTGCTGTCCGGATTGCGGTCCGGGTGGTACTTCATCGCCAGCTTGCGATAAGCCTTCTTCAGGTCGGCATCGGAGACGTCGCGATTGACGCCGAGTATTTCGTAGTAGTCGCGCTTGGCCATGGTCGTGTATCAGCTCTGTCGTGGAAAGGCCGGACTGCGCCGCACAGCGTGCGGCACGGCCCGGCCGGATGTCGCGAAGGGACGAATTACTTCTTGTCGTCCTGCACTTCGGTGAACTCGGCGTCGACCACGTCGGCGTCTTCAGCCTTGCCACCCTGCGCACCTTCGGCACCACCGGCGGCGCCGGCCTGGGCCTGGGCGTCGGCGTACATCTTTTCGCCGAGCTTCTGGCTGACCTGGCCGAGGGCTTCGGTCTTGGCCACGATGGTGTCCTTGTCGTTGGACTTCATCGCCTCTTCAGCTTCGGTGATGGCCGCTTCGATCTTGCCTTTTTCGTCGGCATCGATCTTGTCGCCATGCTCGGCCAGCGCTTTCTTGATCGAATGCACCAGCGTGTCGCAGGCGTTGCGGGCGTCGACCAGTTCGTGCGCCTTCTTGTCTTCCTCGGCATGCGCCTCGGCGTCGCGCACCATGCGCTCGACTTCCTCGTCGCTCAGGCCGGAGTTGGCCTTGATGGTGATCTTGTTCTCCTTGCCGGTGGCCTTGTCCTTGGCCGACACATGCAGGATGCCGTTGGCGTCGATGTCGAAGGTGACTTCGATCTGCGGCATGCCGCGCGGCGCCGGCGGGATGTCCGACAGGTTGAACTGGCCCAGGCTCTTGTTGCCGACGGCCATCTCGCGCTCGCCCTGCAGCACATGGATGGTCACTGCGTTCTGGTTGTCCTCGGCGGTCGAGAACACCTGGCTGGCCTTGGTCGGGATGGTGGTGTTCTTCTGGATCAGCTTGGTCATCACGCCGCCCATGGTCTCGATACCGAGCGACAGCGGGGTGACGTCGAGCAGCAGCACGTCCTTGACTTCACCTTGCAGCACACCGCCCTGGATCGAGGCGCCGATGGCGACGGCCTCGTCCGGGTTCACATCGCGGCGGGCTTCCTTGCCGAAGAACTCCTTGACCTTGGCCTGCACCATGGGCATGCGGGTCTGGCCGCCGACCAGGATCACGTCGTCGATGTCCGAGACCTTCAGGCCGGCATCCTTGATGGCGACACGGCAGGGCTCGATGCTGCGGGCCACCAGCTCTTCGACCAGCGACTCGAATTTGGCGCGGGTGATCTTGACCGCGAGGTGCTTCGGGCCCGAGGCGTCGGCCGTGATGTAGGGCAGGTTGACCTCGGTCTGCGTGCTGGAGGAGAGCTCGATCTTGGCCTTTTCGGCGGCTTCCTTCAGGCGCTGCAGGGCCAGCACGTCGTTCTTCAGATCGACGCCCTGTTCCTTTTTGAACTCGGTGACGATGTAGTCGATGATGCGCTGGTCGAAGTCTTCGCCGCCCAGGAAGGTGTCGCCGTTGGTGGCCAGCACTTCGAACTGGTGCTCGCCGTCGAGGTCGGCGATCTCGATGATCGAGATGTCGAAGGTGCCGCCGCCGAGGTCATACACGGCGATCTTGGAGTCGCCCGGCTTCTTGTCCATGCCGAAGGCGAGCGCGGCCGCGGTCGGCTCGTTGATGATGCGCTTGACTTCCAGGCCGGCGATCTTGCCGGCGTCCTTGGTGGCCTGGCGCTGGCTGTCGTTGAAGTAGGCCGGCACGGTGATGACCGCTTCGGTCACTTCCTCGCCGAGGTAGTCTTCGGCGGTCTTCTTCATCTTGCGCAGCACTTCGGCGGAGACCTGCGGCGGGGCGATCTTCTTGCCGCGCACTTCCACCCAGGCGTCACCGTTGTCGGCCTTGGCGATGGTGTAGGGCATCATCGCGATGTCTTTCTGCACTTCTTTTTCTTCGAAGCGGCGGCCGATCAGGCGCTTGATCGCAAACAGCGTGTTCTTGGCGTTGGTCACGGCCTGGCGCTTGGCCGGCGCGCCGCACAGGATCTCGCCATCTTCGGCGTAGGCGACGACGGACGGCGTGGTGCGTGCGCCTTCGGAGTTTTCGATGACCTTGGGCTTGCCGCCTTCCATGACGGACACGCAGCTGTTGGTGGTGCCCAGGTCAATACCGATGATCTTTCCCATGATGGTTCCTTTAACGAAATTCTTGTCTGGCCGGACCAGGCATCCGGTCCGAGGTTGCAATCAATAGTGGGGGCGGTGCGCCGGTTTTCAACCCGCCTTGGGCGCCGAGACGATCACCAGCGCCGGGCGGATGACCCGCTCATGCAGGCTGTAGCCGCGCTGCAGCACATTGATGACGCGATTGGGCTCGCCGTCGTCGGGCTGGGCGCTGATGGCCTGGTGCAGATTGGGGTCGAACTTCTCGCCCAGCGGGTCGATCACGGCCAGGCCGGCGCCCTCGAAGGCAGAGGTCAGTTGCTTGAGGGTTAGCTCGACGCCGCTGCGCAGGTTCTCGACCGTGCTGTTTTCGGCGTTGAGGGCGGCCTCCAGGCTGTCCTTGACCGGCAGCATGGCCTGGGCAAACTTTTCGGCCGCAAATTTGCTGGCCTTGGCGATGTCGTCCTGGGCGCGGCGGCGCACGTTTTCGGTCTCGGCCTTGGCGCGCAGCCAGGCGTCGTGGTGCTCGCTGGCCTTGAGTTCGGCCTGGCGCAGGGTTTCTTCAAGGCTCGGCATGGTGTCCGCATCGTGCGTCGCGGCGGTCGCTTCTGCCGCTGCGGTGCTTGCGGCCTCATCGGCCGGATGGACGTCGATGGCCGGTGCCTGCTCGTGGGCGTCGGGCGTCTGTTTCTCTTGCATGGATCGGTCCTGAAGCGGTGTGAGTTGGGCAATGCTCGTCTAGCTTGGGGCGTCAGGGTGGATTTCAAGCGCCCGGCGAAAAGAAATTTGTTGTGGCGGTGAGAGGCGATTTGCATCAAGCCCGGTGGCCGGGGGCATAATGAGGCGCATGAAATACGGCAATGCAGCGTTTGCCTCGGATAGGGGGGGATGGGGTCGATGAGCGATCTCCCGGCACAGATCGGGGATTTCCGGATCATCAAGGAGCTCGGCAAAGGGGCGACGGCGACCGTCTACCTGGCCGAGAGCCCGGCGTATCCGGAGCCGGTGGCGCTCAAGTACATCCGCTTCGCCGACAAGTCCAAGGACGAGGCCAAGTGGAACCGCCGCCTGATCAAGCTGCTCAAGGCCGAGCGGGCGGTCGCCAGCCGGCTGAACCATCCGCACATCATCCGCATCTTCGAGGGCGTCGTCGGCACCAACGAAGCCTATGTGGTGATGGAGTATTTCCCCGGCGAATCGCTGGAGCGCTTCTGTACCTTCTCCAGCCTGCTGCCGGTACACCGGACCATCGGCATCATCTTCAAGTGCTGCATGGCGCTCGACTATGCCTACCGGCAGGGGGTGGTGCACCGGGACATCAAGCCCGCGAACATCCTGGTCGACGACAAGGACAACGTGAAGATCACCGACTTCGGTCTGGCGATGAACATCAACAAGCGGGTCGATACCGACTCGACCTTCATCATGGGGGTCGGCTCGCCGGCCTACATGTCGCCGGAGCAGATCAAGGCCTATCCGCTCAACCAGAAAACCGACCTCTATTCGCTCGGTGTGGTGCTGTTTCACATGCTCACCGGGCGCCTGCCGTTCCGGGCCAAGAATCCGGCGCAGCTCATCTACAAGATCATCAACGCTGATCCGCCGGCGGTGACCCAGCTGTTGCCGGACCTGCCGGAGCTGATGGACAAGGTGATCCGCAAGTCGCTGGAGAAAGACCTCTACTCGCGCTACAAGAACGGCGCCGAGTTTGCCAAGGACTTGTCGGCGGTGCGCTACCAGCTGGTCGACGACAAGTTCCTGCCGCCCGACACCAGCCGCTTTTCAACCCTGCGCAAGCTGACCTTCTTCACCGAGTTCGACGATGTCGACGTGTGGGAGGCCTTGCGCATCTCGAGCTGGCGGACGGTCAAGGCCAACACCACGCTCATCCGCGAGGGCGACCAGGACCAGCGTTTCGGACTGGTGATTAGCGGCCAGGTCGAGCTGGCGGTATCCGGCAAGCGGATCGTCGAATTGGGCGAGGATGAGGTCTTCGGTGAAACCGCCTATCTCGACGAGCTGGGCCACAAGCACCTGTTCTCGGTCGTGACGCTCACCGACGTGACCTATCTCGAGGTCAATCCCGCCGCGCTGGCCTTGTCCACCGAAGAGAGTCAGGACCTCTTCCGCCGCCGCCTGACCACCACCCTCACCAAGCGGCTGGGCATCCTCGCGACCGCAGTCGCCAAGACCGCGCCCGCCGCCACCGCCGGCCAGGCGCTGGCGCCCGGCATGGACCTGCAGCTCATCGACGACTGAGCCTGCGCGCCTCAGGTATTCGCGCGCACCCAGGCGGTCAGCCGCGAGGCATCCATCGCGCCGCTGATACGGGCCACTTCGCGGCCGTCACGGAACGCGATCAGAGTCGGAATGCTGCGGATGTTGTAGCGTCCGGCCAGCGCCTGCGCCTCTTCGGTGTTCACTTTCATCAGCCGCACCTGCGGCGCCAGTTCGGCCGCCGCGGCCTCGAAGGCCGGTGCCATGGTACGGCACGGGCCACACCACGGGGCCCAGAAGTCGACCACCAGCGCTCGGGTGTCGTTGGCCAGGTGACGGTCGAAGGCGGCGGCGTCGACCGCGATCGGTCGCGCGTCGATCAGCGGCTGCTTGCAGCGGCCGCAGTGCGGCCCGTCGGCCAGGCGTTCGGACGGAATGCGGTTGACGGCCTGGCAGTGCGGGCAGACGACTTGGGTGGTGGACATTCAGGGCTCCAGTGAAAATCAGTATGTGGCGATGTTCCTATGTGGTAACGCCAGCGCGGAATTCAAGCCCTGCTCGCCGGCGGGGAGGCGGGACAGGCCGTTGGTCGGCGCAGCCGGCCGTTCTTCCGACATCCGTAAAGTTTTTCGACGCGCGGCCGAAAGCCTTCCTATGCCCCTTATCAAGCCGGGCCGGAGGATGTTCGAGTGAGCCAAAGCAGCGTGTATGGCATCAGCCGCGTCGACAACGAAGCGAGCCGCACCCATGGATGGCTGGTCACGATCCAGCGCCGGGGTGTCATCTACCGCAAGCATTTCAGCGACGGCGTGTTCAGCGGCAAGCGCAAGGCGTTTGCCGCCGCCAAGACCTATCGCGACGAGGTGATCGCGGCGCATCCGCCGCTGTCGATGCAGGAGTATTCGTCGATCCGAAAAAAGAACAACCGTTCGGGCGTGGTCGGCGTGTGCCGCTATTGCGCGTCGGAGACCCGCGATCTGCCCGAAGACAAGCAGCGCTGGTTCTGGGTGGCCTCCTGGCCGCTGCCGGACGGCCGCCGCAAGCGGGTGAAGTTCTCGGTGAACAAGTACGGCGAGGAGGGGGCTTTCAAGCTCGCACTGGAGGCTCGCAACGAGGCCTTGAACAAGCTCAACGGTGATTTCGACCCCGGCGCCGTGCGCCGCCGCCCGGCACGCAAGGTGGCGCCACGCAATGGCGCGGACAAGTCCGCGCGGCTGTAGATCGCGCGCCTGCGCCGGAAAAAAGGCCGCCACCCCGACGGGATGGCGGCCTTTTCGTCATCTGGCGCGGTGTTCGTCTAGCCGCGCCCGTCCGGCGGCCAGCGCGTCACGGTCATACGGGCGTTGCTGCGCCCGTCCGACAGGGCGATGCTGACCCCCCAGGTGAGCAGGCTGTACACCAGCGCGCCCCAGAAGGCCGTTGAAAAGTCGGGCACCTGCAGGCCGGCGACCAGTCCGGAGACCAGCCAGAACAGCAAGCCGTTGATGACCAGGGTGAAGATGCCGAGGGTCAGCACGGTGATTGGCAGGGTGATGAGGATCAGCACCGGGCGGATCAGTGCATTGACCAGGCCCAGCAGCAGGGCGCTGATCAGCGCGGTGGTGTAGGAGGTGACCGCCAGCCCGTCGACCAGCTCGGGCACCAGCATCAAGGCGACGGCATTGAGCGCCCAGCGGGCAATCAGCGTGATGTTCACTTGGATTGCGCGCCGGTGTCGGCGCCCAGTGCGGCGGCGCGGGCCTTGCCGATCTGCCGGTCGGCGGCGCTGCGGCGCGGGTCGGCCTCGACCCAGTGGCCGGCGTGGCGCAGTACCAGGGCGGTGAGCGCATGCATCCAGTCATCGCGGGTGTTCAGGCAGGGGATGTAGTGGAAGCGTTCGCCGCCGTGGGTCAGGAAGGCGTCCTTGCATTCCATGGCGATCTCTTCGAGCGTCTCGAGACAGTCGGAAGAAAAGCCGGGGCACATCACATCGACCGAGCGGATGCCTTGCTTGGGCAGCGCTTCGAGCGTCGGCTGGGTGTAGGGCTTGAGCCATTCGGCCTTGCCGAAGCGCGACTGGAAGGTGAGCATCACCCGCTCGGGCGCGATCTCCAGCGCGTCGGCCAGCAGGCGGGCGGTCTTGTGGCACTCGCAGTGGTAGGGGTCGCCCTTGTCGAGCGTGAAGCGCGGCACGCCATGGAAGCTGAGGATCAGTCGCTCGGCCTGACCATGCTTGGCCCAGTGGTCGTTCACGCTGGCCGCCAGCGCGGCAATGTAGCCGGGGTCGTCGTGATAGCTGCGGACAAAGCGCAGCTCGGGCAGGTTGCGCCAGGCGCGGAGGCTGTCGGCGACCTCGTCCATCACGCTGCCGACGGTGCTGCCGGCGTATTGCGGATACAGCGGTACGACGAGGATGCGGTCGCAGCCGGCCGCACGCAGTGCGTCGAGCCGGTCGGGAATCGATGGCTGGCCGTAACGCATGGCCCAGTCCACCTGCCAGTCGCGATGGCCGGCCTCGGTCAGGAAGCCGGCCAGCAGCTTGGCCTGACGCTCGGTGTGCAGGCGCAGCGGAGAGCCTTCATCGGTCCAGATCGAGGCATATTTTTCGGCGGATTTGGCCGGCCGGGTGTTGAGGATGATCAGGTTGAGGATCGGCCACCAGAGCAGCCGCGGGATCTCCACCACGCGCGGGTCGGAGAGGAACTGCTTGAGGTAGGGCCGCACGGCCGCCGCCGTGGGCGCCTCGGGCGAGCCGAGATTGACCAGCAGCACGCCGGTGCGTGGCACGCTGCCATGGATATGGGTCGGCTCGGGCCGGTAACGGGCCATGAAAGTCTCTCCGAAGAAGCCTTAGTTGTTCGAGGACAGTGCGCTCGAGAGCAGGCGGGCGGTGATGTCGACGATGGGGATGACCCGTTCGTAGGCCATGCGGGTCGGGCCGATGACGCCGAGCGAGCCGACCACCTGGCCATCGACCTCGTAGGGGGCGGTGATGACGCTGCATTCATCGAGCGGGGCCAGGCCCGACTCGCCGCCGATGAAGATCTGCACGCCCTCGGCGCGGTTGGAGACATCGAGCAGTTGCAGCAGGCCGGTCTTCTGGTCGAACAGCTTGAACAGCTCGCGCAGGCGCGCCATGTTGGAGGACAGGTCTTCGACGTCGAGCAGGTTGGTCTCGCCCGACAGAATGTATTGCGAGGACTCCTCGACCGCCTTGGAGCCCACATCCACGGCCGCGGTCATCAGCTCCGACATGTCGGAGTGCAGTTGCTTGAGCTCGGCCTTGAGGCGATTGCGGATGTCGTCGAAGTCCAGCCCGGCGTATTGCTGGTTGAGATAATTGGCCGCCGTGACCAGTTCGGACGGCGAATACTTGCGCTGGGTGAGCAGGATGCGGTTCTGCACGTCGCCGCGCGTGGTGACGATGATCAGCAGGATGCGGGTGTCCGACAGCGACACGAATTCGATCTGGCGGATGCGGATCGCCTCGCGCCGCGGCGCCACCACCACGCCGGCGAAGTGGGTCAGCTGCGAGAGCAGGTTGGAGGCTGCGCTGATCAGCCGCTGTGGCTGGTCGGGTTGCAGGTGCTCCTTGAGTTCGAGCAACTGGGCCTTGTGCATCGGCTGCACGGTGAGCAGGTTGTCGACGAACAGGCGGTAGCCGCGGGAAGTCGGGATGCGTCCGGCCGAGGTGTGCGGGCTGGAGATGAAGCCGGCCTCTTCGAGGTCAGACATCACGTTGCGGATCGTCGCGGGTGACAGCTCCAGACCGGATTGCTTCGACAGGGCGCGCGATCCGATCGGCTGGCCGTCCGCAATATAGCGTTCGATCAGCGTCTTGAGCAGGATTCTTGAGCGTTCGTCGAGTTCAGCCATAGTGTCCGTTGTCCGCATCGGCCATGGATTCTAAGTAAGTCTGCCACGCGTGCATAGGGCAGGGCGCAGTGCGTGTCATCGAATCGCCGGGATTCTTATGGTTTAATCTTTGCCCTATGAATCCTGATTTCAAGACGGTCGCCCTGATCGGCAAATACCAGAGCCCCGACGTGGCGGCTGCCGTGCTGCAGATCGGCGGTTTCCTGCGTGAGCGGGGCCTGCATGTGTTGATCGAGCAGGGGACGGCGAGTTCCACCCGTCTGGGGTCCGGATTTGCCGTCGCCACCTACGACGAGATCGGCGCCGGCGCCGATCTGGCCGTGGTCCTCGGCGGCGACGGGACGATGCTCAATGCCGCCCGGCGACTGGCCGAGTACGGTGTGCCGCTGGTCGGCGTCAATGAAGGTCGGCTCGGCTTCCTGACCGATATTGCGCGCGAAAAGATGCAGGACGGGCTCGGGGCGATTCTCGACGGCAAGGGGGTCGAGGCGCCGCGCTTCATGCTCGATGTGGCCGTCCAGCGCGGTGAGCGCAATGTGTTCCACACCGTCGCGCTCAACGACGTGGTGGTCAACAAGGGCGATATCGGGCGGATGATCGAGTTCGACGTGCGCATCGACGACGAATTCGTCTACACCCAGCGGTCCGACGGCATGATCGTCTCTACGCCCACGGGCTCGACCGCCTATGCGCTGTCGGCCAACGGTCCGATCCTGCACCCGGATGTGGTCGGCATTGCCCTGGTACCGCTGTGTCCGCACACCCTCACGGCGCGGCCGATAACGCTGCCCGACAACTGCACCATCGACATCGTGCTGCTCGCACCGCACGACGCGCGGGTGCATTTCGACGGTCAGGAACGTTTCGATGCCCGCGCCGGCGACTGCATCCGCATCACCCGCTCGCCGCACCATATCCGGCTGATCCATCCGCCGGGCTACAGTTATTTCGCCATGCTGCGCGAGAAGCTCCACTGGAGCGCGTCGCCGCGCACGCCCTGATTTCATTTCCGCCCCCACGGTCATCCCATGTTGCGTCGTCTTCACATCCGCGATTTCGTCATTGTCGATGAGCTGGAGCTGCATTTCGACCAGGGTTTTGGCGCGCTCACCGGCGAGACCGGCGCCGGCAAATCGATCCTGCTCGACGCGCTCGGCCTGGTCATGGGCGACCGGGCTGAAAGCGGCGTGGTGCGCACCGGTCAGGCGCGAGCCGAGATGAGCGCAGAGTTCGACCTGCCCGAGGTCGACGACCTGGCGCAGTGGCTCGACGAACAAGCCATCGACGCCGACGACGGCGTCCTGCTGTTGCGCCGGGTGGTCGACCAGTCCGGGCGTTCGCGGGCCTGGATCAACGGTGTCAGCGTGACCCTGGCGCAGTTGCGCGACGTGGGCAGCTGGCTCGCCGACATCCACGGCCAGCACGCGCATCACGCCCTGCTGCGCGGCGACGCGCAGCGCACGCTGCTCGACACCTACGCCGGGTTGAACGATCTGGCGCAGGAAGTCGCGACCGCCTGGCAGCGCTGGCAGAAAGCCCGCCAGGCCTGCCAGCGGGCCGAGGCCGATGCTGCCGGCGTGGCACAGGAGCGCGAGTTGCTTGAGTGGCAGGTCAAGGAGCTGGAATCGCTCGACTTCGATGTCGACACCTGGCGCGAGCTGGAGGCCGAGCACAGCCGGCTGGGGCATGTCACCGGCCTGCTCGAAGGTGTCTCGTTTGCCGTCGATGCGCTGGACGAGGGGGAGCAGCCCCTGGTCGGTGAGCTCGAACGGCTGGCCAGCCGGCTGGCCGAGCTGGGCAGCATCGACCCTGAACTGGTTGCATTTCACGAGTTGCTCAACAGCGCGGCGATTCAGGCAGACGAAGCCGTGCATGGCCTGCG
>QQUN01000071.1 GCA_008501585.1 Pseudomonadota bacterium | reverse complement strand
TGTGGACGTGGACTGCGGTGGGCTCGGCGGCCGGGGGCGGCCGGTTGGCGCTCGGCGTCGCCGCCGGGCGGGCGGCCTGGGCAGCAGGCGGTGCGGCGGCGGCTTGCGGCGGCAGCAGGGCGTCGGGGAACGGGGCGGGACCGGTGGCCATGGCCATGGGCTGCGGCTGGGTGGGGCGCACTGCGGCGGGCAACGCCTCGGCGTGCCGTGCCGGGGCGTCGGTGTCGACGACGACGGTGGCGGCCGGCGCCAGCGCCGCGACCTGGCCGGGCGTGTCGGCCCCGGTCTGCACGGCGCGCGGCCGGGCGGGCTCAGCACGGGCCGCGGGGGCGTCGTCGCGCAGGGCGACCAGCGGCGCGGGGGTGTCGGCCGGCGGTGTGTCGCGGGCCGGCGCCGCGGGCGATTCCGGCGCGTCCGGGTCGTGTTGGCGTGGCCGTGCCGGCGCCGCCGCGTGCGCGCTGCGCGCGGCGGTGGTGGTGGATGGGGCTGTGGGCGTCGGCGCCGGTGCCGGCGCGTGCGCCAATGGCATCGAGGCGACGCCCTCATCTGCGCTCACGGGCGCGGGCGGCGCATGGAAGGGCAGGCGGGCCATGGCGTGCACGGTGGCCGGGCGCGGGCCGGCGGCCTGCCGGGCGAGGCGTCGGAACAGGCCGCTCATGGCTGCACCCGGGCGAGGTAGGCGGCGCGCCGGGCGTCGCTGAGGGCGAGGATCTGCGGCTCGCTCCAGCCGTAGGCGCTGGCCAGGGCGTGGACATCGTCGAGCAGGCGGCGGGCGTGGCTGTCGAGTTCTTCCCACAGGTAGCTGGCGATGTCGAAACTCACCTCGGCCTCGTGCGCGCAGGCCGGGCAGGCGATGGCCAGCGCGAGGTCGGCCCAGGGGTCGGCGGCTTCGAGGGCGTCTTCGGCGGCAGCCAGCAGCGCGGCCAGGGCTGCGGCATCCTCAGGCAGCGCCGCGCTGTCCTCGGCGCAGTGGCGCAGCAGCGCCTGCGCGGCCGCGCCGGGGTCGGGGGTGTCGGCCAGCGCGGCCAGGTGGCGGCTGCTCGGGCGGCGGAAGCGGTGGCCGTCGACGACGATCGGCGCGTCAGCCTCGGCCGGCGCCGGCGGCAGGTCGGCCGCATCGAGCGTGAACTCCATGCGCTCGCCGCAGGCGGGGCAGTCCACCCAGGCCGGCAGCTGGCCGCCGAAGTGGGCACGGCGCAGCGCCATCAGGGCCGCGTTGCGCACACCCAGCGGCGCGTCGGCCAGCTGGTCGACCGGCCACTCGGGCGCGGCGAGGGCGTGGAGCAGCACGGCGCGATCGATCGGATGGCGTCGTGCGCCCTGCTCCCAGACCGACAGGAGGCGTTCCGGGCGGATGCCGAGCATGGCGTCAGGCCGGTTCGGTAAAGCTCGGCTCGGTCGGCTCGGTCACGTCGTAGTCGCGCTCCCAGCCCTCGTTCTCCAGCTTGAGGGTCTGGATGGCGACGGCGTTGGCGTTGGCATCGAGGTCGGGCAGGGCCTGGTATTCGGACACCCAGCAGCGATACACCTTGTAGGCCAGCACGAGCTGGCCGGCTTCGTTATAGACCTCGATGATGAGGTCCTTGCGGAAGTCCTTGAGCGAGACCTCGGCACCCAGGCCGGAGCCGAAGTTCCACACCTTGTTGGCCCACTGCTCGAACTCGACGTCGTGGGTGACGCCGCGCTCGAGCGTGATGGCCTCGAACTTGGTGCGCCCGGGCGATTTGCGCGAGGTGCTCGGGTCACCCCCCTCGCGGTGCTCGACCAGTTCGGTGCTGCGCTTGAGCGCGCCCACCTTGCTGATGCCGGCCACGTAGCGGCCGTCCCACTTGACCCGGAATTTGAAGTTCTTGTACGGGTCGAAGCGCTGCGTGTTGACGCTGAAGTGTGCCATCTGCGTTCTCCTTGATCAGGCCTCGATCTGACCGGCCATCTGCTGGATTTTCAGAACCACGAACTCGGCCGGCTTGAGCGGCGCGAAGCCGACGAGGATGTTCACCACGCCGCGGTCGATGTCGTTCTGGGTGGTGGTCTCGCGGTCGCACTTGACGAAGTAGGCCTCGCGCGGGCTGCTGCCCTGGAAGGCGCCCTGGCGGAACAGGGTCTGCATGAAGGCGCCGATGTTGAGCCGGATCTGCGCCCACAGCGGTTCGTCGTTGGGCTCGAAGACCACCCACTGGGTGCCGCGGAACAGGCTCTCCTCGAGGAACAGCGCGAGGCGGCGCACCGGCAGGTATTTCCACTCGGAGGCCAGCAGGTCGGCGCCGGCCAGGGTGCGCGCACCCCACACCAGATGGCCGGTGACCGGGAAGCTGCGCAGGCAGTTGAGGCCGATGGGGTTGAGCTGGCCGTTCTGCGGGTCGGTCATGGTGTAGGTCAGGCCCTGCGCACCGGAGAAGCTGGCGGCCAGCCCGGCCGGGGCCTTCCACACCCCGCGCTGCACATCGGTGCGCGAGATGATGCCGGCCACCGCGCCGCAGGGGGCGAAGTCGGCGAGGCGGTTCTCGGACAGCGGGTCGGGCATGCGCAGGCGCGGGAAGTAGGCGGCGGCGTTGATGGCCGCGTCGTTGCCGATCGCGCCGCGCAGGGTGTTGACGCCGGTGACGGCGGTGGCGATGGCATTGGCCGGGTTGGATGTCCAGGCCGCCGGCGCGTCGACGATGAGCACCGCGCGCCGGGTCTGGCAGTAGGCCGCAGCCGCCGCCCAGGTGGCGTTGGCGAGGTCGTTGGTGGGGGTGCGCGGCGGGATGCACAACAGGTTGAACAGGTCGGCCGACTCCAGCGCGAAGATGCCGGTGCGGGCGTTCTGGTCGCCGGTGATCTGCGCGTCGGCGATGGGGTTGCCGTCCGAGCCCAGCGCGCCGGCCGCCGTGGCCGTGCCGTCGGGGTTGGCGACCGACACGGTGGCGTTGTTCGGGCTTTCGGTCACCGGCGCGGCGGTGCGCACATTGACCAGGGCGGACTGCTCGTTCAGCACGGTATTGACGAAGCGCGGGCTGGCCGGGTCCACCGACACGTTGCGGAACTGCTCCGAGGCCACCGCCCGGGTGCCGCCGGGGCGGTCGAGCTCCTCGATCAGCAGGTTGAACAGCAGGGTGTCGGCGGTGTCGCGGGTGTCGTGGTCGACCGTGGCGCGCAGCGCGCTGCCCCAGGTGCCGGGGCTGGCCGCCTCGAGCACCAGTGAGCCGCCGGCGGTGGCCAGGGTGAGCGTGGCGGTGCTGGTCGATACCGTGCCGTTGAACACCCGCACGATCAACGCATCGCTGCCGCCGTGCTGGAAGAACTGGCTGACCGCGTAGCCCAGCGTGCTGGCTTGCCACAGCGGGCCGAACAGCCGGGTGTACTCGGCAAAGCTCTGCACCCGCACGGGCTGGTTGACCGGCCCGCGGCGGGCACGGCCGATGAAGGCGGTGATGGAGGTGGCGACCCCGGTGATGGTGCGCACACCGCTGGGGACTTCCTCGATGTAGACGCCCGGGTAGGTCAAGGCAGACGGCATGGTCGTGACTCCTCAGTGCTGAGCAGCCGGCACGCGCCACTGCGGCAACATGCCGGCCCGGTTCTCTGTCAGCCCGGGGGCTCGCGAACGCCACGGCCACGCGACACCGCCCGGACAGTTTCCCAATCGAAGCAGACGACAACGGATGCCGCGACAGCGCGTGGATTGACGCGAGCGATCGCGGCGCGTCCGACCCCGGACCGCCGGCCCCTTGTATGGCGCCGACGTGGGCAGAACGGGTGATTCAGTGCCTTTTCAATCTAGAAACGATGCCATTCGAATGCAAACGGAAGCCGCGAAAAACCGGAGCCGGGCGTGCGTCAGCCGGGGCGCGGTGGCCAGCAGCTTGCCGTTGGCATTTCTTGCGCCGAGCACGGGCGGATGGCCGAAATCGTCAACAAATCCGGTGGATAGGCGCGCAATGGCCGTGGGGAAGCGCGGCGTTATAGCCGAGACGGATAGCGGCGGGAAGCCCTCGCCGTCGCCGGTTTGAATTGCAACAGAATGTGTTTGCCGGCGCTGGATGACGCCGGCACGGCTCAGGACGCGACCGGCTTCGCGGGCGGGTCGGCTTGCGGCGCGGCCGGCTCAGGCGCTGCGTCAGCCACGGCATCGCGCGTCTCCTCGAGCGCCGCCTGGGCGCTGGCCTCCGCCTCGGCGGCATCCTCGGTGGCGACGGGCGGCGTCTCGGCGCGGGGCGCCGGGGCCTCGGCCGGGGTGGGGTCGAGCACGGCACGGGCGTGGCGGAGCAGGCCGCGGTCGGCATCGTCCATGTCGGGGATCAGGTTGTAGTCATCCATGTAGATGTCGAGCCCGTCCACCTGGTTGAAGTGGGCCTCGGAGAACAGCTTGGCCAGGGCCTGCCGCTTGAGCGCCGCCGGCACCTTGGGGCGCAGGAAGCCGCTGAAGTCGTCGGCCAGGGTGAGCGTGGCGGGGTCGGGCAGCGGGGCCACCTCGCGCGCCTCCGCAGATGCCGGCGGCGACACCGGCGCGGCGGCTGGCACAGCGACGGGCTCGGGCGGCATCTCGCCGCGGGCCACGGCCTGCTTGCGCTGCGACCAGCGGCGCAGGAAGCCGCCGGCCTCGTCGGGGGCGGTCGGCTTAGTGTCCCGGTCGGTCACGGTTGTCTCCGGTGGCGGCATAGCGGCGCTTGCCGCGCTTTTTCTCCGGCTCGCGCCAGTGGGCACGGGCGAAGGCTTCGATCTCGTCGCGCCAGCCGTCGGGCAGCGGCAGGCGCTCGACGTTTTCGCCGGCATCCATCCAGCGCGCCGCCTCGTAGAAATTGGCGCTCACGGCCGCCACGGTGGGCGGGCCGTCGGGCTGCGCGTCGTCGGCCGGGCGCAGCATGAAGAACAAGGAGGGCTCGTCGGCGCAGACGTTCATGTAGTAGCCCTCGGCCTCTTCCCCGTGCAGCTCGAGCCGCAGGCCGGAAATGACGATCCGGTCGGGCCCGTCGGCGGCGGGTACCTCGCCGAAGGCCAGGCCGACCAGCGCCCAGCGGTGGTCGATCCACGGATTGCCGACCACGGACTGGCGCACGAAACACACGGCGAGCCGGTCGGCGCCGGCGAGGGCCTGCACCCCCGGATGGGTTGCCTCTGACACGATTGCTTCTCCCGACAGCCTGTTCACACGCAACAGGCCCTAAAATACCGCTTCAAACATAAACCGAGACCGCCCGGCTCCGCCAGCGCGGCACGCACTATGACGGAGACACCCGGCGTCGACACCGATGCCCCCATCGAGATTCCCCTCGGCGACGCGCCCGACGCGCCCCGCCTGTCGATCACCCGTGCCCGCCGGCCGGCCACGGCCACCGCGCAGGTGCTCGACCATGAAGGCCTGCCGCGCGAGGTCGAGGTGCCGGGCGAGCATGCGCTGACGGTCTACCTCGACAAGCACGAGGTGGTCACCCTGATGACCCTCGGCCAGGCGCCCGAGGCGCTGATCATGGGCTATCTGCGCAACCAGGGGCTGGTCGCGTCGCTCACCGACCTCAAGTCGGTCCATGTGGACTGGAGCACCGGCGCCTGCGCCGTCACCACCCACAGCCCGCGCCCGCCGCTCGAGCGCATGGCCAAGCGCACCATCACCACCGGCTGCGGCCAGGGCACGATGTTCGGCAACTGGCTCGACGAGCTGCGCCCCATCGCCTCGGAGGCCACGCTGCCGGTGGCCACACTCGACACCGCGCTGGGCCGCATCCTGGCGCTGGACACCATCTACAAGCGCTCCGGCTCGGTGCACGGCTGCGCGCTGCTGCACAACACGCCCGAGGCCCCCCTGCTCTACCACGTCGAGGACGTGGGCCGCCACAACGCGGTCGACGCCATCACCGGCTTCATGTGGCTGGACGAGGAGACCGGCGCCGACAAGCTGTTCTACACCACCGGCCGGCTGACCTCCGAGATGGTGATGAAGGCGGTGCAGATGGGCGTGCCCTTCCTGGTGTCGCGCTCCGGGCTCACCCAGATGGCGCTCACGCTGGCCGAGGAGATGGGCGTCACGCTGATCTGCCGGGCGCGGGTCGGGCGCCATCTGGTCTACACTCATCCGCATCGCATCACGAGAATCCCTGAATGACGCACCCTCGCATTTCCGGGCTGGTCCTGGCTGGCGGACTGGGCAGCCGCATGGGCGGCGCCGACAAGGGCCTGGTCATGCTCGATGGCCGGCCGATGGTCGACCATGTGCTGGCCCGGCTGCATCCGCAAGTCGACGCCCTGCTGATCAACGCCAATCGCAACACCGACATCTACGCCCGCTTCGGCATCCCCGTGCTGGCCGACCGGCAGGCCGGCTTCGTCGGCCCGCTGGCCGGGCTGGACGCCGGTCTGCACCACCTCGGCGAGGCCGATGGCTGGGTGGTGACCAGCCCCTGCGACTCGCCCTTCGTGCCACGCGACCTGGTCGCCCGGCTGATGGCCGGCGCCGAGGCCGCCGGCGCCGACGTGGCCATCGTGCGTGCCGACGGCCAGTTGCAGCCGGTGTTCCTGCTCGCCCACACCCGCACCGCGGGCGCCTTGCAGGCCTATCTGGCCGCCGGCGAGCGCAAGATCGACCGCTGGGTATTCACCCAGAAACACGCCATCGTCGACTTCGACGACTGCCCCGAGGCCTTCGCCAACATCAACACCGCCGACGAGCTGGCGCGCCACGGCCAGGGCTGAGCCCCGGCCGCGGGTCGCTCAGTGTGCCGCCGAGGGCCGTGCCGCGGTCGGCGCGGCCGGGGCGGCGGTGCCGGCGTTCTTGGCTTCGCGGTACCAGTACTCGTGGTGCTCCTTGGCCCAGGTCTCGTCCACATAGCCGGTCTTCATCGACTCGAGCGCACCTTCCATGCCGATGCTGCCGATGTAGATGTGCCCCAGTGACAAGGCCATGAAGACCAGTGCACCGCTGGCGTGGAGGATGTGCGCCAGCTGCATGTCCTGCCGGATCTGGCCGTAGCCGGGGAAGTCGAGCACCAGCCCGGTGATGCCGACCAGCAGGCCGAGGCAGACCACCCCGATCCAGAACCAGGTCTTTTCACCGAAGTTGAAGCGCCACGAGGGCACATGCTCGCCGCTGAGCAGGCCGCCGGCCTTGCGGATCCACAGCGCATCGATGGCTTGCCAGACGTTGTCGCGGGCAAACATCGCCGCCATCACCAGGGTAGCGACGAAGAACAGCGGGCCGACGAAGTTGTGCACATTCTTCGCCAGCGCGGCCAGCCACGAGAAGGCACTGTAGCCGATCAGCGGGATCACCACATGCTTGCCGAAGAGCAGCGTCAGGCCGGTCAGCGCCAGCAGGGTGAAGCTCAGCGCCACGGTCCAGTGGGTCATCCGCTCCGCGGTGGTGAAGCGCTGGATCAGCCGGCCGGTGGGTGGCCCCTCCAGCTTGATCTTGCCGCGGATGAGCCTGAACAGCACCAGCGCGACGAACACCCCGGCCAGCACCCAGCCGCCGATCTGGGTGATTGGGCCGTTGCGCCACTGCCGCCAGGTCTGCCCTTCGGACTGGATCAGCATGCGATCGGCCGGGGCGGTGAAGGTGATGGACTGGGCCGTGCCGTCGCGCACCGCGCGATAGACGTCGGCGTTGTTGCCCGGCTGCTCGCCGGCCGCCACGGCGGGCGCGGCGATCCAGCCCAGGCCGAGCACGGCCGCCAGCAGCACGGCCCGCAATGTCACGATGAGGTGTGCGCACATGGTGTCCTCCTCAGCCCGGGGGCATGCGGCCGATTTCGGTCTGCTTGCGGGCGCGGGCGCGCATGTCGCTCTCCCACCTGGCCTTGTCACCGCCATAGGCGGCCGACTCCCAGGGGCGGGTGTCGGGCTTGCCCGAGTAGCTGCCGGCCTCGTAGTGAGTCACCTGCGGCGCTTCGCTGCAGGCGGCCAGCGCCAGCGCGGCGCCGATCAGGCACGCGGTTCGGATCGGGTTCATTTGTCACCTCCGCGGGTCTGCTGGCGTTTCTGCTCACCGCCGCCGTAGGCCGTGTTCCAGCCGATCATCTCGGCACCGCTGCCACCACGACGCACCACGCGCTCGCGGAAGATGTCGGCCAGGGCCGTGCCGTCGCCGGCCAGCAGCGCCTTGGTCGAGCACATCTCGGCACACAGTGGCAGCTTGCCCTCGGCGAGGCGGTTCTTGCCGTATTTCTCGAACTCGGCGTCCGAGCCGTCGGCTTCCGGCCCGCCGGCGCAGAAGGTGCATTTGTCCATCTTGCCGCGCTGGCCGAAGGTGCCGGTCTGCGGAAACTGCGGCGCGCCGAAGGGACAGGCGTAGAAGCAGTAGCCGCAGCCGATGCAGGCGTCCTTGTCGTGCAGCACCACACCGTCCTCGGTACGGTAGAACACATCGACCGGGCACACTGCCATGCACGGTGCGTCGGAACAGTGCATGCAGGCGACGGACATGGATTTCTCCTGCCCGATCACGCCGTCGTTGATGGTCACCACGCGGCGCCGCTGGATGCCCCAGGGCACCTCGTGCTCGTTCTTACAGGCGGTCACGCAACCGTTGCATTCGATGCAGCGCTCGGTGTCGCACAGGAATTTCATTCTCGCCATGTTCGTCTCCCCTTAGGCCTTCATCACCTGGCACACCGTGCTCTTGGTTTCCTGCATCATCGTCACCACGTCGTAGCCGTAGGTGGTGGCGGTGTTGACCGCCTCGCCACGCACGATTGGCGCCGCACCTTCCGGGTAGTACTTGAGCATGTCCTCGCCCATCCAGCGACCGGAGAAGTGGAAGGGCAGGAACACCGTGTCCGGCCCCACCCGCGGCGTGACCAGCGCACGCACCTTGAGCTGTGCGCCGGTCGGCGACTTCACCCACACCCAGTCCTGGTCGACGATGCCGCGATCGGCTGCGGCGCGCGGGTTGAGCTCGACGAACATGTCTTGCTGCAGCTCGGCCAGCCAGGGGTTGGAACGGGTCTCCTCGCCGCCGCCCTCGTATTCGACCAGGCGGCCGGAGGTCATGATCAGCGGGAAGTCCTTGCCCACGTCGCGGTACTTGTCCTGCACGGACTTGTACAGCGTGGGCAGGCGCCAGTGGGTCTTCTTGTCCTCGTGGGTCGGATATTTGTCGACCAGATCCGGCCGGGTCGAATAGAGCGGCTCGCGGTGCTTGGGCACCGCATCGGGGAAGTTCCACACCAGCGCGCGGGCCTTGGCGTTGCCGTAGGGCATGCAGCCGTGGTTCTTCATGATCACGCGGATCATGCCGCCGGAGAGGTCGGTCTTCCAGTTCTTGCCCTCGGCCGCGGTCTTCTCGGCGTCGGTGAGTTCTTCCCACCAGCCGAGCTTCTTCATCAGCACATGGTCGAACTCGGGGTAGCCCATCTTCAGGTCGGCATCGAGCGACGAGGAGCCATCGCCGGCGAGCAGCGACACGCCGTCCTTCTCCACGCCGAAGCGGGCGCGGAAGTTGCCGCCGCCGTTCATCACATGGCGGGTGGTGTCGTAGAGGTTGGGCGAGCCCGGGTGCTTGAGCTCGGGGTTGCCCCAGCACGGCCAGGGCAGGCCGAAGTAGTCGCCGTCGCAGGGGCCGCCTTCGGCCTTGAGGGTGCGCGGGTTGAAGGTGCTCATGTGCTGCATGTGCAGCTTGAGGCGCTCGGGCGACTGGCCGCTGTAGCCGATAGTCCAGGTGCCGAGGTTAATCTCGCGCAGGGTGTCCTCGACATCCGGCTCGTCCCAGCCCTTGGCGTCCTTGGCCAGCTTGATGTTCTTCACGAACTCGTCGCCGAAGCCGAATTTCTTGGCGAAGGCGTACATGATGGTGTGGTCGGGCTTGGACTCGAACAGCGGCTCGATGACCTTCTCGCGCCATTGCAGCGAGCGGTTCGAGGCGGTGACTGAGCCCGAGGTCTCGAACTGGGTGGCCGCCGGCAGCAGGTACACCCCCTCGCTGCGCACCGAGGCAGCCATGGCAGCGGTGGCGGACGGGTAAGGGTCGACCACCAGCAGCATCTCGAGCGCCTTCATGGCCTCGAGCATGTCCTTGCCGCGGCTTTGCGAGTTGGGCGCCATGCCCCAGAACACCTGGGCCTTGATGTTGGTGGCCTGATCGATCAGCTCGGGATTCTCGGTCACGCCGTCGATCCAGCGCGACACGGTGATGCCCGGCTTCTCCATCATTGCCTGGCTGGCGAAACGGCCCTTGAGCCATTCGTAGTCGACGCCCCATACGGCCGCCCAGTGCTTCCAGGAGCCGGTGGCGATGCCGTAGTAGCCGGGCAGCGAGTCGGGGTTGGGGCCGACGTCGGTGGCGCCCTGCACGTTGTCATGGCCGCGGAAGATGTTGGTGCCGCCGCCGGCGATGCCGACGTTTCCCAGCACCAGCTGCAGGTTGCACATCATGCGGGTGATGGCGTTGCCGACGGTGTGCTGGGTCTGGCCCATGCACCACACCACGGTCGAGGGGCGGTTCATGGCCATGGTCTCGGCGATCTGGCGCACTTCCTCATCCGGCACGCCAGTGACTTCGAAGACCTTCTCGGCGGTCCATTCCATGGCTTCGGCGCGGATCGGGTCCATGCCGTAGACGCGGTCCTCGATGTACTTCTTGTCTTCCCAGCCGTTCTCGAAGATGTGGCGGATCACGCCGTAGATGAGCGGGATGTCCGAGCCCGAGCGCAGGCGCACGAACTGGTCGGCCTTGGCCGCCGTGCGGGTGTAGCGCGGATCGGCGACGATGACCTTGGCACCACCTTCCTTGGCATGCAGGATGTGCAGCATCGACACCGGGTGCGCCTCGGCGGCGTTCGAGCCGATGAAGAAGATCGCCTTCGAGTGCTGCATGTCGTTGTAGGAGTTGGTCATCGCACCATAGCCCCAGGTGTTCGCCACGCCGGCCACCGTGGTGGAGTGGCAGATGCGCGCCTGGTGGTCCATGTTGTTGGTGCCGAACATGCTGACGAACTTGCGGAACAGGTAGCTCTGCTCGTTGGAGTGCTTGGACGAGCCGATCCAGTGCGTGGCGTCGGGGCCGTGCTTATCGCGGATGGCGAGCAGCTTGTCGCCGATCTCGTTGATCGCGTCCTCCCAGCTCATGCGCACCCACTTGCCGCCGGTCAGCTTCATCGGTGTGCGCAGACGGTGCTCGCCGTGGCCGTGCTCGCGCACCGAGGCGCCCTTGGCGCAGTGTGCACCGAGGTTGATCGGGCTGTCGAAGACCGGCTCCTGGCCGACCCACACGCCGTTCTGCACTTCGGCATCGATCGCACAGCCGACCGAACAGTGGGTACACACGGTGCGCTTGACCTCGACTGCGCCGCCGCCGGCGGCCTTGGCGGCCTCGGCCGGCTTGACCATGGCAAAGGGCAGGCTGGCGCCGATCGCGCCGGCACCGGCGGTCAGGCCGGAGCGCTTGAGGAAGCTGCGCCGGTCAAGGCGTTGCGGGGTGGCGCGACCGCTGAGGGCCTCGGTCAGCCCGCTCTGGGCAGGCGTCGCGGCCCGGTTGGATTTCTTTACCAGCATGGTCGTCTCCCTTTACAGGCGGGTGGAGCGGTAGTAACGGGTCACGTGCGCGGTCTCGCGGTAGCCCGCGGCCGTGCCGTCCGGCGCGCTCAGCGCCTCGGCCTGCACGGCCGGCGCCGCGCCGATGCCGGCCACCGCCGCCACCCCGGCCGCACCGGTACCAGCCGCCGCGAACAGGAAGCTGCGGCGGCCAAAGCTCGAAGGCGCCGTGTCGGGCGCGCTCGGCGCCACGCGCGTGGGTGTCTCGCGTGTCTCACTCATGATCTTGTCTCCCCGGTTGGCGCAGCGTGCGCACGATCTTTCATGGTTCAGGTCTCGAAACTCAGCGCCCGCGCCTCGACGGCGAAGAACGCTGCGGCAAAATCGCCAACCGCGCGGTAGAAGCGCGCGTCGGCGGCCGCCTTCAGGTCGGCACAGCAGCGGCCGGTCCAGCGTTGAAGGTGGCGTTGGAAAAACGGCGTCTGCGCCTCGATGCCGTGCCGGCCATCGCTGATCAGCGCCCGCATGGCGTCGCACAGCGCCGCCAGGTGGTCTTCCGGCTCGCCGCAACCGGTCTCGCGCGCCAGGCCCAGCGCGGCGAGGTCGTCGCGCACCCGGGCCAGCGGCTTTTCCATCAGGAAGCCGGTTTCATAGAACGAGGCGTAGGGCAGCACCGGCGGGCGGCCGGTACCGCAGAACAGGGTGTTCCACTCGGCGCGCACCGCCTCGCCGTCGGCCTGGCCGGCGGCCTCGCACAAGCGCACCCAGGCGGCGGCCAGGGCGACGCCTTCGGGCACCGCGGGATCGGCCTCGAGCGGCGCGGCCGCGGCCAGTGCGGCGAGCAGCGCGTCACTGGGCGGCGTGGCCATCAGATTGGCCAGCACGCCGTAGAAGCCGGCGCGGTCGGCGTCTTCGGGCGACAGCGCGGGCGGCTCGGCGAGGGCGGCGGTCACAGTGCTCATGACAGATCCTGAATCGTGGTTTCGCGCTGGCCGTCGGCCGGCGACATCATGTCGATGACCCGGCAGTCGCCGCACATCTGCAGGCGGCGGCGCTGCTCGGGCGCGGCGAAGTGGGGGTTGCCGAGGAGGCGCTCCATCAGGGTGCGCACCGTGGCGCTGGAGCCGAAGGGCTTGCCGCAGCGCAGACAGGTACAGGGCGTGTCTTCATGCAGCACGGCGGGTTGCTTGGCGGCGGCGCTCAGGTTGAGGCGCGGCACCAGGGTGATGGCGTCTTCCGGACAGGTGGCCACGCACAGGCCGCACTGCACACAGGAGGCCTCGCGGATGCGCAGGCGCGGCGCCTCGGTGTCATCCATCAGGGCCTGCGCCGGACAGGCGCTGGCACAGGACAGGCACAGCGTGCATTTGTCGCCGGCCACGGCCACGGTGCCGTAGGCGCTGCCCGCCGGCACCGGCAGTGGCTCAGCGAGTTTTTCGGGTGCGGCCAGCGTGGCCAGGTGGGCAAAGCACAGGTCGAGGGTGGCACGCTTGTCGAGTTGCGGGTGGAAGCGGGCCGGCGCGCCGAGGGCGGGGGCGGTCGTGCCCAGCTGGGCCATCAAGGTGTCGGCATCGGCGCACACGCTGGCGAAGCGCTCGCCCGCCGCAGCCAGGCCGAGGCCGGTCACCACGGCATCGGCAAACCGCACCGCCCGCCCGGCCGAGGCCTGGTAGGTGGCGGGCGCCTCGGCGCCCTGCCAGATCACCACCCGGCCGGCGCCGGCGCACAGTGCGTAGAGCAGCAAGTCGGGACCGACGCTGGCAGCGTCATGCACGGCCAGCGGCAGCACCGGCGCGGCCAGCGCGTCGGTTTCGGCCCAGGCCTTGAGCGCACTGGCCTGCTCGCGGCCATGGAAGAGCAGGGTCGGGGCGCTGCCACCGGCCTGCGTCCAGGCGGCCAGCGCGGTGCGGATCTGCTGGCCGATGTCGACCACCGAGGGGTAGTTGTAGCGCATGGCGCCGCTCGGGCAGACGCTGGCACAGGCGCCACAGCCCATGCACAGGTGCGGCTCGACATAGACCCCGTTGCCGTCGGCACGGATGGCCGAGGTGGAACAGGTGTCGATGCAGCGCGAACAGGCGTCGATGCGGTTGCGCGAATGGGCGCATTTGGCGCGGTCGTAGTCGAAAAAGCGCGGCTTGTCGAACTCGCCGACCAGCTCGGTCAGGGCCAGCGCGGCCTCGGCCTGGGCCAGCGCGTCGCCGCCGGGCGCGAAGTAGCCCTGCGGCAGGTGCGGCATGGTCAGGCGCGGGGTGTCGGAGAGGTCGAGCACCAGGTCGAAGGTGGCGGTGCGCGGGGTGAAGCTGAAGTCGATGGCGCCGACCTCGCACACCTCGATGCAGCGGCGCTTGTCGTTGCAGCGCGCGGCGTCGACATAGGCGGCAACGCCATCGCGCACGATGGCGTCGGAGCTACAGGCGGTGAGACAGGCGCCACAGCCGGTACAGGCGGCGGCATCGACGGCGTTGCCCGGCGTCCAGCCCAGGCGGAAGTCGCCCAGCCAGCCTTCGACGCTGATCTGGCGCGCCCGGTGCACCGGCACCTTGCGCGGGCTGGCCGCCGGCAGGGGGTGCTCGTCGTCGGCAAAGACGGTGACCTGCAACTGGCCATCGGCCTTGCCATGCAGGCGCTGCGCCCAATTCATGGCGAGCGGGCCGCTGCCGACGATGGCCAGCCGGCCCGTGCTGGTGTAGCTGACGGCGTCGACCGGCGGCGGCTCGGGCAGGCGGGCCATGGCGATCAGCGCGGCCAGGCGCGGGGCGTCGGCCGCGCCGCCGCTGGCGTACTCACGGGCGGGGAAGAAGCGCAGCGCGCGGTCGGCCGGCGCGGCGGCTTCGATCAGCGGGGCTTCGCGGGTACAGCCGACCTGGCGTACCGAGGGCGGCAGGCTGGCCGCGCCGCCCGATCGGCACAGACCGTCGGTGATGCCCACCCGGTCATCGATGCCGGCCCCTTCGATGGCCGCCTCGGCCACCCGGCCCTGGCAGCGGCACAGCACGGTATCGCTGGTGGTCGCGACAGGCGCGCCCTTGCTTGTGTTGAAACTCACCTTGCCCCCTCATGGCGTTATGCAGTCCGGCGGATAACGCTGTGCGCGCCCGCAGCCGGCTGCAGAGCCGTTGTTTGAGCCAAACCAAGGCAGATTCCGTGCCAAAGGAAAAAACCCTTTCGGGCGAATGGCTTAGTGGATTGAGGGGAATTGAGCGGCGGGACTTTTTGTCGCAATCCGCCGGCCAGGCGGGACAAAATGTCTCACTCGGCCGGACGGAACCAGCGCGCGCGAAAGCCCGGTGCATTGGGGCTCTCGTCGTATTCCGGCGTACTGCGCAGCCAGATGCAGAAGGTGGTGCCGCGACCCGGCGTGCTGTCGACGGTGATGCGCCCGCCGTAGCGCTGGACCAGGGTCTGGCTGATCGACAGGCCCAGGCCGGTGCCGTGACCTTTCTTGGTGGTGAAGAAGGGATCGAAGATATGCTGCAGGTCGGCTTCGCGGATGCCGGCGCCGGTGTCGGCCACCCGCAGGCAGACGCCGATGCGCGCGTCGCCATCGCACCAGTCTTCGCTGCTCAGGGTGAGCTGGCCACCCTCGCCCATGGCCTGCACGGCGTTGACGATGAGGTTGATCAGCACCTGTTGCAGCTCGCTGCGGTTGATCTCGACATCCAGCGTGGCGGCATCATGCCGCTGCACCGCAATGCCGCGCTTGTCGAAGGTGTGCCGCGCCAGCACCAGGGAATCGGCAATCAGCGTGGCGACGTTCACCCGCTCGGTATAGCCGGCAAACTCGCCCGGCCGGGCAAACTGCAGCAACTTGGTGACGATCAGGCGGATGCGGTCGGTCTGCTGGTGGATGAGGCGGATCTCCTCGCGCACCGGCGCGGCCGCCTCGCCGAGGATGTCGGTGAGCACATCGAGATTGCCCTGGATCACCGCCACCGGGTTGTTGATCTCGTGCGCCACGCCGGCGGTCAGCTCACCCACGGCGGCCAGCTTTTCGGTCATCACCAGATGTTCCTGGGCCTTGCGCAGGATGGCATTGGCCTCGGCCAGCTCGGCCGTGCGCGCAGCCACCTTGCGGTCCAGCTCATCGGCCCAGCGCTGCAGCTCCTCGCGCTTGCTCGCCAGGGTGTCGAGCAGGTGATCGAACTCCTGCGCCAGCCGGCCCAGTTCATCGCGGCTGCGCAGCGGCCCGACCCGCGCCGCCGCATCGCCCCGCTCGACCCGCTGGATGACCGCGTTGATCCGCTCGATCGGCCGGAAGATGCTGCGTGCCCAGCGCAGCGACACCAGGCTGCCGATGACCGAGATCGCCACGAAAATGGCAAACAGGCCGCCCATCACGGCGGCCTTGGCCTCGCGGAAGGGGGTCTCGAGAAAGCCCACGTAGAGCATGCCGACACGGTTGCGCTTGCCATCGAAGAAGGGCTCGTAGCCGGAGACATAGAAGTCATTGACCACGAAAGCGGTGTCCAGCCACACCTGGCCGCTGTCGAGCACCTGGGTTCGCACCGCGTCGGACACCCGCGTGCCCAGCGCCCGCACGCCTTCGAACAGGTGCACATTGGTGGCCACCCGGGTGTCGTTGAGAAACAGCGTGGCCGTGCCGCGGCTGCCCAGCGGCAGCGAGCCGTCGCGATAGACGATGGCGTTGATGCGGTCGACCATGCCGAGGTTGCGGTTGAGCAGGATGCCGCCCTCGAGCACGCCGATGAAGCCGCCGCTGCGGTCGTAGATCGGCGCGGCGGCGTGGATCATCAGCCCGCGCTCTTCACTGCTGCGGTCGTCCGGCCGCGCCGCCGGCGTCGGCACCAGCTTGATGTGCGCACGCCGGCGCAGGGCCGGGTCGATGGCCTCGAGCTCGTCCGGGTTGAACACCTCGATGCTGGTGTGCGCCGCCCCCGACACCGCCGCCGCCACCGCCGGCCACGCCGTGCGCTCGGGCAAGGCGCCCAGCCGGCCGCGGGCGGAGGCCATGGGCCGGCCGCGGGTGTCGAGCAGGTGCAGGAAATCCAGGCCATAGCGCACGCTCATGCTGGCGAGCAGCTCGGTCATGGCCTGCGGCGTACCGGCAGGAAAGTCCGCCGCCAGCCGGCTGGACCCGGCCAGGGCCTGCAGGTCGCTGCCGACGCCCTGCTGGACCCGGTCGAAGTACTCATGGGCAATCACCAGATCGGCCTGGATCTTGGCCTTGAGCAGGCGCTCGTAGGTATCGTTGCCCCAGGTCCAGACCAGGGCCAGCAGCACCGGCACGCCGATGAGCAGCGGCGCCCGCACCAGGGCCAGCAGCTTGGCCCGCACCGACGCGGAGACCCGGGCGCGCCGCCACCGCAAGGGGT
>QQUN01000009.1 GCA_008501585.1 Pseudomonadota bacterium | reverse complement strand
CAGCGCACTGCATGGTTGCCAGCGTTCCTGGCCTACTACAATGCCCGACGGCCTCACTCCGCTCTTGGATACCAGCCTCCAGCTTCCCGAATCCCCGGGAACAACCTATTGCAACTCAACACCTAGCGGAACACCACCGTCTTGTTGCCATGCACCAGCACCCGGTCCTCCAGGTGGTAGCGCAGGCCGCGCGCCAGCACGGTCTTTTCGATGTCGCGACCGTAGCGCACCATGTCCTCGACGGCATCCGAGTGGTCGATGCGGATCACGTCCTGCTCGATGATCGGGCCCTGGTCGAGGTCCGCGGTCACATAGTGGCAGGTGGCGCCGATCAGCTTGACGCCCTTGGCGTAGGCCTGGTGATAGGGCTTGGCGCCGACGAAGCTGGGCAGGAAGCTGTGGTGGATGTTGATGATGCGCCCGGGGTAGGCGGCGCACAGCTCGGGCGAGAGGATCTGCATGTAGCGCGCCAGCACCATGGTGTCGCCGTGCACCTCCTCGAACAGGCGCTGCACCTCGGCATAGGCCGCGGCCTTGTTGTCCGGCGTGACCGGGACATGGTGGAAGCTGATGCCGTGCCACTCGACGAAGCCGCGCAGGTCGTTGTGGTTGGAGATCACGCAGGGGATCTCGACATCCAGCTCGCGGCTCTTCCAGCGCGCCAGCAGGTCGTAGAGGCAGTGCTCCTGCTTGGAGACGAGCAGCACCAGGCGCTTCTTGACCGCCGAATCGGTGATCTTCCAGGTCAGCTCCAGCTCGCCGGCCAGCGGTGCAAAGCGTTCGCGGAACTCGCTGAGCATGAAGGGCAAGGAGTCGGCGCGGATCTCGATGCGCATGAAGTAACGCCCCACCGACTCGCCCTCGCGCGGTGGCTCGGCGTGCAGCGCGGTTTCGAGGATCCAGCCCTGGTGCTCGGCGATGAAGGTCGACACCCGGGCGACAATGCCGACGCGGTCGGGGCAGGAGGCGGAGAGGGTGTAGAAGCGTTGTCGGTGCATGGGGTTCGCAGGTTCAGATTGGTGGCCGAAAGCGGCGCAGTGTCTCGCTGGGTTCGCCACGCATGACCTTGCGCAGCTCGGTGCGCGCCTCATCGGGCGCCAGGCCTCTTTCGATCAGGTAGGTCAGCAACTGGCTAAAACGCGCCCGCCGGCGCTCGCCGGCCGCGCTGTCATCGCGACGGTCGTTGAAGAAGTCGAGCAGGGTCGAACCGCAGGGGCAGTTGCGGAACAGCTCGACGATGGTCGCGCCGTCGTCGTCTTCGCTGCTCTTGAGGCCGCTGGCGGCGGCCGACACCGGCAGCGTCTCGTGCAGGTACGACGCCTCGTCCGGATAGACCCGCCCGCAGTTGGCGCAGCGCTTGGGAAAGGCCGAGGCCGCCAGCGCCTTGAGGCCCGCCAGCAACTCGGCATCCCAGGCGTTGACGTTCATCCCTGCACGGCCGGGCTCAGATCCCGATACGCGCACTGGCGGCGGTGATCTCGCCCATCAGCGCGTCGTAGTCGCGCACCACCGGGTACTGCGGGAACTCGCGGATCACGTTGTCCGGCGGGCAGAACAGGATGCCGGCATCGGCCTCGCCGAGCATGGTGGTGTCGTTGTACGAGTCACCGGCGGCGATGGTCTTGAAGTTCAGTTCCTTGAAGCGGCGCACCGCCTCCTGCTTCTGGTTGGGCATGCGCAGGTGGTAGTTCACCAGGAAGCCGCTGGCGTCGGCCTCGAGCCGGTGGCAGAACAGCGTCGGCCGCCCGAGCTGGTCCATCATCGGCTTGGCGAACTCGTAGAAGGTATCGGACAGGATGACGACCTGGAAGCGGTCACGCAGCGCGTCGAGGAAATCCCGGGCGCCGGGCAGCGGCCCCATGTCGGCGATGACGGCCTGGATGTCCGGCAGGCCGAGCTTGTGCTCGCGCAGGATGTCGAGGCGGTAGCGCATCAGCACGTCGTAATCGGGTTCATCACGCGTGGTACGACGCAGCGCATCGATACCGGTACGGGCGGCGAACTCGACCCAGATTTCGGGAATCAGCACACCTTCGAGGTCAAGACAGACGATCTGCACGGGACAACCCTTGTCAGTAGTGGGCAACCGGCGCATTTTAGCAGCCCGACCCTGCGGCAAGTGTGGTGTTTTTGCGCCGTGTCAACGCGACCATGGCATACGGTGTCGTACGGTTGCTTGATCCTGCAGGAGGGAGCGGCCACAATGCAGGCAACCGATAACAAAACACTCAGAGGAGAACCGCCATGTCACAGCAAGTGCTCGTTTCGTTCGGCCCTGCGCAGGAATACGAAATCATCGTCCACCCCGCCGATCTCGAAGGCATGGACAAGAGCGCGGCCCGCGCCTGGTTCGCGCAGGAGTTCGAAGACCTCGAATGCACGCCGAGCAACCCGATGGGCAAGGTGCTGGTCCTCGACATGATCCTCAACGTGGCCAAGTACGGCGGTGAGGCGCGCTTCAAGGAAAACGGCGAGTGGGCGAAGAAATTCGGTGCGGCTGTTGCCGTGTCGCTGGGCCGCCCGGTGATGAAGGTTGACGTCAAGGCCTTCGCCGTCGGCTGAGAACTTGTGAAGAAATCGTAGCGAGGCGTGAGCGAGTAAGCAACGCAGCAATCGGCACGCGCAGTAGATCTATTCACAAGTTCTGATCCGCAACGCCTGACACGCAAACGGCCCGCGCATGGCGCGGGCCGTTTTGTTTTCTGCTGCGCGCGCGGCGCTCAGTGATCGCGCCCGAGGCGGAACAGACCCACGCTGGCCAGGAAGTTCGGCTCTTCGCGCACCCGCACCCCCTCGTCGAAGCCGATCGCGTCGCGGATCACGATGCCGTTCATCTCACACAGGCTCTCGAAGTCGGCAATGGTGAAGAAGCGCACGTTGGGGGTGTTGTACCACTGGTGCGGCAGGTTCTCGGAGACCGGCATGTGGCCGTTGAGAATCGCCTGGCGATGGCGCCAGTAGGCAAAGTTGGGGAAGCTCACCACCGCCTCGCGACCGACCCGCAGCATCTCGGTGAGGATGCCCACGGTGTTGTGGATGGCCTGCAGCGAGAAACTCATCACCACATGGTCGAAGAAGCCGTCCTCGAAGCCGGCGAGGCCGCGCTCGAGGTCGATCTGCAGCACATTGACACCGTTGCGGATGCTGGCGCGGACGTTGTCCGGATCGGCCTCGACGCCGTAGCCGAGCACGCCGCGGGTGTCGGCCAGGTGGCGCAGCAGGCTGCCGTCGCCGCAGCCCAGATCGAGTACGGTTTCGCCCTCGCCGATCCATTCGGCGATGGCCTGGAAGTCATAGCGCAGTTCAGTCATGGCCGGTCACCTGGATGCGGTCGAAGTAGGCCGACAACACGCCGTGGTAGATGGCGTCGTTGAGCAGGAAGGAGTCGTGGCCGGCAGCCGAGTCGACCTCGGCATAGCTGACGTTGCGCCGGTTGTGCAAGAGCGCCTGGACGATCTCGTGACTGCGCTCGGGCGGAAAGCGCCAGTCGGTGGAGAAGGACACCACCAGGAAGTCCGCCTGTGCCCGCGACAGCGCCGCCGACAGGTTGCCGCCGTGTTCGAAGGCGGGGTCGAAGTAGTCGAGCGCCTTGGTGGTCAGCAAATAGGTGTTGGCGTCGAAATAGCCGGCAAATTTCTTGCCCTGGTAGCGCAGGTAGGACTCGATCTCGAACTCCGCCTCGTAGCTGAACACCTGCTTGCCGTGGCGCAGGCTGCGGCCGAATTTCTCGGCCATGGCGTCGTCCGACAGATAGGTGATGTGGCCGACCATGCGCGCCAGGCGCAGGCCGCGCTCGGGCACCACGCCGTGAGCCGCGTAGTCGCCCGCGTGAAAGTCCGGGTCGGTCAGGATGGCCTGCCGCGCCACCTCGTTGAAGGCGATGTTCTCGGCCGACAGCTTGGGCGCTGCGGCAATCACCGCCGCATGGGCCACGCGGTGCGGATACTGCAGCGTCCACGACAGCGCCTGCATGCCGCCGAGCGAACCGCCAACCACCGCGGCGAAGCGTGCGATGCCCAGCGCATCGGCCAGGCGTGCCTGCGAGGTGACCCAGTCCTCCACCGTGACGAACGGGAAGCTTGCCCCGTAGGCCTTGCCGGTGGCCGGGTCGATCGAGGTCGGGCCGGTGCTGCCGTAGCAGCCGCCGAGGTTGTTGACGCCGATGACAAAGAACTTGCGCGTATCGAGCGGCTTGCCGGGGCCGACGAGGTTGTCCCACCAGCCGGTCTGTTCCGGCGCATCGGCATAGTAGCCGGCCACATGGTGCGAACCGGACAGCGCATGGCACACCAGCACCGCGTTGGAGCGGTCGGCGTTGAGCGTGCCGTAGGTTTCATAGACCAGTTCGTATTCTTCGAGGCACCCGCCGCTCTTGAGCGGCAGGGGGTCGTTGAAGCGCAGGGTGCGCGGGGCAACGACACCGACGGATTGAGGCTGCGTCATGGTGATCCTGAAAGCAAAAAACCTGGTCGGCCGTGAGGCGCAAACCAGGTTGCCCTCGCTTTAGCCGAACTTATTGAGCGCCCGCAAGCTGATTGTCAAATCGGCGCTATGAGCCTGAAACTTAGCGCCCGGCCCGGAAAATGTCAAACCGTGGGCGCTCAGGCGCGCAGGCGCTCGACCGCCTCATGCACCCGCTCCTGCTCGTCCATCTTGAGAATGCGCTGCACCTTGGGCGCCAGATCGGCGAGGTCGGCACGCAGGATCTCCTGCTTGACGCTGAGCATCTGGGTCGGCTGCATCGAGAACTGGCGCAAGCCCATGCCCAGCAGCAGGCGGGTGTAGGCCACGTCGCCGGCCATCTCGCCGCACACCGACACCGGCAGGCCGTAGCGCACGCCGGTCTGGATGGTGCCGCCGATCAGCTTGAGCACGGCCGGGTGCAGCGGGTCGTACAGATGCGCCACCGCCTCGTCCGTGCGGTCGATCGCCAGCGCGTACTGGATCAGGTCGTTGGTGCCGATCGACAGGAACTGCAGGCGGCGCACGAACATGCCCAGCGCCAGCGCCGCCGCCGGCACCTCGATCATGCCGCCGACCTCGACCCGCGGGTCGAACTTCTGCTTGCGCTCGATCAGCTGTGCCTTGGCCTGGGCAATGAGCGCCAGCGACTGGTCCATTTCGTGCGCGTGCGCGAGCATCGGCAGCAGGATCTTGAGCTTGCCGTAGTGCGAGGCGCGCAGCAGCGCGCGCAGCTGGGTGAGGAACACCTTGGGTTCGGACAGCGAATAGCGGATCGCCCGCATGCCCAGCGCCGGGTTGGCCTCGGTGCTGCGCTTGCCGATGCTGTCGAGCGCCTTGTCGGCGCCGACATCCAGCGTGCGGATGGTCACCGGTGCGTCACCCATTTTCTTGAGCACCCGGCGATAGGCTTCGAACTGCTCATCCTCGTCCGGCAACGCATCGCGGCTGAGGAACAGGAACTCGGTGCGGAACAGGCCGACCCCGTCGGCGCCCACCGCCTTGGCCGCCAGCGCGTCCTTGGGCAGCTCGATGTTGGCCAGCAGCTTGACCGATTCGCCGTCGAGCGTGGTGGCGCGGGTGTCCTTGAGGCGCTGCAGCTTCGACTGCGCCAGCGCCAGCTCGCTCTGGCGCAGGGTGTATTCCTCGACGATGCGCTCGTCGGGCTCGATGATCACCACCCCGCGCGTGCCGTCGATGATGATCAGCTCGTTGTCCTGCACCAGCTGGCGCACGTTGTGCAGCGCCACCACGGCCGGAATGCCCTGGCTGCGCGCGACGATGGCGGTGTGGCTGGTCGGCCCGCCGACATCGGTGACGAAGCCGGCAATGTGGTGGTCGCGAAAGCCGATGGTGTCGGCCGGCGACAGGTCGTGCGCCACCACGATGGTGCCCAGGTCGCTCTTGCGCTTCTTGGGCAGCCGGCCGGGGTGGCCGAGCAGTTCCTTGACCACCCGCTCGACCACCTGGATGACATCGGCCTTGCGCTCGCGCAGGTAGGCGTCCTCGATCTGGTCGAACTGCGCGATCAGCAGTTCCATCTGCTGCACCAGCGCCCACTCGGCATTGCAGCGCCGCGCCTCGATCAGCTCGCGGGCCGCGTCGATCAGCATCGGGTCGTCGAGGAACATCAGGTGCAGGTCGACCAGGGCGCCAACCTCGCTATGCCCCGGCTGCTGTTCGGCGGTGGTTTTCAGCTCGGCGAAATCAGCGCGCACCGCGGCAATGGCCTTGTCGAGCCGCGCCACCTCGTCGGCCAGCCGGCGCGGCGAGACCTGGTAGTGATTGACCTCGAGCAGCGCATGCGAGACCAGATGGACATGGCCAATGGCGATGCCTTGCGACACCGCGAGACCGTGCAGGGTAAAAGGCATGATCCCCCTTCCGGACGGGTCGGCACCGGCGCCCCCGCCCGCTCAAGTCAGTGCATGGATGCCTGGCTACTCGTCTTCGCCAAAGCGGTCGTTGATCAGCGCCAGCAGGGCCGTCATGGCGTCGTCGGCCTGCTCGCCCTCGGTTTCGATGGTGATCGTCGCCCCCCGTGCGGCGGCCAGCATCATGACGCCCATGATGCTCTTGGCGTTGACACGACGGCCGTTGCGCTCGAGCGACACCTCACAGGGAAAACTGCTGGCGGTCTGGGTCAGCTTGGCCGAGGCGCGGGCATGCAGGCCCAGGCGGTTGATGATTTCCACGTCGGTACGGGGCATGATTATCTTTCTTCGGAACGGATCGGTTTGATGTGAAGCACCCCGTCGCAGGCACCGGCCACGGCCCGCTTGACGACCGCCTCGAGGGGGTACTCCCGGTAATTCAGCACCCGCAGCAACATCGGCAGATTGACGCCGGCCACCGCCTCGACATGCCCGGGGCGCACCAGCGACATGGCCAGGTTGGCCGGCGTGGCGCCGTACAGGTCGGTGAGGATGAGCACGCCGTCGCCCTTGTCGAGCCAGCCGAGCATGTCCTGCGCCACCGGCTGCAGGTCACGCGGATCGTCCTGCGCCGCCACGCCCAGCTGCAGCAGCTGCGGCGGACGCCGGTTGAGCACATGGCAGGCGCACTGGATCATGGCTTCGCCCAGGTTCGCATGCGTGATTAGCAACAGTCCGATCATCGACAGCCCACACGCGGAGGTGTGGCCATTGTAGCCGAGCGCCGCGCCCGCCGGGGGCGTCAGGCGCGGTCGATCTCGCCACCCGCCCTCAGTCGATCACCTGGTCGATCTCGACCCCGCCGAGCGGCTTCATGCGCGAGCGCAGCGCCCGGGTCACGGCGATGTGCCCCTCGCCGTCCACACGCAGCGCCATGTCGACACCGTAGCGGTGCGCCATCTCGCGCCACGCCTCGCCGGCGAGGAACACCGGCTTGCTGGCCACATCGGAGAGCACGCCGGCGCCGGCCTGCGGCGACACCAGCACGGTCACCGCCTGGGTGCCCCAGGCCGGCTGGCCGGTGCGCGGGTCGATCAGGTGCGAAAAGCGCCGGCCGTCGAGCTCGAAGTAGCGTTGATAGTCGCCCGAGGTGCCGATCGCCTCGCCATCGTAGAGCGCCAGCACGCCAATCGGCTGCGGCGCCCGCGGATGCTGGATGCCGACCTGCCAGGGGTGGTCGCCCTTGCGCCCCAGCGCCATCACGTTGCCGCCGATATTGATCAGCGCGTTCTCGATCCCTTCGCCCCGCAGGATGGCCGCCGCCCGGTCCAGCGCATAGCCCTTGGCATAACCGCCCAGGTCGAACTGCACATCGGGGTTGTCGCTCCACACGGCCTCGCCCTCGATATGCACGTCGGCCATGCTCGGCGCGCTGTCGACCAGCGACTTGAGGGCGTCGGGGTCCGGGCGCCGGGGGCTGAACTGGTCGCTGTGGAAACCCCACAAGGCCACCAGGCGGCCGAGCGCCGGGTTGAACATCTGGTCACCCATGGCGGCCAGCCGCTTGGCATCGGTCAGCACCATCGCCAGCTCGGGCGTGACCTTGCCGCGCTTGCCGGCGGCGATCATCAGGTTGAGCGCGGTCAGTTGCGAGGGCGACCAGGCATGGAAGGCCTTGTGCAAGCGGTCGAACTCGCGCAGCACCGCGCCCATCGCATGCTGCGCCGCCTCGGCATCGTCGCCCCACACCAGCACCTCGACCCGCGTGCCGAACACGAAGGACTCTTGCTGATACACGGTGCTGCGGCTACAGCCGGCCAGGCTCAGTGTCAGGCACAGCAGAACGATCCTCAGAAACATGGCGGGTTCATGCGTTTGGCAAACAAGGCGGCGATTGTACCGGCTGCGGGGCTCACTGTGCCGCCCGATTCAAACGTTCGATCCGTTCGGCGGTGGCCGGGTGGCTGGAGAGGTAGTCGCCCAGCCCGCCATCGCGGGGCGTATCGGCCGCACCGTCGGGGCGGTGCGCGCGCTCGAGCCGGGTCAGCATGGTGGCCAGCAGGGCCGGCGAACGGCCATGGCGGGCCAGCAGTGCGGCGCCCCAGGCATCGGCCTCGTGTTCGAAGTCGCGCGAGTAGGCCGAGCTGAGCACCATGGTGGCGCCGGCGGTGGCCAGCGAGCTGAAATCGCCGGTCCAGATGCCAACCACGGCGGCCAGCACCGAGGCCTGAATGAGGTTGCGCAGGCCGTGGCGGTGCGCCACATGCCCCAGCTCGTGCGCCACGACCGCCGCCACATGGGCATCGGTGGGGGCCAGCGTGACCAGCGCATCGGTGACCACGATATCGCCGCCGGGCAGGGCGAAGGCATTGGCGCCGATGGCCGGCGCCTTGCGAAAATGCAGGCGCACCGGGTCGGCGCTGCCACGGTCGGCAATCAGCGGCGCCACTTCGGCCTCGATGGCGGCGATACGTGTCGGGGCGAGCTCGCTCGGGCCGAGCAGGCGGCTGCCGTCGAGGGTCTGCAGCAATTGCGCGTCGATGGCCTGCACCGCCGCCACCGGCAAGGCCTGCGCAACGACCCGGGCCGCCAGCGGCAGGCCCCAGCGGTAGCCCACCAGCCCAACGGCGAGGATCAGCCCGATGGCCAGCGCCACGCGCAGGCCGCTGCGCTGCCACACGGTGATGCCCGACTCGCGGTGACCGGTGGCGCGCAAAAAGGCCGCCAGCGCGTCGTCGCTCACCACCTCGCAATGCCGCCCGCCCGGCAGGTCGACCCGCCGCACGGCGCGGCCGAGCGGCTCGTGCCAATGCAGGTCGGCGGGGGCAAGGCGCTCGCGCGGCGCGCTGCCGTCGAGCACCGCCAGGTCGACGCCGCCGGCGACGGCGCTCAGGCGCACCGGCAGCGGCCGGCTGGAGTGGCCGTCGAACAGGCGCGCGCGGATCGCCGCCATGCTCAGAAGCCCAGGTCGACGTCGAGCAGGTCGGCCGCCTCTTCGCCGATGACCCGCGCCTCCTCGGCCTGCACCGCCATGAAGGCGGTGAGCGTGCCGGCCGGCAGCAGGGCCAGGTGTTCGACCCGGTAGCGCCACAGGCGCACCACCGCGAAAGGCCGGAACAGCCCCAGCGTCAGCGCGGTGAGCAGCCAGTTGCTCAGTACGATCCACACATAGCGCCCGGGCACCATGTCGCTGAAAAAGCCGTGGTTCTGCAGGTTGGCGCGGTTGAAGCTGAGGTTGGCCAGGTGGGCGCTGACATAGGGCGCCACCAGGGCGACGCCGACATAGAACGCCAGCACCACCACCGTGATGGCCATGCCGATCATGGCCTGCCGCTCCTGGCCGGCCGCGCCGCTCATGCCGGCCATATCGACCGAACCGAACAGCACATAGCCGCCCACCGCGAGGGCGCCGAACAGGACGAGCGCCAGCAGCGCGACCCGCCCGAAGACGCGATACACCGGCCCGACCGGCAGATCGATCTCGAACTCGGCCTGGCCGAAACGCAGGTGCTTGAACAGGTAGCGCCGCTGACTGGCCAGCGCGACCGGGAACAACAGGCCGAGGCTCAGCACGCCGGCGATCGGCCACAGCACCCAGGCCTTGGCGGCCTCCCAGGTAAGCCCGTCGAAGCCGAAGCGCAGGCCGCGCCAGCTGGTGTTGTGGGCGCGAAAGCGCAGCGCGCGGGAGATCATCCACGGCAGCAGTACCGCGAACAGCAGCATCACCACGAGGTTGAGCAGCGGATTGAACTCGGCCGCGATGTTGAGCACGATGATGGCCGCCATCACCAGCAACCGCCCCTTCAGGATCTTGACCGGGTCGGCGTGGTACTCGAAGGCCGAGCCGTCGAGCAGGGTGTTGCCCATGAAGTAGCGCTCGCGGCGCACCTTGGCCCAGGCCGAGTAGATGCCGAGGGTGAGGATGCTCAGCAGCAGGTTGACGATCCAGATCTTGAAATAGGCGCCGCCGCTGCCGCTGAATTCGAACGGCAATTCGTCGGGATGGCGGGGCGGCACATCGAAGGCCGGCAGGGGGGTCGGTGCGTTCATGCGTATCGCATCATGTCGTTCGGGAGAGCGCCGACAGTAACACGGCCACCGCCGGCCCGGCTGCCGACGGTGTCACACCGCCGACACGCGCACCGTTCAGCGCGCCGGGCGGGGGTCGGCTTCGAGCGTTTCGATGACCCGGGTGGCGACGTCGAAGCCCTGCTGGTCGTGGATCTCGACCATGCAGGTGGGGCTGGTGACGTTCACTTCGGTGAGATGCCCGCCAATCACGTCGAGCCCGACGATGAGCAGGCCACGCGCCCACAGCGTGGGCGCCAGCGCCTCGGCGATCTCGCGCTCGCGCGCGGTCAGCGCCATGGCCACGCCGCGCCCGCCGGCGGCCAGGTTGCCGCGTGTCTCGCCAGCCTTGGGGATGCGCGCCAGGCTGTAGGGCACGACCTCGCCGCCGATGATCAGCACGCGCTTGTCGCCCTCGCTGATCTGCGGCAGGTAGCGCTGGGCCATGATGGTGTGGCGACCGAGCGCGGTGAGCGTCTCGATGATGGCGTTGCGGTTGGGGTCGTCGGCGCGCACGCGGAAGATGCCACTGCCCCCCATGCCGTCGAGCGGCTTGAGGATGGTGTCGCCCATGTCGTCGATGAAGGCGTTGAGATCGCCGGCGTCGCGCGCCACCAGCGTCGGCGCGGTGAACTCGGCGAACTCGGTGATGGCGATCTTCTCGGAGTGGTCGCGCACCGCGCGCGGGTCGTTGTACACCCGCGCACCGGCCTGTGCCGCCCGCTCGAGCAGCCAGGTGGCGGTGAGGTACTCGAAGTCGAAGGGCGGATCCTGGCGCATCAGCACCGCGTCGAACTCGGTCAGCGCCACGGTGGAGGCCTCGCCCGGCACATACCAGGCGGCGTTGTCGGCGGTCGGGGTGAGCGACAGCGCGCGCGCCATCACACGGCCTTCACGCCACGACAGGTCGGGGCGCTGGATGCTGAACACCTGGTGCCCGCGGGCCGCCGCGGCGCGCATCATGGCGACGCTGGAATCCTTGTAGGCTTTGAGGTGCTCGATGGGGTCGAGGATGAAGGCCAGGCGCATCATTCGCTTCCGTCTTGGGGGGAGTCTTCGTATCGCGGCGGGCGGACCGTGTGATACACCCGGCGCGCCACGTAAACGCTGGCCGCCAGGATGATCAGGCCGACCGGCAGCACCACGATGGCGCTGGCCACCGAGAGCATGTGCTGCTCGGTGGTGGCCGAGGTGATCGACAGCACGCCGATCAGCAGCACCGCGCCGGTCACCGCACCACCGACCAGCGCGATCAGGCCCGCCAGCGGGGCCGGCACACGGCTCATGCCGCCGCAACGGCCAGTTCGACCGGCGCCGCCTGCTCGATCTCGACCGCGGCCGCCAGCAAGGCCAGGCGCGCCACCACGCCATAGGCGTAGAAACGGTTGGGCGGGGCATCGGGGCCTTGCTGGACGTCGGGCAGGGTGCAGCAGGTCTCGAAGGCCAGCGGCTTGAAGTGGGCACCCGGCGCGTTGAGGTTTTCATCGCGGCCGCGCTCGGTGTGCACGCGGTAGAAGCCGCCCACCACGTAGTGGTCCATCATGTACACCACCGGCTCGGCGACGGCGTCGTCGACCGTCTCGAAGGTGTGCACGCCTTCCTGGATGATCACCTCGTGCACTTCCAGGCCTTCCTTGATGACGCTCATCTTGTTGCGCTGGCGGCGGTTGAGGCCTTTTACCTCGGCGGCGTCCTTGACCATCATGATGCCCATGCCGTAGGTGCCGGCGTCGGCCTTGACCACCACGAAGGGCTCATCGGTGACGCCGTATTCCTTGTACTTGCTGCGGATGCGGGTGAGCAGCGAATCGACCTGGCCGGCCAGGCATTCCTCGCCGGTGCGCTCCTTGAAGTCGATCTGGCCGCACACGCCGAACTCGGGGTTGATCCGCCAGGCGTCGATGCCGACATGCTCGGCAAAGTCCTTGGCCACCTGGTCGTAGGCGCGCGCATGGTTGGACTTGCGGCGGCTGTGCCAGCCGGCATGCAGCGGCGGAATCAGCCACTGGCCGTCCAGCCCCTGCAGCGGCGCCGGCACACCGGCGGAGAGGTCGTTGTTGAGCAGCACGGCGCAGGGGTCGAAGTTCTTCACGCCGAGGCGCGTGCCACGGCGCTCGAGCGGCTCCAGTGTGAGCGTGGCACCGTTGGCCAACTCGAGCACGGTCGGTTCGGTGACATCGGGCAGCAGCGAGCCGATGCGCACGTTGAGGCCGGTCAGGCGCAGGATCGACACCAGCTTGGCCACGTTCTGCAGGTAGAACTGGTTGCGGGTGTGGTTCTCGGGAATCAGCAGCACGTTGCGCGCATCGGGGCAGATGCGCTCGATCGCCGCCTGCGCGGCCTGCACGCACAGCGGCAGGAAGACGTCGTTGAGGTTGTTGAAACCGCCGGGGAACAGGTTCAGGTCAACCGGCGCCAGCTTGAAGCCGGAGTTGCGCAGGTCGGTCGAGCCGTAGAACAGTGGCGTGGTCTCCAGCCACTGGCTGCGGAACCATTGTTCGATCTTGGTCTGGTTGTCGAGAAACTGCCGCTCCAGTTCCAGCAGCGGGCCGGTCAGGGCAGTGGTCAGGTGAGGGACCATGGTGTGCGTGCTCCGTGCGCCCGATCATGTCGGGCGGGGTCGAAAGGGTTTTGGGCGCATCTTACACCCACCGGGCGCGGGGCCTCCGGCGACGAGGGCGCGGCACCACGACCGCACCGCCCATGCGTACGATGGCGCGTGCTCAGGCCCGTTCCACACGATTGCGTCCGCCCACCTTGGCCCGGTAGAGCGCCTTGTCGGCCTGCTCGACCACCCGCGCCGGATCGGGGTGGCCATCGAAACAGGCCACGCCAACACTCACGGTGGTGCGGATCCGGCGCTCTTCGGGCAGGGGGATCTGCTCCTCGGCCAGGCGGGCACGGATCTTCTCGGCAATGGTGGCGGCCTGCTCCAGATTCACCTCCACCAGGATCACGGTGAACTCTTCGCCACCGTAGCGGAACACGTAGTCGCCACCGCGCACGGCATTGAGCAGCAGGGCCGCCACATGCTGGAGAACCACATCGCCGCTGTGGTGGCCGAAATCGTCGTTGATCCGCTTGAAGTGATCGATGTCGATCATCAGCACCGCGAAATTCACCCCCTTGGCGCGCGACAGGCGGGTCTCGCGGGCCAGGATCACACTCAGGAAGCGGCGGTTGAGCAGCTGGGTCAGCACGTCCCGCCCGACCTCGAGATTCGACAGACGCTCGAACACCGTCCCGAGCAGGAAGCGGATCTGCGCCGCGTGGGTCTTGATGTTGTGCACCACCGCCGACAGTTCGCTGTTTCGGCGCCGGCTCAGGCGGATCATGGGCAGCAGCACATGGTCGATCTGGTGGATTTCGCGGGCAATCTCGGCGCGCTCGCTCTCGTCCGAGAACACCGCAGCCCCCTTGTGGTTCAGCCACAGGCCAAACTCCGACTCGCCCAGCAAGGGCAGCGCCTTGACGGCGGTACCCGACGCCACGTCATACAGAAACTGTGTCTCCCAGGCGAGCAGGGCCGCGCGCTGGCGTTCGCGCTCGACCTGCAGGTTCTGGCTGGTGGAGAACAGGCGGTAGGCCTCGTCTGCGCGCGCGCCGGTTTCGTACGAACCGGAGTAGGCCGAGGCCATCACCTCCAGCGGGATGCCGATCACGTCGGTCACGAAACGCACGACCACCCGCCAGTCGTCCTCGGGCGCACCGGCCTCGCCATACTCTGACAGGATCCGGGTCACCAGCCGGCGGGCGCCTCGCGCGACGAATTCAATGGGCACGCCGATCCGCGCGTGCACCTCGCCCACATGGCGCTGTAACGCAAACAAGGCGTCGACATCGGCAGTGGGCGAGGCATCGAAGATCCGCGTCAGCCACAAGCGCATCGATGGCTTGAGATGCTCTTCGACCCGCTTGTGCGACAGGAACACCTCGGTGCCCTTGTCCATCAGCATCTGCTGGTAGAAATACTCCGCCAGCGCCGGCGCCCGGTCGCTGACGAATACCGCCAGACGCCGGCGCACCGGCCGCGGCGTGTCGGTATGCAAGGCCCGCCATTCTTCGATCAAGATGTTCGACATGCGCCCTCCTTGCCGCCACCGGCGCTTCGTGGTCGTCGGCTGTCTGATGTCTACGGCACGGTCGCTGCCGCGCTTGATCCACTGTGCCACATGCGCCGCCACGGGCATAATCCGCCCACCTGCGCCCGACTCCGTCCCGCCATGAACCCCGTCCTCACCAGCATCGGCCTGCTCTTCTGCAGCAACGTGTTCATGACCTTCGCCTGGTACGCCCACCTCAAGGAACTCAACGGCAAGCCCTGGCTGATCGCCGCACTGGTGAGCTGGGGCATTGCGCTGTTCGAATACCTGCTGCAGGTGCCCGCCAACCGGGTCGGCTACACCGTGATGAGCGTCGGCCAGCTGAAGATCCTGCAAGAAGTGATCACCCTGTCGGTGTTCGTGCCCTTTTCGGTGTTCTACCTCAAGGAGCCGCTCAAGCAGGACTATCTGTGGGCCGGGCTGTGCCTGGTCGGCGCGGTGTATTTCATGTTCCGCAGCAAGCTCAACTGATCACCCCGCCGGCCGGCGCGCGGGCCCAGGCCAGGGCGTCTTCGAGCCGGTCGTTGCCCCAGAACATTTCCCCGTCGACCAGGAAGGTGGGCGCACCAAAGATGCCCAGCGCCGCCGCCTGCTCGGTCTGCGCCCGCAGCGCCTGCTTGTTGGCCGGCGACTGCGCCTCGGCGATCAGCGCCTCGGCGGGCAGGTCGAGGGCGGTGAGAATGTCGGCGATCACCGGCGGCTGGCCGATGTCGCGATCCTCGCCAAAGTTGGCGCGCATCGCCGCGCGGGCAAAATCGGCGATCCACGGCTGGTCCTGGCCCAGCACGGCCACCCGCGCCGCGAGCAGGCCGTTGCGCGGGAACTGGCTGGGCAGCTCGAACGCAATGCCGTACTTGTCGGCCAGTCGCGCCATGTCGCGCCACATGTAGCGCCCCTTGGGCGGATAGATATTGAAGGGCGAGTCGTTCCAGCCCAGGCTGAGAAACACCGGCCCGAGCAGGAACGGGCGCCAGCGCAAGCGTACGCCGGCGGCGCGTGCGGCCTCGGCAATGCGCATCACGGCGAGATAGGAATAGGAACTGGCAAACTCGAACCAGATCTCGACGACAGGCGAACGGGTCACGGGCAATCGTCTCCTTCGGGCGGTCGCGGCGCCCGGCCGGCACCCTGCGCCGGCCGCTGACCGTTCAGTATGGCACAGGCGTCCGGCGGCGCCTGCCTCAACGCCTGAGCGTTTTTCGGGCGTCGCCGAGCGGTGCCCCAAAGACAGCCTGGTCGAGGCGCAGATCGTCTTTGGGGGGACGCGCAATCATGAACGAAAGACGCTCAGCCGTGACGCAGATTGCGCGCCGGCAACCGCTGGCGCAGGGCGCAACTGGCACGGCTGCTCCAGCGCGGATCGAACAGGCTGGCCAGCCAGCGCCCGAGCGATGGCCGTTCCGCCGACGCCGAGCGCCGGGTAATCAGCACATCGGCACCATCGCTGGCGGTCATCACCGTCGCCGTCGGCAGCGCCAGCACCACCGACTGCCCCGGCTTGAGCACCACGTCGCGATGGTCGCCGTACTGGGTGATCCACACCCCGCCGGCGCGACAGCTCACCTCGGCGTGGGCCATCTGGGCCAGCACCAGCGTCGTCCGCGGTGCCAGAGTGATCGGTTCGCATGCAATAATTTCAGCCATGTCGGCATCCTCCAATCCCCCCGACAACCGCACATCGGCTGCGGGGTTGAGCGGAGTATCGGCGCAGACCGGCCGCCGGACAAACGGTCAATTTGCATTGCATGGATGCGAAAAACGCATGGATAGCCTGTTGCTCCACCTGCCCCCGCTGGATCCGCTGCGCGGTTTTCTTGCCGCCGCACGCCACCGCTCCTTCACCCTGGCCGCCGAGGAACTGTGCCTGAGCCAGTCGGCCATCAGCCGCCAGGTGCAAAGCCTGGAAGCCGCGCTGGGCACACCGCTGTTCGTGCGCGGCGTACGCAGCCTCAGCCTGACCGAGGCCGGCACCCGCCTGGCCGATGCCGCCGAACAATGGCTGACCGAGTACGCCCGCCTGGCCGCTCGCCTGCGCACCCCTGAGCGACCGACCGTCACCATCTCGGCCGGCGTGGGCATCTCGGCACTGTGGCTGGTGCCGCAGCTGTCCGACTTCCAGGCCGCCCATCCGGACATCGAAGTGCGCGTCTCGACCACCAACCGGGTGGTCGACCTGCTCCACGAAGACATCGACCTGGCCCTGCGCTACTGCGCCGATCGCAATGCCCCGGCCGGTGCGTGGCGGCTGTTCGGCGACACCCTGGTACCGGTCGCCCACCCCTCGGTCGCCACCGGCCTGGTCCTCGACCGCCAGCCCCTGCCCGGCCAGGTGCTGCTCGACCTGGACGACGCCCG